>CAZGXV010000028.1:16465-38036 GCA_964529725.1 uncultured Roseibacillus sp.
CAACGATGTTCGCCCATGGTAGGATTGGCGGAGCTAGTGCTCCGCGCTCCGACGACCTTTTACCTAAAAACGGTCTCTTCTGAATGACTGTTGAGAGGCTGCCGGAACTTTGCCCGCCATCCGTTCGCCGACGGTCGTTTTGGCAAAACTACCCTACCTTGATGGGAGCGCGGAGCACTGGCTCCGCAACGATGTTCGCCCATGGTAGGATTGGCGGAGCTAGTGCTCCGCGCTCCGACGAGCTTATACCTAAAAACGCCACATCCCACCCCAGCAAGCTGAGGTGGGATGTGGCGGAGCGGACGGGACTCGAACCCGCGACCTCCGGCGTGACAGGCCGGCGTTCTAACCAACTGAACTACCGCTCCCGGTAGTAACCAATGGGACTTGAAAAGCACTCCATCGGCGTGGGCGCGCAAGCTAAGGACTTTCCTCGCACCGCGCAATCAAAAATCGCACCTTATTTCACTTTTTCGATCAAGGCCTGCAAAGAGTCCCAATCACCCGCAGTTTCGATGGTCGCCTCCTTGTCAATTCGGGTCATTAAGCCTGCCAAAACCTTGCCGGGACCCAGCTCGATGAAGAGTTTGTGCCCTTGCCCGCGCAGCAGTCTCATCGATTCCACCCAACGCACGGAACCAGTGACTTGCTTCTCCAAGCTTTCGCGAATCAGGGCAGGCTCGGTAACGGCCTGAGCTCGCTGATTACTGACCACAGGATAGCGCGGGCTTCCTACCTCGGCGGCCGCCAAGACTGGTCCCAATTGAGCCTCTGCTCCAGCCATCAGGCGCGAGTGATAGGCGCCCGCGACCTTCAACTTCTTCGCCAACTTGATTTTGCGCTCTTTTGCCCCCGCAACAGCCTTGTCAATGCCCTCGACGGTGCCAGACAATACGATTTGCCCGGGAGCATTGAGGTTCGCGACATCGACTCCGCTGGCCTCGGCGAGTTCGCGGACTGCTGCCTCGTCTCCACCCACCATCGCCGCCATCGCGCCTTCCGTTTCGGCGCAGGCCTCGTCCATCAACTGACCTCTCTTCGCAACCACGCGCAACCCTTCCTCGAAAGTGAAGCTTCCGGCTGCGGTGTGAGCGGTCATTTCTCCAAGAGAGAGACCAGCAGCAGCCTTCGGGATCAAGTCCGGACATGCCGCCTTCAGAATCGACCACATGGCCAAACCATGAACGAACAAAGCCGGCTGACAATTAGCAGTCTTGGTCAGTTCTTCCTCGGGCCCCTCGAAGATGATCTTGCTGAGGTCACGTCCTAGGACTTCGTCGGCATGCTCAAAGAGGTCCTTGGCAATTGGACTCCCCTCCACCAAGTCTTTTCCCATCCCCACCTTTTGGGCTCCTTGTCCAGCAAACAGTAAAACGCAATCACTCATGTGGGCGCCACCCAAACGCTTCCCGGTGAAAAGTGCAAGCCTCGAGACTATCTCCCAGCAACGGACTAATAGCGGTCACGACTCCCCTGTAAGGCGATGAACATGAGACTATTCCGAAACCTTCGCATCGGTAAAAGATGATGTGAGAGTCTCTTTACCCACCCTCGAACTTTTCAAGATTCCCCTTAAGAAGCAAACACTCTCCGAAAACTAACAACGGTATCGATTGAATCATGCGCTGGCGCGGAAGGTCATCTCGGCTTTCGTTGCCAGCCTTCCCTTTTTTGTGACTTGAAAATTGCGGATAGTCCCCGAAATTCGGGCATGATCATTTCCTTCACAAAAATGAACGGGGCCGGCAACGACTTCGTGGTCCTCGATAATCGCGACCTCGCCTACAACCTCACCAAGGCTCAAATCGCTCATCTCTGCGACCGTCATCGTGGCATTGGAGCTGACGGCCTTCTTGCCGCCGAGCCCAGCGAGAGCGAATCCGATTTCCGCTTCCGTTATTATAATGCGGATGGCGGCGAAGCTGAAATGTGTGGCAATGGTGCCCGCTGCTTCGGACGGTTCACCGCTAACCTCATGCCGCAAGAAACCGAGGAGGTCAGCTTCGATACCATTGCGGGCAATCTCTCTGCCAAGCTGATAGGTGACAATGTGGAGGTGGCGATGTCCGATCCCATCGACTTAGAACCCGAACTCAAAATATCGGTCGAGGGGCTGAACCGACCTATCCATTCCGTCAATACCGGCGTTCCCCACACCGTGGCCTTTGTTGACAACTTGGCAGAGTTGGACGTTGTGAAAATGGGGGCTGCGATTCGCTATCACGAACACTTTGCACCCTCTGGAACCAACGCCAATTTCGCGGAGGTCCTTTCTCCCGGACACATCGCCATCCGCACATACGAACGCGGAGTAGAAGGAGAGACCTTGGCCTGCGGCACTGGAATGGTGGCCTGCGCTCTTTACCACCACCTGATCACAGGAGCACCCTCCCCTGTTAAGGTCGATGTCCGAGGCGGCGAAACTCTAGAAATCGGCTTCGAAAAGTCCGGAGACGACTTCGTCAATGTCACCCTGAACGGTCCCGCCGAGGTGACCTTTACTGGCGAAATCGAAATTTAAGGACGCTGCTCGCCAGCGCACTATTTTTCTGATAACGATCTCCTCGCGACATCGTCGAAAAAGACGGCTTCGCGGCAACGTTAGCTAACCAGAGATGAAATCCTTCCCCCGTCGCCTTCTCTCATGCGCGCTGATGCTCGTCAGCTCCCATTCGCAAGTGGTGGCCGCTGCCGACTTTAATGAAGTGGGTAAGGCCATGACCATCATGCTGGGTGACACCCACTTCGAGGCCTTACGCTTCGATAAAAATCTGAATCGACGTATTCTTGACCTCTATCTCGACACGCTTGACCCGGACCGACTTTACTTCACCCAAGGCGACGTCGAAGAATTCGCCAATCGCCATACAGGGGACTCTCCCAACTGCTTCGACATCCTCCTCTTACGATCGCGCGGGATGGAGCCCGCTCGCGATATCTATACTCGCTTTGCGACCCGGGTCGTCGAGCGCACTGAGTTCATCGAGACCCTTACTGACAAGGCTGCCTTTGACTTTAGTAGCGACACCCTAGTCCCCCGCTCTCGCGAAAAGGCGCCTTGGCCTGGTGATACCTTTGCGGCGCAACGAATCTGGCGCTTGAAGATTGCCGACGAAATCCTCACCGAGCAGTTGCTGCAGGAGGAGAAGCACCGCACCCTCGCCCAACCTGCAGTGCCGAAGCCCGAAGTGGAAGAAAAGCCAGCGGCCCCAAACCCGCAACAAGAGGCCGTCGAGCAAGAAGAGCCTGAGGCCGAGGGACAAACTCCCCGGGAAGTGGCCGATGAAAAGGAAACTACTACGCCTATCGTAGCAACGGAGAGTGAAGAGGAGAAACTCCTCGTTCCTTCTTCGCCTGCCAGCGAGACAGTGCTGGCGGAACCTCAAGCGGCTCTCAATACCGAGGAAGCCCGCAAGGTAGTCAAGACCCGCTACCTCCGCTTCAAAGAAACCGTGCAATCTGCCGCCGACGAGGAAATCGCCGACTACTTCTTCAGCGCCGTGGCGCAAGCGCACGATCCTCACTCGGACTATCTGAGCGCGAAAGAGAATGATCGCTTTGACCAAGAGCTGCGCAATCAACTGACCGGCATCGGTGCCGAGCTGGCTTCCGAAGCCGATGGCTCGACCCGCATCGCTGGCATCATCGTGAATGGCCCCGCCCATCGCCAGGGCAAACTCCAACCTGCCGATCGCATTGTGGCCATCGACCCTCTCAATGATGGTCGGATCATCGACATCACCTATCTGCCCATCGAACGGGTGGTTCAGCTTGTTCTCGGGCGCAAGAATACCTTTGTCGGCCTCATCGTGGAAAATCGTCGTCCGGATGATTTTGAACGACGGAAAGTGGTGGTGAAGCGAGGAACGATCGAACTCAAGAACGCGGCCGCGGCCGCCGAGGTTGTGAAAATCGCGCAATCCGAGGGGCCCTCCATTCGCTTGGGCTGGATCACCATTCCCAGCTTCTACCTCGATTTCGAGGATGGCGACCCCAGCGTCTACAAGGATGTGAAAAAGCTGGTTTCCCGCATGAAGCGCGAGGGAGTGGATGGCATTGCAATCGACCTCCGTGGCAATGGCGGAGGTTCGCTCACTGAAGTGCCTCGGCTCGCGGGCCTCTTTCTGCCCCGTGGTCCCGTCGTGCAAGCCAAGAACCAGAACGGAAACGTGGAGATTCTTTCCACCACCCCACTCAAGCCCGACTACGAAGGCCCGCTGGTAGTGGTGACGGACCGCGAGAGCGTTTCCTCCAGCGAAATTTTTGCCGCTGTTTTACAGGATTACAATCGCGCCATTCTGGTGGGTGACTCCTCCACCTTTGGCAAAGGCACCGTGCAGGAGAAAATGGGCGTGGCCAACTTTCTCCGCTTTATGCAAGACCCGCGTGGAGCAGGCGATCTCAAGGCTACCGTCCAGAAATTCTACCGTGTAACGGGCAGCTCCACGCAGCTCCGTGGCGTCATCCCCCATGTGATTCTTCCCTCACTCTACGATAGCCGCGAAATTGGGGAGCGCTTTCTTCCCCATGCTCTCCCGCACGACAATATCTCTTCCGCTCGTGGCTTCCGGCCCCTTTCTAGCAAAAATCTCTTTTTGCCAGAAGTCACCGAAAAGAGCCGGGCACGCGTGCATCACTCGCCTGACTTTGCCTACGTTCGAGAGGACTTAGTTCGCGCTGAGGGCAAGCGAATGAGTAACGTCGTCACGCTCAATCGCGAGAAACGTCTCGCAGACTCAGAGAAAGAGCAGGATGAAATCGTGCAACGAAATCAAGAGCGTCGCGAACGCTTCGCCCTCATTGAGCAGAAGGACCAGCAGCGCTTTCATTTCCTCCGCCTGACCCTGGAGGATGCTGAGCGAGCCAAGCTTGAGACAGTCGACCGCAAACGAGACTCCCAGGCCATCATTCTTCGGGCAGAAGAGGAAGAAACTGATCCGTTCGCCACCCCTGAATGGCCCAGTGGGTTGGATCCCGTCAAGCGGGAAGCCTTGGCTATTCTCGAGGACTTCGTTGGTGCCAAGAAGGCCGACGCGGAACTGAAAGACCTGAAGAAAACGATTGAAGCTAACTTCTAATCCGAGTGAGTAGCGGCCTCGCCCTAACTGGCCGAAGGCGCGCCATCTTCGGAAGTCGAGTCGCCTAGCACCTCCGACGGAGCCACCTCGGAAGCCTCATTCGCATTCGCTTCCAACCAATCAATTCCAAATGGAACCGTCAAAAAAAGGGTGACGCCCGCCAAACTAGCAAACCCTAAGGCAAGCCAATTCCTGTCTCTCCCTGCTCCATTCTCTTTCATCTAATACCGTGGACTGCTCACAAAATCGGATTGTCACATTTAATTAGACATTTCAAATAGAAAAAGAAGACATTGTCAGACTGCCGGCACAAGAATCGCATCTTTCATGCCGTGGATTTTCTTCTTATCGGCGGGAACGATGGTTGCGAGACAACCGCCGAGTTGCACGCCACTTTCGGTCACGAAATAATAAGGACAAAGCCTAGCACGGCCCTGCATCGTCCTAACTTCGCCCGAGTCCGGGTCGTAGTAAGGGTGCTCGATCAGTTTGGCCTCTCGAAAATCCTGCATCATCCAGGGTTGCTTGCCGTGAGCCTCACCTGCCAGGGTCACCAATTCCGCCCACCGTGCGCCGGGCTCGTCGTGGCCGATGTGCACTCCTCGGCTTCCCCACGCCAGTTCGTTGAACCCGGACACCTTCAGCACGAGACGGCGTTCTTTCTGACTCATCTCTCCCACTTCCGACCAGGAATTCACCTCCAAGCGAGGAAGGGCTGCCTGCGGAGGAAGAGGAGTCGGATCGACCACCCATGCCATCGGAATCCACTTCTTCAATTGCTCAAAATGTTTGCCGCGCAATTCCTGCTCCCAAATTTTCCTGAGCCCAGGAGTGTGAAGCAAAGCCAACCAGAGCTTCTCTTCGAACAGAGGCTTAATCGGGGGGGTGAGCCCGATCTTGCCCTCGCTTGAGGACAGCCCTGGAATCGACTCCCAATCAAAAAGCTCAAAAAAACGATACCCTGCCTCTCCCGCCCAAGTCTCCGCCGTATGGACGGACACCCCGCCCAGCTGGTCCGCCAGCCACTCCATTTCTGGACGGTAGTCACTGGACTCATCGGAGACCCAAATCCTTTGACCATCCTTAGGTAGAATCGAGCGCATGCCCTCGATCATCCCTTGCGAGCCTCCCAGCACATCCTGATATAAGCTCGCCAACCAAGCGGTCACCCCCATTCCCCCCGGAACGGAATCCAGCTCGGTGATCGAGAACCCTTCCTCGGTGAGCAGGAGGTCCGGTCGAATCACCTTCGGGACCACCTCGGCTTGCGACCCCTCGCGCTGCCAAGCCGTTATCCAATCTGGCTTCCCAGCATCCAGCAATTCGGCAACCCAAGGAGCAATGCGTCCCTTGGAGCTGCGCCGATAAATTCGATCCTGAGCTTCTTGGAACGAGGCCAAGATAGCTCCCATTCGTTCGAGCTCCCGCCGTTGCTTCTCCTCGAGATACAAGGGTTCGGGAGACAGCAACCAGCTCTTGTCAGCAAAGAGCCCTTCGGAGGGAATCGCTGCTTGAAGTTCGGAAAGAGAGACCATGAACGCGGGAGACCATTCGCACGCTAACTTAAACCTCGCAAGGCTTCCCGAATCAAATCGTCTACCGTCGCACCCGTAGAGGCTTTGGCAGCAGCTGCGATCGACTTGCGAGCTTCGGCCTGCTTGTAGCCCAAGGCGATGAGCGCTAGCTCGGCATCACGAGAGGCATTGGCCACTCCCCCGCCTTCTTCTTCGTTCCAACTCTCGACCACTCCGACCTTATCCTTCAGCTCCAAGATTATTCGTTCCGCTGTCTTCTTCCCCAGGCCCTTGATGCGGGATAACTCCGCCGAGTCGGCACCGACGACGTGACGCTTAAACTCCTCCACCGGCATGCCGGAAAGAATCGCCATCGCAATAGAGGGACCGATTCCACTCACCCGCTCAATTAAAAGAAGAAACAAATCCCGCTCTTCATCAGTCGCAAAACCAAAAAGTTTTTGAATGTTTTCCCTTACATACATATAAGTTTTTAAGAAAACTTCAGAACCTTTGAACGGATTGAGCTGATCGAATGTCGAAATCGGCACATGAACCAAATAGCCCACTCCACCGCAACCCACCACCAATCGGTTGGGGAGAGCTTCCCACACTTCACCCTTCAGAGCGGCAATCATTTAAGAAGACTAAATCAGTTTTCAGCAACGCTCCAAGAGAGAAAACCAGTGATGACAACGATTCCCCGAAATAAGATTAAGAATTCCTAAATATTAACTTGACTAACTAATTATAAAAATTATGCTAAGCGGCTTTTTTCGGTCGCTTTTGTCACAAAATTAAACTATATTACAACTCCACTATGGCAACTACGAAACGAACCCGATTCTCCCGTCGACTTCCCGATCATGTGACTGATGAACTTGTCACTGTTCTCTCTGCTGACAAGAAATTCTTTGGCTTCAACGAGCTTTTCGAAAAGGTCTTTGACCGCTTAAAAGCACGCAATGCAGTGAGCGGCGGCGAAGAAATGCTCCGCCTCCGTGCATATGAGAAATTACAAAATCTTGTCACTCGCGGCCTCGTCGAAAAGGACGGCAAGGAGTATAAGGGACTCGATAAAGTAATGGACGCGCACAGCGACAATCTTGCAAACCAGCAAGCTTAAGCATTCAGCGCGAACGCAAGTTCCTCATTTTCCTGCTGGCGATTTCCCAGCAATCTTTTACAAAACCCGCGTTGCCCAACGCGGGTTTTCTTTTACCTCTTTCCACACCATGCTCACTGACTTTTTCCCGGTCTTTCTCCAAATTCTTCTCGCTGTTGGATTCGCAGGAGTTGCGCTCGTCATGAGCCTCTACCTCGGCAAGCGAGGAAAAGCAGAAGGAGTGAAAAATGAAGCTTACGAGTGCGGAATGCTTCCCATCGGTGATGGTGCGCCCCGCTTCTCTGTCAAATTCTACCTCGTGGCCATGCTCTTCGTGATTTTCGATATCGAAGCCGTCTTCAGCTACGTTTGGGCAGTGGTCTTCAAGGACTTGATTATCGAAGGACACACCATGGTTCTTTGGTCCATGCTCACTTTCTTAGGCGTGCTGACCCTCGCCTATATCTATGCCCTCAAGAAAGGGGCTTTGAGCTGGAAGTCCTAAAGGCTGTTCACCGCACCAAAGGGTTGCGCGGAATGCGGCGCTTTTCGGTTTCGGGTTTGATTTCGACTTCTCGGCGCTGTCGCTCGCGTTTCTCTTTGCTGATCTGAGCCCTCGCCAGTGCAAGAATCTCGCCGAAGCGCTTCTCATCTTGAGCAGCCGTCTCTCGCTGCGGGGAGTTGCCCGCATGCTCGACGATGCGCGCATAACCCGCCGCAATCGCCTCGAAGTCTGCCAATGTTTTTTTCGTGAGTTCTTTGGCTAACAAGCGGCGGCTTTCCTTCAAAATTCTCACCTCTCTCGCGAGTTCTGGAGATGTTTCGAGCTCCAAGCGATAACCATCTACCTTCTCTGGCCACCCCGGTAGAGCAAGAATCGCGGGACGCTGCGCAAACTCGAGCAAGGCCCACCACTTTTGAAATTTATCCTCGCTGGCTAGGATCTGATTCAGCTCTTTTTCCATTTCATTTTCCAAGGGGCCGTTCCCCACTTGAAGGGCGAACCATTCCTTCAGGCCTTTCGATCCTTCACGAGGAAAACGATGACCAATCCCCTGCCAAGCTTCCATCACTGAGTTCGCGCCCAATCCGCGAAAGAAAACTGCCGCTTTGAGGGAAAGCGGGTAATTGCCGTCATAACGTCCCACCCCAATAAAGACGGCTTTCTTGTTCGCGAAGGATGGAGAGGGAGTTTGCAATTGGTGCAGGTGGCCCGCTCCCAGAATCACCGCTCCCGCCAGACTTCTCTCCTTTTGCAACAAGAGCCCGCTGACCCACCCTCCTTTGCTGAATCCTGAAACATAAGTCCGGCTCGGGTCTAAGTTGATCCGCGCTTGCAGCTGTGCTCGCACCTCCTCGAGAACACGGATTTCTGCATCCAAGCCTTCGGGGGTCAGCTGGAACTGGCCTTCCCTCACGTAACCCATCCCCACCACGATCCAATCCTTGCGGCCGGTATGACTTCGTATGAAATCTGTGTTTGGGCGCCCTCCTGTTCCGTGATAGTGCAAGACAGCCGGCCAAGTTCGCGAGGAGTCATGATTATCTGGCAGGGTGACCAAAATCTCTTGCCTCACTCCTTCCACCTGAAGGGTAAAATCCTCCCCATACGAAGCCATCACTCCCAAAAACAGCCATAAAAACGCCTTCATCTCCTAAGAAATCATGAAATAGGCGCAAAAGCGACGACTTAGCCGGGGTCAATTGTCACCGCGTGCAATCAGGTCGTCGAAAATTCTTGACCCTGCCCTCGAAAAGCTCTTTTCTCCCCGCCCCGCAACACGGGAGAATTTTATGTCTAGAGTATGCAGCATCCGAGGTTCGAAGGTCCGCGTAGGTCGTAAGATCCACCGTTCTGGTTTGGCGAAAAAGAAGGGCGGAATCGGACGCCACGTCACGCAGGTCAACAAGCGTCTGGTCACTCCTAACCTCCACGTTAAGCGCATCTGGGTTCCTGAGCTCGACAAGCACGTCAAGGTCAAGATCACTGCCAAGGCTCTCCGGACCATCAACAAGAATGGTGCTTATGTGACTTTGAAGAAGGCAGGCTTGATTTAAGTCTGATTTTCTCCAATCACGTTCATCGAAGACGACCTGCGGGTCGTCTTTTTTTTGGCGAAACGAAAAGCTGGGAGCTCGGTGAGACGAGACCAGGATAGATTGATTGTTTTGAGCCGAGCCTTGAAGCGGCATTTCCTTCAAAAGTTTGCGGCTCTGATTTTTCCATTAAAAAATCCCGTCTAACCTTTCCATCTTGGTCCCAGAATTGGCTAAAGGGAGAAGCTTGCTCCCTAGCTTCGTCGCCCTCTTCGATTGGAGCAAAATCACTGCTTCATATCGAGGTGCTCCCCGCACTTGCGACAGAACTTAGCATCGGGGAGATGACCACAAGAACCACACCCCGGGCAGGCATCGGTGAAATCCTCTTCTCGCTCCCTCGCGTTGGCCACCTCACTGACGAAAATACCCGTTGGAACGGCAATGACTGCAAAGCCCGACAACGAGGTCAGCACCGTCAGAAATTTTCCGCAAACCGTGACCGGAGTGACATCACCGTAGCCAAGCGTAGTCATCGTCACCACTGCCCAATAGATGCCAGTGGGGATGCTATCGATTCCTCCACCCTGCCCTTTTTCAAACAGATAGGCTAACGTTCCCATGATGGCGGCGAAAATGGCCATTGCCAATAGGAAGACGGTAATTTTGGCCCGGCTGGCATAGATGGAACGAGACAGCAAGTTGGCACCTTGCACGTGGTGCACCATCTTCAGGACGCGGAACATGCGCAGGAGACGGAGAATTCGAATCACCAACAAGGACTGCACACCAGCTCCGGGCAGCAGCAGTGTCAGATAGGTGGGAAGGCAGGAAAGGAGGTCCACGATTCCGAAAAAACTAAAGGCATACCGCCAAGGCTTTCGCACCAGCCAAAGCCGCGTCAGATATTCAATCGTGAAGAGAATCGTGAAAATCCACTCCAAAACCAAGAACAAGTCGCCATACTTAATCTTGATAGCCTCCACGCTCTCCAACATCACCACGATGACGCTGATCACGATCAGCCAGAGCAAGGTGACGTCGAAAATTTTCCCTGATCGCGTTTCCGCCTCGAAGACAATCTCCCAGAGCGTTTGCTTCAGTTTCTTGGTATTCTCTTCGCTATCCTGCTCGGTTCCGCTCATCACATTATCGCCCGAGGATGCTTTTGCTCTCCTCCAAGGACATCTTTTCGTAGTCCTCTTGGTCTATAATCAACGGCTCCTTGTTGACCCTGCGCCGGATATCAGTCTCGACATCACTCGGGCGGGCGAGTCGATTGCCCCCTTGTTCGCGAGCCGTTGCGGTGTGGTAGTTCCCCGTTGAATAGGCTTGCCCTTGGCTTCGGGCTGCAGTCCCTGTTTCGCGAGCCTGCTTTCGCAAAAACCATTCCTCATCGTCCCAACGATTCTTGGAACGCTTGAAGTTCCCTGGATCGAAATTCTTGCTCCCGCTCCAGTTCTTCTTCGAGTAGCGGCTGGCCGCAAATTGCTTTTTGCCAAAATCACCTCCGATTGAGTTCAGCTTCTTGCCCTCGAAATTACTCCGTTTGGAATCCTTGGTAATGTTACCTTCGTCATCGAGAACGACATCGTTCTTATAGTTGGCGAACTTTTTCTCGAGAGCCGAGGACCCCGAACCCTCGTCCAGAGCGAGAATCTTGCCGGCCCCTTCTGTGGCAGTAGGGACAGTGCTCTTTCCTCCGCAAGACGACAAAAACAACCCCACAAGAGCTGCCGCGCCAAACTTCATCAAGATACCCATGAGTTGTCTTCTACCATATTGCCAAAGGCCTCCAACCTCCAATTTTGCGACTGGTTCCTGACGATTTAACGCCATGTCCGAGTGACGACGCGCCAGAAGAACCGCCCAACGAATGCTCCGAGCAGGCCAAGTGGCACAATCAATCCGCTGGCGCCCATCAAAATACCATTCACACCACCCGAATCCTCCGCAAGGAGCTGCAACAGATCAGCACGGCCTTTCTGGACCATCGTTAGCCCGAGGCTAATCAGTCCAGTCGCCAGAAGACACCAATCCATTCGCCAGCTCATTTCGGAGTGGAGCTTATCAATTTTTCCGAATAAATGAGAGCCAATTTTTTGCTCACTTGAAATCATGGTTGGACCTTCAGGTTTTCCTCTTGGATAGTGCCGTCATGGCCACCGCACTCCCCAATCCCCAACGCCCGATGAAGGAACTCCTTGAAGATTACCCTTCGGCGCGAAGAGCTCTCTTTGCGGCCTTCCACATCGGAGGCTGCCAATCCTGTGCTTTTTCCGAAGAAGATTCCCTCGCTCAAGTCTGCCAAGAACACGAGCTCGATGTCCAAGCAGCATGCGAGACCATTGCCCGAAGCCATGAAGACGAGCAGAAGCTCCTGCTGTCCCCTGAGGCGGTGAAAGAAAAACTGACCTCGAAAACCCCTCCCGTCCTCGTCGATACCCGGACGCGCGAAGAACACGAAGCCGTGTGCCTGGAAGGCTCTATGCTACTGACTGAAAATACGTTATCGAATTTATCTACCAAAAATGAAGAACAGGAAATCGTTCTCTATGACCACACCGGATCAGCTGTTCTCGATCATGTCTCGTGGTTTCGGGGCCATGGCTTAAAAAGGACCTTTGCCTTGGCAGGAGGCATCGACGCCTACGCCCAGGAAGTCGATTCCTCGCTCGCTCGTTATCGGCTCGAACTCGATTCAGCCGACAGCTCAGCGAATAGCGAGTTAAGCAAAGGACCGTAAACGGTCACTTGCCGCTCGCATTCTTCGGACTAATGTATAATGTAGGTTTCTGAACTATGAAAAAAGGGGGGTCTATTTTTTCAATACTGCTGGCGACTAGTCTTTGCCCGCAACTCTCTGCGCTGGAGATTATCTTTCGCTATGATTTGGACGGAGAGGGATTTTTTGACCAACCGGGAGCGAGGGAAGCTTTGGAGGCTGCAGCCGAGTTCTACGAAGACTTAATTGTCGATGAATTAGAGGAAATTGATCCCAATAATTTTCAAGGAGGTCCCCAACGAGCCTGGAGGCCTCTTTATATTGAGCCCGATAACGACAATGCTCAGCAAGCGGCTATCAACGACACTGATTTGGTGGTTCCCGCCAACACCATCATCATTTTTGCAGCTGGCAGGAATTTGAGCACCGTGGGTCAAGGAGGCCCCGGTGGTATCCAGTTTCTAAACCCAGCCACCAATGAGTGGATCAACCAACTCGTCAATCGCGGCGAACCGGGAGCGACGACTTTTCAGAACAATAGCTTTTCGGAAAACGCCACCGACTTCGGTTCATGGGGTGGTTCTGTTTTTTTTGACGTGGATCGCACTTGGAACTTTTCCACCACCGACGCCGCCGCCAACTCCGGAATTGATTTTCTTCCAGTGGCGCTTCACGAGATTGGGCACGTGTTAGGTATTGGTAATATAGGCCCCACTTCCAGTTGGTCTCCCCTCGTTTCGGCACGAAAGTTCGAAGGCCCTCTCGCGGTGCTATCCAACGACAACACCGAACCTGGTCTTGATAATATTCTCGCGCATTGGGCAACCAGCGTAACGACCAGCCGCACTCTCGGAATCTTTGGCAGAGAACATGGAGAACTCCAGAAGCCGCTCATGCAATCTGTTATCGCAACCACGAGCGCCAATCAATTCACCGTTCCCACCGACCTTGATGTTGTCGCCCTGCGAGACATCGGTTGGGAACTGTCCCCTACTGCTGCGCCACTGGAGCTTGCCTTCGACTTCGAGTCCGGCGAAGTTGGAATCAATATTCCGACCGTTACCGGCGTCCACTACGAGGTTTCTCGTTCCAACACACCTGACTCACTCACGCCATCTGGTCCGGAAATCATTGGTGATGGCAGCATCAAGAGATGGCCCGACCCGGTTGAGATGACTGCCCAGGCTTTCTATCGCGTGGAGGCTAACCTCGTCGCTGCGGGTGGAAGCAAGAATGCAAAAAAACCATCATCGAACAAAGCAGCTGTGCCAGCTCAGCTCGACGAACACGGTCTTCCTATTTTGCCAGCTCACCAGTGTATCTGCTGCGAACACGTGTCCGAATAGGGCCCAGCAGCGCGACTTCACTTCTGAACTCCGGCTTCGCGTTATTCAAAAAGTTAAGTCTTCTTAATGATATTTTTCCAAAAAGAACGCACTTCCAGCTTGGAGAACAGGCCGTCCTCTCATTTGCTTAGGACAAGCCTTTCGTCTGCCTAATGAGTCTCCGCCAACAACTGTCTGACAGCCTCCCCGAAATCCTCCCCGCCGATCCTGCCCAAGCAATCAAAGGCACCGAATTAATCCGCCTCGTTCGCATGAGGCTAGATGGAGATTATTCCGACGCTTCGCTGCGTTATCACTTTTCGATCATGTCCTGTGATCCGGCTTCGCCCATTGCGAAGGTCGAGAAAGGCCAGGGTTACTACCGACGTGCTCCTGCGGTGCCCGACCTCGTAAAAGCACGGGAGATGATGTCGCAAGGTCAGCTCGACGAAGTTGGCACCGACCCACGTGCACTCGATTATGCCGTGGCGCGTATCCAGAAATTCCGCGCGATTGTCACCCGCTACTCGGAAACCAATAACCGCTTTCCTTATCAGTTCCGAGCCTCCCTTGGCAAAGGAGCGCCCATTGGCAATCTTTGGAAGATTCCCGACATGGTCATCGTCGATTGGGAGTCAGGCGATCCGGACGAGACCGGATTCGATCTCGACCGCACCAACATCATGCTTCGGCGTTCGATTGGCTTGGCTCCTTATCGTCTCGATGCCGTCTCCCTGAAACTCGCCCCCAATCTCGAGCTTTGCCGGGAGGATTTCTTCCAAGCTCTCGCCGTCTCATCGTGGTGCAACTCGGGCGAGCTCTTTTACGCCAATCCGATTCCGGACGAAGCTCTCGCGGAAGCCCTCCGCCACCTATCCGGACGCTATGGAGTGGGGATTACCACCTTCGGTCTTTCCTTGCAGGCTCTCGACGAACTTCCTCCCGCAGAGCATATCCTCAACGCACAACCGCGCGAGACCGAAGCCCTCATGGAACGACTCGATGTGCGTCGCATCGCCCCCTCGCAGAGACGGGATCACCTCGACTGGTCTTCTCTCCAGAACCTCCGCATGGAGAACCCTGAGGTCCACGACCTCTTTGTCTGGGTAGCGAAGTCCCTCGACGCCAATCGGGTCGAGCCTCAGACATACGAGTAAGAGACTTTCGCACCCTCCCGGCTCTCTTACTTGGAAGAAGTGAACAAGAATACAAACCTAAGGAGCACCATGAAGGCACTCCTTGGCCCCTAGCTAAGAACAGCAGCGACCGAAACTCGCTCTCAACGTCTGCCCCGGGCAAAAGTAGCTGAAAACAAGCGTTCGCATCGGTCCAAAACCTGCTTACTATCGCTGCACGCACAATGGCTGAAGCTGATTTTATAGATACCCTTCTCCTCGTCGACAGCGATATCGACTTCTTGGACTGGGCGACCAAACACCTCGAAGCCCCAGGTGTCCGAATTCTGCGATGCGACAGCTCGGAGAAAGCCCTCAAAGTCATCGCCGGGACTCGGGTCGATCTCGTATTGGCCGACTTCCTCACCAAGCCGCTCGACGGGCTTGAACTTTTGAGCAAAATCCGCGCTCACGACGCCAGTATTGTCACCATTTTGCTCGCCGGATTCCCCACCACCTCGCAAATCATCGAGGCCACTCGCCTAGGCGCCCGCGACGTCCTCCGCAAGGAATCGCTGAACTTTGAGCTCCGTACAGTCGTTGAAAACGCCTTTCAGATCATCGGGGATCGCCGCTCGGCCGACCAGCACGAACAAGCCCTGCCAGCAGCTGATTCACGAGTAAAAATGATCGGGCAGTCGCGGGTGATTCAAGAGACCTTTAAACTCGTCGGCCGCGTCTCCCCTTCCGATGCGCCAGTCCTCGTCACGGGAGAATCAGGCACGGGCAAAGAACTCATCGCTCAAGCGGTGCACGAATACTCTCCCCGACGCAAAAACGACTTCATCGCCATCAACTGCGGTGCCATCCCCGAAAACCTGCTAGAATCCGAACTTTTTGGCCACGAAAAAGGCTCCTTCACCGGGGCCATGGCTCGCCGTGCCGGACGCTTCGAACAATGCGATGGAGGCACACTCTTTCTCGATGAGATCGGCGACATGCCCCAGTCAGTACAGGTCAAGCTTCTACGCGTTCTCCAAGACGGAAGCTTCGCCCGAGTCGGCTCTAACGAAACCCTGAGCTCCGATGTCCGCATCGTGGCCGCCACCAACAAGGATCTAGCGCAGGAAGTCGCCAAAGGCCGCTTCCGCGAAGACCTTTACTATCGCCTTAACGTAGTAGAAATCCACCTCCCTCCACTCCGCGAACGGCGCGAAGACATCCCCCTCCTTGCTGAATTTTTCCTGCAACGTCTTGCTCGCAAATACAGCCTCGCAAAAATCAAGCTCTCCGAAGAAGCGATCGACACCCTCCAAAAACACCGCTGGACCGGGAACGTGCGCGAACTCGAAAACACGATGGCCCGGGCCTGCGCTCTCGCCGAATCCTCGCTCCTGCTCTCCGACGACATTCCCTTTGCTCGTTCGCCGTGGTCTGAAGAGACCAAAATCACTTCCGCGCTCGACCAGCTTCTGGCACTGCAGCCGAAAGATGAGAAAGACCCAGCGGCATGGATAGCGGAGCTTCTCAGCAAGAGGACAAGCTCCTAAACCGACCGCAAGCAAAAAATCACGCCTCTGGCATGAAATCTGCTTAATAATTCCTAGCGTTTTGGAAATTATCGGCTAAGACTTGCCTTGGTTATGGCTGGTCCAGCTCTTTCACAGAATCTTTCCCAATCACAAACCCTAGCGCCCCAAATGCGCCAGAGCTTGGAGATTCTGCAAGCCAATACCCTAGAACTTTCGCAGCTTCTGCGGCAACAAATTGAGGTCAATCCCACCTTGGAGGATATTACGGAGAGCGAATCCTTGGAGGATCTCGATTTCGACGAACCAGACGAAGACGACTTCGACGAGCACCACGACACCTACGACGACGATTTGCGCGATTTGGCAATCATGGAAGGGCGCGCTCTCGGCAGCAACCCGGACTCAGAGGAGCGACGCGAGTTCCTCTACAACTCTCTCGTCGCTCCCCAATCCCTGGCCAGCCATCTCGCCAACCAAATTGAGGAATCGGCCTTGGAAGAAGACCTTCGATTGGCCTGCATGGCTATGGTCGGCAGTCTCGATGACCGTGGATTCTTCACGGAGCCTCCCGAAGAAATTGCGGCTCGCCTCGAAATTCCGGGTGAACTTCTGGAAGAAGCTCTGGCACTGTTGCATACCCTCGATCCCCCCGGCATTGCAGCTCGCAATCTCCAAGACTCTCTTTTGCTACAGCTAGAGCGGCTGGGGCTAGCCGACTCTTTGGAACATCGCATTGTTTCCAAGCATCTCGATGCTCTTGCCCGGAAGCAATATCCTCAAATTGCCCGCACCATGAAGGTCACGGTAGACAACATAGCGCGCGCCGCCGATCACATTGCCGCCCTCGACCCCTCTCCTGGTGCTATCTTCGATGGCACACGCAATCCTGTCATCTCGGCCGACGCCCGCATCGTGTGGGACGAGGGCCAATGGGTCGCACAATCCACTAACGATAACCTCCCCCGTCTCCGCATCTCTGACAGCTACAAGGACATGCTCTCGAGCACTCCCGATAAGAAAGTACGCTCCTATCTGCGGGACCAGATTCGTGATGGTCGTGTTCTCATCCGGGCTCTCGATCAGCGACAGGACACCATCGTTGCCATCACCGCCGAAATTATCCGACACCAACCCGACTTCCTGGAAAAAGGCTCACGTCACCTGCGTCCGCTGACCATGAACGACGTTGCGGACACCATCGGCGTCCACCCAACTACGGTCTCTCGAGCGGTGGCCGGCAAATACATCGAGACCCCACACGGCATCATTGAGATGCGTAAGTTCTTCGCGACTGGCTATCACACCTCCGACGGATCCGACGTCTCTAATGCAGGCGTCAGACAGGCGATCCAAGACATCGTCGACAACGAAAACCCTCAAAAGCCGATGTCCGATTCCGCGATTGAGAAAGCGCTCAAAACCCAAGGCATCAAAGTGGCCCGCCGCACGGTCGCCAAGTATCGCGAGCAGCTTAACATCCTTCCTTCCCACCTTCGCAAAAGCTACAAGTCTGAAAATTAGAGGCTCGGCATTACTCCCTTGGCGAAGAGAACGACACCTTTACCCTCTCACGTCTTGCACCTCCCCAACCGTCCTTTCTCTTACCGAGAAACACCCGAAGACCTCGCCTCCTTGCGCGCTCTGCTAGAAGCTCACGCCCTCGTTCACCTCAGTCCCAAACTTCCCGCCCAGCGTCACATTCTCAATCTTGCCTGTGGGCGCTCGGATGAGACTGGCCTCCTTGCTGAACTTTTTTCCGATCCCTTTGGAGAGACCCAGCTCACAGGCATCGATATTCGGGCTGCCGAACTCGACGAAGCCACCGCTCGCTGGTCCGCGCAAAACCAAAACTCGCCCAAGCTCCGCACCAAGTTCCTCAATCTCGATGCTTCTAAGCTTCCTCTCCTCAAGGAAATACCCAGCCCCACTCACCTAGCCTTCTTTCGGCATCAGAATTTTTGGAACGGCCCTCAACTCTGGACTTCTCTTTTTGACCATGCTCTCCATCAGCTCGATCCGGCAGGCCTCCTGGTCATCACCTCCTACTTCGACAAAGAACACCTCCTTGCTCTCAGTGCCCTCGAGTCGCTGGGTGCCCATCTCCTCACTACCGTTCGCAACCCGCGTTCGCGTCCCATTATCCAGACTGCGGGAAAATCCGTCGATCGACACCTTGCGGTCTTCTCTCTCTCCAAGCCCGCTTCCGAGACCAACCGCATTCTCCTCTAGTCGTCATCTGCCGGGGTCGAAACCTTCCCATCGAAATCCGCTTAGTCGCCCACTGACTTCACAAAATGAATGTTGTGAGCAATGTGGGTTGGCTGGGCCGCATTGGCCGCATTGGCCGCTCTTAAAAAGGGATTTTCGCGGGCTTGGTCCTGGCAGTCCTCTCCGTCATGATTCTCGTCGCCAACGAACGCAATGCAGTGCGAGACATCCGCGCTAATCAAGAACTTCATCCCAAACTGCCTAGCCAACCCCTTGCACAATTCCCGATTTTACCCTTCATTCTCAATCGACATGAAACTCATTACTCCCTTTCTCTCCCTGTTCTTCCTCGCCTCTTGTCTCGATGCCGATGATCCATCTGCGGCCGCCAAGACGGATGCACCAGCCGCGGCCCAAACAGAAAGCGCACCAGCGGGCGAAGCGACCAAAGGACCTCATCCCGCGATGAAAGACCCGGCCCAAGCGACCGAGCAAGCTCCAGCCAAGTTCACGGCAGTATTCTCTACCACCAAAGGCGATTTCGAAATCACCGCCCATCGTGAATGGTCACCCTTGGGAGCTGACCGCTTCTACAATCTCGTTAAAATCGGATACTTTGAGGACATCGCCTTCTTCCGCGCGGTCGAAGGCTTCATGGTTCAGTTTGGCATCCACGGCGACCCAGCTGTGAACGCGGTCTGGAAGGACGCCAACATCAAGGACGATGGCAATGCGGTCGTTTCCAACGAACCTGGCCGGGTCACTTTCGCCAAAACTGGCGCTCCCAATTCGCGCTCGGTTCAGTTTTTTATCAACTACAAGCACAATGCCTTTCTCGACAACCAAGGCTTCACTCCTTTCGGCGAAGTCACTGGCGGAATGGAAGTCGTCAATAGCCTCTTCAAAGGTTACGGCGAGCGTCCTTCGGGTGCCCAAGGCACCATCCAAGCGCAAGGAAATGCTTTTCTAAAACAGAATTTCCCTGAACTCGACTACATCAAGTCAGCGCGGTTGAAGTAACGATTGATACCGTAGCTGGAGCTTCCGGCGGCAGCCCTTTCTTTCTGTTTCCGGCAGCAATGAAGACCTCATGCAAAGGCGGGCTCCAAACCCGCCTTTTTCATTTCCAAATAAGGCCGCCACAACTCAGAGTCAGCACACTCAGAAAACAACCGACAGTCCTCATGCCCTACGCCCTTCCCATTATCGCCTTCATCATTGCGGCTACTCCTTTCGGCCTCATCATCGGAAAGATAGTGAAAGGCATCGACATTCGCGAGCATGGCTCCGGTAATATTGGCACCACCAACGTCTTCCGTGTCTTGGGGAAATGGCCGGGAATCATTTGTCTCATTCTTGATATCCTCAAGGGCTTCATCCCTGTTGTTCTCGCCATCAATCTTCTCCAGTTCGGCGACCGCACGCCTTTCCCCCATCTCCCCATCCTCGACTCTATCCGGGAGACGCTTCCTGCTTCGCAACAGCTCTTCGTGCAGGTCATTCACGTCGTAACTGCCCTCTTTGCCATCCTTGGCCACAACTTTTCGCCGTGGCTGGGCTTCAAGGGAGGAAAAGGCATCGCGACTTCTGCCGGTGTTCTGCTCGCTCTGATGCCCTTTGGCGTCCTTGTTCTCATTGGCATTTTTCTCATCGTCTTTCTCGCCTCTCGTTACGTCTCCCTCGCTTCCATTATCGCGGCAGCCTCTTTGCCCATCCTGACCCTATGGGGATCGTATTACCACGGCCGTATCGAGGACGGCACTTGGAACCTACCCCTGTTTCTTTTTAGCTTGGTCGTGGCTCTCCTCGCCATTTGGAAACACCGATCCAACATCCAACGTCTCCGTGATGGCACCGAGAACCGTTTTTCCAAAAGGAACAAGTCGACGAAAGGCTAGCTCTCTACCCCACCCACCATGAAAACCAGCATCATCGGATCCGGGTCCTGGGGCACAGCCCTCGGTATTCTATCAGCATCTAACAATCACGAGGTCACTCTACTGACTAGGGAACAAGAACAGGCGGACGTTCTCAACTCCACCTGCTGTAACGAGCGCTACCTCCCTGGAGTTACTTTTCCTAAAAACCTCTCAGCCAGCGCCAACCCGGGAGCCGCCCTCTCTTCCGCTGAACTGATTCTCTTCGTTGTTCCGACCGCCCACTTTCGGCAAACCGCAGAGAGCTTTCAGAGGCTTATTTCACCGCAAACCGTCCTTCTTTCCTGCGCCAAAGGCATCGAGCGAGGCAGCGGGCTCCGCATGTCGCAAATCCTTTCCGAAGTTTACCCTAACAATCCGGTAGCCGTTCTTTCTGGCCCCAATCATGCCGAAGAAATTGCCCGCGGTCTCCCCGCCTGTGCGGTGATTGGTGCTCCTGA
Source organism: uncultured Roseibacillus sp. (assembly GCA_964529725.1). Taxonomy (GTDB): domain Bacteria; phylum Verrucomicrobiota; class Verrucomicrobiia; order Verrucomicrobiales; family Akkermansiaceae; genus Roseibacillus. The sequence continues at coordinate 37,482 of CAZGXV010000028.1, forward strand.
TGAAGAGCTTGCCGCTCGCCTCCAGACCCAGTTTGCCACCGACACCTTCCGCACCTATACCTCCACCGACATTGCTGGGATCGAACTCGGGGGCGCCATCAAAAACGTCTATGCGCTTGCGGCAGGAATCGCTACTGGGCTTAAACTTGGCGACAATGCTCTGGCAGCCTTGGCAACCCGCTCCCTTGCTGAGATGACCCGTCTTGGTATACAGATGGGCGGCCAAGCCGAAACCTTCGCTGGGCTTTCCGGGGTCGGCGACCTGATTGCCACCTGCTTTTCGGTTCACTCCCGCAATCATCAAGTCGGGCTCGCACTCGCTGCTGGAGAAACCGCCACCGAGGCCGAAGCGCGCCTCGGGATGGTGGCGGAAGGAGTGCCTAATACCCTCTCCATCTACGAGACCTCTCAATCGATTGGCGCACGCACGCCCCTCCTTGATGCCATGCATGCCATCCTCTACCGCGATCAACCAGCACCTGAAGTCTTGCATCAACTTCTCACTCGCGATCACCGCCGGGAAGCCGATTGAGTCAAAACGGGCTTTTCAGCTCA
>CAZGXV010000029.1:0-36353 GCA_964529725.1 uncultured Roseibacillus sp.
GCTTGTTACCTTGAGCATCTGGGAGAAGAGACGGGAGGATGTCGCGCTACTGGACGGGTTTCCTTTAAGTTGCTGGCAGATCAGGCTTACAATCGACTTCTCATGTTGCTTGGGACGAAAAGCGGTTGGTGGATTATTTCTCAGCTGTTTTCAAGGAAGCAAGCCACGCGTGATGGTTCAGGCTTCGTGAAGAAGCTACGTAATTACTGTGCGCGGATCTTCTTTTTTGGATACGCTATCTTAAGACTTCCGTTATTGGGGGGAAGGCGGGATAGGACGCCTTGGGCGCAACTACAGAAGGATTTCTAAACTTGATGGCAGAGTAGACGATGGGCGAAATATTCAGAAATAAGAAGGAGGAGATAATTAGTGAGTGCAAATAGTTTAAAGGGGATTTTAATTGGAGTCTTCGGTCTGTTACTTGGTTTCTATGTAATGATTTCGGTGCTGACTTCTGGAGGGAATGTTGTCTCGAATCTGTATCGTTATATTCCGTTTGTGTTTGCTGTTCTTGGTTTCATCGCTCCGACGCAGTCTCTCTACTTGATGTCAATTTGTATCGTGGGCATTGGTTACCTGAAAAAGACGATGATCTTGGACGGATACTTTGCGTTCTCAAATTTATATTTTGTAGTCGGTGCTCCGGCTATTTTGCTTTTAGGGATGTGCGCTTCGACTTTCCTCCGGCTTATTTTCGCGAGACGTGGTTCTCGACGAGATTGGACAATTTTTGTGACGGGAATTGCCGTTACCCTTGCGCTGATGGCAATAATCTACTCAAAGTCGGGGAGGGTTGAGCTAGCGGTAATGACGGGAGCATATGCAAATATTTTATGGGTGCTTCCTTTGAATGTTCGTGATGAAAAATCCTTTACTCGGTTACTTAATTTCACACTTGTTCTGATGCTGTTCACTTCATTAGTGGGTTACTATCAAGGGGTTTTTGGGCTAACTCAGCTGGACCGGACCTATATTGAGTTAGGATACGCGGATGAATCCGAAGGAGGGCGGACTGCTAGGAGAGGGCAGGAGGATTTTCGCCCATTCGCAACTTACGGATCTCCTAATGCTTTTGGTTGGTCAATGTTGTTTGCGGTAGTGATTGCTCTCAACGGGTTACGCACGAGCCGACTAAAGGGTGGAGGCATGTTTTCGCAGGGCCTCTGGGTAGTTGCTCTCTTAGTAGCAATGGGCGCAATCTTTATATCTACTAAGAAGGCTCCGATGCTTGGTTTAGTGATCCTTCCTTTTGCCGCTGCCATGATTCGATCTCGGCTCATGGGGATGCTCGCGTTGATTGCTTTTTCTTCGGTGATCTTCGCCATGATTCGTTTTCCTGACGAGATTCGGGTTTGGTGTCGCCAAGTGACCGAAGATTATCTTTTCCAAATCCACCCCTCCTTGACCTTAAATACGATCAATGCTCGGCTTGAGTCTTTTGAGGTTCTTCGTGAGAAAGGTATTGTTGTTTGGTTCGGGAAAGGAGATGTTTCGGCGAGTTCACACACTTTTATTACCACGCTTTTGCAGACGATTGGTTACATTCCTTTTTTCACTTTAGTGATGTTAGGAGTGATCATGTATTGGATCGGGCAGAGAAAGGTAACGTCGATTTTAGGTTCATGGAAGAGTCCTAGGGGAAAGTCGATTGCTTATGATCTTGGATTTTTTGTAGCCTTGTTGGCAGGAGCCCTAACCGGAACGAATGTACACCAGTCCTTTCCGGGAAGTTATCTTTGGTTTCTAGCAGTGGCCTTTGCTCTGGTGAGAGTAATGAATGAGTATGACGAGAAGTTGAGTAAGATTCGAGCGGTAGAAGAGGTTCAGAGAGAAGAAGATGTAGCGATTCCTTTGCTACGAGAGAAGGCGATGCTCTAACAGGAAAAACTTCAGAAGCAAAAGAATTGTATGTTAGCGAAAAAATATCTTAAGGCTTTTCTGAGGCGATACCCATCTTTAGGTATTCTTGCGACGAATTTTTTGAGGGTGTTCCGGTTTCGTTTGGAAAAGAGAGCCTTTGCTGGGAAGTATCACCCTGCATCCACTGCGCCCCCTTCGGTGGTTTATTTTTCCCATTATCGCTGCGCTTCGATGATGGTGAACAAACGTTTGCGAGAATTGATGGCAGGAGGAGGCTACCAAAAAATGGACTATCAAGGCTACGTCCATCCGTGGCCCATTGAGGAGCGGGAAGAGTTTCAGCACAATCAGGCCCGGAACGAGAAGTTGGGTTTGTTTCCTTCCTCTGGTCATTATTTTGGACCTCTGCGTTACTTTGTAGATATTCCAAAGTTACAGGAGATGAAAGCTGTCGTGGTGCTCCGTGATCCGAGAGATGTTTTGGTTTCGCGTTATTACTCCGAAAAATTTAATCATGTTCGGCTCGACAAGCGGTTTCGAGAGCATTGTGAGAAGATCGAGAAGATGTCCCTCGATGAGTTTGTGATCGCGTATAAGGAGGACGTGAAGAGTCATTACTCCTTCTATTTAGAAAATTTGGATGCTCTGTCGAATGCGCTCATCATTAGTTATGAAGAAATGATTAGCGACTTTCATGGCTTCTTAAAAAAGCTGAATGACTATCTTGATTTGGGGAAAAGCGATGAGTTTATTCGTTCAATATCAGCAAAAGAGAGTTTTGAGGTTCAGGCGGAAGACGTTTATTCACACAAACGGTCCGTCCAGCCACGAAATTTTGAGAAAAAGCTTTCCGCCGAAACCATCGGAGAACTCAATGAGTGCTTCGGGCAAATTCTATCTGAGTTCAAGTGGGCGGTTTAGGAGAGCGAGAAGAGAGAATTCTCTTGTCATAGAAGGTGAGGGAGAAGGCAACATGTTTGAAGCCTTCAATTTTTAGAGGAGCGATGATGGGACAGCGGAAAAAAATTCTCGTTTCTTCTTACAGTTTCGCGCCAGACCATGGCTCGGAGAGTGAGTTAGCTTGGCGCTTTGTTTCGCAATTGAAGGAGTTTTATGAGGTGGTGGTGTGCACGAATATTACCTACCGCCAGTTCTTCAGTGAGGGCTTACTGAGACGACTAAAAGGGGAAGGTGTGGAGGTCAAGTTTGTGAGACTAAGGGGATGGCAGGCCTTGTTGGTTGACTTCGCTCCTGCTCGTCGAATCTATTATTATCTCTGGCAACGAGCCTTGCCTCAGTGGGTTAGTCGAAATTGTAAACTCACGGAAATTGACTTAATTCACCATGTCAGCTGGGCCACTTACACGAGTCCAAGTTTTTTATGGAGATTACAAAAACCGCTTTTCATTGGACCGGTCGGAGGTGGTGAATGCTTTCCTTGGGCTTTTGCGCGGAGTTTCCGTTTTAGGACTCAAGTCTATGAGTGGCTTCGGGCTTCTCGTATTCGTTTAGCTCGCTTTCAAGGAGCAGTGAAGTCTAGCCTCACCGAGGCCGCCGTGGTGTGGTGTGCAAATCCTGAGACTTTAGAGAAATGCCGTCTGATTGCTCCTGATGCTGACTTGCGCTTGAAGTCGCAGGTCTCATTACCGGATGCTGTAGTGGATCCGTTGGTGAAATCTCCTTCCGATGAGTTGGTGATTGTGACCGTAGCGCGATTAATTCCAGTGAAGAGGGTGGATTTGATCGTGGAGGCGTTTTTCAAGGCAGAAGGGATTAAGGGGAAGTTGGTCGTTATTGGTGATGGGGAGGAACTTGGCGCACTCAAGAGGCAAGCAAGTAAGGGCAAGAATCCAGAGCGAGAGGTGATTTTCAAGGGGTGGTTAGAGAGGGATGATTTGTTAGAGGAGCTTCGGCGGGCGGACCTATTTGCTTTTGCCTCTCTTCATGATTCGGCAAGTTTTGCTGTGTTAGAGGCTCTGTCTGTTGGGCTCCCTGTGGTGTGCCTCAAGATTGGTGGACCAGCGTTTCTTGTAGGTGAGAGCGCTGGATGTTGTATTGAAGCTCAGAATGACGAGGAAGCGGTGCGGCTATTTGCGGAAACTTTCGTGAGACTCGCAAAAAATCCTCAGCAATTGGCTCTACTTTCTACTGGGGCCTTGCAGAGGGCGCGAGACTTTACAGGGGAGCAATCGTTTAAAGATTTTTTGAAAGTTTATGAAGAGGTCTTAGCCGAATGTGAGGGCTGAGGAGGGTCCAACGATGTTATAACAGTCATGGTCAATTTTTTAATTATCGGTGCTCAGAAATCAGGTACTACTTCTCTAGCTGATGCTTTAAATCGGCATTCGCAGGTGTTTGTCTGTGAGCCAATGGAGCCAGAGTATTTCTCGGGTCTACTCACTCCCAGTGAGAGGTCCCTTAGCAGAGGTGACTATGAGGCGCTCTTTTCCACCGCTCCTAAAGAATGTGTCCGAGGTGAAGCCTCAACGGGCACGATGCTTGCGGAGGAGACGATCTCTCATTTGGAGGAGATTGCACCTGAGGCGAAATTAATCGCACTTTTGCGAAATCCCGAAAAGCGTGCTTATTCGGCCTATACCCACGACTGTAAAAAGGGACGGGTGACGGTGGAGGAGCAGAAGACGATTTTTAGGCGAGAGGCGGAGGCTTATTTAGCGGGAGAGAAAACTCGCTTTGATTGGTTTACGCGCAGTGAGTATGCTCGTCAGTTAAAGTCTTTTAGCGACCGTTATGGTGATCGGCTTAAGGTGGTGATTTTTGAAGAACTGGTGGCGAATCAAGAGGAGGGGCTTCAGGCTATTCAGGAATTTCTTGGTTTAGCCGTCGAGAGGCTTTCGTTGACGAGAGAGAATCGCTCAAGGGTGCCTAGAAGCGCATTGGCGGAAAAGGGAATCGCTCTTGGTCGGAAAGTGGTTGGACCTGTGCGAAGTCTGATGAGTGAGAGAGGATACCGCCATTTTCGGGAGACTTTGATGGCGCGTTTGGGGAAAAGCCCAGAGCCTCTGGATGAGGATTTATCCCAGCGCTTGCGAAATGAAAGATATCGTCAAGAGATTCAGAAATTAGAGAAAATTTTGGGGAGAAATATTGAAATTTGGTGAAGAAATTACCGTTCTTAGAACATGGTAGAGCACGAGCTGGTAGGTCCTATCGTTCTGAAAAGATGACCTAGAGAACTGGCGAGCTATCCCCATCTCCATTTTCGAAAAACACGGAGAGCATTCTTTCCGTGAGGAATTTTCTTAAGCGTGTCTCGTAAGCTTTTGAGGAGCATTTTTTTGCGATGTGAATTCGTGTTGAGACGGTATTCCTTAGAGAGAATCGGAGAGGGAAGTCCCATTGCGGATCCAAGCCTGTGAATCATACCCTCTGGGGTGTAGTCGAGAACTTGAAAATTTTCGAATTGTGATTGCCAACAATTAATGAGGGCTTCGTCATCGAGCAACCAGGAATCTCTTTCCGTGTAATATGGAGAAGCTGGGTTGTCACTGGGACCATGACCTGTCGTCTTGACGTGAGCGCGGTAAGAAAGCCGATAGTCTTCTGGGTTTCGCACAACGAGATAGACGAAAACTTCTGCGTTGGAGGGCAAGCATTGGCGTAGACGTTGAATCTCTTCAGTGCTGCGAAAGTAAGAAAAATGTTCTGAAGTTATGAGAAGTGTTTCAATGCTTTTACCTTCTATAAAAGAGCGAACGTTTTCAGCAACTTCGTCCAAAGTAAGCATCCCTGTGTGTTGCATATCGAGCAGGGGAGGGATGGGCAGTTGGTTGCGGATAGAGACCGCGGCGAGTTGATTACCGATACTGTGAGGAACTGGGTAGATGCCGTTGGCTCGAAGCGCAGAGCGTGTTTTCCGGAGAAAGAGTTGGAAGGACGTGCTGCCTGTCTTGTGTTTGCCAATATGGAGAATGATTTTTTTCAATTCTTGTGTCTTCTTAGAACGAAATCAATTCTGAGTGGGAATCAAGTTCTGATGGCGATGTAACTCTTTGATAGTCCGATAAACTTTTCTTCGAGAATGAGGCAGTCGGGAAAGAGTGCAACCATTTCTTCTCGTTTGAGAAGCCTAAGTTCATCAATGGAATGTTCAACCTGATTGTCCGTTGGACGGTTCGTGAGGCCCCATAAGGTGAAATTCTTAATGAGCTTACGACGGATGAAAATTGGGAACCAATGAATAAAAGGAGTCATATAATGTGGCTCTAGAAAAAATTCTTGAGCTGGCGTTTGAATCCAGAGTTGTTTTCCAACCCGACGGGCTTCAGAAGCAAAAGCTTGCTGATTTTCCCAAGTTCCTACGTGTTCAATAACACTATTCGAAAAGAGAAGGTCAAAATGCTGATCAGGGTATTTAAGTTCAAGGCCAGAGCCGGCAACGGATTTGATTCTGTCGCTTGCGCTTTCTGGAATTTTTTGTTTCACGAGATTCAGAAGAATGGGTTGGAAAGCTCTCATCGCAGAGAAGTTCCAAAATTTACAAGTGCCTCCAACGTCTAGGATTGACCACTCCGTCTGAGGTTTGAGGTGCTTAAAAAGCAATTCAACTCGCTTTTGTCGGAAGTGAGATTGTATTCGGACCAAAAAAGGAAAGCGGTGTGAAAGAGGTGCAAAATTTGACATGTTCTTGAGACGCTTTTTAAAACTTTTTTTTGAGAGTTACAGACAATTTTGAGGCCGATAAGTGACATGCGGGTTCTCGGTGCAAATGATTTATTTCAGTAATGAATTGTTAAAGTTATCCTGTGGAGATTGGGAGCCTAAAGATGGTCTTTGGGAAAGGAATTGAAGTTAGGTAAAGAAGATAACTCTAGAAAAAGGATTAAAATCCTCAATAGTTTAAGTTAAAAATTCTGTGAAAGCGCTTATTAAAAAAATAATTCCTTCTTTTGTGATGGAAATTTATCGAAAAGAGAGAAGGAAAATGTCGGACCGAAGGAATATTTCGAAGACAACGGAAGAGGTCTTTAGTGATATCTACCAAAGCAACAAATGGGGGGGGGAAGAAGGTGAGTGGTGTTCAGGTAGTGGTACTTCAAATCAAGAAATCGCAAGACAGTATATAGATCTAATTAAGAAATTGTCTTCAGAGTATTCTTTTGAGGGCCTTCGAGCGGTTGACTTAGGATGTGGAGATATGAGAATTGGTTCACAGATATGTGGTCTGTTTAAGTCTTACTTGGGAGCTGATATCGTAGATGGATTAATTGAACATAACCGAACAAGAGATTTCGAAGGGGAGGTTTCTTTTGAGCAGCTCAATATGATTGAAGATGAACTCCCAGAGGGTGATGTCTGCTTTGTTAGGCAGGTTCTACAACATCTTTCTAATGAACAGATTCAAAAAATTGTAAAGAAGTTAGGGAAATATCAATACGTGTTCGTGACGGAGCATCATCCGACTCCGAATGCGGAGATGGTAAAGAATCTTGATAAACCCCATGGGAGTGGTATCCGGCTTTATAAGAATTCAGGAGTTTTTCTCGATTGTCCTCCTTTTAGCGTGAAGGGACGTTTTGACCTTGTGCTAAGTCTTGACGATTCGAGCCTCCAAGGAATGAGTGATACGGGACAAATCAACACGTATCTCTATGAACCTCAGGTTGAAGGGTAAGACGTGAAGTCGTCCCCTTTAAGTTCGTGTTCGCTAATGCTAACAATAATTTTTCATCGTTGTGAAGGATGCGAGAGTATAGAAACTTGTGCTTTCTTGCTAAAATGTAGGGTTAACTGAGTGTCTAGAAGTTGAGATTTTGGAAACCGAAAATCAACGAACGTCGGTGCAGTGGTTTGGGTCGCACCCTTGGGAGGGGAGTTACTCGATGAAGGTGTATCGTGAACAATTATGGGCGGCTCAGGTGGAGGCTGACTGTTTTGAGGTGATGTGCTGGCCGGAGCCGTCATCACCGATTGTTAGGGGGGGGCGGGTTGCGAAAGCGGCTGCCAAGTATTTATGTTACCCACTGCGAGTGACTGCTCAGGGACAAGCTGAGATTGTCCACTTTCTTGATCATTCGAGTGGCTACTTAATTCCACGAGTAAGGAAGGGGCAAAAGGTGGTTGCAACTCTTCATGATCTAATTCCGCTACGTTTTGGCGCTGAATTACGGGCGGATCAGGTGGAACGTTTTCGGAGCTCTGTCTCTCATCTACAACGTTGTGATGCGATTGTTGCTGTCTCAGAGTATTCCAAGGGAGAGGCGATAGAGCTTTTGGGCATTTCAGAGGAAAAGATTCATGTGCTACCGAATGGAGTGAATGTGCCGGCCGCGCCGGATGGGCTTTGTGAGTGGTGTCTCCAACTACGAGAGAGGGGGGCGGAGGCGGTCGTTCTCTCGATCGGGAGCAATCAAGAACGCAAGAATCTCAAAATCTTGCCTAAGAGTTTACGGAGATTGGAGCAAGAAACGGGTTTGAAGGCGTCTCTCTTGCGGGTAGGAGCACCTTTGAATGATTCACTTGCTGCCGAGATTAGGGAGGTTTGTGGCGAAGACTTTTTTATCGAGGCGGGTCGTCTTGACGAAGCCTTGCTTTGGAGAGCTTATGCGAATTGTGATGTCGTGATCGTGCCCTCCTTTTATGAGGGATTCGGTCTTCCTGTGATCGAGGCATTGGCCTTTGGGAAAGGGGTCGCTGCGAGTGAGCGTTCTAGCCTCCCAGAGGTCGGGGGTGTTTGGGCTGAGTATTTTGACCCTGATTCTGGGGAGGAAGCAGGGCTAGCTTTGGCTCAATTGGTCTTACAGAAAGATGACCAACAGCTGGCTCAAAAGCGTCGAGAAGCGGTCAAAGAGTTGACTTGGCGCAAGCATTTGGAGGGGATTTTTGAGGTTTACGAAATGGTGAGGTCAGAATGAATAAGCGAGTTTTACAGGTCTTCAATCAGTATCGAGAACGTGGAGGTGAGGAGAAGTCTGCGCTACGAATTTTTCAGCATGCGCAGGATGTCTGTGAGATGGATCGGCTATGGTGGGATAGTCGAGACTGGGACGCGAAAGAGGGGCCTGGCACTTTAGGTCAATTACGGCGCTTGTTTTACAATCCTGATGCTGCGGCAGAGTTACGGGAAAAGATTCGTGAATTCCGGCCTGACGCTCTTCTTTGTCACAATCTCTACCCCATTGGCTCGCCTGCGGTTTATCATGTGGCGCAAAGCGAGAGCGTGCCTGTGATTCAGTACGCTCATAATTTCAGGCCCTTTTCGGTGGGAGGGAGTCTGTGGGCTCAAGGTGAGCTAGCTTTAGAGAGTTTGCACGGGAATTATTGGAAGGAAATTAGAGGGGGTGCTTGGCAGGATTCGCGATTGAAGTCAGCTTTATTTGCCTTGGTCTTAAAGAGACTTCATGCGAGTGGGTGGTTGTCTTCGGTGAAGTCTTGGGTTTGTATTTCTGAGTTCATGCAGTCGCAATTTCTCACGACAGGGTTGCCAGAAGGTGAGGTCAAGGCCTTGCGGCATGCTTGGGATGCGCGGGTTGAAGAGCCTACTTGGCAGGACGATGGAAGTTATCTGTTTTTGTCACGTCTAGTACCGGAAAAAGGGGTCCGAGTTTTGTTGGAGGCGTGGAGCATGTTAGAAGAAGAGCTGGGAGATAAGACGCCCTGTCTAATTGTCGGTGGAGTAGGAGGGGAGGAGGAATTAGTAAAAAAGGCAGCTCAACAGAGTGCTTTTGTCGAGTATCGAGGCTTTGTTGACCAAGAAGAGAAAATCGAATTATTACAGAGCTGCCGAGCAATGCTCGCCCCTTCGGTTTGGTGGGAGCCGTTAGGCTTGGTGACTTATGAGGCGTATGACTTCGGAAAGCCGATGTTGGCGGCCGCTAGTGGAGGGCTAACAGAGACGGTTAGGGATGGGGTGACGGGATTCCTTTATGAGTCCGCTAATCCGAAGGCTTTAGCTGAGGTGGTGAAGCGCTTGGAGGATTTGCCTTCAGAGGAGGTTCAAGCGATGGGGCGGAAGGGGCGAAGCTGGCTCTTGGAGGAGTTTTCTCCCGCAGCTTGGAAAATACGGTTTAAAGGAATTGTTGACTCTGTAGCGTCAAATCCTGTCGAGAGAAGCTAAGCGATGGAGTCTAGAAGTAAAAGGTTGAAGCCACAAGTCTATCCAACGAGCTTACTACGGAACTTCGTGGTGAAGTTTCTAAGTTTTTCCGATCATATCCCATTGATGAAGAGGCTCTTGGTTCGAGACTATAGCAGTCTATACTCGGATTGCCCCGTCACTGTTGTGATTCCATTGCATCCAAAGGACCTTTGGATTGTGGGACATAGTATTGCTCAGATTCGAAAATTTCTGAGACATCCGATTCACGAGGTTGTAATCGTGAGTCCCCGGGACAAGGCGGTGCAAGATTGGGCTTCTTTACAGGATGTCGAATGGCTTTGCGAAGACGACATCGCGATGTGGAGCAAAGAGGATATTCGGAAGATGTTGCCAAAGCATGCGCTGGATCGTGATCGTTGGATTTTTCAACAACTCCTAAAATTTTCGATGGATAGATACGTGAAGACAGAAGCGTATCTAGTTCTTGATGCTGACACTTTATTGTTGAAACCCAAAATTTTTCGTTCCAAAGAAAACCTCTGGTTAGATTATTCACACGAAAGAAATTTACTCTATTTAAAAGCTTATCGAGAACTCTTGGGAGAAAAACCTTATTCGTTCGTTTCGTACGTGACTCATCATATGTGGATGGAGGGGCCAATTTTAAAGAAGCTAAAAGACGAAATAGAAAAAAACACTGGCGAAGATTGGCAAGCCGCTATTGTAGGCTTGGCGTCGGCAAGTTTTTGGACAGAAAAGCAGACCCAGATCAGGCCTTTCAACTATTTTTCGGAGTATGAGTCTTACGGGAATTTTTTGAGAAATCGTTATCCAAAAGTAAAAAGCCATTATTTTCGGAATTTCTCAGTGCAAAATTTTGAACCTGGAGTAATAGAGATTGAATCTTATGTTGCCGATTTGCCTGATTTCTACCAATGGGCGTCTTTTCATTCTTACAATCGAAAGAATACGGCTAAGGAAGATGATTCTTAGTATTGAAAGAGATGAAATTAAATGTGCTTTGGTTGTCAATGAGTATCTTTCAATCGATGAGCGACGCTGCTCATCGTGCTTCATACCTAATCCTATTTTTTGAAAAATGAAGAATTCTTCTTCAGTATTCCACGTTAAGAAAATTTCCCCTTTTTTAATGGTTCCTGTGATTGCTGGGAGCTTGGTTTTTCTTTGGCTTGTTTTTGGGCAGGGCTATGCCACTGGTTATTTCGAAGATAGAGATCCTTTGTGGGAGGACATGAAGCATGGCTATGGCCGCTTTGATAATGAGTGGAGTTTCGGATATTTTGTCCCGTTGGCAGTGGGCTTGCTCGCTTGGGTTCTTCGCAAGGAGTTCGCCGCAATTCCTATCCGCCCTTCGCTGTGGGGACTGCCAATTTTGTGTCTAAGCTTCTTTTTCTACTTTGGGGGTTATCGCGCAAATGTTACTTACATCGGCTTCTTTGCCTGTCAGATGTTGGTCGCAGGAATCATTGTCTGGTTTTTAGGATGGGGATGGTTTCGAAAGGCATTTTGGCTTTGGCTTCTTTTTGGAATGTTTTGGCCTTTCGACTTTTTGATTAAGCCTATCTCTTTTCCTCTTCGGATGATCATGGTCGAGTTGACGTCGACTTACCTGAATCTGACTGGAGTACATGCGATCCCTGATGGCACTAATATTCTCACTGATACCTTAGACCCCAAAACAGGTGACCCAATTAGCCTGAATATTGCGATTGCTTGTAGTGGTTTACGATCGCTCTTCGCTCTCATCATGATTGGTCTCGTCTTCGCCTCTCTGATGCTGAAGACAGACTGGAAGCGTCTGGTGCTTATGCTGTGTATTCCCTTTGTGGCAATCGCGGGAAATTTTGTGCGAATGTTAATGCTCTATTACGGTTCACGATTTGGCGGGACCAAATTTGCGATTGGCGAAGGCCACGGAAATGAATCGACTTATCATATTGGGTCGGGATTGGTTATTTTCGTGGTTGCGCTTATTTTGGTTTCTCTGTTGGTCGAGATTTTGAATCAGGGCTTCAGTCGATTTTTTAGAAAGCGTAAGGTAAGAAGCCGGGTGGTAGTCGGAACGGAATCATAAGTGGATATGAAAAATTACCTTTTCATTCATTGGCGATCGGTTGTGCTCGTCAGTTTAGCTGCGGCGACGATTATTCTTTGTAGTTGGTTTCCTAATGCAGGTCGTAATTCGCAGGTTGGGCTTTATATGTGGCTGCCAGAGGATACCTTTGAACTCAAGGGGAGAAGCGTGAGTGTCAGTAGCCAAGAGGCGGATACTTTACCCGAGGACACTACTTACTTGAAGATGGCCTATCTTGAGAAGTTTAAGCCACCGGAAGTGGCCCGGTATCGTCAGATGTCGGCGACCTTGATTTTATCTGGAAATGATCGTCGCAGCCTTCATGAACCTGAAATTTGTCTCGATGGGCAAGGGTGGAAGATTGAAAAAAGAGAGGTCGATGTGGTATCAACTCTTGGTGGGGATCTGGAAGTGATGACTTTGCAATTAGGTCGATGGGCAAAGAAGGATGGCGATTTTGTGACGGACGAGAATGGGGAGCGTATCCGAATTCAAGCAATTTATGTCTACTGGTGGGTATCGGCGGAAGGTTCTACTCCCCATGCGGATGAGCGGGTGGTTCGAACCGCATTGAATAACATGTTTCGAAATCTCAATGACCGCTGGGGCTATCCCAGTATTATGGTGCCTGTTGATGCGAGGTTTGGTTCTCAGGAAGGGTTGAGGGAAGCGAGGAAAAGGGCGTTCGACTTTGTGTCGGAATACGCGCCTAAATTTCAGAAATCCTTAGGAGCAAATCCGAGCATTGTTGAGCGGGGCGTGAAGGCTACCTACTAGGAAGGTAATCGAGTTGGAGGAACTGAAAGAGAACGTCTGGGTAAAAGGTTTGAGAGTCCTTGGGTGGCTACTCACTCTTTTAGCTTGGCTTTATGCCGTTTTGATCGGGAATGGTTCCGAGCTGCAACGATTGGCTCCTATTATCTTGTTCGCCGGTGTGGGCTCGACTCTCCTAGTTTGTTGTGGGCGCTCGGTCTCCGCTCCGACGACTCTGGTTGTTTCACTAGTGGCGTGCTATTTTTTATGGCGAACAACGACTGCTCCCGTCTGGGATGAAGCGCGACGAGATCTTATTTTGGTGGCTTCGGCCGCTGTTTGCTTTTGCGCAGCAGGAGTTGCGCTGCGTGAAAGATTTGGCGTAACTACCTTCTTGGTTCTAACAGTTTTGGTGTTGCTTGGCAATATTGCAGTGGCAAGCTATCAAGCCTTCATCGATAGCGGATTTAAAGTTTTCCGACCGAGGCACGAGGAGGAACAGTTTCTCTCGGGCCTCGTTTTCCATCGCAATTATCTTGCTGGAATTTTGGAAATAGCCACTCCTCTATGGTTGGCTTTTGTCCTAACCACAAAGAAAAAAGCGGCGCGGTTACTCTTTTCTTTGGTGACGATTGCCTCGATTCTTCTCTGCTTTTTTTCGCTTTCGAGAGGAGGATTTGCCGCCATGTGCGTAGGAGGGGCGGTTACTTTTCTGGTCTTCTTAGCGTCGAAGTGGCCGAAGACGGAACTTCGAGGAAAGTGGCTGTCGGCTCTGGGGCTTCTAATAGGGACCTTAGCTCTCATAGTGTTGTTTTTTCTCTGGAGTGAAGTTTTGGGAGTTCGAAACTCCGGGATTAAAACTGAGGATTTATTGGGAGAGCTGAAAGGGCGTTTGGTTATGAGTGGCGTTGCTTTTGAGATTTGGCAAACTTCGCCAATGATTGGAACGGGCTCTCAATCCTACGGTTACCTCTTTACGAGGTATTACTCCTCTGATTTACATGGCGGTTTTTTAGGTTATGCTCGTATGGCTCATAATGAGTATGCTCAAACTTTAGCTGAGTATGGCTTGATAGGGTTTATATTATTGGTTACGCTTATTCTTTGGTTCGGTTGTCTGGTGGTCCGGAGGATGCGGGAAAATCCTGGAGACTGGAAGGCCCCTGCATTTGCTGGAGCACTAGGAGCAGAATTGTTGCGTTCGACTATCGATTTCAATCTACATCTGGCGCCTTCACTCCTTCTTTTTGCTTTCCTCGCAGGAGCCGTTGCGGTAGTGCCCGGTCCGGCAAAGAGAGCTTGGTTGGATAAAGGGCTCAGTATTTTGTTGGTGGTAATTGTTTCTGGCTTTGGTCTCGTTACGTTTCGAGGAGAGCTCCAAGCGGCTGACCATATTGTGAAGTATGAGCGGGCTAAAATTGAAGGGGACTGGAAAACTGCCGTGAGAGAGCGGGAGCTCTTATTGGAGAGCGCGCCAGAGTTTCGCCTACTAAGGCAGCGAGCGCGTTGGTTCACGCCTGCGGACTCTGCTCCTTGGAATGAGAGGGCTCTTTTGAGGGCTGAAGAATGTTGGCAGAAGGTAATCGAACGGCACCCTTACGATGGAGAAAGTTTGGCAAACCGAGCTCGGGTACTCGATAAACTCGGGAGATTTAAGGAGTCTGAAGTGCTTCATAGGCGCGCGATTGAGGCAGCGGGAAATCGAGAGCGAAAATATGGAGTTTTCTTCGGTTACGCCCATCACCTGATTCGACGAGCACAAGTAGCCCGAAGTGAGAGGAGGCCAGGGGAGTCTCTGTTTTTGCTGATGGAGGCTTTGGATTTGGTTCGGTATACTCTCTCTCAGAGGTATGAAGAAAAAGAGGAGGCGCGAGTTACTCTCATGTGGATTCAGGAACAAATTTCTTTTTTGGAAGGGGCTCGAATTGAAAAAATTCCTGTTGAGGTGATTGACTGGAAAAATCTGGCGAATAAGTAGGGACTGTAACGACGATGGAACAAGGTAAGCGCGAGAGTTTTTCGGTTCAGATTCTACAATTGGTAGACGCAGCTCTGATCGGAATTTCTTTCTGGCTCGTGTCAATGTTGCGGGAGCCTATCCGACACTTGGTGAGTCAAGGCACTTTAAGCGATTCGTCTGTAGGTTTGTCTGATTTGACGTGGGTGTTGTTCATCGTGGTTCCTTTTTTGCCAATTGTGGCGGAGATTTTTGGCTTTTATCGCAATCCTTTGCGAAAGCGACTACTTGAGTCCGTGGTGCAGCTCTTGCAGGCCGTTGTCATCGTGACTCTTGTGGTTGGGTTTCTTGTCGTTTTCTGGAAGGTCTCGGTAGCAAGCCGCTGGATTTTGGGAGCAGGAATACCCCTCGCAATGATTCTGCTTTTACTTCGAGAGGCGGCCACTCGTAGTATTATTCTTCATTCGGTAAGGGCAGAAGATGCCAAGGAGGCAGTGATTCTCTGCGGTGGCGAAAGAGAAGTTAGCGAGTTTTTGGCTACGACTTCGGAGGATGTGCAAGCCGGTTGGAAGGTTGTAGAGCGAATCGATTTAAGGGAGGTTTCGCTCGAGATTTTCGAGGCCAAGATAAAAGAGTCTTCGGTGGGGAGAGTTCTCTTTCTCGCACGCCATACCGAGTTTGGGCAGTTGGCAAAAGCAATTGAAGTCTGCGAACTCCAAGGAGTGGAAGCTTGGATTTCGGCGGGTTTTATACGGACCCAAATCGCAAGGCCTGATTTCGATTTGTTGGGAGGAAAACCAATGCTGGTTCTTCGTTCCACCCCCGAGCTTTCTTGGGCCTTATTTGCTAAGTCCGCTTTTGACCGTGTGGGCTCCCTGATTCTGATTATCTGTAGTTCTCCGCTTTGGCTGCTTGCTGCAATCGGCATCAAGCTGACCTCGAAGGGGCCAGTGTTTTTCCGGCAAAAGAGGGCTGGTCGTTACGGAAAGCCATTCACGATGTATAAGTTCCGGACGATGGTGCCGGATGCCGAGGCTAAGTTGGCGGAGGTGAAGAAAGATGTTGGGAATCAAATGAGTGGGCCTGTTTTCAAGTTGGATAATGACCCTCGTGTTTTTGGTTTTGGCACTTGGCTGCGAAAAACTAGTATTGATGAGTTTCCGCAGCTCTTGAACGTTCTCAAAGGAGATATGAGTTTGGTCGGACCGCGTCCTCTTCCGGTCTATGAGGTGGAAGAGTTCGAGCGTATGGAGCATCGCCGTCGTCTCAGTGTGCGGCCGGGAATCACCTGCACTTGGCAGGCGGGGGGGCGGAACCAGATCACAAAGTTTGATGATTGGGTGAAGCTGGACCTCGATTACATTGACAACTGGTCTCTTTGGCTGGATTTCAAAATCCTCTTGAAGACGATTCCGGCTGTGCTTTTCAGTAGAGGAGCGAAATAAGGCAAAGTTGTTCCGCTCGGTGATTGCCAACCGTGACTGTTTCGTCACACTTCCGCGCTCAAACTCATGAAGTTGATTTCAGGAACCGCTCACGATGAACTTTCGAAAGGGATTGCTCGATTTTTGGGGCAGGAGTTGGTGGATGTGAAAGTGGACTCTTTTCCGGACGGGGAGACTTTCGTTAAAATCAACGAGAACATTCGCGGCGAGGACCTTTATATTATTCAGCCGACCTGTCCGCCTACGAATCACAATTTGATGGAGCTGCTCATCACCGTCGATGCGGCGCGACGAGCGAGTGCTGGCAATATCACGGCGGTGATTCCTTTCTTTGGATACGCGCGGCAGGATCGAAAGGATCAGCCTCGGGTGCCTATTACGGCCAAGCTAGTAGCCAACTTGTTGACGGCGGCAGGCGTGGGGCGGGTCGTGACGATGGATTTGCACGCGGCGCAAATCCAGGGCTTCTTCGACATTCCCGTGGACCATCTTTATGCGAAGCGTGCTCTCATCGGAGCGGTTCGCAAGCACCGCAAAGGGTTGGACCCGGAGACTTTGACGGTGGTCTCGCCCGATGTGGGCGGGGTGAAGATTGCGCGGGCCTACTCGGATTTGCTGGGGGCTGGACTTGCTATCGTAGCTAAGCACCGGGTGAGCGCTACGGAAGTGGAAGCGATGAATTTGATTGGTTCGGTCGAAGGGCAAGACGTCCTCATTGTCGATGATATGACCGAGACTGCGGGAACGCTTTGTGCCGCCGCCAAGATTTTGGCCGCCAATGGTGCGAGGCGCATTTTTGCCGGGGTTTCGCATGCGGTTTTAGGTGATCTGGGGCGTCAGCGAATTGAGGAGTCGGCCATTGAGAAGCTTCTCACTACCAATTCCACTCCGGTTGCCAATGAGGGAAAAGTGGAGGTCGTCGACCTTTCTCCGCTCTTCGGAGAGGCCATCATGTGTATTCACGAGGGAAAATCGGTAAGTTCTCTCTTTGACATCAAGGGCCCGGAGGTGTAATCACCGCCGCCCCAGCGCGATTGAAGTTCGAATAACCTCGATTCTCGCACCCAATTTTAACATCAAGAAGCCATGGCAAAGACCGCAACACTGAAAGCAGAAGAACGCAAACGGACTGGTTCCGGACTCCTTAAGCAAATGCGCAAGGAGGGTTGGGTTCCTTCCGTCGTTTACGGCGGAGGAGCAGAGAATCTCAACGTCAAGATCAAGGCCCGCGCTTTCCGCGAGTTGCTTGCAGCCAGCGCTTCGGACAGCTTCCTCGTCAACCTCGAGCTTGATAGCGGCAAGAGCCAACTCGCTTTCGTTCAGGATATCCAGCACGACTCGTTGTCCAGCGCCATCGTTCACGCCGACTTCCTCGCCGTTAGCGAGACCACTGAGATCACCGCCCACCTTCCAGTCATCCTGAGTGGAGAGCCTGCGGGTGTGCGTTCGGGTGGCGTTCTCGAGCAGCAGTTGCACGGCCTCGACGTTTCCTGCTTGCCCAAGGACCTTCCCGAGACCTTGCAAGCCGATGTCTCCGAAATGGAGATCGGTGATTCTCTGCAGGTGAAAGACTTGAATCTTCCCGACGGTGTCAGCGCTGGTTTGGGTGAGGACGTGGTCATCGCCATCGTAGCCATGACCCGTGTCGCGAAGAGCGAAGGCGTCGATGGTGAAGAGGAAGGCGAAGAAGGCGCGACCGAAGAAGCCGCCGCTGCCGAGTAATTTTTTTTCACTCCATTCTACTTTCGAAAAACCCGTCTCACTGCGAGACGGGTTTTTTATTTGTCTCCCTTGCCGATCAGGAGAATAAGAAGTGCAAGTGAGCGAGCTAAAATTGATTGTTGGTCTGGGTAATCCTGGTCGTGACTACGAGGGGACCCGGCACAATATTGGATTCGACGTGCTCGACCTCTGGGTTCGTGACGAGGGTGCGGAGTTTGAAAGTCAGAAAAAGTGGGAGGGTAAGGTAGCCAAGGTGAAGGGCATGACCGCTCTCAAGCCCACGACCTTCATGAACCTCAGCGGCCGCTCGGTGGCGAGTCTGTCGCGATTCTATCGTTGGACTCCCGAGCAAATCCTAGTCGTTTACGACGACGTCTCTCTGCCGGTCGGCACCTTACGCTTCCGGGCTAACGGAGGTGATGGCGGGCATAACGGAATCAAGTCTTTGATCGCCAGTTTGGGCTCCAAGGACTTCCCGAGATTGAAAGTTGGGGTCGGTTCGGCGGGCCCCGGCGCACTAGTGGGACACGTCTTGGGAAAATTTGCGCCAAATGAACGCGAAGAAGTGCAAAACACGCTTGCAAGAGCGGTGCTGGCCGTGCAGCTTGCCGCTTCGGCTGGCGTGACGAGCGCGGCTAATCAATTTAACGTTAAAATAAAACCTAAGCAGGAGCACCCGAGCGACGATGAGCAGGAAATACGAAGGTCTGATAGTGTTGAACACCAAGGGGAATGACAAGGGCGTGGACGGCCTTGTCAGCAGTGTGAGCAAAGAGATGGAGGAAGCAGGAGCCAAGTTGGATGAAATCCAACAATTGGGTCGTCGTCAGTTCGCGTATAATGCGCGTGACCTCGACGGTGGCCATTATGTGAACTTCATATTCGAAGCCACTCCGGATGTGCTCGCGAAGATTCAAGAGCGTCTCAAGCTCAACAGCGTGGTCTACCTCCAGCACTACCAGCGCGTTTCCTAAGCGTGGGGGGTGAAACTTGATTTTGCTCTTGTGCATGCGAACAGCGTGCCGATAGCATCCTCCAATCATGGCAAATCTAAACAAAGTTTATTTGATGGGTCGCCTCACGCGCGATCCTGAGCTCCGCTACACTCCCAAAGGGACTGCGGTAGCGGATTTGGGAATGGCAATCAATCGTTTCCGTGGAGGCGGAGACGGTGGCGAACGCACCGAGGAGACCACGTTTGTCGATGTCACCCTCTGGGGACGTCAGGCCGAGACAGCCAACCAATATCTGGCCAAAGGGCGCGAGGTTTTCATTGAAGGCCGTCTGCAGCTCGACTCTTGGGAAGATAAGGCCAGCGGCCAAAAGCGAAGCAAACTGAAGGTCGTGGGCGAAGCTATGCAATTCATCGGTGGTCCCGGCGGAAGTGGTGGGGGCCAAGGCGGTAGCGGTCAAGGTGGCGGAGGTGGTCAAGGTGGCTACCAATCCGGCGGAGGTTCCCAACAAACACCTCCCCCCGAAAGCTCTCCTTCCCAAAGTTCAGGCGGTGGCTTCGAGGAAGAGGAAGACGACATTCCGTTTTAGGATATTGTTTAACGGTATCGTTTTAGGAGCATCGGCGGGTCTTGACCCTTCTTCATGCTGTCCGAGCTGGCGGCTTTTGGAAGAAGTTCGCCACTTTGAGCGGATCGCTCTTTCGAGACATCCTAGACAAAACCGACGGCGGGGATACTCTCCCGACGATTATGGCAACTATTCCATTGGAAGACGAGTTTGAGGACGTGCTGGGGAAGGCGATGCGGGGGACGAAGATGTCGCGCGAGATTCTCTCTTCGCTGACGGAAGTCTCGGAAGAGGACATTGCGAAGTTGGAAGAAGGCGAATTTCTGGAAGTCCCCCTGCGACGGGTGGCGGCTTCGCTGGGCTTGGATGCGGATTCACTCGTCGAGCGAGCGCAAGGCAGTTGGCAGCCCGAGTCGGTCGAGATGGAAGGGCTGCGTCAGTTCATCACTCCGCACAAGGACTACACGGTCGCCTCCTACCTCGTTTGGGATCCCGACACCATGGAAGCGGCCATGTTCGATACCGGTTCCAATGCCGATGATGCCTACTCGCTGGTGCAGGCCTTGGGCTTGGAGGTCAAGCAGCTCTTTCTCACCCACACGCACAGCGACCACATCAAGGCCGCTTCGAAAATCAAGCGTTGGGGCAATGTGACAGCCTACACCTTGGGAAAAGAACCAGCTCCTCAAGCTGAACGTTTTTTAGAAGGCGCCGCATTCAGGATTGGAAACCTCAAGGTATCCACCCGTCTCACTTGGGGGCACTCGCCGGCTGCCGTCACCTATGTGGTGGAGGGCTTGGAACGCCCTGTCGCCGTAGTCGGCGACGCCGTGTTCGCGCAATCGATGGGCGGAGGGGTGGTCTCCTACCAAGCGGCCCTCGAGACCAATCGCAAAGAAATCTTTACCCTAGATGATGCGACCATCCTTTGCCCGGGTCACGGACCGATGACTTCGGTGAAAGAAGAGAAGGCGCACAACCCGTTTTTCCCTGAGTGGAAGTAAAAGCCAGAGCCATGAAGAAAATAGCATTTGTAGGAGTCGGGCGTATGGGCGCGAATATGGCGCGGCATTTGAAGTTAGATTGCGGCTACGAGGTGACTGCTGTTTACGATATCCATCGAGCAGCCGCTCTTTCTCTTGCCGAGGAGCTGGGTGCCTTGGCCCCAGAGACCTTGCCGGAGGTCACCGCCACAGCCGATGTCATCTTCACGGTGGTGACCAACGACGAGGCCATGCGGGAAATCTTCTTAGGTGAAGAAGGATTGTTAGGGAATGCCTCGGGAAAGACCTTCATCAACTGCGCCACTCTCTCTCCGGGGATTCACCAGGAAGTGTTCGAGGCGGGCAAGAGCGTGGATGCCGAGGTGCTCGAGGCTGCGATGGCCTCCAGTATCAGCCAAGCGCGGGAAGGGAGTCTTTATCTGATGATTGGCGGCGAGGAATCGGCCTTCGATGCTCACAAGAAACTCTTGGAAGACTTATCGGTCAATTTGCGTTACTGCGGTGCCATTGGAAAGGCTGCCGAAGTGAAAGCCCTGGTCAATATGGTGATGAATATCAACACCGCGGCCTTGGCGGAAGGTCTGGGGCTCGCCGATGCTTTGGGGCTGGATTTGGGAATGGTGCGGGAAGTCTTTGCTCAGACCGGGGCGAATTCTCGCGTTCTCGAAACCGATGCCGAGGACATGGTGGATCGCGATCACGAGTGCTGGTTCTCTTCGGAGCACGCGGCCAAAGATTCGGGAATTGCGGCCGACTTGGCCACCAAAGCTGGCCTCAACTTGCCCGTGAACAATGCCACTCGCGCGCAATATGATGCCCTCGTGGCGAAAGGTCTTGGCGACTTGGACAAAAGCGGCATTGCCGAACTCACCTTCAAAGGCCGAGGCTAACATTCCTGACTTTTTTCCCCGAAGAATCGGAAACGCTGGCTTCGTTTCGACGTCGATAACCCGCTTGGTCAAAGGCGAAGAGAAAGCCCTCAATCCAGAGGTCGTGCTTTCGGAGCTTTGGGACCGGAGGGTGGGGGAGGAATGAACTCTTTTTCCTCCAGACTTCTCTTCCAAGCCTCATTCTCGGCCGCGACGCTCATCAGGTGTTCTTCGTGGCCGCAGCGCTCCTTGTTTTTCCAAAATATTTTGGCGAAAAAGAGGAGAGCAATGAACCCGATTGAGAAGAACCAGAGGATGACTGAGCTGGCAATGCTCTCGGCAGCAAAGCCAGGCTCGTAAGCCCACTCGTTGAAGGCTCCGGTCAGACAAATCTGTTGGATAATGGTGAAAACTAGGAACCGATTGGCTGCGGGTTCCTCACAACGGATGTAATAGAAGATGGCCACAAAGGCGTTGGGAATCGCCGCAATCGCAAAGACCGAGGTCATCACCCAGAGAGGAAGCATCAGGAGACCGTAGGCACTGAAGGCCGGCAGGAAATAGCCACCTGCCAAAGGAGTGAAGCTGATAATCGTCTGCGCGGCAAAGGCACTGCAGAAGGCGAGAAAACTACCCAAGAGGAGGCAGCCGAGAAAACCGAAAGCACGTTTCAGTGCTTCCCACAGGGCGAGTCCGAAGACTTCTTCCGGGTCGAGCGGAATCATGGGAAAACTGTTAGCAGAGAAATGGAGGGAGGGCAAATCGCAGGCATGGAGGCTTGGGAAAATGGTCGTTGTTTCAGCAATGCGAAAGTTTCCCATTGGAGTCTGGCGCGGGATTTGCTTTCTGGTCTGCGAATGAAGTTAGTTCGACGGACCACCTTTTCCCGCATGAAGTTACGACTGGCCCGTCTCTATGGGCCCGAGAAGGCGGAGGAGCTGGCGGACCGCCTCTACATGCTCATTGGTCGTTACGGGGTGCAGCCTCGTGATGGCTACGAGATGGGGGCCGACGCCATCAACTGGACCGAGCAGGATGTGGTGCTGATCTCGTACGGCGACATGATTCAGCGCCAAGGCGAAAAACCGCTCTGCACCCTCAAGAACTTTTGTGATCGTCGCCTGCGTGATGCTGTCAACGGGGTGCATATTTTGCCCTTCTCACCTTCCAGTTCGGATGGCGGTTTTTCGGTCATCGACTACCGCGAGGTTGATTCGTCGCTAGGCACTTGGGCCGATGTCCAGCGCATCGGGCGGGACTACAAGCTCATGGTCGATTTGGTTCTCAATCACTGCTCGCGCGAGAGTGACTGGTTCAAAAGCTACGTGCGCGGGATTGCTCCTTACGATCGCTACTTCATCGAAGAGGAACCCGGTCAAGATTGGCTCAAGAACGTGACTCGTCCGCGACCACATGAGTTGCTGTCCGCGACTGAGACCCCCGAGGGGGTGAAGCACATCTGGACGACTTTCAGTGCCGACCAAGTGGACGTCAATTGGGAGAGCCCCGATGTTCTTTTCGACTTTCTCGACATCCTGTTAGATTACGTCGCCCGTGGGTCCCGCATCGTTCGTTTGGATGCGGTGGCCTTTTTGTGGAAGAAAAAGGACACCACATGCATTCACCTGCCCGAGACCCACGAGGTCATCAAACTGTTCCGCGATGTTCTGCGCACGGTGGCGCCTCACGTCATTTTATTGACCGAAACGAATGTGCCTCATGAGGAAAATATTTCCTACTTCGGAGACGGGGACGAGGCCCAGATGGTTTACAACTTTGCGCTGCCTCCACTCCTGCTCCATGCCCTATTGCGCGGGGATTCGCAGCATTTGCAAAAATGGGCCAGCAGCTTGGGCGACCTGCCCGAGGGGTGCAATTACTTCAACTTCACCGCCAGCCATGACGGTGTCGGCGTACGTCCGCTGTCGGGATTAGTTCCGGACGGAGAACTCGAGTGGATGATCGAGCGCGTCAAGGAGCGGGGTGGTCTCGTGAGCTATCGCGCCCTGCCAGACGGCGGCAAAGCTCCCTACGAGATGAACGTGACCTATCGGAGTGCGCTCGAGGTGATGGAAAATCCGGAGATGGGCGCGCGCCGTTTCATCTGTTCGCAGGCCGTGATGCTGGCGATGGCGGGAATCCCTGGCATCTACTTCCACTCCATCGTCGGCGAGCACAATTGGCAAGACGGTCCCGAACGCGAGGGAGGGGAGCGACGGGATATCAATCGTCGGCGTTTGAGTTGGCGCGAGCTCGAAGAGCTTTTGGATGACCCAGAGGGCGAGGCTGGTTGGATTGCCAATGTCTACGCCTCTATGCTGAGGGTGCGGCGCGGTTGCTCGGCCTTCCACCCCGATGCCGCACAGACAATCGTGGCCACGGAGGGGCATCTCTTTGCGATTCTGCGAGAATCCCTCGATCAGGAGCGAAAAGTGTTCTGCGTCTTTAACTTTTCGGCGGATGAGCTGGACCTTGAAGAAGCGTGGGTGACGAAGACCCTTGGAAAACCCGCGTCCCGGAATTTGCTGCGACGCCGGAAGTCACTCGAGCCTGCGGATTGGAAACTGGGTGGCTACGAGTGCGCTTGGTTCGAGTAGCTGGGCAGTTGGTTTGAGGAGTTGCTTCCTCGGGGGGGAATGAGAATCCTTCGCTCCCACTTTCAGACTTTCGTTTTGGACAGTCCTTGTCCATAAGACTCGGCGATGAGTTTTCGGATTCTTCTCTACTACTTTTACAACGAAATCGAGGACGTGGAAGGCTATCGCGCTTGGCAGCGTGAGCTCTGCGAGAGACTTGGTTTGCGGGGGCGCATCCTAGTAGCGGGAGAGGGAATCAACGGCACGGTCTCTGGCACGGAAGCAGCCACGCGCGAGTATCAAAAAGTGATGGATGAGCATCCGCTCACAGCTGGAATGGAGTGGAAGGTCGATCCCGCCGAGGGGCACGTCTTTCCGCGTCTCTCAGTCAAGGCCCGCGAGGAGGTGGTGACTTTGGGATTGGGCGATGATGATTTCTCACCTCGCGAGGTTACTGGCGACTATCTTGCGCCCAAAGAATGGATGGAGATGATGAAGAGAGACGATGTCGTGCTCATTGATGCTCGCAATGACTACGAGTGGGAGATGGGCCGGTTCGAGGGTGCGGTCCTGCCGGATGTGCCTAGCTTCCGCGACTTGCCGGAGTGGGTGAGGGACCATCGCAAGGATTTGGACGGGAAGAAGATTCTCACCTACTGCACGGGTGGGATTCGTTGTGAAAAATTCAGCGGTTTTTTGAAGCGAGAGGGCTTCGGAGAAGTCTATCAGCTTCATGGTGGGATTGTCACGTATGGCAAGGATGAGGATGCAAAAGGCGAGGGCTTTGAGGGCAAATGCTACGTCTTCGATGAGCGGATCGGGGTCGAGGTCAATCGCACTCCGGGGGCTAAGGTGATTGCTCGTTGCAAGTGGTGCCAAGAACCGTGCGACGAACAAATCAATTGCACCTACATGCGCTGCAACGAGCGTCACTTTTGTTGCCCGAGTTGCCAAGCCGAGCGGGAGGGGTTCTGTCAACCGGTCTGCTGGGAGGCAATGGTCGGGAACAATCTCGCGGTGACGGGAGTGTAGGTCGGCGAGATGCCGCTTCCCCCAGGGCCCAGGGCGACCAAGCTAGGGACCAAGATGGATAGGATAGATTGGATTTCTTGATGGAAAAACAAGAGCCGTGAACTTTTGAGGGGAATAGCACTTCAAAACTCGGCTCAGAACGATGAGTTTGAATTCTTAAATCTGATTCATCCAATCCATCCTGGTCTCATTTCACCGAATTTTTCCCTAGCTTGTTCGCCCTGCCCTAGGGCCTTCAAGCTGGTCCTTGCAGTTTTTTGATTCTAAGCCACTCTTCTTCCGATGAGTGCAACCACCACACAAAATGTAGGAACGAGCAACGAAATCGTCGCGGCTTTGGAGACTCTTTTGGCAGATAGCTATGCCCTAATGGCCCAAACCCATCTCGCGCATTGGAATGTCGAAGGAACGGATTTCTTCCAGCTCCATGTTGCCTTTCAAGGTCAATACGAGGAGCTCTTTACCGCCATCGATGACATTGCCGAGCACTTACGTACGCTAGAGGCCTACGCCCCGGGTGGCTTGGGGATGCTGGCTGAGATGAGCGAGGTCGGGCGCATGGAGCGGCGCCTGCCGGCCAAGGACTATGTCGCCAATTTGATTGAATTTCACGAGACCTTGGTCGCCAATGCCAAAAAGGGGCGGACCGTTGCGGGCGAAGCGGGTGATACTGAGACCGAGGACCTCTTCATCGAGCGGCTTCGCGTGCACAACAAGACGCTCTGGATGCTGAAATCCCACCTCAAGTAAGTCTCTCAAAGACCTCTCAAGCTTTCCTCATTTTTCGAAAGGCCCCGCCACTGGGGTCTTTTTTTGGGCTGCCACTAAAGTTATTGCGACTCATTCTCAATAAAACGTTGATCGGTCGCGCTTTTGGGGGCAAATTCCCACCATGTCGGCAGCCTCGCTTGCAGAACACCTCTCTTTTCAGCCCTTGGTCGAGCACCTCGACGTGCAAATGTTCGCTCTCCCTTTCGAGAAGCGCTCCTCCCTTTGCGATGCTTTGTTGGAGATGAGGATGGCCCTCTCCGGTAAGTCCTTTTCTCCCGAGGCGGCAGCGAACTTACTGGATGTCTTCCTGCGCAATCGTCGGTTGCTGGCCCGCTACGATTACCTGTGGACTCATCGTTTGCGGAGGCGATTGGAACGATCTTTTCAGCTTCGAATCGAGGTCGAGGATGATTCTCAAATCGTTCCTTTGAACCTTGCTTGGTCTCACCTCGAGAAGCTTCTCAATCAGGCCCGGCGGGACTATTTCGAACACTCGTCCGCAGACTGGAACGACATTCAAGTGACCCTTGAACCTCAATTTTAAGTCATGGCTAAAACGCTTTGCGATTGGAAAAAGGACGACATTGCCAAGCAACCTGAGAAGCTGGCGAGTCTGCTGCAGGAACCTCGTTTTTTTTGTCGAAAATGTGCGCGCGCCTCGAATTCCAAAAAAGCTCTCTGCAAGCCGAGTGCACTCCCGATCTTGGCATCTTTTCGCTAGTTCGAGAGCCGTTCGGTCGACGACCGAAAAAAAAGGCCTCCCTTCGAAAAGAGAGGCCGTTTGTTAAGATGAGAACAAAGGGCTCTAGCGATTGGCTCCGATGACGTAACCAGCTCCGCCGCCAAGGGCTGCGCCGAGAGCTGCGCTACCAGCACGGTTATCGTCGTCACCGAGGACTGCGCCTGCCGCTCCGCCGATGAGCGCGCCAGTGGCGGCATCATTTTGGGCACGGGTATCGAAGTTGGTGCAGCTGCTGAGAGCAAAGGCAAGAGTTGCGATAGGGAGGATGATGTATTTCATAGTTTTTTGTGGTTAGTTGGATTTTGTTTGGGGGCCGATTGTTGCCGCTGCCTCAATTTTTGGGAACAAATCAGACTGCGATTCTTTAACCGACAAGGAGCAGAATAGGTCAAATCGGTGAATCTGCCACCGAAAGATGAATTCTATTCGTGCATCCGCCCCCCGGTTGGATTCCGAAAGTAAGGCTCATCCCCCCAGTGGACATTTCTGCCAAACCTTTAGTGGGAGCCGCAGCTTGTGCAGCCAACTTTGCCACAGACGCCACAGGATGAATTGCCGTGTGAGCAGTTTGGGCCGTGTTTGTGGGTTTGGGCACAGGAGGCGAGGGCCAGGGTAGCGACTGCGGCAAAAGCGATAACGATGGTTTTCATAATTGATTCTAAAGTGCCGTAGCAGCTCATCTCAGAGCTTCCGGCGGCAGAAGTATTCCTCAAAAATTGGAAAAGGCAGAGAATTCGTTTCTCCGAAAAGGGTCAAGATGCCAACTTGCGGCGTGAACCTTTTTAGTCATCCCAGTGGCAACGAACGCGAAGAGCAACGGGAAGCTCTGCCTGTCTCGCGGTTGCTGCGGCGTATGCGCAACCTGCTGGAGATCGAAATCGGTGAAGTCTGGGTCGAGGGCGAGGTCTCCAATCTCCGCAAGCAGGGCAGCGGACACTGGTATTTTTCTCTCAAGGACGAAGGCGGGCAGATTGCCTGCGCGATGTTCGGAGCCCGCAGGCGACCGGGAAGTGATGCTTTGGAAGACGGGGCCAAGGTGCGTGTCTTCGGGGAAGTGACAATCTACGAAGCCCGAGGCACAGCCCAACTGGTGGTGCGCGAGGCGGAGGCGGTGGGCGCTGGTGCCCTGCAGGCCCAGTTCGAGGCTCTGAAAAAGAAGTTGGATGGCGAAGGGCTCTTTGCGCAGAGCTTGAAGAAATCTCTGCCTCCGTTTCCGACCCGAGTTGGGATCGTGACTTCGGGCAGCAGTGCCGCCCTGCAAGACATGATCAATGTTCTTTCCCGTCGAGCGCCTTGGGTCACGGTTCATTTAGCCGATGTCATGGTGCAGGGCAAGGGGGCCGAACAAGGCATTGCACGCGCGATCGGGCGCTTTGGAAATTGGGAGAAAGAGGGCTTGCCGCAATGTGACGTGGTCATCGTCGGGCGCGGAGGAGGTTCCTTGGAAGATTTGTGGAATTTTAATGAAGAACTCGTGGCGCGTGCGATTGCAGCCTGTTCCATCCCGGTGGTGAGCGCGGTGGGGCATGAGATTGATTTTACGATTGCGGATTTTGTAGCCGACCTGCGTGCGCCCACTCCGAGTGCTGCCGCCGAGTTGGTGGTGCCCGATAAGGAGGAGCTTGCGGCTCGTCTAACTGGTTTCGAGCGCCGGATAGAACGCCGAGCCCGAGAAGCCATGACGCAGCGAGAAGAGGCCCTTCGCTACCTGAAGCGCACGGCAGTTGCGGTCTCCGTGGACCGAGTCTTGCGGGAGCCCATTACTAGGCTCGATGATGTCTCAGAGCGCTTGCGGCGGGCGATGGATCAGGTGCTCCAGAACCGGGAAAATTTCACCCGCGAGTTGGCGGCCCGCTGGATTGCCAACCGTCCTTCAGCCGTGATGAAGCGCAAGGAAGAACGCCTGCGGGGACTTGGTGAACGCCAAGTGAGGGCGCTTTCTGGAGGTTTGGAAAAGAAGGAATCGTCCTTGGTCCGCTTGCAATCGCTCTTGAAAGCCTTGGGGCCCGAGTCGGCTTTCGAACGCGGTTTTTCCATCATGATGGACGAGGACGGCAAGGTGGTGAAAGATGCCGATACGGTCAAAAAAGGCCAGCGGCTCGAGACGATCATGAAGGGCGGGGTGGTGACGAGTGTCGCCGATTGAGTGGGAGCATCCTCGCATGGAAGCTCATGAATCCATCCTACAGGTTGCGCGTGGCGAGGACTTCTTTCGCCGGGCTCCGGTCGCCGGTGCAGGAAATCCGTCGCGGTGCATCTAGCAAAGTGAGTTTGTAACCAGAGTCTCGATAAAGTTCTTCGATGCGAGGAGTGAGTTGGTTAGAAAGCACAACGGGACCAGGATGTTCGCCGAGCCACTTCACAAGTCTGACCTGGTCTTTCCAAGAAAATCCACCCGCCGAGTATTGGGTAAACTCGACATCGTAGGGTGGGTCGGCGTAGATGAAGTCAGTTTCCAAGAGCGACAGTTTACGAAAGTCGCCCTCGCAGAATTCCCACTCCAAGAAACAACTTTGATAGCAGGCGAAGTCGGGGCGGTAATTGATTTTTGCGTAGCTGCCGAAAGGAACATTGAAGAAGCCGGATTGATTGAACCGACAGAGCCCGTTGAAACAAGTACGGTTGAGATAGTAGAAAAGCTCAGCGGCCTCAGACGTGTTGTCTCTTTTGTCGGCAATCAGACTATTGAACCGCTCTCGATGTTCGCGAAAGAGTTCAGCATCATTTTTCATAACGAGCGTTCTCTGTAAGCCGCTTTTGAGATGCTGATAGAAGTTGACGAGATGGGGGTTGATGTCGTTCAGGAGGGCATGCTGCGGCTTGAGGCCGAGGGTGACAGCAAGGCCTCCGCAAAAAGGCTCCACCAATCTGGCTGCTGAGTGGGGTGCCCAGATTTCGCCTAGTCGTGGCACGAGCCACCTCTTGCCCCCAGCCCACTTGAGAGGGGGAGAAGGCTTTTCAACGGAAGGAGACGACATGGTGGGGTGGTAGTGGCGGCTTCAGTTTGATTGCTAGGCTCGCTTCCGCAACCCGATTGTCCGCCCCATTGCTTCAGGGCGACCAAGCTAGGAATCAAGTTTCTCTCTCTAGCTCATTCTTGGACCAAGATGGATAGGATAGATTGGATTTTTTGATGGAAAAACATGAGCCGCGAGCTTTTGAAGGGAATGGCACTTCAAAACTCGGCTCAGAATGATGAGTTTAAATTCTGAAATCCGATTCATCCCATCCATCTTGGTCTCATTTCACCGAATTTCTCCCTCGCTTGATCGCCTTGCCCATTACTTGCCCTGTTTTCGTCTTTTCAGGCTAGATCGTCGCGATGGAATTCGCGCGACTGGCCTTGCTCGTTGCTCTGCCAAATGCGGCCGCTGTCGAGGTCGAGCGCAGTGAGCCAGCCACCACCGTAGGCGCAGGTGTCTAGACAAATGGCGTAGCCCAAGTCCGTAGGTCGGTCTCCTTGGATGGTGTGACCGCAGATAATCGTCTTTCCAGAAGAATGCGGCTTTTGCTCGTGGAAGCGCTGATAGTAGTAGGTTTCCTGGTCTTGCTCGGGGATGGGCAAGTGGGCCTTCACCCCTGCGTGCACGAGGATGAAGTCATCGAACTCAGAGAAGAGTTGGCACTGTCGCATAAACTTCCAGTGGGCTTCGGGAACATCATTAAAGTCTCCTCCGTAGGAATCCAAGGTGTCCTGACCTCCGCATAAAGGGCTTAGAAAGCGATCGCGATCGGGCTGGCTCTCGAGGGCCCGAAGCATTTGGATTTCATGGTTACCCATCAGGTGAATGGTCTTGTGGCTCTTTTGCAAGCCGAGCAATAGCTCCAGCACTCCTTTCGAATCGGGACCACGGTCCACATAGTCGCCCAAGGTCACAATCAGGTCCTCTTCGGTTGGTTGAATGACCTCCAGCATCGTCTCTAGGGAGGTCAGACAGCCATGAATATCACCTAACGCCAATCGCATGTGATGAGGAGATAGCGGAGCGTTCTGATTGTTCCAATTTTCTTTTTGAAAGAGTGGCAGCCCGGTCCTTTTCTCCTATCGACAATCTTGGACAATCCTGTGAAGGATCAGACGGAGGGTTCTGTGAAAGGTTTTCGTGAAATTCAGTTTGGGAGTGCGCACTACGAGGACGAGTGCAAGCTCCGGAATGAAGTGTTGCGGACGCCGTTGGGACTTTCTCTTTGGGATGAAGACCTGTCGGCCGAGTCGGCGCAATGGCACTTTGGTCTCTTTGACGAAAAAGGTGTCCTGCAGGCCTGCGGCGTTGTCCAGGTCTTGACTACGACCACGGTTAAGCTGCGGCAAGTGGCGGTGAAATCAGATCGCCATCGAAGCGGGGTGGGAACTTCGCTGATGGAGGGCATCGAGAGGACGCTTCTTCGAAAAGACTTCACGCAAGTGATTCTTCATTCAAGGACGACAGCTCGTGGCTTTTACGAGAAACTGGGCTATCGAGTCGAAGGAGACGAATTCGAAGAGGTCGGTCTTCCTCACCAGCGTATGAGCAAAGAGCTGCCGCGTCGGTAAGAAATGAGATAGATTGAGCCTTTCGCTTTTGAGTTCCGCGTTGAAAGATTCGCTCGTGCTGAATAGGGAATGTGATTGGAGTCGCCGCTTTCGGTCTTTTTTGAGTGCTCAGGGAGAAGGTGATCCCGCCCATGAGCTGGCTCATGTCGAGCGTGTGGTTCGTAATGCCTCGTCGCTTTGCGAGCAGGAGGGTGCGGATTGGTCAGTGGTCCTGCCGGCCGCTTGGCTGCATGATTGTGTCTTCGTGGCCAAAGACTCACCGTTGCGCAAGCAGGCCTCGCAATTGTCGGCGGACCAGGCCGTGCTCTTGTTGCGGGACTGGCAGTATCCGGCTTCTGATTGGGATGCCATTCATCATGCCATTGTCGCTCATAGCTTTTCTGCCGAGGTGGAGACTGAAACTCTGGAGGCCCGCGTCCTGCAAGATGCAGATCGGATCGATGCCTTGGGTGCGGTCGGCCTCAGTCGCTGCCTGATGCTAGGGGGGCATATGGGCACGACGTTGATGAGTCCGGAGGATCCTTTTTGCGAACAGCGTGAGCCCGATGACTCGCGGTTCACGATTGACCACTTTTATCGCAAGTTACTGCTCTTGGAGACCACAATGAAGACCACGGCAGGTCGCAAGTTGGCCCAAGAGCGCACTGATGTCCTGCGGAGTTTTCTGGCGCAATTGAAGGTCGAGACCAGAGGTTAGCTGCTTACTCTTTGTTCTCGGGCGGCAGGCTATACTGGTAGTCTTTGCCATGGACGTGGCGTTCGAACCATTCCAGCTCCTTGTTAATGCGGAAGAGGCGGTGCGAAGGTTTCCTGAATCCGTGGGGCTCTCCGGGCGCTACATAGAGTTCGCTCTCGACACCCAAGTCGCGCAAAGCGCGGAAAAGCATCTTGGATTGGCTGGCAGGAACACGGACATCTTTCTCACCCACGAAGATGAGGGTGGGCGTCTGTACCTTCCAGAGGTCTTTCATCACCGATGACTCGAGGTAATTTCTAGTAGGTGCGTTCTCCTGCCAAGGCTTGCCGTTGAACCACCAAGTGCGACCATAGAAGGTGTCGCTTTCGCCAAACTGTGAGGTCCAATCCACCGCGCCCGCTC
The DNA here is from genome assembly GCA_964529725.1 of uncultured Roseibacillus sp. Lineage (GTDB taxonomy): Bacteria > Verrucomicrobiota > Verrucomicrobiia > Verrucomicrobiales > Akkermansiaceae > Roseibacillus. The sequence continues at coordinate 32,040 of CAZGXV010000029.1, forward strand.
CACTGCAAGCAGCCCGGAAGCGGTCAGTGTGGGTGATCAGTTTATTGGTCATATGCCCGCCAGCGCTCCAGCCTTTTTTAACAAGACGGTCGGGGTCGGCCAAGCCCGTTGCAATGAGGTGGTCGATTCCCGCCATGATGTCGAGATGTGCATTCCGGAAGTAATTGCCCACCATGTCTCGCATGAAGTCGTCTCCGTAACCGGTGCTGCCGCGATGATTGCAGCGCAGGATTCCGTAGCCATAGGTAGCAAGGACGGGAAGGAAACGTTTGCTCGCTCCCATGCCGTATTGGTCCGATTTTTGCGGGCCGCCATGGGTATCAACCACGAGTGGAAAGGGGGCCCCTTCTTGAAAGTTGAGAGGGTAGGTGAGGATGCCTTCGATGGTGACCCCGTCGTGGCTTTTCCAAGAAATAGCTTCCTGCCGCGGGAGTTGAAATTCTTTGAAGGCCTCCTCGCAAATGAGAGTGATCTGGCGCGGTTTTCGGATGGGCGAAAAGAGCCAGTAGTCGCCGTTCTCGGTGGCACTGATCCGATTGTAGAGATGGGAGTCACTCTCGCGATGGTAGCTCCACTCTTTGATCGTCCACGGCCCGGCCGTGAGTTGGATCAGGTTTCCGGTGCCCATTTCAAGATGGAATAGGTGGGAAGACACTCCAATATTTCCCAGAAAGTAGAGGCCGTCACCGCTGCCATCCCATGCGATTTTTTGAACTTCGCCCGCGAAATCCTTGGTGAGGAGAGTGCGTTGACCGGTCTCAATCTCCACCACAAAGAGATTCACCTGGTGGTAACCTTCGTCACCTTCGTTGACGCTCGCGAGATAGGCCAAGTGCGAGTTGTCGGGTGAGAAAGTGACGCTTCGCTCTGCGATCTCATTTTCCGTCACACGTCGGCTCCCGGAACCATCGGCCTGGCATATCCAAAGATCGGCTTGATAAATATTGTCGATGAGAGAGCCCTGTCCCTGCAAGACGGCCAAGTGTTCGCCATCGTGGCTGAGCTCGTAATCAAATGTCGTTTGACCAGCAGGACTCAGTTCCTCCAAGGCTCCATCTGAAACTTGCACGCGCTGGAGAATTCGCCGCTTTTCGGGGTTCTCGAATTGCGGGATGATTTGATGGTCTTTGAGAAGGTTTTTTTGTTCTTTGGACACTTCTTCATTACTGAGAAAATAGATCCAGTTGCCATCTGGAGACCACTGCAGATTGGATGGTCTTTGGGGCAGCTTGGTAAGACGGCGGGCCTCGCCACCATCGGTGGGCATGAGATAGAGCTGGCTGGAGTCATCGTCATCTCGTTCGCTTTGGAAAAGAAGGTGTTGGCCATCGGGCGACCATAGCGGATCCCACGAGCCATTGTGATTGAAAGTCAGCTGGCGAAGCTCGCCCGTCGCGAGAGTCTTTCTCCACAGCTGGCTCACCCAACGATTGCGCTCCCAGTGCACCTCGCTCTTTTGGAAAAGGAGAGTCTTGCCATCTGGAGAGAGCGAGGCCCCGCGCGTGAGGGGAATCGAAAAGACATCCACCGCCTCCATGGGACGCGGTTGCGCCGGGAGGTGAGTGACTGCAACAAGGAGGACAAAGAGAAACTTCACGGGGGAGTCTACGTCGACTTGGGCCTTGGTCTTCAAATAAAATCGCCCCCGGCGGTGAAGCAAGGGAGCGATGAAAAGGAGCCGATGATGGACCTGCGCTATCGCAGTTCCCAACGGTCAAGATTCATCACCTTGTCCCAAGCGGAGATGAAGTCTTGGCGGAACTTCTCCTGCGCATCGGAGGTGGCGTAAACTTCCGCGAGGGCGCGAAGCTCGGAATTGGATCCAAAGATGAGGTCAACCCGGGTGCCGGTCCACTTGAGTTCGCCCGTCTTGCGGTCGTGACCCTCAAAAGCCTGTTCCTCGGGAGAGGTCTCCTTCCAGGTCGTGCCCATATCGAGAAGATTCACGAAAAAGTCGTTGCTTAGAGTGCCCGGCTTGTCGGTGAAGACTCCGTCTTTGGAGCCGTCCCAGTTGGTATCAAGGACGCGAAGACCGCCTAACAGAACCGTCATTTCCGGTGGAGTGAGCGTGAGCAGTTGGGCGCGATCGACGAGCAGTTCTTCCGAAGAAACCGAGTAGCGGGTCTTGGCGTAATTGCGGAAGCCATCCGTCTCGGGCTCGAGGCAGGCTACAGACTCCACATCGGTTTGCTCGGCGGTGGCGTCAGTGCGTCCGGGAGTGAAGGGGACCGTGGCACCATTCCCCGCCGCTTGCTCGATGGCCGCGCAGCCTCCGAGAACGATGAGGTCGGCGAGTGAGACTTTCTTGCCGTCCGATTGAGCACCATTGAATTCGTTCTGCACTTTTTCCAAAGCATCGAGGACGGTCCCGAGCTGGGCCGGGTTGTTGACCTCCCAATACTTCTGAGGAGCTAGGCGGATGCGGGAACCATTGGCGCCACCGCGCTTGTCAGAACCACGATAGGTCGAGGCCGAAGCCCAAGCTGCAGAGACCAATTGGGAAACGGTGAGCCCCGTGGCGAGGATTTTACCCTTTAGGTCTGCGACATCGGACTCGTCGACGAGAGGATGATCGACAGCCGGGACGGGGTCTTGCCAAATGAGCTCTTCGGCGGGAACTTCTGGTCCCAGTAGGCAAGCCCGAGGGCCCATGTCACGATGGGTGAGCTTATACCAAGCGCGGGCAAAGGCGTCCGCAAACTCGTCAAGGTTTTCGTGGAAACGACGAGAAATCTTTTCATAAGCCGGGTCTTCGCGGAGAGCGAGGTCGGTGGTGAACATGATGGGCTGGTGAGACTTCTCGGCGAGGTGCGCGTCGGGCACGGTGCCGGCGCCGGCATCGCCCTTGGGCTTCCACTGCTGGGCTCCCGCCGGGCTCTTGGTAAGCTCCCACTCGTAGCCAAAGAGGTTGTCGAAATAGCCATTGCTCCATTGCGTCGGCGTGTTGGACCACGCTCCTTCTAAACCGCTGGTGATGGTGTCTTCGGAGTGGCCTTTTCCAAAGGAATTTTTCCAGCCGAGATTTTGTTCTTGGATTGGTGCACCGGCTGGTTCTGGCCCCACATACTGCTCGGGGTCGGCTGCTCCGTGCGCCTTACCAAAGGTGTGGCCACCCGCAATCAAGGCCACCGTTTCCTCGTCGTTCATAGCCATGCGTCCGAAAGTCTCGCGAATATCCTTAGCGGCAGCCAGGGGGTCAGGATTTCCGTTGGGGCCTTCGGGATTGACATAGATGAGGCCCATTTGCACGGCTGCCAAAGGGTTGGCAAGCTGACGGTCATTGGAATAACGCTTGTCGCCCAGCCACTCGGATTCGGGACCCCAGTAAATGTCCTGCTCGGGTTCCCAGATATCGACGCGGCCCCCGGCGAAGCCGAAAGTCTCGAATCCCATCGTCTCGAGGGCAACGTTGCCGCAGAGAACCATGAGGTCGGCCCAAGAAATTTTGCGGCCATACTTTTGCTTAATGGGCCAGAGAAGAAGGCGACCTTTGTCGAGGCTCGCATTGTCGGGCCAGCTGTTCAGAGGAGCGAATCGCTGCGAACCCGAACAACTGCCACCGCGGCCATCGGCGGTGCGGTAGGTGCCCGCGCTATGCCAGGCGAGTCGGATGAAGAATCCGCCATAGTGCCCAAAGTCAGCAGGCCACCAGTCTTGCGAATCGGTCATCAGGTCGGCGAGGTCTTTCTTGACGGCAGCGAGGTCGAGAGACTTGAACTCTTCTGCGTAATCGAAGTCCTCGCCCATGGGGTCGGAGAGATTCGAATGTTGGCGAAGAATGTTGAGATTGAGGTAGTTGGGCCACCAATCACGATTGCTCAGACCGCGAGTGGTCCCTTGGCCGTGATTGAAGGGGCATTTGGCTTCCTCGCGAGAGGAATCATTGGTGTCGAAAGCCTTGGTGTCAGAGTCGTTTGGCATGAATTTTCTTGATGTTTTGTTGGTGAAATGAAGTTAGAGAGCGATTGAAAATTGAAAAGTGATATTTGCTCAATTCTCTTTGCAGAAAGAGGTGCTTCCTTAAAATTTGTCGGTAGGGACCATTTGATAAATGGTCCGCGAGAGTTCTACCGCAAGAAAATCTCGCCAATCCGCATTCTACGGTGGCCAACAGCTCGCACCTCCCTCAACCACCCACGGTCGTTTTATCAAAACGACCCTACCGGTAGGGACCATTTGATAAATGGTCCGCGAGAGTTCTGCCGCAAGAGAATCTCGCCAATCCGCATTCTACGCAGGCAAACAGCTCGCACCTCCCCCAACCACCCACGGTCGTTTTATCAAAACGACCCTACCGGTAGGGACCATTTGATA
>CAZGXV010000030.1:0-16229 GCA_964529725.1 uncultured Roseibacillus sp.
CCAATCTATCCTATCCATCTTGGTCCAAGAATGGGCTAAAGAGAGAAACTTGGTCGCCCTGGCCTGTGACTCAGCATCGCTTTGCAAGGGGTTGACTGTCTCGCGTGCTCGTTTAGATCAGGTGGCACGATGAACTTGACCAAGACTTGTTACGGAAACTGGAGCGGAGGCCGCTTTATGCACTTTGGGGAAATGGTGAGTGAGGAACGCTACCTGAGCATGATTCAGCATGCTTACGAAAAGGGCATTCGAACCTTCATCTCGGCCGATGTCTACGGCGTGGGTAAGGCGGACGAGATGTTGGGAAAAGCTTTGGCCGGTTATCCTCGCGATAGTTACTGCTTGGTTGGAACCATTGGTCATGATTTTTACAACGGAGAGCGGCAGGGAAGTTCTGGTTATCCTCGCTTTACCCATCCGGATCTGCGGAGCGAGAAAGAGTACCTCTCCTACTTGCGGATGGCTTGCGAAAAATCCTTGGAGCGCTGCGGGACCAATCACTTTGACCTCGTGATGTTACACAATCCCGATGAAGTGGGATACACCAACGAGACGGTCTGGGAGGGTATGCGTCGCCTCAAGGATGAGGGTTTGGCGAGTCGTCTTGGCTTGGCACCGGGACCAGCTAATGGCTTTACCCTCGACATGTTGCACTCGTTCGAACGCTTTGGAGAAGTCCTCGACTGGACAATGATCATTCTCAATCCCTTGGAGCCTTGGCCGGGTCAACATGTTTTGGGTGCAGCGGAAAAGAACGATATTCAGATCCTGACCCGGGTCATTGATTACGGGGGCGTCTTTCATGATGATATGAAACCAGGCCACGTCTTCCGACCTGGCGACCACCGTGCCTACCGGCCCGAGGGCTGGGTCGAACGCGGTTGCGAGCGCATTGAAAAGATGCGTCCTATCGCGGAAAAATATGGTCTCACCATGCTGCAGTTCGCGGCCATCTGGAATTTATCCCAGAAGCCAGTCGCAAGTGTGGTTCCCACTTTTATCCAAGAAGCAGGTGAGGATGCCCGTCCAGTAGAAGACAAGATTGATGACTTGGCGGCTCTCCCCGAAGATGTCGTGTTCACGCCGGAAGAAGTGGAAACGATTCGGGCTATCGGCGACAACACCGGGTGCATGACGCTCAAAGGAGCAAGTCAACGTCATGATGGACCTTGCGAACGCCCAGATGAATGGCCGATGCGTGAGGAGTTGTTAGAGCTAGCTGATGCCCACGGGGTTGGACGGGATTGGTGATGGGAGAGAACCACCGAACAAACGGCGACTCAATAGCACTATCCTAGTTGCAAGTAGCTCAAGAGCGGCAAGATGGGTTCAATGGCGAGCGTTGTGTTGAATGGGGATGACTTAGAGGAGGTGAGGAATCCTCACACCCGGCTCCGAACCTACGAGCAGATAGACTTGGTTGTCATCGCGCCAACCCTTGGTCTCACGTTCATGGCGAACGAGCATTTTCTCAAAATCGGCATCAGCTTGAGGAGAATCCATGAGACCTTCTCGGTCGATGACAAATAGGTGGACGATTTCGTTAGCTTTGTTCTTGAAGCAAATGAGGCCTACTTTGTTATTCTGCCACATGAACTTCTTACAGCCCATGCCTCGATAACGGACAAGTTCGCCGGGCACGGAATCAAGGGTCGGAAAGTCCTCTGAGGCCAACCATTGCGCAGACTCGGAATTGCTATCGAAGGTTTCGTCGAGAACAAAGCGCTGGCTGGCAAAGTAGGCCATCTGTTCGCGGAGAGTTTCCACTGTTGGGTGCTCAGTGTGCGCAAATTCCACCGGTGGGGGGAAGGCAAAGTATTTGATGAGGCCTGCTGCAGAAAGCAGTAGGATGGCAGCAGCGGCCCACACGGATCGGGCTCTGCCTCTTCGCCGGAAAGGAGTGATATTCTGTTTCCGATAAGCGAGGAGCAGAGCTTCCTGACTCCCCTCGGGAGGTTGAGCTGTAGAGAGGGTGTTCGTGATTTGGCGGTCAAAGGCTATCTCTTCCTCAAGCCATTTCGAAAGCTCGGGATCCGCCTTCGCGGCCCGCAAGCTTTCGGCAATGAGGGGGTCGTCGTCCTGATAGAGTTCGGGGCGATAGCCGGAGAGGTTCTGGCGGATTTGGTCTTTATCCATGAGAGGTTGCGGTTACGTGGTGTGGAGCCTTGAGCTTTTCGCGAAGTTGGGCTTTGCCTCGCGAAAGCCGGGACATGACGGTGCCGATCGGTATCTTGAGAATGGTAGCAATTTCGGGGTAGGTGTGCCCCTGTAAATAGTAGAGGGCAAGTGTTTCTCGGAAGGGCTGGGGCAGATTGGCGAGAATTTTGAGCACAGCCTGACCATCAGAATGGCTGGCAGCAGAAGGTGTTTCGGAGTGAAGGTCGGGGTCCAATTCTTGAGTGGGGAAGCGGGTGCTTTTGCGTTTCAGGTCAATGAATTCGTTGCGGAGAACAGAGAAGAGCCAACTCTTGGCCTTTTTCGTTTCTCGAATCGACGAGCCTTTTTTGGCAAATTTAAGGAAAGCGTTTTGAGTAAGATCGACAGCGTCGCATTGTTGGCCCGCTAAGCTGAGCGCGAAGCGGTAGACATCGTCATAGCAGTCGGCGACGATTTGTTCGAAAGTTGGTGGGGTTTCAGCCAAAGGAATGGGTGTCGGAGGGACCGGCGATGCCATTATTCCCTAAATTGTCTGTGGAAATGGCAGAAGACATTTGGTGACAAGTTTTCATTCCCAGTGCCCGAGTGACAAACGGGCACTGGGAAATTGAAGAAGGGGGCTAGGAACGGCGACGACGGCGAAGTCCGGCAAGAAGCCCTAATCCGCCGAGAAGAGCGGTCGAGGGCTCGGGAATCACTTCGAGGGTCACAGTTGCAATCGCTTGGCCTGTAAAATCAAATTGAGTGGAGTCAAAGCTCGCATCTGCGTTGGCGAAGGCTGCAAAGGGATCTGGACCGCTCACCAAGCTGATCACTCCGTTTTGGTCAGTGCCGAAATCAGCCCCGCCACCACCAGGATTCGTGATGCCAATGAGTCCGTTTCCAGGTGAAAAGTCGAAGTCTTCAAGCTCAGTTCCACCGTCCCAGACGTTGACGAAATCAAACATCAGAGATGTCCCAGCTGCGGCGCCAAGAAGGGAAGAAACGTCCAAGTCGGCTGCGTTTCCGTTGCCAATGAACCAGTCATTGGAAGGCAAGAGCATGGAGGCGAAGTTAAACATGTTGTGTCCATCCGCTACCGAAAAAATGGCCGAGCCACTCGCGCCCTGAGCGAAGATGGGCGGGGAACCGGGTCCAACGCCAGGACCCAAGATCGCGCCGCCGCTGTTGCTACCGAGGCTGGCAACCAATCCGGCCGGGCTTCCAGTTTCAGCAAGGTTTTCCAGCGCAGCTGAAGAGGTTGAGCCGGGGGCGAAAAGGTCGAAAGAACCGTCAGAGAAGGCTGCGAAGCCAGGAGCTAACCCAACTGGTCCTGTCGTTTCTACGGTCACTCGAATGGAAGTGACGGCTTGGGCGGAGGCGGAGAAAGCAAGTCCTCCGGTCATGGCGAGTAGTGTAATTTTAGTAGTCTTCATAGGAAGCTGTCCAAGCGACGAAAAGCTTCCCAAAAGTATTCCCAAAAAATTTCATCAAAAAAAATCAGGAAAACATGGAGGGGCCCAGCGAGACAGGGGGCTCACTGGTCGTTCCCCTCAATGGCCCTCGTTGATGAACACTTTCATCCCTGATTGCCACTGATTGTCAGTTAGTTGTTGTGTGGTTGAAGTCGGGGGAACTCTCATCAGGGAGAGGGCTAACACGAACGTCCGCCGTCGAATTCGGAAGAAGAATGAGGAGGGGACTCTCCTCGTGGACGATTGGGGTCGCGCCAAGTTTTGAGGCCTTCGAGAATGATCCAAATCTCAAGCGCAATGGTGGCGAGAGCAAAACTACTGAGGAGATAGTTGGGTTGGCTACCGATCAACCAGGCTTCGGGCCCCTGAAAGAGATTGAGCATCATGGCCACTCCAGGGAGGAGTAACATGAGGAGAGCCGGGGGAACGAGGAACCAAATAGGTGCCTTTTTTTGGCGCAGCCAAAAGAGAATCACGAGAAAGGCAAGACCGCCGAGAAGCTGATTGGTCGCACCAAAGAGAGGCCAGAGGAGGAGGCCACCTTTGCCAAGATTAGCGAGTTCCCAAGACCCTCCCGGAGCCGGCATCGCAGCAATGATGCCCGCAATGAACACTGCAAAGAGTGTAGCAGAGTGCTTGTTAGTGAGAGGAGTAAGCTTCAGCTGCGCGGCGAGTTCTTGTGTCACGTAACGCTGCAGGCGACAGGCGGAGTCGAGTGTGGTGGCCGCGAACGACGCGACAAAGACCCCCATGACAGCCACGGCGAAAGTCGCAGGGAGGCCAAGGGCTTTTAGAAAATTCGCAGCACCATCGACGAAGGCTCCCACTTTGGCCGCAAGGCCGGCTGCGCTTCCCCAAGAGGCGTAGCGAGCTTGGTAGGCGGCCTCACCAGTAAGGAGCGTGCCGGTGGGAACATTGTCGATGACTTGTGGAATCCCAAGTCCAAGTCCGGCTACGCAGGCGAGGATGACGATTGTCGCGAGAAAGCCCTCGGTGAGCATGGAGCCGTAACCAACAAACTGGGCGTCTTTTTCATTTTTAAGCTGCTTGGAGGAGGTGCCGGAGGAGACGAGGCAGTGAAAGCCGGAGATGGCTCCACAGGCGATAGTAATAAAGAGGAAGGGAAAGATGAAAGGAGCCCCTTCGGGATTGATGCGAAGGGCAGGTGCCGCGATTTCGAGACTCTGCTTGCCCGCTCCTTGGTCGAGACCGAAAAATGCGGCGGCGATGAGTCCCAAGAACACCAGCGCGAGGGTGGAAACGAGCTGCAGGGAATTGATGTAATCCCGTGGCTGAAGCAAAAGCCAAACTGGAAGAACAGAGGCAAAGTAGGAATAGAAGAGAAGCAAGACCACCCAAGTAATAATGGGCCAACTGGCGAGAGTAGCATTGAAGCTTTGGAGAAACCCGACGTCGCCAAAGAGAACGCTGAGATACATCAGTCCCAAGGACATCAGCGAAGGAAGCAGAAGATTGTGACCCCTGCGGTGAAGAATAGTGCCGATGATAAGCGCGAGGGGAATTTGAATGAGGCAGGGGAAGATGGCCGCCGGATAAGCCTTGAAGACGGCCGCAATCACGAGTCCGAAAATGGCCAGCACAATCGTCAGGGCCAAAAAGAGAATGGCGAGGAAAAGAAGGCGAGCTCGATGGGAGAGAACTCTTCCTGCAATGTCGCCCACGGTCTGGCCCTTGTTGCGCAGAGAAACAACAAGAGCGCCGAGATCGTGAACGGCACCGATGAAGATGGACCCAAAGAGAACCCACAGCAGTGCTGGCACCCAGCCCCAAATCACCGCGAGCGCTGGTCCTACAATGGGCCCCGTCCCAGCGATAGAGGTGAAGTGATGGCCAAAGACGACAGACTTGGTAGTGGGCACGTAGTCATTGCCATCTTCCAAATCCACTGCGGGCGTGGTGCGATGGGGGTCGAGTTGAAAGATTTTGCGAGCTAACCACTTGCCATAGGTGTGGTAGGCCACGAGGTAGGCCACGAAGGCACCAAGGGCGATGAAGAGAGTTGCCATGAAGGAAAAGGTTCGTACGGATTAAGGGAGAAGGGCTGACTTTTGTAAGTGTCATCCGAAGACGCATCTAGCACAGAATTCGATTTTCGGGCGACAGGGGGAGGAAGTTGTGGCAAGGGAGAGGGGTGAGTAACGATAATTTTGAGGGATTCACCCCCTATGATTCTTCTCCAACGGAGTCCGCGCCGATAGGTGATGAGGGACCGGGGCCTTGGCCCCCGAGATGGACCTTGCTGTGGGCCTTCGCGGTCTTTTGCGTCTGGCAACTGACCCAAATGGGAGTGGTCGCTTTTCTCTCTTATCAAGAAGCAGGGATGAAAGGGCTCAGCGGTGAAGGCATCACCGCATACATGGAGTCCCTTGGTGCCAATGGAGACGCGGTGGGTGCAGTGGGGTTCATTTCCGCAGTAGTAGGCTGTTTGATGATTGTCGCCATCGTTAAGGTGCGGGGAGTTTCGCTGGCGGAGGGCTTGGCTTTAAGGAAGCTCAAGAAGTGGTGGATGTGGCTGTTGATTTTGCCAGCGTGGATGATTAGCGCGATGTTGATTGGCGTGATTGTGAGCCAGTTCGAGGGCAGCAATGCAGGGGCGGATCAGGCGGGGATTGCGGACCTCGTGGAAGGGACCGATGTGTTGCTTTTGCTAATTTTAGGAGTTTCGATTGGAGCTCCTTTTTTCGAGGAATTCTTCTTTCGGGGCCTCTTGCATGAGGGATTGCGGCAATCGTTTTTGGGGCCCATCGGATCGGGAATTTTGATTTCGGCGGGATTTTCCATTGTCCACTTTCAGTATCAGGATCCCTCGGCTTTTGTGGCGTTGTTTTTGTTAGGATGTCTCTTTACGGCAGCCCGTGAAATCACCGGAAGCCTTTGGGCTGCGGTGGTGATGCACGCGATTCAGAACACCGTGGTGACACTGTCGATGTTTCTGGTGCTAAGTGGAGCGATTCCGGAAGACCAATTGCCCGATGATATGAAGGAGATGTTCCAAAACCGGAAGAAGGAGCAGCCTGCAGCTGTGGAGTGATTCTGGGGCTTGGTGGGAAGGTGGTTCTCAGGCGAGGGAGGTTGTTAGATGTGGTCAAAGAATTCAACGAGGCCGGTTTTCAGGGAGTATTCGGCTCCGATGACTTTGAGGCCGTCGTTTTCGATCAGATCGGTCAAGATGGCCGAGTTTTGACGAAGCTGGTTGGCAGACGCGCTGATGTTGGATCGGACTGCTTTTCTGAGGAAAAGGTCGGCGTTGTCATCGGCATTCGTCGCGAGGAGAGCTTCGACTGCAGGTTTGATGCTGTTGACGATGTAGCCAACGTTGGGGGAGCCCGCTTGGCTGGGTTGTTGGAGTTCGCCAATGGTGGCCTTGACTGCGCCGCAATTGGAATGGCCAAGCACCACCACGAGGCGAGTGCCAAATTGTTGGGCCGCAAACTCGACGGAGCCAAGCAAAGCGGGGTCGACAATGTTACCGGCCACGCGAATGACGAACAGGTCGCCAAGATTCTGATCAAAGATGAGCTCGACCGGTGCCCGGGAATCCGAGCAACCGAGGATGATGGCGAAGGGACTCTGACCTTCAGCTAGCAAAGAGCGTTCTTCGACGGTTGTTTGGGTGACGCGGATGGGCACCCCGGCTGCAAAGCGGGTGTTGCCATCTTGTAATAATTGGAGGGCTTCCTTGGCATTCATGGACAAACTAGGGAGATTGGTATTCGGGGTTGAGTTCTGTTGGCAAGGGAGCGTTGGTCTCCTCTAGCCAAGTGGAAAGGTGTCTTCGGAGACTGGCCACTTTTTCCGGATGTTTCTCTGCGAGATTTGCTTGTTCGGAAGGATCGTTAGCGAGGTCGTAGAGCTCGATGCCATCATCTTCGAAGTAGTGATGCAGCTTCCAGTTGCCAGAACGTATCACGGAGCCGGGTCGCGTGCGGAAAATTGGGTCGCGCGTCTCTTGATCGTTCTCGAGATAAGCCTCCAGATAAATCGGAAAATGCCAAAAGAGATCCCGCGAAGGAAGGGGGGTGTTTTCCGTCAAGAGGGGAAGCAAGTTTTGGCCATCGATTACTTTTTCTGGCGGAATTTGAGCTTCGGCGATGGCTGCAAAGGTGGGAAAGAGGTCGAGATTAGTGATGGGGGTGTCGAGGACAAGACCACTCTCAATCCGTCCCGGCCAAGCGAAGAAAAAGGGTTCCCTGATGCCACCCTCGTAGTAACTCCCTTTGCCCGAGCGGAGAGGGGCGTTGGAGGTGTAGCGAGAATGACCACCGTTATCGGAGGTGAAGACGATGAAGGTGTTTTCGAGGAGGCCTTCTTCGGTCAATGCTTCGACAATGCGTCCTACAGCGAGGTCGAGGGAGGCCACCATGGCTGCATACTCCGGGTGGTTATGTCTTTCGTCTCCCTCTTTCTTAGAAAATTTTTCCACCAAATCGGCACGTCCTTCAATGGGGGTGTGCACGGTGTAGGGAGTGAAGGAGAGAAAGAAGGGCTTGTCCTTCTGTTTCTTAATAATAGCCGCAGCCTCATCGGCAAGACGATCAGTGAGATACTCGCCCTCTTCCTGATTCACAATATTGGCATAATGATAGGGCGAGTGGTAACCTCCCTTCGCGGGTAGGCCTCCGTGAAAGCCCGCAATATTGAGGTCGAATCCTTGGTCCCGTGGGTCGGCGGTGAGATGCCATTTTCCAACATGAGCGGTGTAGTAACCTGCTTCTTTGAGTAATTCTGGGATGGTGAAGACTTCGTCGGCAAGAGACTTGGTGTTGGGAATAGGGATCAGCTTCCGATCCTGAGATTCTCCGCGGTCAGAAGGGCTCACCGTATAGATCCCATGCCGTTGCGGCCATTGACCGGACATCGCGCAGGCTCGAGATGGCGCACAGTTGGAGGCAGCTGCGTAACCATTCGTAAAGCGCGCTCCAGAGGCTGCTAGTTTGTCGAGGTGGGGTGTCTCGTAGTAGGTCGAACCTTGCACGCCGAGGTCGGTCCAGCCGAGGTCATCGGCATTGATGTAGACAATGTTGGTTTTCTCCTTTGCCGAAGCGATGAGAGGGATGAGCAACAGCAACCATTTCATGGACTGAAGTTTGAGGGAATTTGGAGAGCTTGGCCAGCGGGGAATCGTGCTCGGTTAGGGGATTTGTCTGGTCGAGCTTTGGCTGGAGACCCTCTCCATGCTTGCTAAACAGGTCGGGGAAGACTTCTATCGACGGCGATGGCATTCAAACAAGTAGCTGTCCTAGGGCCCGGCTTGTTGGGGGGCTCGGTAGGGCTGGCGATTCAAAAACGCGGAATGGGCGAGGTGCGCTTTTGGGGACGTTCGGAGGAGAAGCTCAAGGTCGTGAGGGAGCTCGGCTTCCAGGCTAGCAGCGAGTTGAGAGAGGCGGTTGCGGGAGCAGACCTCGTTATTTTAGCGACTCCGGTTGAATTTTATGCAGGCTTGGCGGAGCAGTTGGTCGAGGTGGGAGGTGACTTTTTAGTGACCGATGTGGGCAGCGTGAAGGGTGCGGTTGAAAAGGGGGCGGCTGCGACTTTGCGGACCGCAGGGATTTCGTTTGTGGGCAGTCACCCCATGGCGGGCTCTGAGAGAGGAGGGTTCGGTTCTGCGCGGGCGGATTTGTTCGAGGGCGCGACTTGTTTCTTAGGCTTGGTGGACGAGCTGGAGCCGAATCAGGAGTTGCACCAGGAGTTGCAGAAGTTTTGGCAAAGTTTGGGGTGTGTGGTGAAGCTTCTTTCTCCTGCGAAGCACGATGAGGTGGTGGCTCGGATTAGTCATCTGCCGCACGCTCTGGCAGCGGTGGCAGCCCGGGTTTCTCTGCGTCATCAAGGCGAGGGCGAGCAAGGAGGAGGTGGCCTGATCGATACCACACGAGTGGCAGCCGGGAATCCGGAAATGTGGACGGGCATCTTTCTGCAAAATCAGGAGGCGGTGCTGACGGAATTGACGCGGGCCGCAGAAGAAATGACCACTCTGCGAGAGCTTTTGGCAAATGGCGACGAGGAGGGCTTGGTGAGCTGGCTGGCAGAGGCCAAACGGCTCAGAGACGCTTTGAATGAAACGGCATAGCGGGCTCAGGAATGCGGACTCAGGAATGCGGGCTCCTTTTTAGAAGTATGCCCCGCTGGAGAATCGTTTCTCTTGCAGAATCACCTTAGACTTCGCTCATGAAGATTGTTCCGTTCGATGAGCGCGATGAAAACGATGTTCCCGCGCCTATCCCAGAGGTCTCCGGCAGCCTCTATGGTGAGCTTTTCTTTGCGGCTGACTGGGCGGTCATGAATCGACCGTGGGAAGAATCGGGGAAGGGAATCCTATTCGAGATATCGGATGCGAGCGGTGAGGAAACTTGGCAGGCCTTTTCTGATGGTGGCAGTGATGGTGTTTGCGTCCTTTCGCTTGTTCGGAAAAATGGAGGAAACACAAGTGGCGAACATGACCGCCTCGAGTTGCAGTTCATTGCCAGTGATTTTTTGCAAGGACACGACTACGAGTTGAATGTTCGTTTTGCTCCCGAGTCTTGGGACCAGTGTGAGCGTGACGTCATCGTGCTCCGGGCCTTGAGCGGAGATTGCTCAGGGAAACACCCGAATGCGACGCAGGTAGAGCTGTTGCGTGATGGCCTGCGGGAGTGGCAGCGGCTCGTGACAAATTCTTAAAATAAAGTGAAAGTGAAGAGCGATAGTGAAGCAGATGAAATTTCGCCAGAGGCCTTGGCGGAGCTGAACGCTCTCTTGGAGCAAGGTCCAGGAGAGGATGCCAGTGAGGAAGAGGTGGAGGCTTTCATGAAGAAGTTTTCGGAAACCTCTGGAGGAGCAGCGATGCTGAAGACCTTGACTGAGCAGTTGGCCGAAGGGGGCGGAGGAACTCTCAACAAATTGCTGGGACAAGCGATGTCGATGGGAGGGAATGAGATTGATTGGTCAAATTACCACCAGCCAGAAAGTCCGTTACGACTCGTCTTCAGGATTCAACCCGTGGGTGCCAAAATGCCCTATTGGCGTCGATTGAGTTTGCCGGCTGATGCCTGTTTTCTCGACCTCCACTACGCGCTGGTAGATGTCTTCGATCTGACTGAAGGCGGTGGTCATCGTTTCGAGTTGCGCGAAAGTGGTAAGGTGACGGCCACCTTTCTCAGTGGCGGTGCCGAAGTGGCGGAGGGGGACGACTATTGTGAGCTGCAAAACAGACCGCTGGACCTCTTCTCCGAGGGCGCAGAGCGCCTTTTCTATCTTCTCGAAGGCGGTGAGTTCTGCGAATTTGCTGTTTTTATGGAAAAACTCATCGAGCCGAGCAGCTTCGAGAACGAGGCAGGCTTCAAGCCGGATTGCTTGGGGGGAGAAGGACCGCTTCCGGAAACCAACTTGAGGAATATCGAGTTTCGAGTGCCGAGTATGCGAGTTTAGCCCAGTCCCGTCGCCCAAGGCGATCAAGCTAGCTACCAAGTTTTTTTCTTTAGCCAATTCTTGGACCAAGATGGATAGGATAGATTGGATTTTTTTGATGGAAAAACCTGAGCCACGAACTTTTGAAGGGAATGGCACTTCAAAACTCGGCTCAGAACGATGAGTTTGAATTCTTAAATCTGATTCATCCAATCCATCCTGGTCTCATTTCACCGAATTATCCCCTAGCTTGATCGTCCAGTCCCGTCGCCGAGTGATTCGGTATTGCACTCAGGGCTTCTGTTTTGCAGAGAAGTGCGTTAGCTCTCGGGCCGCTGCATGTCCGATAACAACAAGAACTTTAAGCTTCCGCCCAAGAAGTATCACCCCAAGGGCATTTCCTTTCTCTACGAGGATCGCGATATTCTGGTCGTGGATAAGGCAAGCGGTTTGCTGACGGTCAGTAGCGAAAAGGTGAGGGAAAATACCGCCTACTTCTTACTCAATAACTACGTCAGGAAAGGCAATGCCAAGTCACCCCACCGGGTCTTCATCGTGCACCGCCTCGACCGTGACACTTCCGGAGTCCTCGTGTTCGCGAAGAGCGAAAAAGCAAAGCACTTTTTGCAGGACCAATGGCACGAGTTTGAAAAAACCTATTACGCGGTGGTTGAGGGCGAGCCTCCCGAGAGCGAGGGTGTTGTCTCGTCCTATCTGGCAGAGAATAGCATCCACAAGGTTTACTCGACCACTGACAAGAAGCGGGGCAAATTAGCGAAAACCGCTTATCAGGTTTTGAAGCAAGGGCAGGGGAATTCTCTTCTTAAGATCGACCTCCTGACCGGTCGAAAAAATCAGATTAGGGTTCACCTCGCCGACCTCGGTTGCCCGGTAATTGGTGATAAGAAGTATCGCCCGGAGGATATGAAGAAGGAAGCTCCTTCACCCCAGCCTGGAGGGCACCAACGCAAGCGCGCAAGGTTGGCCCTTCACTCGGCATCACTGAGCCTGGTGCATCCTTTTTCGAAAAAGAAGATGACTTTCGACACTATTATTCCTCCTTACTTCGAAAGCTTGGTTCGGCAAAGTCGATGAAGGCCGATCAGCTAAAATCAGCTCCGGTCTCGCGCACGTAGAATTCAGGATTGAGCCCTGCGAGCGGTTCTCGCAGCTTGTCGAGCTCGGCAGCAGGACCGTGGAACTCGAGGCGGTAGAGCTCGGAGATTTCACCGGAGGCTTCGATGCAGGCACCTACGTTTTCGAGGTGACGCAGCACCGCATCGGCATCGTAATAGGCTTCCCGGCAAAAGGCTTTTTCACCGCAAATACTAAAGTCATAGTAGTAACAGGTGTCCTCGGTTTTGGTGAGAGAAACAAAGTCCCCCATCAAGGCTTTGAAGGCCTCTTCTTTGCCGGGATGAATCTTGAAGTAAGGGTGGACGCTGACTGCTTGCGAGAGGCCGCTCATGGTGATGAGAGTTTGAAGATGTGGGGGAATGCTGCAACCCTAATCCATCTTTAGGATAGCCTGGTCCCAGCTCTCAAGGCCTACCACAGGAAGATAAGGGTCACTGAGCTCGGATTCGCGCGGAGTGCCCAAGGCCTGATAGAGATACCAGATGGGCTTTTTCTGGTAAGGTGCGGTGTGGTCAGAGAATTTACGCAGACCGATCCGCAAACCGCCTTCGTGGCGATTGTCGACCCAGTTGTGGTAGTGCCAGACTTCGACTGTTTCGAGAGGTTGGATTTTCTTCCAAGCGTAGGCCATGCCGGCAGCTTGTTCGGTGAGAGACTTTTCGGAATAGTCTGGCGAATTGAAGCCGTTCTCAGAAAGGTGGACAGGACGGGTGTTGCCGTAGCGATCACGCATCTCAGGGCGCTTCATCCAGGCATCGATGACCTCCACATTGTGAGGGGTGATTTTGTCAGTATCAAAGGACATCGTCGCCTGAGAGTCTTCCCAAGTGCGCGGATTGCGTAAGGACTGCGGATAAGGGTGGTAAGCGAGGGCCCAGGGGAAATCTCCTTCCACGGCGGTCCAACGCACGAACTCCTCCATGACATCTCGTGAGGGATAGTAGCGCTCGCTCACGGTCGATGCCCAATGGTGGGTCAGGGAGATGTAGGTGCGGGCGTGGGAGTCTTGCTCGCGTGCAATGAGATCAACGAGGCGGCAGGAGCGATGATAGAAGTCGATGTAATAGCTCAGAGGCTTTTCGCCACAGTTGGTCCAAGTCCAACCTGCATCCACTTCGTTGTGAACGATGTAGTCGTGGACGCGTCCATACTTGCCGTCGGAGCGTGAGTAGCGTTGGGCGAGGAGATGCAAGCAAGCTCCATACATCTCGACTGCGGCCTGACTATCCATATTGGGCATCGAGAACGCTCCATCGCGGTGGGCATCGGGATGACCCATGATTTGGAGAGTCGGAGCTTGGCTGCGGGCAGGGTTACCAAGGAGAAGAACGAGCGAGACAGTGACATTGTTTTCGGCCGCCTCCAGCATGGTCTGGTCATGACGCCTCAGCGCGGAGTCGCTCGCATAAAAGGTAGAGCCTTGCCACTGAAAGGCGGTGTGCCCGGGCTTTTCAGTAGCCGAAAGTAAGCCGTGTAGAGGGATGTTGACGGTGATGGAGGAAATGCCGAGAGCCTTCAGGTCGCCGTCTGGTTTTCTTTGTGCTGACCAGCCACCGAGGCCCTTCTGGTGGCTAGGCTTCACCTTTGGCAAGTCGGGTGACATCGGCTCAATGGTATCGGCATAGCGACCGTGTGAGACGACGGTGCGATTTCTTTCGCTCTTCATGATGAGCTGCCAGCGGGAGATGAGGCGGTCGTATTTCTTACCCAATCTCATCCGTGTTCGAGGCAAGGTTATGGTGAGAGGTTTCCCGATTTCGGGACTGACTTCTTGCATGAACTCGAAGCGGGAAGGGTCATCAAGTTTTCGGTAGATGGGTGCTTCAGCCAAGTGAAGACGCTCGAACTCTTTGTCGGCGCGGAGGGTGACCTGGATTTCGTTTTTGGAGACGGCGACATTCTCGATGAAGGCCTCGAACTTTGCTGGAAGATAGTTTTGGACGACTTGCTGACGAACAATGATCGACGGGTCAAATCGCTCGTCAAATTCTTCTGGTTTGGCTTCTCGCAGGCGAAAGTTTTGCAGCTGGAGGGTAGCCTCGGGCTTGAGGTGAAATTCGATCTGAAGCTCTTTCCAATCACCAAAGGACTGGTGTTCGCTGACGGTATTAGAGGCGTAGGGAATCCAGGCCTCATTGTGATGAATAGGATTGAGGGTGAGGCCGTGTTCCGTGTTGAACTGTGGACCCGCCAGCGCAATGATTTTGGAGCAACCTCCTAGAGAAAAAATTTCTCCCTCCAAAACAGTTTCGCCGGCTTTACGAGGTCCGGTGGCAGTGGCCCGAAGTCGTACTGGGCCTCCCGGGGAAAGAGTGATGATGCCGCTCTCATCCCGTGTGATGCGCTTTTCACTCTCGGGATCGAAGGCGGAGAGCTCCACCGGAACCGCTTCGAGTCCGGAAACAAAGAGTAGGAAGAGAAAGAGAGAGAAACGTTGAGTATTGGCTTTCACGAGAGTGAGATTGTTAGGTGTCTGGTTGAGTAAGGAAAGGTTTCTTATGCGCCCGTATTACGCAGTAAAATAACGGGTCTTTCGTGGCAGTCATAAATTTATGAAGACAAATAAACTCAGGCTTTTCGCTGGCTTGGCTGAATAGACGGTTGCTTTTGCCAGTCCCATGGGACAACTGTTGAAAAACTAGCATGAAAACACTTTTTCTCACTCTGGGTCTTTTTCTCTCGGGGCTGGTCGTGGCACCCGCGCAGCAAGGTGTCTTACCGGCTGCCGACGATATTCTGCGCACCGCACGCTATGTGGCGACTCTCAATAGCACGAGCCTGAAGGGGACTTTGCGCAAAAATCAAACCGAAGTACCCATTGCTCTCTTCTTGATCGAGAACCAAGGCATTGAGTTCCAAGTATTGGAAGGGCAAACTTGGAAGAAGTTTCAGCTCAAGCTCGCTGATGAAGAATACGATTTGTTCGAAGGCGTCGGTTCCAAGATCAAGCGCTTTGATAAAAAGAAAGTCGCGCAGCCGGTGATGAACACCGACTTGACCTATGAAGACTTGGCAATGTCCTTCTTGTATTGGCCTGGCGGAACGACTTTGGGTGAAGAAAGCTTGGGAATCGGTCGCGATGCTTGGAAGGTACGATTGGTCAATCCGCGCGCGGCTGGCCGCTACAAGACCGTTGACGTCTGGGTGCACAAAAAGTCAGGCGCGCTGATGCAAATTTACGGTTATCGCGCTGATGGCAAGTGCATCAAGGTCTTCAAGGTGACCGAAATCATGCGCATCGGTGGCGGTGAGTATTCCTTAAAGACAATGAAGGTGCAGACCTACGGCGCAGATGGCCGAACCACTGGAATCACCAGCTTGGAATTCGAAAAACCCAAAGCAGCCGCACCACAAGGCTTGCGCTAGAGCTTAAATTTTTGGCCTCTTCTCTCAACTGAGGCGAGGGGAAGGGGGGGCGCCATCCGTTTGGTCGAGGAGCAAAGAGGCAAAGAACGCAGCTCTCATCCCTTAAAAGTCAGGAAAA
Source organism: uncultured Roseibacillus sp. (assembly GCA_964529725.1). GTDB lineage: Bacteria > Verrucomicrobiota > Verrucomicrobiia > Verrucomicrobiales > Akkermansiaceae > Roseibacillus. The sequence goes on from CAZGXV010000030.1 coordinate 15,637, forward strand.
AAGAGCAATTTGGAGAAACCCTTCTTCTGAGTTGTTATTGAGACCGAATCTCACAGTCATACTTTTTTTCAGAAAGCAGTTGCGCGAAGTCCAGTTTGGGTTTTAGACCCGTGCCCGCAGGGCGAAAGAGACATCTTTCATCCTGTCACAGACTTTGTGAAAAATTTCACAAACTGAGCTTGTGAAAAATTTCACAAGCTCGTAACCTCACCTCGTCCATGGCGAATTTCTTTCCTCGTTGGTCCAACTTCACACCATTCAAACTCGCGATTTGTCTCGGGGCACTTGCCTTCGGAGTGACATTCGTGGTTGCGGTCTATGTGAATCCCAGTTCGTTGCGGGTCGGATACCAACCCACCCAACCCATCCCTTACTCCCACGAGATTCATGTGAATCAACTTGGGATGGACTGTCGATATTGTCACAGCTTTGTGGAACATGGTTCTCACGCCAACGTGCCTTCGGCCAATGTGTGCTGGAACTGTCACGGCCCGAACAAAGTGCAGTCTGACAATCCCAAGTTGTCTCCTCTCTACGCAGCAATGGGCATTGATCAAAAGACGGGTGCTGAGATTCCTGCTGTTCCTCTTGAG
>CAZGXV010000030.1:16239-36188 GCA_964529725.1 uncultured Roseibacillus sp.
TGAGTGGGTGCGCGTTCACAAGTCGCCTGACTATGTTTACTTCAACCACTCCGCACACGTGAACCGCGGTGTTTCTTGCCAGAGCTGTCACGGCGATGTCGATGAAATGAAGGTGGTGCATCACGAAGAGCCTCTCTCCATGGGATGGTGTCTCGATTGTCACCGCGCCCCTGAGGAGCATCTTCGTCCTATCGAAGAGGTGACCAATCTCGACTACGACGTCGAAGAGTATTTGAAGGCCAATCCCATCAAGGATGCGGAAGGCAACGCCATTGAGACCCAGACCGAGTTCGGGAAATTCCTGAAAGCGCACTGGAACGTGAAGCCCAAGGAAAGCTGCGCTGCCTGTCACCGCTAATTTGAAATTTTACGCCCAAGATGAGTAAAAGAGTTTGGAATCATCCTGAAGTGCCTGCTGATGAGGCTGGAACACAAGTCTGGCGCAGTCCTGCCGAGCTGGAGGGAAGCCCTTTGTTTCAGGATTGGCTGCACCGTGAATTTCCTGAAAAAAATGGCGAGCTGACTGAGGAAGAGCGTGAGCTTTCCCGTCGGAATTTCGTGAAGTTGATGGGTGCTTCGTCTGCTTTGGCTGGACTTGGTTTGGCTTCTTGCCGTCGCCCCGAGAGTTACATTGTTCCTTTCACGCAAGCGCCGGAGTGGGTCATTCCTGGCAAGGCTCTCTACTATGCGACCACCATGCCTCGTCCCGGTGGAGCGGTTCCTTTGGTTGCCACGACTTTCGAAGGACGTCCTACTAAGCTTGAGCCTAATAATGAGTTTGGTGACGCTTCGGGAACTGATGCCTTTACGCAGGCTTCCATCCTCGATCTCTACGATCCTTACCGCTCCAAAGACGTTCTCAACAACGGGAAAAAGTCTTCTCGCTTCGAGTTGGATGCCGCTCTCAAGGAGCTTTCTTCTCAGGCGGGTAAAGTTGGTTTCGTCTTTGGCGAAGATGACAGCCCGACTCGTAACCGTCTCGTCGGTGAGCTGAAGAAAAAATTCCCCGGTGCCAAAGCCTATCGCTATGAGGCCCTCGAAAGCCATGCCTCCGAAGAGGTGCTCGGCCAAGGGGTGCGTATGGTGGTTGATTTCGCAAAAGCGGACCGCATTCTTTCTTTCGACTGTGATTTCACATCTCTCGACCAAGTTGGTCCTGTGAAGCCGTTCTTCGACCGCCGTCAGGGAGGTTCTCACGACAAGGACAAGCTTTACGCCCATCAGATTAAGGCTGAGAAGATGAACCGCCTTTATCAGGTGGAAGCGGCTTACTCGCTCACTGGTGGGGTTGCCGATCATCGCCTTCGCACGGCACCGAGTCAGATTGTTAAAATTGCTGCCGGAGTCGCTGCCGCGCTCAATGTCAGCGTTCCAGGTTTTTCGCCAGAAATGCTCTCTGCGGAGGAGCAAAAGTGGGTCGCCGAATGCGCCAAAGATTTACAAAGCAAAAAGGGCAAGTCGGTCGTTCTCGCTGGCAACCGCCAGTCGAAAGAGCTCCACGAATTGGTGGCAGCTATCAATAGCGCTCTCGGCAATATTGGCCCCGACAAGCCTGCGAGTCTCGTCCAGACGGGCGGCAAGGATTCCGCAGGTTTGACCGAACTGGTCGCTGATATCAAAGCGGGAGCACTCGACACACTCGTGCTGCTGACACCTTCCAATCCAGTTTACGACAGCCCTGCTGATGTCGATTTCAAAGCTCTTTTGGGCAAAGTAAAAACCTCAATCCATTGGGGAACGCGCACCAATGCCACCGCGTATGCCACTACCTGGCACGTTCCAGCCGCTCACTATCTCGAGAGTTGGGGCGATGCCAAGACAGCCAAAGGCACTCACGCTCTCATCCAGCCTCTCATTCTCCCTCTTTATAACGGAGTAGGAGAGCTGGAACTCCTCAATTCGTTCCTCAACGAAGGCGCGCTGCAGCTCGGCGACGAGCAGGTTCCTGCTGCTGGTTACGACGAGATTCGTAAGACTTTCGAAGCCGCTGTTGGTAAGGATGCCGCGGCTTGGGCTCAGGCCCTGCAAGTTGGTTTCGTGGACGCTTCTTATGACGAAGCTGCTGCCCCTGCGGTTTCTGCTAATCCCGGTGAAAGTCTACAAGCCGCTGCACCTACCAAGGATGCTTTGGATGTCATTTTTGCTCCTGACGCTTCCGTCTGGGATGGTCGTTTTATCGACAACTCCTGGATGCAGGAAGCTCCCGACCCCATCTCCAAGCTCACTTGGGATAATGTCGCTTACATTTCGCCCAAGACTGCCAAGGCGTTGGGTATTTCATCTGATTTAGTCAAGTTAGAGCCAGTTAACAATGTCGCTGGTATCGACACCAAGAACGCTCCTCGCCCCGAAATCGGAGAAGGGGAAAAAGCGAAGGCTCCTCAGATTGACGTTCAAATCGGGGACAAGGTTCTCAAGATTCCGGTCTTAGTTTCCTTCGGACTTGCCGAAAATACTCTCGTGCTTCCCGTCGGTTATGGGCAAGCCGCCGACGATGGTCGCAGTGGTGCTATCAAGTTTGATTCTTCTCAGCCGACCGTCGGTTTGGTGGGATTGAACACTGGGTTCAATGTTTATCCTCTCCGCGAGATGGCTGCTCTTTGGACTGTCTCGGGTGCCAAAGTTTCTAACAATTCCGGTCGCTATCCGGTCGCGCTCACCCAAGAGCACCACGCGATGTATGGCCGGGCTTTGGCTCGCGAGATTTCTACTGATACGGTGGAGACCAAGGGGCACGGCAGCAAGGACTTCAAGACCCAGCTCAAGAAGGTCAAGAAGCAGGGCATGGATTCGCACATGCCTAAAAACCATTCCATCTACAAGCCCAATGACACCGAGGGTAAGCCTCTGATTTCCGACGAAATCCATCAGTGGGCGATGGCAATTGATCTCAATACCTGCATGGGCTGCAACGCCTGTTTGGTGGCCTGTCAGTCCGAGAACAACATTCCGGTCGTTGGTAAGGAGCAGGTCGCGAAGGGTCGCGAGATGCACTGGATCCGGATGGACCGTTATTACGCGGCCACTCCAGAGGGCGACGAGGACAATCCCGAGATGATTCCTCAGCCAGTGGCCTGTCAGCAATGCGAGCTCGCTCCTTGCGAGGTGGTTTGTCCGGTCAACGCGACCGTTCACACCGAAGAAGGCCTCAATGCCATGGCCTACAACCGCTGTATCGGAACTCGTTACTGCGCTAATAACTGCCCGTATAAGGCACGTCGCTTCAATTTCTTCGATTACAACAAGCGCAACCCTCTCATCGAAAAGAATCTCTACAAAGGTCCTTGGGGTGAGAAGCAAGAGGGCGATGCCCGTCACTTGCAGCGCAATCCGAATGTTTCCGTGCGCATGCGTGGAGTGATGGAGAAGTGCACCTACTGCGTGCAACGTCTCGAGAATTCTAAAATCAAGCAGAAGCAGATCACTCGCAAGAAGTCACTCGGGGTGGCTTCCACCGGAGTTGAGATTTCCAATGAAGACCTCCGCATCAAGGTGGATTCGGTCAAGGTTGCTTGTCAGGACGCTTGTCCAGCTGGCGCCATTACTTTCGGAAACTTGCTCGACGAGAAGAAGGCCGCCGTGGTGCGTGCCAAAGACTCGCAGCGTAACTACGACCTTTTGAACTACATCGGCACCCTGCCACGGACCAGCTATCTGGCGCGGGTGAAGAATCCTAACCCAGCAATGCCCGACGCGAAGAGCGTGGGACAAGCGACCATTAACATTCACTAACAGGGCATGGCGGAAGCAACAGTCAGCAAAGAGACTTCAGCGAAGAGAGAGGGCCCCAAGTTGCCCGTCCTCGAGCGTGAGAAGTTGATTCTCAACAAGCGATCCTACAATTGGATCACGGAGCGAATCTGTGGAGTGATCGAGAACCCCCAGCCCTTGCTGTGGTGGATGCTCTTCATTCCTTGCTCTCTCATCGCGGCAATTGGAGTGGGTGGGGGATTGTTCCATCTCGTCTCTACTGGCGTCGGTGTTTGGGGAAATACCAACCGCGCAATGTGGGGTTGGCCGATTGTAAACTTCGTTTTCTGGATTGGTATTGGTCACGCGGGAACGCTGATTTCTGCCATTCTCTTCCTGACTCGTCAGAACTGGCGAACCTCGATTAACCGGGCGGCGGAAGCGATGACCATCTTCGCGGTGATGTGCGCGGGCATTTTCCCGGCCTTCCACGTGGGACGGGTTTGGATGGCTTGGTTCTTGGCCCCGATTCCGAATCCAAACGCGATTTGGCAGAACTTCAAATCGCCTCTTCTCTGGGACGTTTTCGCGGTCTCCACATACTTCACCATCTCGCTTATTTTCTGGTATCTCGGCATGGTTCCCGACCTTGCGACTATCCGTGACCGTGCCACTGGGAAGATTCGTAAACTTCTCTATGGAGTCTTCAGCCTCGGTTGGCGTGGTTCGAACCGCCATTGGTCCCATTATGAAATGGCTTACCTGTTGTTGGCTGCGCTTTCGACTCCGCTCGTTCTCTCCGTTCACTCGGTGGTATCCTTCGACTTTGCGACTTCAGTGGTTCCCGGATGGCACACCACCATTTTCCCTCCTTACTTTGTTGCAGGTGCCATTTTCGGCGGATTCGCCATGGTTTTGACCATCATGATTCCCGCCCGTTACATCTATGGTCTGCAAGACCTCATCACGATGAAGCACGTGGACAACATGGCGAAAATCATTCTCCTAACCGGTTCCATCGTTGGCTACGCCTACTTGATGGAACTCTTCATGGCTTTCTACGGAGCCGCCAAGTATGAGATGGAAGCCTTCAAGTTCCGCATCGCTGGTCCCTACAACTGGGCTTACTTTACCATGATGGCCTGTAACGTGATTTCTCCCCAGGTTTTCTGGTGGAAGAAGTGTCGCGAGAATCTCTGGGTTGTGATGGCCGTTTGTATGTGTGTCAACGTCGGCATGTGGTTCGAGCGTTTTGTCATCATCGTCACCACCCTTTCCCGGATGTGGTTACCCGGTGACTGGAAGTATTACTATCCCAGTGGGCAAGATATCATGCTCTTCGTGGGCACCATCGGGATGTTCCTCACTCTCTTCCTTCTCTTCTTGAGATTCCTCCCCTGCATCAACATTGCGGAGGTGAAGTGGACCAAAGAGGAGAGCGACCCTCACTTCGAGGATAAGGAAGAACATATCGACGAAGGCACCGAGTCTATTCCTGCCTATCAACTTGAAATTGAGAAAGGGGAGGCAAAAGTCTGATGAGCACCACGGTCAAAAGAGTTTACGGTTACCTAGCAGAGTTCGAGAGCGCCTCGAAGCTCTACAAGGCAGCAGAGAAAGTGCGCGATGCGGGCTTTGAAAAATGGGACTGCCATTCTTCCTATCCCATCCATGGTCTCGATGATGCCATGGGTATCAAGCGTTCGGTTCTTCCTTACTTCGTCTTTTTCGGAGGTCTCACTGGTTTTCTCACCGCTATCACATTGGCTTACGTCACTCAGGTTGAGATTTATCCCACCGTGGTCCAGGGCAAACCTGCGAACATCTTCACGGTGCCAGCCTTCTTCCCAATCATGTTCGAGCTTACTGTCTTGTTCTCTGGCTTCACGACCTTGTTCGGATTGCTGGGTCTGATGCAGTTGCCTCGACTGAACCACCCTTTATTCGCCAGCAAGCAGTTTGCCCGAGTGACCGACGATGGATTTTTCATTTCCATCGAAGCACGCGACCCCAAGTTCTCCGCCGAGGGAACGAAAGCCCTCCTTGATGAAATCGGTGGAGCTAACATCGAACTGGTCGAAGACGAAAACTAAGCCTCGCGTCCTATCATGCTGAAATATTTCTTCATCGTTTATGCCATCCTCGGAGTGGCAGTTCTGGCCCTCTTCGGGATTCCCGGAACTAAGTTCGAGCGTCCTCCATTCCGGGTTTTTCCTGATATGGATGATCAAGACAAAATCAAAGGGCAGAAGCCAAGCCAGTTTTTCGAAGACGGCAAAGGCTCTCGTCTTCCAGTTGCAGGCACCGTGCCGATGTCCGGTGACGACGGGGTGTTCTCGGTCGAGTTTGGCGAAGGCCGCACTGGTTACTACTACACGGGTCTAGCCGATGGCTACTATGGCACCGGAATGCCGGAGGAGTTGGAGCTTACCGAAGAAACTGTGGAAGCTTTCTTGGCTCGTGGAGAAGAACGTTACGGTATCTTCTGCGCCATCTGTCACGGCGAGTCTGGTGACGGAGCTGGCACCGTGTCCAAGTTGGGTTTGAATGGTGTTCGGAATCTCCATGAGGAAATGTTCCAAGCCGCCAATTACCCGGACGGATTTTTATATCACGTGATTACGAAAGGAAAAGGGATGATGGGTGCCTACGGCATGAACATTCCAGTCGAAGACCGCTGGGCTATCGTGGCCTATGTGCGTGCGATGCAGGAAGCCCGCGAGGTTTCCGAGGAAGATTTGGCTCAAACATCTGAGAAAGGGGAGGGACAGTAATGGGACACAGAGTAACATCCGCCGATATCCCGGTTGACGGGGAGCAATTGCCAAAAAGCAAGGTTCAGCTTGCGATGCTCGTTTGTGGAGCAGTGGCTTTGGTTGGCTTCATTGTGAGTACTATCTTCCTCTGGGGTCACAATCCTGAGGAGCCGAGCACACTCAAGGGCAACTATTCCTTCTCGTGGCTCTTCGCTATTTTTTACTTCTTCACCATCGCGATGGGCGGCTGTTTTTGGACTTTGCTCCATAACGTCTCCAACTCGGGATGGGGCACTTCCATCCGACGTTTGATGGAGAACGTGGGCTTCGTGTTCCCGTTCATGTTTGTCTTCGCGATTCCACTTCTGTTCCCAAGTGTTCAGACCTTCCTCTTCGAGTGGATGACCGAACACAAAACCGCCATCGAATACGCCAAAGATCACAACCTCGAGGACACCAGCGCGGTCGCAGGCTTGGAGGCGCGTGCAGCCAAGCATGATGGAATGTTGATTGCTAAGAATTGGTATCTCAGTCTCGAGTTCTGGCATGCCCGTTTTGTTATCTTCTTCCTCGGTCTCAGCTTCGTGATTTGGAAGTTGCGTAAACTCTCCGTCGATCAAGACACCTGTCCTTCACCGGGAACCACCCGCTTGTTCAAGGCCCGTGCGATGTCTTCATGGGGAATCGCGGTCTTCGCGGTCACCCTGACCTTTATCGGTGTCGATTGGGTGATGGGCCTCGACTACACTTGGTTCTCGACCATGTGGGGTGTCTATATCTTCGCGGGTAGTGCCTTGAACTCGATGGCGGTCATTCTGGTCGCGAGTATTCTGCTTCGCAAAGCTGGCTTCCTAAAGGGCGTGGTAACGAAGGAGCACGACCACTTGATGGGTAAGCTGATTTTCGCCTTCACGATCTTCTGGGCCTACATTTCCTTCTCTCAATTCTTCCTTTATTGGTATGCCAACGTCACCGAGGAGACGCGTTACTTCATTCTTCGGAATACCGAGAACTGGAATATTCTGAGTTATGTCCTCGTCTTCGGACACTTCGGTGCTCCTTTCCTTCTGCTCTTGCGTTCCGACCTCAAGAAGAAGAACAACTTCATGCTCGCGATTGCTGGCTACTTGCTCTTCATGCATTTCCTCGATGTCTACCACATGATTATTCCCGAGCGGGGACCATCAGTAGGTAATATCATCTCGCACGATCCGAAACTGTGGATGCCAGGTGCTTGGATTGGAGATATCATCGCCTTCGTCATTGTCGGCTGTGGCTTCGTCTTCTTTCTGCTGCGCAACATCACTTCGGTTTCGCTCTACCCGCACCGCGATCCACGCATTCTCGAATCTGCCAACGTTCACAACTAAATGTCCGCCATGAACGATACTCCATTGAAGCGATTTACGGCCTTTTGGGTCGTGCTCGGAGCATTCCTGCTCTTCGGGATCATCGCCCTCATTCTTGCGCCACTGGCCAACACTTCTGAAGTCACCGCTGCCGACGAAGCAGGTGCCGAGCGCCGTCTGGCCATCCGCGAGGCTGTCGATGCTGAGCAAGCCAAGAATCTTTCCCGCAGCGAAAATGGAGATAAACTACAGGTTCCACCTGCCGAGGTTTTCTCACTAGTTGGCAGTCAGTTGGCGGGCACCAAGCCCACAACGATGAAGAACGACCTTTACCGCGATCCTGCCGCTGAGGTCGCCGAGGAGCAAGAGGCACCTGCAGAAGAAGCACCTGCAGAAGCTGCCGCACCAACACAAGCTCCCGAGTCCGCTCAAGAAAGTAAGCCTGCCGAAACTGAGGTTGCTCCTGCTGCTGAAGAAAATCCCGCTTTGACCCCGCAAGCTCCGAGTCCGGAGACTGCGTCTGAACCCGCCGACCCTTCTGCTCTCTAAGTCATGTCTGCTACTGCACAGAATTCCGACCCTAAGGACGCCAAGTTGCGCGCCGATATCGACCGCTCGATGCGGCATCCGGTGATGTTCTTTTTCACCAGCGGTGCTCTCTGGTTGTTTGTTGCGGTCCTGTTAGGATTCGCGGCTTCCTTCAAGAGCCATTCTCCCGAATTTCTCGGCGGGGCGGGCTGGGCCACTACGGGGCGACTCAATCTCGCTCACCAAAACATTTTGCTCTACGGTTGGGCCTGCCAAGCTGCCTTCGGTGCCATTATCTGGCTGATGGCTCGTCTTTGCCGCAAGGAATCCCGCAATAGCATTCTCATCCTCATCGCGGGTCATCTCTGGAACGTGGCCATCACTCTCGGTCTTCTTGGTATCCTTCTGGGTGCTAGCACCGGTGTCACTTGGATGGCCTTCCCGACTTACGTTTGGCCGATGCTACTTCTGAGCTACATTTTGACTACGATTTGGTCAGCGATTCAGTTTCAAGTTCGCGAGAAGGGGCACATTTATGTTTCGCAGTGGTATTTGCTGGCGGCTATCATTGCCTTCCCTTGGATTTTCTTCAGCGCTCACATGTTTGTGTTCGTGCTCGATGGGCATCCGCTCATGAAGGCAGCTGTCTCGGAGTGGTATCGCTCTGCCATGCTCTTCCTGTTCTTAACTCCGGTTGCGGTCTCAGCAGCTTACTATCTTGCGCCCAAAGTCACTGGACGACCTGTTCACAGCTACCATCTCGCGCTCTTTGGGTTCTGGTCTCTCATGGTCATCGCTCCTTGGGCTGGTTTCCAGAAGTTGGCAGGTGCCCCCATTCCGCAGTGGATGCCTTACACAGGTGCTGCGGCTACGGTTCTTTTCCTTGTTCCCGCTCTTGCGGTCGCGGTCAATATTCTGCGCACGATTTTACAGGATGAGAGCGGTGCCGCTCACAACAGTCCTTCTCTCCGTTTCACGATCGGTGGCATGGTGGGAATGCTGATTCTCGGTATTCTGGGATTATTCCTCAACACGAGCGGAACTCTTGCTTCCACGCAGTTCAGTCTCACTGGATACGGAATCGATATCCTTGCCATCTACGGCTTCTTTAGTATGTGCGCCTTTGGTCTCATCTACTTTGTGGTGCCACGGGTTACTCGTCGCGAGTGGTTGTCCAAGCGTTTCATCACCAGTCATTTCTTCCTTTCGGTCTATGGTTTGGCAGCAGTGATTGTTTGTTCCATTATCGGCGGTTTGTTCCAGGGTGGTGCTCAGAATGATTCTTCGGCACCATGGGAAGATGCGGCCACCTTCGGTCAAGCTTACGCCGTTGGAACGACTCTCGCTTGGTTCTTTATCGCTCTCGCCAACTTCATCTTCCTTTCCCATCTCCTCCTCATGTGGGCTCGACTCGGTCGTCGCAGCACGCATCCCACTCTGTTGGATGGGGGACATCACTCCGGTTCACCTCACGGTCCCGAGGGAGACATCGACGAACTTCAAGCAGCCAAGGCATAAATGAACTTTAAAACTTTTCTTATCGGTCTCACTGCGGCCTTTGGACTTCCCTGGGTTTTCGCAATCGCGATTCCTTACGTCCAAATGACCAATTTGGAGGCACCCACTTTCAACGAACTTCAAGATGGTTTCGACGGGGTGTATGAATTTAAGCGCACTGGCCGGACCGACGGTGCTCCCATCTACGCGGCTAATGGTTGTGCTCTCTGTCACACCCAGCTCATCCGCCCCAGTTCTGCGGGAACGGATATGTATCGTGAGGACTGGGCTGGTGTTCCCGCCAACGCTGCCGAGGGCATCGAGGATTCCCGTCGCGAGACTAATCCTTTCGACTTTGAGGGCGAGAAGTTTGCTTACATTGGCCAAGGCCGTGTCGGTCAAGATTTGAGCAACGTGGCGATTCGCGCCTCACGTCGCGCGGCCGAACAAGGCATTACTCCCGAACAGTGGTTACTTAATCATTTCTACGATCCACGCGACTCTGATTACAAGTCAGTCTGCCCTTCTTTGACCTTCATGTTCAACGGAAGTGCTAACAAGCCCAAGCCGGATGCTAAGGCTCTTGCGGCTTACCTCCTCTCGATGCGGAAAGACAATCCCATCCCGACTTCTCTCAACCCTCGCAAAAAGTAAGCGCTAACAAATTTTCACCATGTCTTCTGAGCAAGATCCCAATGCCCGGCTGCGGCCCGACCTCGATGAGGAGATCAACGTGGCTGAGACGCACGCTGTTTTCGAAGGAGCGACTCCTGCCACCATCCGCGAGCGCCGCTTGCACGAGAATGGCATGGAGCCTGTGCCACTTTGGTTGTTTCTCTGCGCTGGCATTGCTCTCCTAGTCGGAGGTGCAGTCATTGGGAGCGGGGGGCGGCTTTTCGCTTACGACAGTGAATCTCTTTGGGCCAGTGATTGGACCGCAGATGATTCAGGTGGTCCCGAGGCTATTACCGAAGGAGAAGTGCTTCCGTTTTTTGTCAAACAAGGTGCCAAGACTTATGGTAAGTGCGCCGGTTGTCACGGAGCCGATGGAAAAGGTGACGGAGCCAATTTTCCTCCGCTCGCTGGGTCCGAGTGGGTCACTGGCGAGAATACCGAAGCACTGGGAATGATTATTCTCAACGGTGTGCAAGGTCCCATCAAAGTGGCTGGCAAAACTTGGAACGGTGTCATGCCTGCACAAGGACCTCTCTCTGCTAAGGAGCTTGCTCCGCTGATGACTTATCTTCGCAACGGGCTCAATGATGTGGGTGACGTTGTCTCTCTCGAGCAAGCCCAAGCCGCAATTGACGCCTATGAAGCAAGAGGACCAGGCAAGGCAACTACTGAGGCTGAACTACTTGGCGGACACATGAATTTTCTTCCCGGTGACATGATGGACCCGACCACCATAATCGACTTTGAAACCTACGCGCCAGTTGGAAATGCTGGTGGAAACTAACCGAAACTGATCTAGAATTCGACGATGAGCGCAGCAGCCCAAAACGCAGACCACTCCCACGACGAGCATCATCACGATGATCACCATCCCGGTTTTTTGCAGAAGTATTTCTTTTCGACCGACCACAAGACAATTGGAATTCAATATGGACTCGTGTCCCTCTTGTTTCTCTTGGTGGGATTCTTTTTGATGATGGTGATGCGCTGGTCAATCGCGTATCCCCATGAGCCACTTCCGCAGTGGATGAGCTTTCTCTTCAGCGAAGATTGGAAAGCCCGCTGGTTGCAGGACGGTATGGTGAAAGGGGAGACCTACAACATGTTCGGCGCGATGCACGGAACGATTATGGTTTTCCTAGGTGTTGTTCCTCTGGGCTTTGCTGCATTTGGTAACTACATCATGCCTCTTCAAATCGGAGCTATCGATATGGCTTTCCCGAAGCTCAATATGTGGAGTTTCTGGCTCTATTTTGTAGGCGGTCTAACAATGCTGGCCAGTTTTTTCCTGAATACGGGAGCTGCTCAATCTGGTTGGACAAACTATTCACCGTTGGCAGGTATCCAACAGTCGGGTGCGCCGAACCAATGGATGACTGGTCAGACTTGGTGGCTTTTAGCGATGGTTTTCCTGATTTCGTCGTCCTTGCTGGGCTCGGTCAATTTCATCACTACCATTATCAATTTACGCGCCAAAGGGATGACTTGGATGCGTCTACCTTTCTTCGTCTGGGCCATGTTGGTGACCGGTTTTCTTCTTCTCCTCGCTTTCCCACCTTTGGAAGCAGCAGCCTTGATGCAGTTGAGCGACCGAGTCTTTGGTTCTTCTTTCTTCATGCCCACCGGTTTGGTGACAGGGAATGGTGCTTTGGAAGTCGCTGGTAGCGGTAGCCCGCTTCTCTATCAGCACCTCTTCTGGTTCCTCGGTCACCCTGAGGTCTACGTGCTTCTTCTTCCTGCCATCGCTTGTGTTGCAGAAATCATTCCCTGCAACACTCGTAAGCCTCTCTGGGGATATCGTCCCATGGTTTGGTCAGTGATCGTTCTTGGTTTCTTGAGCTTCATCGTCTGGGCCCACCACATGTATCTCACCGGTATGGGGCCAGTTATCTCGACCTTCTTCCAGACCACCACGGTTCTGATTTCCATCCCGTCGGTGATTCTCCTCACTTCACTGATTATCTCAATGTGGGGAGGTTCCATTCGTTTCACTGTTCCCATGCTTTGGGCTACAGCCTTCATTCCCATGTTTGGAATCGGTGGTCTCACTGGACTTCCTCTTGCCTTCAATTTGGTGGGACTTCACTTGCACGATACTTACTACGTAATCGGTCACTTCCATTATGTGGTGGCACCTGGAATTCTCTTTGGTCTCTTCGCGGGGGTCTATCATTGGTATCCTAAGATCACCGGACGTTACATGAATAATCTGCTCGGGCATCTTCACTTCTGGCCTTCTTTGATTTTCATCAACCTCCTCTTTTTCCCCATGCTCGTGCAAGGGATGGCTGGGTTCCACCGTCGTTGGTATAACGGGGGAGATGCCTATTTGGCCCAAGCAAGCGAGAGTGCCAATGTCTTCGGCAATACGGTCGAGCAATACCTCCCTCTCAACATCACCATGTCCAACGCGGCCTTCTTGCTTGCGCTGGCTCAGGTGCCTTTCATCATCAACGTGTTCTTTGCATGGCGTCGTGGCAAGAAAGTCGAAAACGACAATCCTTGGAATGCGACTACGCTTGAGTGGGCGACTCCGACTCCTCCGGGACATGGTAATTTCACCTTTGATGTCGGTGTTTATCGCGGGCCTTACGAGTATTCGCGTCCCGATGCTGAAGAAGACTATTTGCCTCAGTGGAACGAGCCTTCCAAGACCGAGCCCGAATCAGCTCCAAGCAAGGAAGAATCAAATCCTACTGTAGCCTAACCAGACGATTTTCCTGATATCATGGATATTCCCTATACTGTTACCCCGCGCAAGGACACCGGACTCTACAACGCCAAAGTTGGCATTTGGTTGTTTCTTGCTTCGGAAGTGATGCTCTTTGGTGGCCTCTTTTCGGGCTATGTGTTCCTTCGGGTTTACGCCGACTTCCCATGGCCGGAGCGTTCCTTGCCCATCGTGCCGGGACTGATCAACACCTTCATTCTCATCGGTTCTTCTGTCACCGTCGTTTTTGCATGGGCGGCACTGAAGATGAGGAAATGGCGACAGTTTCAGGTCTATATGGTGATCACGCTCTTGTGTGCCGCTCTCTTCATGGTTTTGAAGGGGATTGAGTATAAGGCCAAGTGGACTCACCAAGCTGTCCGCATGAAGGATTTTGTGGTTGTGGAAGGACACAACCACAAGTTCACCATCGATTCTAAAGGTAAGATCGAGCACTACCCTGCGGGTGGTCACGGTGGTGAGGGTCACGCCCATCACGATTTGGAAAAAAATGGCATGTTCCTGATTGCTGATAAGGACGAGTCCGCTGGCGACAAGTCCAAAGGAAAGAAGGACAAGCACTATTACAACAAAGTCGTCTTCAATGGCGATTCGGTCACCATCGACTTAGAGCGATTCTACGACCCCATTGTTCAGGATCTGATGGCTCAGGCCCAGAAGCAGGGAAGCAAGATGAAGTTGACCCAGTCAATTATCGGTCGTCCCAATCATAAGGTGGCGGAAGAGACTTTAGCCTCTGAAGGTGACCTTCTTTCCTTAGGGCTTTTGAAGGAACTCCGTGCAGTTCATCTCGATGCCAAGGCTCATAATGCCAAGATTCGCACGAAACAAAATCGCGACGCTTGGGCACGTCTCCGCAAGGATTTACCGAAGGAGATGAGGGGAGAGCCTTCCTACAAAATCAAGAACGACCTGGAGCTCGATCCTGAGTTCGACAAGTTCATCGTTGCTACCACCTCGTCCCTCACTTTCAACATTGAGCCAACGGTCACGTTTGTCCTGAAGCCACGAAGTGTGCGTGAGTCGGCGGAATCAGCCTCCTTCATGGACGGCACTCTGCTCAGCGGCGCAATGGACAGCAAGCACAGCCAAATTGAGATGGCTGCCGATGCGATTGATTTCCGCTTTGTGGCTCAACGTGCTGAGGAGAAGGGCATCGACCCCGAGGTGGCCATCCAGAATACCTGGCTCATGAAGAATAATCCCAAGGTGAAAGAACTTTGGGCCGAACACAACAAGCACATTGAAAAGTTTGAAGCCGAGCTTTTGAAGAAGCACGGCCGTGGCAAAGATGGCAAACCCACCCACGTTCCGACAGATACCGAGCGTTATCGCATCGGCTGGCAGGAACTCGTCAATATGGGCGAGGGCAAAGAGATGATGGGTGTCTTTAGCGGATTTGCAGGTCCGGTTCATGAATTGGACAAAGAGGCTAAGAAGTCTCACTATTCCCGCCACTTCCCGGAGATTGTTGTTCCTCGTGAAGAGGTGAACTTGGAGAGCAAGTTCACTCCTCGTTGGAACAACTACTATGCCATCTACTTCCTCATTACCGGGCTCCACGGCTTGCACGTAGTCGGAGGAATCATCGTCCTCGGTTACTTCCTCGTCTTCGGCAAGAAGATGTATCTCAATAATCCTGAACGTCTCGCGAACCGGGTCGAAGTTGGAGGCCTTTTCTGGCACTTCGTTGACCTCGTCTGGATCTTCCTTTTCCCAATCCTTTACTTGATGTAATTCACCATGGCTGACTCTGTTGCAGAAATTAAAAAAGCGAAGAAGCTTTATACCTTCATCGGTCTTACTCTCTTTATCTTTACCGGTATTACGGTAGCAGTGGCTACGGTGCCTGCACTCGATGTCGGAGGACACGGGTTCGATGTCTATGATATGGTTCTGGGCCTCTTAATTGCAGCCTTCAAAGCTTCACTGGTGATGCTCATCTTCATGCACTTGAATCATGAGAAGAAGCTGGTTTACTTTCTCTTTATCATGGGGATTGTCTTCGGGATCTTCCTGATGGCGATCACTGCTTGGGCCTTTTCAGATCCGATCAGCTACGGCAGTGGCACGACTGATCAAGGGAAGTCTGGCTTTTATAATCCCGAAAGGGCACCCGTCGATTAAACAATGTCTTTGCGCGGCTTCCATCTTGTCTTTATCACTTTCGCAACCCTGCTCTGTTTGGGAATGGCGGTGTGGTGCTTTGGATTTGCCCCTCGCAGCAGCGGTTGGGAAATCACCGCTCTCGGTGTTGCTATGGCAGTCGCAACCATCGCCCTTCCTTATTACGGAATCCGTTTCTACAAAAAAGCCAAGAACCTGATTCTCTAACCTGAAATTGTTATGACTCTTCCATTAGCTTGCACAACCTGCGCAAAGGCCTTTCATGCTGTCGGCGGCAACGCTGCTGGGCTGGCTATCTTGTTTCTTCTTGTGGTGATCGTAGGAATTCTCGGATTTGTAGGCTTCCTAATGGCCCGCATGATTCGACGCGAGGAGGACAATCTCGACCCACGTTTCAAAGACGATTTCAATCCTCAAAGCTCTCACTAAATTATGAACGAACTTCTCGGTGTTACCGAAAATTTTTCCGAGCATGGCGGCGGTGTGGACCACCTCATCGCAGTCGTGCATTGGTTCATGCTCATCCTCTTTGTAGGCTGGACCGTATTTTTCCTTTACTGTTGCTGGCGGTTTGCGGAACGCCGCAATCCGAAAGCAAACTATACTGGTGTGAAAAATCACGTATCCACTCACCTAGAGGTGGGGGTGGTGATTATTGAAGCCGTGCTTCTCCTTGGCTTTGCCTTTCCTCTCTGGAGGGAACGGACAGACAAATACGAAGATATCCAAAAACAAGACCCAGTTCGAGTGCGTGCTATCGGGTATCAGTTTGCTTGGAACTATCATTATCCCGGCAAAGACGGAAAGTTTGGTCGCATCGATCGTCACTTGGCATCCAATGTGGGTGACCCTTGCATTGACCCGGACGACCCCAATGGATGGGATGATTTCACAGCCGCGAACATGAAGGTGCCCGTTGGTAAGCCGACTATCGTGATGGTCACTGCTACCGACGTGATCCACAACTACGCCATCGTCCCGATGCGAGTTCAGCAAGACGCAATCCCGGGTCAGGATATTCCCATGTGGTTCACTCCTACCAAGGAGTTGGAAACTTATGTCGTCTGTGCCCAGCTCTGTGGAGACCAGCATGGAAATATGCGAGGTCTGATGGAAGTCGTGAAGCAGAGTTCTTACGAGACCTGGGCTGAGGAGCAATCCGCCGCTGCCCTCAAGCGCAACACCAAGAACGACGCTGCACCTGAGGTCGCAGTCAACTAGGGCCGAGCCGCTCCTGACGAGCATTCTCTTTGAGTGCAGCCCATTCCGGCATTCGTTTGGGCTTGGTCCGGGATGCGATTTCTCCCAGTTGTTTCCGTTCAGTGCTTGCCTGCTTGTGACTGCTATGTTGAGGATGCTTTCACCGCATGGCTGAAGATATTTCAATCACCAGGTTGGTGGCTCTTTTTGAGAGTCACTCCTCCTTCATTCTCAGCAGTCATTTGCGACCCGACGGTGACGCCATTGGGTCTATGCTGGGTTTGGGTCTCACGTTGGAAAGGCTAGGAAAGGCAGTCACTTACCTCCATCAGGATGGGGTGCCGGGCAATCTCGCTTTTCTAGAAAAGTCCGGAGAAGAAAAAGTGCAGCAGACAAGCGGGGTCGAATCCTGTCCGGGAGATGTCTTTGTGGCTCTGGATACCGCCAATGAAGAACGTCTGGGAGAGAGCGTCTTGGCGCTAGTGCCGGAAACCACGATTCGAATCACCATCGACCATCATATTACTAATGAGCGTTACGGTGACCACGTGTGGGTCGATGCCGAGGCACCTGCGACCGCTCAAATGGTGTGGGAATTGGCTCAGACTGGCGGCTGGGAAATCCCTGCCGAAGCACGCGCTGCCCTTTATGTGGGAGTTTCTACTGATACTGGTTCATTCCAATACGCCAACACGACCGCGAGGACCCATGAGATGGTGGCTGACCTTTTAAAGGCCGGACTAGATGTGGCCGAAGTCAATCGGCTTACGTATCAGAACTTTCCCTACCGTCGGGTCGAACTTTTACGAGGGCTGTTAGAGACGCTGCAAAGAAGTGAAGATGGCCGCTTAGCGTGGTGGACTTTGACCATGGAGATGAAGCAGGCGGCTGGTTATCAGCCCGGTGACAGTGAGGGATTGGTCGATGTCATGCGAGGGATTGACGAGGTGATGGCATGCGTGTTTTTTGAGGAAATCAGCGATGGCACCATTCGTGTTTCCACTCGTTCCAAATCTCCCGACATCAACGTGAGCGAGCTGTGCGGGCTCTTTGGTGGAGGAGGGCATATTTTAGCAGCCGGAGCTCGCCTCGAGGGGCCCATTGAAGAGGCCCGCGAGAAAGTAGTGGCTGCGCTCAAAGAGGCGGCCGCAAAGTAGACTTTTGTAATTAATGAATCAGAACGAACAAATTCCCAGTGGCGTCTTACTCGTCGATAAGGAACAGGAAATGACTTCCCATGATGCGGTCGCGATTGCGCGGCGTTCTCTGGGGATTAAAAAAATTGGTCATTGTGGCACCCTTGACCCGATGGCGACGGGGCTGCTGATGTTGGTAGTGGGAAAGGCGACTAAGATTCAGGACCTGCTCATGAGCGAGGACAAGGAGTATGTGGGAACGCTAACTCTGGGTGCCACTACCAACACCCAGGATGCCAAGGGTGAAGTCGTGGAAGAGCGCCCATTCGATGACGTGACCGAAGAGCAAATCCGCGCTACTTTTGGAAACTATACCGGAAATTTCGAGCAAATCCCTCCCATGGTTTCTGCAATCAAGAAGGATGGCGTCCCGCTTTATAAACTGGCTCGCAAGGGTCAGGAAGTGAAACGGGATCCGCGCCCGGTGTATGTGACGGACTATGAAATCAACCGGGTAGCCATTCCGGAAGTCGATTTTGTTGTCCAGTGTTCGAAGGGCTTTTATGTGCGGACCTATGCCCACGATATCGGTGGCGACCTAGGGTGCGGGGCCCACCTCAGCGCGTTGCGTAGAACCCGTTCTGGGAAATTCACTTTGGAACGCGCGATCACGGTCGAGCAATTGAAGAATGGCGAGCGCGAAGAGCTTTTGAATTCAATGGTCAGTCTTGCGGAGATTTCCCTGATGCGAGGCGCATAAGGGCTCGTCTAGTAGTTGGTACCTTCGGGTAGAATCAGCCGGAAGAGTCTTGCGCAGATACTAGATTTCGATGACGTCGTCCGGAGCTTCCTCAGGAGCGGGTAGCATGCGCGCTCGTTTATTGCTGCGCGGAAAGTGAAGGGTGATGGTCGTGCCATGGCCTTCGTCGGACTGAATTTCAATTTCGCCTCCATGCTCACGAAGGATACGGCGGACGATGAGAAGGCCGAGACCGGTGCCTCCAGTTTTGGTGGTGGAATATGGCTCGAAGAGAGAACCGAGAACTTCGGGAGAAATGCCATCTCCCGTATCGGCAATGCGGACCAGGATTTCATGCTCGTTCAGAGTGCTTCCGACAGTAATTTCGCCCCCAGAGGCTGGAACCGCTTGGTAGGCATTTTTGATGAGGTTAAAAAGTGCCTGACGGATTTGATCGGGATCGAGTGACAGGTCGGGAAGCTCTTCGTGGAGCTGAAGATTGATTTGGACGTTGCGTGCGAGGAGCTCGGGCTCAAGCGTTTTCAAGGTTTCCCGAATGAGCTCGTTGAGCCGGGCGGGCTGCACGACAGCACGTGCGGGTCGGATGGCATGTAAAAATTCCTGCAGCAAAGTATCCAAACGGGTGATTTCGGAACGGGCGGTGGTGAGGTGGTCGAGGAGCGGCTCGCTATCGCCGGGAGGGAGCTTCTTGATTTTACGTTCAAGAAGTTGGAGATGAATTCCGAGAGAGTTGAGTGGATTGCCAATCTCGTGTGCGACCCCGGCGGCGAGAAGGGTGAGTGCATTAAGCTTCTCGGACTCCAAGTTTTCCTCACTGGTGCGGCGGGCTTCGGTGAGGTCGCGCACCAGCATGACGGTGCCAAGATGGCGCGGGGAACCTTCCACGTCTTCCACGATGGGCGAGAGGTAAAAATTGAGAAAGCGGTGTTCAGGATAGAAAACCTCCAAATCACGAGAGACCGCAATGGGGTGATCACCGCCCGAAAGCGAATCCCAGTCCAGTCCGCGCACCAGCTTGGAGATGGGTTGGCCGGTGGCTTTGTCGCTATCAAGACCGAAAAGCCGGGCCGCAGCGGAATTGAGAAAGGTGACTTGGCCATCGGGAGCCAAGATGAGGACGCCTTCCCGGAGCGCTTCGAAGACGGATTCGAGGAAGCCTTTGTCCCGTAGCAATCGGTCGACGAGAGTCTGGACCTGCTTTGGTGAGAGGCGGTCGAGACGGGAAAGAAGTTTGTCGATGAAGGAGGACTTCATAGTGAAGGTTGGGGAGAGTATGAGGGTGCGTAGGGAGAATTGGCGACGATGTTTTTGGTGATGATGAGGAGAAGACCGAAAGGCGAGGCGATGTCGAATGGCACTGGTTCAAGGTGAGCCCTCGCATCAATCAGCACGGAACGCGAGTCTTTAGCTCGCCCCAACGGACCGTCCCTTCCAGGGCGAACAAACGAGGGAAAAATTCGGTGAAATGAGACCAGGATGGATTGGATGAATCAGATTTAA
>CAZGXV010000031.1:0-13143 GCA_964529725.1 uncultured Roseibacillus sp.
AAGGGTAGGTCTCCATCAGGGCAGCAAGATTGGCTGCATGTTTCTCGGCCTTGGCCTTGAGGTCAACTAAGTCGATGTTGCCTTGGTCATCACACTTCACGGGGACCACTTTCATGCCGCACATCACAGCCGAGGCCGGATTGGTCCCGTGGGCCGAAGTCGGAATCAAACAAATATTCCGAAGCTCATCACCCCGTGACAGGTGGTAGCGGCGAATCGCCAATAACCCGGCATACTCGCCCTGAGAGCCCGCATTGGGCTGGAGCGAGACTCCGGCAAAACCAGTAATCTCGGCCAACCAGCGCTCGAGCAAGTCGAGCATCTCGGCATAACCCTTCAGCTGTTCAAGAGGTGCAAAGGGATGAATTTCTCCCACTTCTGGCCACGTCACCGGAATCATCTCCGCTGCCGCATTGAGCTTCATGGTGCAGGAGCCCAAAGGAATCATAGCCTGATTCAGCGCGAGGTCCTTGCCTTCCAGCCGACGCAGATAGCGCATCATCTCAGTCTCGCTGCGATAGCGATGAAAGACCTCATGCGTGAGGATGGCTGACTCTCGGGCAAACTCGCCGAAGGAAACTTCGCCTCCCCCCGCTATCTCGGCATCAAAGAAAGACACGAGAGTTTCTAACTCCGCTTCCGTGCTGGTCTCGTCAAAAGCGACCGACACTTGATTCGAATCTATCAGACGCAAATTAAAACCAGCCTCGGCGGCATTCTCAACGACCTCATCCGCCGTTGGTGTCGTCACGGTGACAGTGTCGAACAGAGACTCACTCGCAATCTGCAACCCCTTTGCTTGGAGGGATTTTGCGAAGCGAGCCGCGAGACCGTGGGTGCGCTCGGCGATGACCCGGAGACCTTCAGGGCCATGATAGACCGCATACATGGAAGCGATGACCGCCAGCAAAACTTGGGCGGTGCAAATATTAGAAGTCGCCTTGTCCCGGCGGATGTGTTGCTCACGCGTCTGCAGGGCGAGACGGAAGGCGGGCTGTCCTTGGCTATCTAACGAGACCCCCACCAGTCTCCCCGGCAGCTTACGCTTCAACGAGTCCTTGACCGCGATATAGGCTGCGTGCGGCCCACCGCATCCCATGGGCACGCCAAACCGTTGCGTAGAGCCCACACAAATATCGGCTCCCCAGGCAGCCGGCTCCTTCAAGACCACGAGCGCCAACGGGTCGGCTGCAGCAATGACCAGCGCGCCAGCCTCGTGCACCTGGCTACTAAATTTCTCGTAGTTATGAATAACACCGCGTGTATCGGGGTATTGCACCACGGCTGCAAACAAACCTTCGCAAGCTGCAGGATCGAAGTCGTTCCAATTACCCACCCGAACCTCAGTACCCAAGGGCTCAGCTCGAGTTTGAAGAACCGCTATCGTCTGAGGATGACAGCTCTCATCTACAAAAATTACCTTACCCTTGGGCTTGGAGGAATGCGCGAGAGCCATTGCTTCTGCTGCTGCCGTGCCCTCATCCAAAAGACTGGCATTAGCAACGGCCAACCCGGTCAAGTCGGTGACCATTGTTTGAAAATTAAGAAGAGCCTCGAGACGGCCTTGAGCAATCTCCGCCTGATAGGGAGTGTAGGCTGTATACCATCCTGGGTTCTCAAGGAGATTGCGCTGAATGACTGCAGGCAAGAGAGTGCCGTGGTAACCTTGTCCCAAGTAGCTTCGTGCGACCTGGTTCTTCGACAAAATCGCTTTCAGCTCGTCGAGAGCATCCCGCTCGCCCAAAGGCTCAGGGAGGTTCAACGGCCCCTCCATACGAATCCCCGCAGGAACAATCGCGGAGGTCAGCTCACCTAAATTGGCGTAATTCAGTAACGAGAGAATCTCACTTGTCTCATCTTCTCCGACACCCAAATGGCGGTGCTTAAAATCTATCTGTGCTGGCACGCGGGCACCTTCGGGGGTTTTTCCAAAAAATCAACCCAGATGCTCCTCGTAATCGTCAGCAGTGAGGAGGCCCTCAACGATTTCCATATCAGATTCCGCGACCCGAATCTTAAACAACCAGCCTGCGCCGTAAGGGTCTTCGTTCAAATTACTGGGCTCTTCTTCCAATGAAGTGTTCACCTCGACCACGGTCCCGGCGACTGGCGAGTAAATATCGCTCGCCGCTTTCACCGACTCCACCACCGCACAAGCTTCCTTTTCCTCCACCACGCGGTCCAAATCAGGCAACTCCACAAACACGACATCGGAAAGTTCCTCCTGTGCGTGGTAGGTGACTCCGACTACGGCGATGTCGCCCTCCATGCGCACCCACTCGTGCTCCTCGGTGTATTTCAGCTCAGATGGAATTGCCATGTCAGTTTTCTATGATGGTCCTCTTAGGCAACGAAAGGTTTTTTCACGACTTTTGCACTCATCTTTTTTCCTCGTGACTCGATGAAGACCTCGGTTCCGACAATGGCTTGCGCGGTTGGCAAGTAGGCCATGCCAATTCCGAGACCAAGAATTGGGGACAGAACGCCACTGGTCAGTTGCGACAGCGGCTGACCATCGGCATCAAGAACCGGATAGCCAGGCCGTGGCGGAGCCCCCTTTTCATCACAAAGAATCGCGACCAGCCGTTCCGCAGGCTTCTCTTCCTTTTGCTTGGCCAAAACCTGTGAGCCCACGAAATCGCCTTTCTCCAATTTCACAAAAAATCCCAGTCCGGCCTCCAGCGGAGTGCGCTCGGGGCTCAGGTCGGAACCATTGAGTGGAAAACACTTTTCGAGGCGAAGCGAATCCCGTGCACCCAGTCCACAGGGCTTGGCTCCGGCATCAGCAAACTCCTCCCACCATCGCTCCGCCATTCCCTTGGAGCAGAAAAACTCGAACCCGTCTTCGCCAGTATAGCCAGTCCGACAGATCCAAATGTTCTGCCCCTCTTCTGTTAAAACATCGATGCCATTGCGAGCAGGCAAGGTGCGCCCGCCAAAGACCCTGGAAAAGACGTCGACCGCATTGGGCCCTTGCACTGCGATACCTGCTAGGCCTTCACTCTCATTGCGCAAAGTGATGTCGTCCGAAGCATGCTTTCCAAACCAAGCCAAGTCCTCTTGCAGGCAGGCTGCGTTCACGACAAGAAAGTAACTGTCTTCCTCAATCCGGTAGAGAATCAGGTCATCAATCACTCCACCGCTCTCGTTGAGCAGAAAGGTATACTGGCCTTGGCCATTCTCCAGCGCGGCGACATCATTAGTCAAAAGCCCGTTCAACCACGCTTCCGCGCCCTCTCCTTCCACAAAAAGCTGCCCCATGTGGGAAATATCAAACTGACCCACCTCTTCTCGGACCGCCCGGTGTTCCTCCAAAATGGACTGATACATGACCGGCATTTCCCAACCCGCGAAGGGCACCATCCGCCCTCCCGCCTCGCGATGGATTTCATCCAGTGGGCTTTTCTTCAGTTCGCTCATGGCGGGAAGCTGGACTCCCCGACAATCTCTGTCAACGCCCGCGCTCAGACTTCGTGACAAGATAGGGTGTTCTTCATGCGACAAAACATTGGCCAACCCGACAATCCGAGTATTGACTGCCCGCCGTCATGGGTCTTCTCAACACCTTGGAAAATCGCTTTCGCTGGCTCGCCTTTCCCAGCCTTCTCCGCGGCTTGGCCATCATCCACTTCGTGATGATCATTCTCCTCATGGCGCGCCCTGACATCGGCGTTGCGATGACCTTTCATTGGGGCAAAATCCTCTCCGGCGAAGTGTGGCGTCTCTTTTCCTTTCTCTTCCTCGCCGTCCCTGCTCCCCCTGTCGATGCACCGACGAACTTTAGCGTTTTCTCACTTTTGTTCGCTTTTTTCGCATTGATGATCGCCTTTCTCTTTAACGATTCTCTCGAAAATACTTGGGGGGTGTGGCGGACCTCCGCCTACCTCTACCTCGTCATTATCGGACAAATCGTCGCCAATTTCATCCTCGCAATAGTCGGCCTTTCGCCGCAAGCGGAAGGGGGGATGTATGTCTACTTAGCGGCCTTCTTCGCCTTCGCCACCCTCTTTCCCAAGCACACTTTTCTCCTGATGCTCATCATTCCGGTTCAGGTTTGGATCCTAGCTGCAATCGCCGGTTTTTTCCTCATTCTTTCTGCGCTTGGCTCGGTGAGTTTTCTCATCTTCAGCCTCCTTACCTTCCTACCCTATCTTTGGTGGGCGTTGCCGATGGCCATCAAGAGCGGCAAGAACCGCAGTCAGGTCGCGAAGCGTCGGGTAAAGTTTCAGTCCCAGAACAAGGCTGGAGAAATAGCCAGCTTCCACCTCTGCAAACAGTGTGGTGCCACCGAGACCTCCCATCCTGACCGCGAATTCCGAGTTGCTTCCAACGACGAAGAAATCTGCTCGAACTGCCTCAAATAACCCGTCTTGGGAGCGCGGAGCACCAGCTCCGCATCAACTGAAATCTGAACCTCAGGGATAAGAGCACCACAGCTCACCCCCCCTTTCCCTAGTTAGTCACCTTACAGAAGCACCCCTGCTTTCTCGTGCACCAGCAAGTCCCGCTTCCTATCCAGTCCACCTCCGTAGCCTGTCAGCTTGCCATTAGCTCCAATCACGCGATGGCAAGGCACGATAATCGAAATTGGATTAGCACCATTTGCCAGCCCCACGGCCCTCACCGCCTTAGGATTATCGATTTGTTCGGCAATCTGGAGATAGCTCACCACTTGACCGAAGGGTATACTCGAAAGCGCACGCCAGACTGAAAGTTGAAAGTCTGTTCCTACGGGATCGAGGGAAAGTTCGAACACTTCTCGTTCTCCCGCAAAGTAGTCCCGCAACTGCGCCTCCGCCTGCTCGAGGTGAAGGTTCTCTCCTTCCACCCAAGAGTCGTGATAACGGTCCTCGAAGTAGACCCCAGCCAAGCCCTTCTCCGTCGCCAACAAAGTTAACGGTCCCACCGGCGAGTCCATTTCCCGCCCGACCAATTCTTGCTGTCTTTTCATTCCTTATTCAATCCTGCCAGACGAGCAGCCTCCCGTCGACTCCTTGGAAAGCCTCCCGCCAAAACTTCCTGCAGGCGAGCGGAATATCCCGCCGAGCGACCAACGCCTAGAAAGCCTGCGAGTTCTTTCTCAAAAAACGGAAGGGCACGGCCCAAGTCACCGCCCTCGGCCAGAAAATCCAATCCACGCCGAAGAAGGTCGAATATCTCCGGCACCTCGCTCTCGTTTTCGACCGCCCGTTCCACCAATTCCCCGAAATAGGCACCCACCACCGTTCTCCCGTAATCCCCCCGCAAGGCTTGCCGCAAGTTGACGACCCGGATTTCGCGCAACGAATGAAGCTCGCCGCTCCGACTGCGCACCCATCCCAACTCCGCTTCCACAAACAGATCCAACTTGCCTGCGAATGCGCTTTTCCGGCCGCGAGCGCCCTTTGCCACCGTTTTGAAGAGACCCCACTCCTGCGAGCACCAGCTCACAATCAAGCTCGTTTCCGTGAGCTTGCGCGTTCGAATGATGATTCCCGTCGCACTGTCCACTCCGACAAACTAACGCGAACCACTCTTCAATCCAGCAGTTCCTTCACCCCAACGCGAATCAGTTCTCCGCCCTTGTCACCGTCCTCCTTCCTCGCGAAAAACCCGCACTCTCGATACAGCGGAAAACACCCGGCTTACCATTAATTTCCCTTTTTCATCTTCCAAGATTGCAGAAAGGTCAATTTCGCCGTAGAATTAAGAGTGTGCGCTGTTCGTTCCATCAGCTTCTTGTTCTTTTTACTCTCTCTTTTTCGCTAGCGAAAAGCAGTGACGCAGAGTTCATCCTCTCTGAATTTTTGGCATCCAGCTCGGGAGCCAGTCAGCTTGATGAAGACGGTGACGATTCTGATTGGATTGAAATTCACAACACGGGGAACTCCACAGCCTCATTGGCGGGTTACCGACTCACCGACGATGAGACCGACGGGAACAAATGGGTCTTCCCTAGCATCAGTCTCGCCGCCGACTCTTACCTCGTGCTCTTCGCTTCCGGAAAGAACCGACGGTCGGCTGGAAACGAGCTTCACACCAACTTCAAGCTCAGTTCCGGGGGCGAGTATCTCGCCTTGCTCTCGCCCGCCGGGGAAATTGTAACCGAATTCGCTCCCTCGTTTCCTGAGCAATCGGAAGACATCTCCTATGGCATCGGCCCGGACGGCGTCGCCGAGGGCTATTTTCCCAATCCCACCCCGGGCAGCACGAACAGCATCTCTCCCAGCGGCCAAGTTGCCGATACTCAGTTCTCAGTTCAGCGTGGCTTCTACGATTCTTCCTTTTCATTGGAAATTACTACCGAGACCGTAGATGCAACCATCCGATATACCCTTAACGGCTCGAGCCCCACCCTCACAAACGGTTTCACCTACAACGGCCCCCTCACAATTTCGGGCACCACCGTAGTCCGCGCCGCAGCCTTTAAGAGCGGGTTCTTCCCCACCAATATCGACACCCAGAGTTACCTTTTCCCTGCCGACATCCGCACCCAACATGCCAATGGCAACGCCCCTCCTGGCTGGCCGAGTTCTCCCATCAACGGTCAGATTTACGACTTCGGAATGGATCCTGAAATCACCAATCGTTACTCGGCCCAAGAGATGGAGAACGCACTGACCGCAATTCCCTCCGCACTCATCACCACAGCTATCCCCAACCTCACTCGTGCTAGCGATGGCATCTACTCCAACGCGGATACTCGCGGGCTGGAAGTTCCCGCCCACTTGGAAATCATCGCGGGAGACGACACTCCTTCCACTTCGGTTCGTTGCGGACTGCGTATTCGGGGTGGTTCTAGCCGCTCTGCCGATAATCCTAAGCATGCCTTCCGGCTCTTCTTTAAAGAACAATACGGTAACGCCAAATTCAACTACCCGCTTTTTGAGGAAGAAGGAGTCGATGAGTTCGATAAAATCGATTTTCGCACTGCACAGAACTACTCTTGGTCATTCTATGGCGACACCGACAACAACACCTTCTTGCGGGAGGTGCTAGCGCGCGATTTGCAAGCCGAGAGTGGTCAACCTTACACCCGGAGTCGCTATTACCATCTTTATCTCAACGGGATTTACTGGGGCCTTTTCATGACTCAGGAACGCGCGGAGGCCAATTGGGGGAGTAGCTACCTCAAGGGCGGCAGTGACGAGTTTGATACCATCAAGTCATCTGGAAGCGGCAGCGGGCACGATACCGAAGCTACCGACGGCAATATCAACGGCGACTGGAGGCAGCTTTGGGTTCAGCTCCAGAATCAGGTTTCTAATCCCAGCACCAACCGCTACCTAGCTATGCAAGGGCTCGATCCAAACGGCCAGCGCAACCCGAACCTCCCCGTCCTGTTAGACGTCGATAACCTCATCGATTACATGCTTATTATTGGTTACACGGGAGCGTACGATAGTGGACTCTCAGATTTCGTGGGGGCTTCCAATAACTGGTTTTCGCTGAGAAACGCAGTTCGTGATGACCAAGGCTTCAGTCACTTCCTTCACGATGCCGAGCACTCCTTGGGCGCTGGTGGCAGATGGAACAATGCGAACGACCGCATCAATACCACCGATGGTTTCAACGACATCAACGATTTCAGCAAAAGCAATCCCCAGTTTATTCACGTTAAACTCGCACAAACCACTCCAGAATATCGTCAGCGTTTTGCGGACCGGGCCCACCGCGCCCTCTTTAACGGCGGATTCCTTACCACCGACCAAGTTCTTGCTACCCTTGAGAAAAGGCGCCAAGTAGTTGATTCCGTCATCATTGCCGAATCTGCCCGCTGGGGTGACGCGAAAAGGAGTGATCCAGCCGATAGAGAAAACTGGGAGAATGCCGTGCAATCTCTCGTCAACACCATCAATTCGCGGCTTCCTGTTTTCATGACTCACCTTCGCCAGGGGGACCTCTACCCGGAGACGGAGGCACCTACTTTTTCGCCTTTTGAAAGCGAGATCGGTTTGGGCAACAACGTCGCCCTCTCAGCGTCCGAAGGCATTATCTACTACACCACCGACGGTAGCGACCCGCGACTACCGAACAATGCTGTCAACCCGAATGCGGCCGCCTTCGATACTGTCGCTGCGGGGAGCGGAGGGATTCCACGGAACTCCACTTGGCGCTTCAACGATAGCGGAGTCAATCTCGGCAGCAGTAGCATCGTTGCGGGCACCAGTGGCTACAGCAACAGCAACTGGAAGCATCCAAACTTCAATGACAACAACTGGCTCTCTGGTGCGGGCATTCTCGGCTTTGGCGACTTGGGTGAAGACGGGGACTTTGCTCCGATTGCGACCCCGATGGGAAATGGCACTGCTGGTGGAGGCTCCAATCCCCTGACCTCCTACCTTCGTCATCGTTTCACGCTCACCGATGTTAACCTCATCACTGAACTCACCGCCGAAGTCTTGGCCGACGATGGCATCGTGGTCTACCTGAACGGAGTCGAAGTCCAGCGCACTCACATGCCAGCGGGAGAAGTCACCTTCAACACCACTGCTTTGGACTTTGTGGGCGGAGACGAGGAACAAACCTACTTTCCGTTCTCTATCGACCCCGCTCTCTTACAAGAAGGCGAGAACGTTCTCGCCGTCGAGCTTCATCAGGCCAACACGACCTCAAGCGATCTAGGTTTTGACATGGAAGTGAACTGGACCCAAGTGGCAGCCACGAGCATCCCGGTCAACTCACCCATCACGCTTAATGCCCGCATCTTGGCCAATGGAGAATGGTCGGCTCTGGTGAGCAACTACTACACCACTGGTAGCACCCCTTCCTTTGGTGAACTTTTGATTTCGGAAGTTCACTATCACCCTGCCGATCCCTCTTCGCCAGCTGAGCTCGCAGTTTCGGGCAATGACAACGATTACGAGTTCATCGAACTCACTAACATCTCCAACCGGCAGCTTGAACTCAGAAACTGCGCTCTGACTGAGCAGGTCATTGGCGACCACCTCGAAGGAGTTCGCTTTCAGTTCTCGGCGGGAGAACTCCTTGCGCCAGGTCAGAAAGTGGTCATCGTGTCCGACCTCGACGCATTCTTGGCCCGATACCCCGCTGCGACGAATGCCGTGGCAGGTGAGTTTGAAGGGAGTCTGGGTAATTCCGGAGAATGGCTCCGTCTCCTCAATGCCGATGGCGAGATACTCTCATCCTTTCGCTACAACGACGTCGCACCTTGGCCCACCGATGCTGACGGCAACGGCTTCAGCCTCCAGCTCTCCCACCTCACTCCAAACGTGAACTCTAGTGATCCACTTGCTTGGCTGGCCTTGACCTCCAATGGTTCTCCCGGCGTTCCCGGCCCTGGTCCGTTTGTGGGAGATCCTGACAGCGATTTCGACAACGATGGCATTACTGGACTGGTGGAATATTTTGCTGGAACCAGTGATCAGGATGCCAACAGTCGCCCTCCCTTCGAAGTCACTGTCGGAGCCAACGGGACGAGCTACACCTTCCAACGTAATCCCGAAGCCTTCGGACTGACCAACACAGTTGAACAATCGGTCAATCTCCTCTCGTGGTCAGAAATCGGACCGGAAATGGAACAGCAGGACGTGCTCATCCAATCTAACGGCACTGTCCTCGAGAGCTACCAGTCAGCAAATGCCTCTCCTTCCGAGGCAAGACAGTTTTTCCGACTTCATTTGCAACCGACAAACTAACATTTTGCCAAGGTCTCTTGAGACTTGGTTTACTTAGTCATCATCGACGCCTTTTCTTTTTGTCGATCACTCCATCGCCATCGCGGTCTTCACCATAGGGCATCCCGTTCTCGAAGTGAATTCCCTGGCGCTTCCCGTCCCTCACGTGCTGACGGTAGACTTTCCGTTTCTCAGTCAGTGCGAAAGTCGTGTTCGCCTTTTGTAGAGCCCTACGCAAGCTTGACGCGGTTGACGTCAGAGAGAGTTCGGCCAACACCTCTCCTTGCACTCCAAAGGCGTCCGCCCTCACCACGAAATAGCCCGCTTTGGTTTTGGCCCCTTTTAGCAAGGAAGCCCACTTGCGGTCTGCTTCTTTGTCGGCAAAATCGTGGTGGAACTTGCCCAATACATCCTCATCATTTAAGACCGCCTGCAGGGTGTCAGTTACCTGTTGTCGTGAACCTTCGGGGGCCACCGTTAGGAGCAAGAGACGCTGGTCACCGGACGCGACATTGAGGGCTTGCCTAGTAGAATGAAAATCTGGCACCACAGCCATGCTTCTTGAACCTTTCTCGCGAAAATCTGCGGCAATCTCGTTGAGCGCCTCGATGACGGCATCCTGGTCTTGAGCAGCCCCTCCCCGCCGTCCTAAAAGAGAACTTGGGCCCCTTCCGCTCCGCGAGAGGCGAGTCTCACCATCAGGGGCGAGAATGCAAAAGGCGGTGTTAGCGAACGCACCCCGCAAGAAACTGCGAACAAGCTTCTGGTGTTCCTCAGACTCGTAGGATTCGAGACGGACGCAGACAAAGTCACGAGTCGCTGCGATGAAATCATTTTGTGAGAACAAACTGTTCTGTGTCGCGGTGTAGCCGGGTCAGAAAACGCCCGGAACGCCACTGCAAGTAGCTGCCGCGGCCATGAAAAAAAGCGGCCGATTGGAGCGCTTCGCTTCGGCCAACGCGGTCTCCCAAGTAGTATACCAAACGATTCCCGCTTCCCCGATAGGTTGGGGTGAAGCCTCCAACTCTTCCGGGCGAGGACCTCGTTGCGAGAAGAGAGCAGTGGAAGAGAAGAGAACGATTAATGCGATAATTTTCATACCAAAGACTAAACCCCTGTTAGCTCGAGGAGTCGCGGCGGGAAATGTTAAGACTCTGTAAAACTTCGCCAAAATGCCTTCCTCGTGAACGCCACCCTCGCACAGCACTCATCAAAAAGTGGTCTCGAAAGCTGATGAACAGGTGCTTTCTTGAGAAAATTTAAACTCTACAACCTTGCCTTCTCCGAGTAAAATAACGGTCGCTCGCCGCTTCCAAATTTATGCTCGCCAGTCAAAACCGAAGAGAATTCAAGTTCGTGCTGAACTCGGAACTCTCGTCCACTATCCGGGAACGGGTGGCGGAGAACTTGGCCGAGGACGAACATGCGGTTGGAGGCTATCCCATTCTCTCCGAGTATTTCGACTCCGACGATCTTCATAATTACTGGCAGAAGAAATTAGGCGTACCCAATCGGCGGAAGCTACGCAGCCGGCTTTATGGTCGCGAAGACGCCTCTATTCCCCCCACCGCCTTTATCGAGGTTAAGCACAAACTCGATGGCGTCACCGTCAAACGCCGGATGCCCTGCGAGGTCGAGCATTTGGCTCTCGTCCACCAGACGGGAATGACTGGAAACAAGGATGAGGACAATGAGCACATCGTGCGCGAAGTGAACGAACTAGTCGAAAGCCATGGCAAGCCTGTTGTACAAATCCGTTACGACCGCTTTGCCTACGATAGTGGGCCTGAAGGAACAATCCGAATCACCTTCGACGAAAATGTGTGCTGTCGTTTCGACAGCCGTCCCCTCATTCCTGGCGACCGCGACTTTGACTGCCTTCTTCTTCCCCCTGGCGAATCCATCATGGAGGTCAAGACGATTGGTCCTGTTCCCTACTGGTTTCGCCAATTAGTGGGTGAATTACGACTCGCACCTCGCGGCTTTAGTAAATATTCTACCGCTATCGAACTCTATCACCTGAACAAACAGACACAGCCATTTTGAATCACTTCTCCACTCTTCCCACCCAGAAAAACACCTCCATCTTCGACAGTATCATTGCCAGCAGTGGTGACCGACCCGGTGTGCTAGAAATCATTGGAGCCATGGTGCTCAGTATCGCGCTCAATCTCTTCATCGCCGCGCTCTACAAATCAACCTACAAAGGCACCCGCTACTCGCAGGATTTTGTGCAAACGCTAATCATGATCGGCGTCGTGACCACTGTTCTCATCATGGTGGTCAACGGTAATGGGGCCATCGCCTTCGGCATGTTCGCGGCTTTTTCCATGATTCGCTTTCGACGCAATCTGGGACAGTCTCGCGACCTCGGCTTCGTCTTCTTTGCGATGGCCATCGGGATGGTGGTCGGAGCTCGCGAATACGCCATGGCAGTGGTCATCACCGTCATTGTTTCGACCGCTATCTTCATTCTCACCCGCATGGACGCCTTTGCCCCCAAGAAGGCCTCCCACCTTCTCACTTTGCGAGTGGGTAGTGACATGGATTACGAAGAATTGATGGAACCTATTTTTCAGGAATTTGCAGAATCCGCGCACCTCACTCGGGTCTCTTCGGCCCAAGCAGGGATGATGACGGAGCTGCGCTATGGTCTCATTTTGAAAGAAGGAGCGAGCACCCGCAACTTCATGGAAGCTCTCCACCTCGCCTGCGGCAACAACCGTGTGGTGCTGGTTCCCACTAATCACGAATTCGATAGCTAACCTGATGAACTTTCTGCCCTCTTTCGCCCTCGTTCTTTTCGCCTCTCACGGGGCAGGTCAGGAAGTTTTTTTCGAAGAAGAATTCGTCGAACACGGTCCCGAGAAGAGCACGTGTTGGGCTGGCGACTTTTGTCAATGGTGGTCCGACAAGCCAGGAGAACTCTATCGTAACAAAAAGAACCCTTGGATCCAAAAAGTCGAAATCAGCGGCCGCTTCCACTACCAGTTTGGTCGTGTGGAGGGAGAAGACGTTCGAGGAAACGACTTCGAAAAAAGCTTTGATGAATTTCGCCGTGTCCGGCTGGCAACCGAAGTCGAGTTTCTCGATTACTTTGAGCTCGAAGTAGGCATCAACCTCGTCGATGACAACCGCTACCGGGCCGAACATCCCGATACCCTTGATTGGGGATACGACTCCTTCGACACCATCAGCTTGAGCTTCGATATCGGTGATGCGGTTGGCTCAGGTCCGTTCGACGACATTAAGCTGACTTACGGCTCTCTGAAGTTGGACGTGAGCGACGAGGTCCACACCTCCTCCAACAAACTCAAAGTGATCGAACGCAGCGCTCTCACCGACAGGCTGGGTGGCGACGAAAGCCGACCCACTGGATTAACCCTCGAACTGGAGAAAGGCGATTGGACTGCGGTTGCGGGTGTCTTCAGCAACGAAGCGGACAATCACCCCCTGGCCAATTGGAATGACGGTCTCTTCTTTTACGGAAGTCTGGAGTGGGAAGTGAGCAAACGGTGGACCTTGA
>CAZGXV010000031.1:13153-29613 GCA_964529725.1 uncultured Roseibacillus sp.
ACCTTGAGGTTAGATCACGCTCACGCCGATCAGGACCGGGCTCTCACTGCCCTTGGTTACCAACACGGAACCGCCTTTTCGGCCATCTATGACTCCAAGAGATGGGGATTTAGTTCCGACTTCATTTACGGAAAAAATAGTAATGACGAGTTTCGCAACCCGCTCCGCGAGGGCGACTTCCATGGCGCGGTTTTCACACCATGGGTGTGGTTGATGAAAGATAAGATCCGTCTCGTAGGTCGTTATCAATATGCTCGTGCAGAAGAAACGGAAGGATTCCGACTTCGCAATCGCTACGTGCGCGGTCAGCACTTCCCACCCACAACCGACCTCGATGGCGGCTTCGGGGATGAGAACCACTCCTTTTATCTCGGGCTGAACTGGAACTTTTGCGATGACTCCGTCCGTCTTCTGTCCGGCATTTCACACGACTTGATGAGCGCGCGCACTGATGATTTTGCGGCTACAACTTACGTCCTTGCCCTGCGCACCTCATTTTAAAATCAGGAAGTTGCGTTCTCTTGATTTGCAAAATTTGGAATCGAGCGAAAGATTGCAGCAAATCAAAATGAGCAAGAAGATCGTAATCGTAGGAGCTGGACCTGGTGGACTGGTCAGCGGGATGTTGCTGGCACATAGGGGCTATGAGGTGACTTTGCTTGAAAAAGCAGGAGTAGTGGGGGGAAGAAACGCGCCTCTCATTGCTGGCGACTATCGTTTCGATACCGGCCCCACCTTCTTACACCAGAAGTTCACCCTAGATGAGATTTTCGCAGAAATCGGGCGCAAATCCGACGACCACATTCATTTTCAGAAGCTAGACCCAATGACTACCCTCAGTTGGAATGGGGCCAGTCTCGACACCAGTTCCGACCAGGAGACGATGATTAAAAACATCGAGAATACCTTCCCCGGCGAAGCTGAGAACTATCGCCGTTTCATGCAGGACCATGCCTCCAAGCTAGAAGCGATTTTCCCCTGCTTACAGAAGCCCTACCACAAATTCTCCACCTTACTGGCTCCTCACCTGTTGAAGGCATTCCCCTACGTTGCCACTAACAAATCGGTCATGGATGTGTTAGGTGAATATTTCGATGATGAGCGATTGAAACTCGCGTTCACTTTCCAAGCTAAATACTTAGGCATGTCTCCTTGGAACTGCCCTGGTTTGTTCAGCATTCTCTCATACATCGAATACGCCTACGGCATCTATCATGTCGAAGGCGGCCTCTCGAAAATGTCGGAAGTGATGGCCGATATTTTTCAAGAGGAAGGAGGCCAGCTCAGGCTCAATGCCGAGGTCTCATCATTCGAGTATACGGGTGACAAAGTCTCGAAAGTGATATTGACCGATGGAGAAGAATTTGCCTGCGACGACCTCGTAGTTAACGCGGATTATGCCCATGCCCGCTCAATGATTTTCGGGAACAAAAAGGTCGAAGCTGA
Source organism: uncultured Roseibacillus sp. (assembly GCA_964529725.1). GTDB lineage: Bacteria > Verrucomicrobiota > Verrucomicrobiia > Verrucomicrobiales > Akkermansiaceae > Roseibacillus. The sequence continues at coordinate 14,600 of CAZGXV010000031.1, forward strand.
AAGCCTTGCTAAGAAAAAGTTCTCTTGCTCAACCTACATGCTCTATTTGGGGCTCGATACGATTTATGAGGAGGAACCCCATCACCACATCATCTTTGCAGATGATTATGGGCAAAACGTGAATGATATTCAGAGTCAGAAAATCATTTCTGATGACATGTCAGTCTATGTCCGGAATTCGAGCGTTACGGATAAGACGGTGGCCCCTGAGGGTCACTCCCAACTTTACATGCTCATCCCGACCATCAATAACCGTCATGGCGATCAGTGGACTGATGAGCTCAAAGCCGACTATCGCGAAAAAATTCTCGACCGAGTCATTGCCAAGACTGGCATGAAGGATTTGCGGGACCACATCGTGGAAGAACGTATCATCACGCCGAAGACGTGGGAGGACGCGGACATCTTTATGGGTGCCACCTTCAACTTCGCCCACACTATTGACCAGATGCTCTATCTCCGCCCTCGCAACAAACTGCAGGGCTTCGAGAACATCTACCTGGTCGGTGGTGGAACCCACCCCGGAAGCGGTCTCCCTACGATTTTCGAAAGCGCCCGTATCTCGGCAAACTTGATTGACGAGTCCTACGGAACCCGACGGGAGCGTATCGACTTTTCCACCGATCTCCTTGCGGCCACCACAGCTGCGGCTTAGATTGGAGTCGATGAACCGTTGGAAAGCTTGTTTTCTCGCCCTCTCACTCGGTCTCTTGCCTGGGGCTTGGGCAGCTACTACTCGTGCTGAGACGCTGACCAAATACCGTGGCTGGCATGACGTTTGTCTGCAGGGGAACGTCAAACAGATCGATGTCCAGATTGCGAAGTTTGAGCAACAGCTGGCTAACAACCCAAAGGACTCTCTTGCCAAAGCTTTTCTCGGGAGTGCTTGTGCTCTGCGCGCTAAACATGGGAAGTGGGGGCCAAGCAAACTCAAGTTTTTAAAGCGAGGTCGCAAACTGATGGAGGAAGCCGTCACCGCTTCTCCCTCCGACGCGCGAGTTCGCATGGTGAGGGCCATTGCCTACTCGAAAATTCCTAAGCGTTTTGGTGTCCGCGACATTGCAGTCAAGGATTTCCAAGCCCTGCTACCTGCTACCAAGAAAGGTGACAGCCTCACAAAAAGTGAACGTCAAGCCATCCTCTACTATGCGGCTCTCACCTACCGCGAAGAGGGACTAACTGGTGCCGAAGAGCTGATGAACAGATGCCGAAAGCTCGACCCCCATTCCAAATATGGGCGAGTGGCCAAATGACTCTCAAAAATCGACTCTCAAAATCAATCTCAGCCCGCGAGACTGAAAGCTACTTCATCCACTTACGAAGTGCCTTCTCCTGCTTTCCCCTTGGAGGGAGACTTTCGAAAAGGTCCTTGAAAAAGTATCGCTTGGTGTAGGCACGCTCGTAACTCAACGCTTCTACACTGCGCTTGCCCCGATAACGACCGTAGCCACTCTCCCCTTTTCCTCCAAATGGGAGCGAAAGATGAGAGGCCTGTTTGCCGACATCATTGAGACAGACTCCGCCCGATGGAATGCGCGTGGTTAGGGCTTCGAAAAACTCGTTCTCTTTTGAAAAACAGTAAAGCGCGAGTGGCTCGGCAAACTCCGCCAACTTTTCAAACAATTCCTCCCGATGATTGAAAGCAATCACGGGTAAAATAGGGCCAAATATTTCCTCTTTCAGCTGAGGAGCATCCCAGTCGGTTAAGGCCGCGATTCGAGGAGCGAGATGCAACGATGACTCATCGTCGCCACCTTTTTGAAAATCGTCAGGAGAACACAAGGACTGCAGACGCTGATAATGCTTCTCGTTAACGATTCGTCCCATTTCTTTCTCCCACGGAAGCTGCTGAAGCGCTCTCTGCAATTCGGCAAGGAGAGCATCCTTGACCTCCGCAGCCACCGCCACAAAGTCAGGAGCGAAACAGGTTTGCCCCGCGTTAAACAACTTACCAATCAAGATGCGGCGAGCAGTCATGGGCAGGTCTGCAGACGCGTCCACCACGCAGGGACACTTGCCACCCAGTTCCAGGAGCGTGGGCGTGAGCTGGCGAGCTGCTTTCTCGGCCACGAGCTTACCCACGCGCGTGCTTCCCGTGAAGAAGAGGAAATCGAAACGATTTTCCAACAAGGAAGCCGTCACCTCCGCTTCTCCTTGCACCACGGTGACCCAAGCCGAGTCGAAAGCCTCCTTGACCAACTCCTCTAACAACGTCGCGCAGGCAGGAGCCTCTTCAGAGGGCTTGAGTATCACGGTGTTCCCCGCCGCGACCGCAGCTAGCACAGGAGCCAAGGACAACTGGATGGGATAATTCCACGGAGCAATGACGAGGACCGTGCCATGTGGTTCCAAGCGCACCTCATTTCGACAAGGCCAGAAGTAAAAAGGACTCCCTACCCGACGGGGTCGTAGCCACTTCTTCAGCGACTTTCGTAGTAGCCGCAACTCTTGCAAAACGAAAAAATACTCAGAAAGAAACGCCTCTAGTGATGGCTTCCCTAAATCGGCTTCTAATGATTGTAGGATTCTTTCCTCGTTCTTGGTGAACACTTCTTCAAAGCGAGCAAGAGCTGCCAGACGCCCCTCTAAAGCCCGCGTGTGACCGGACTTAAAAAAGCCTTTCTGAGTTTGAATGAGAGACTCGAAGGATATGGAGGAAGGTTCAGACATCGAAGACGAGTGACAGCGTCAAAGTAAGAGCAGGCTATTCGTTGACAAGGGCTTATTCCGAGCAAAACATCCCGCCATGCAAGCTTCTCGTGTGGCGGTCATCGGAGCCGGTCTTGGAGGAATGTCCGCCGCAATTTCCTTGCGCGCGACTGGATACGAGGTCGAGATTTTTGAGAAAAACGCGCAGTTGGGTGGGAAGTTGAATGTGTTGGAGCAGGACGGTTACACCTTCGACCTCGGGCCCTCGATTTTCACCCTCCCAGCCATCTTCGAAGACCTCTTCAAACGCGCGGGGAGAAAAATGGAGGATTACGTGCACCTGGATTCCGTGACTCCCCACTGGCGTAATTTTTTCGAAGATGGCACCGCTATTGACCTCTACGAAGAGAACAATCTGATGCGCCAAGAGCTCGAGAAGCTGTCTGGTGATGCTGATCAACATTGGGAGGAACTGCAGGACTTTCTCAAATACGCCCGCAAACAATACCAAGTGCTCGACTCCGGCTACCTTCAGGAAGGTTTAGATAATTTGTGGGAATTTCTTCGTCACTACGGGGTGGGTAAAATTGGCCGCGATATCGACTACCGCCCCACCATGTCAGAAGCGATTGCGCAACGAATGAGTGACCCCAAACTCCGAAGCATCTTCGAATATTTCATCAAATACGTCGGTTCATCTGCCCTCGCGGCCCCCGGCTACATGAACATGATGCCTATTATCCAGTTCGACTACGGTCTCTGGTATGTGCGGGGCGGCATGTATCGTCTCGCGGAAGGATTGGCGAAGTTGATGACTGAGCTTGGCATCAAAATCCACCTGCAAACGGACGTGCGAGCTATCACCAAAACGGGGAAGAAGGTGACTGGTATCTCCCTCGCAGACGGGAAGAACTTAGGCTTCGACTTGGTTGTCAGTAATATGGAAGTGGTTCCAACCTACAAAAAGCTCTTAGGCGAAAGCGATGGCTTCTTACGTAAACTCGACAAATTCAAGCCAGCCTGTTCGGGGCTCGTCATCCATCTTGGAACGGACCGCGTTTATCCCGAACTGGCTCATCACAACTTCGTTTTCTCAGAGAACCAGCACAAACACTTCCAAACGGTTTTTGAAAAAGGACAACTCCCCGAAGACCCCACTCTCTACGTCGTAGCTCCCACCCGGACGGATGCCACCAAAGCGCCTGAAGGTGGTGATAATATCAAAATCCTCCCTCACATCCCACCTCTCAGCGATGATGGCAGCATCACTCACAGTGACTACCTAGCCTTGCGCGAGCGGGTTCTCGACAAGATGGAACGAACCTGCACTCCGGACCTGCGGAAGCACATCGTCACCGAAGATTTTCTCACCCCCGTCGATATCGAGCGGATGTATCGCTCTCACCAAGGCTCTATCTACGGAGTGGTTAGTGATTGGAAATTGAACCGTGGCTTCAAGGCTCCCAAAACGAGCACCAAGTATAAGAATCTCTACTTTTGCGGTGGCAGCATCAATCCTGGCGGAGGGATGCCTATGGTCGTGCTCTCTGGGCAGAAAGTTGCTGATCGCATTATTGCCAAACATGGCAAGCCCTGAGTTCGAGGTATGCTTGCAGCTTTTCCCATCTTCGCGATCCTTCTTATGCCAGCACTCTGGCTCGTGATGGGCAGACCACGGTTTCTCGCGCTGGGCTCGATCCAGCATGAAAATCGAAACCCGAAAATCTCGGTAGTGATTCCTGCTCGCGACGAAGAAGAAACCCTTCCTCGCCTGCTAGCCTCTCTCAAGCACAGCTCTCACCAGCCTCATGAGATCATCGTGGTCGATGACGGCTCAATCGACGACACCGCAAGAATCTCCCGTCAATCCGGTGCTCGCGTGGTCTCACCGGATGCGCTCCCAAAAGATTGGAAGGGGAAGCCTTGGGCCTGTCAATCCGGTGCTCGGGCTGCCACTGGCGACTGGCTCCTGTTTCTTGATGCCGACACTTGGTTGGAACCCCAAGCTCTCTCTTCCATCACTCAATTGGCTGAAGAACCTGACGCGGTCATTTCCATTTGTCCCTACCACAAAATTGAGACCATCGTCGAAGAATGCTCATCCTTCTTCAATCTCATTATGGTGGCAGGTTCGAACGCCTTTGGAATTCCAGATGCCACTCGCCAAGATTCTGCTTTGTTTGGGCAGAGCCTTTTCATCGCCAAGTCCCGCTACGAACAAGTGGGTGGACATGAAAAAGTAAAAGACAAGATTCTTGAGAACTTTCATCTCGCCGAGCACCTGCAGAAGCAAGGAGTTCCTCGCCACTGCTATCTTGGGCGAGGCTCTCTCAATATGAGGATGTTTGCAGGTGGCTTGCCGGAGCTTTGGAGAAGTTGGAAAAAAGGTTTTGCCTCAGGAGCAAAGCAAGCTCATCCCCGGGCTCTCATTCTCATTTCTCTCTGGCTAGTTGCAGGCATGACTACGATCGTTAGCCTTTTGGTCGCCCTCGCCATCCCCTCACCCGAGCCCCTTTTTCTCGGCTCAGCAGCAGCAGCCTATTTTTTCTTCGCCCTCCAGTGTTACCACGCCTTCCGATTGGTGGGCAGTTTCTCCTACCTCAACGCCCTCTTCTTCCCCTTGAGCTTGCTCTTTTATCAAACTCTCTTCTTTATCGCTCTTGTCGAAAAGAAGCGTGGAGTTCAAACCAAGTGGAAAGGACGCGATGTTCATTGAACTCACCCCATGGGCAATTGCCCTCCTCAACATCATCGCCATTCCTGTGGCGCATTTAGCCATCGCTTGGTGGTCGACGCGTCTTTCTTCCAGTCACTTTCGTCCGTCTTCTTTCTTGTTCCGCTCCCGCAAATGGGAAAGACAGGGTGAAGGCTACCAACGGCTGTTTCGCGTTCGCGCCTGGAAAGATAGCCTCCCCGATGGCGCAGCGTGGCTTTCGGGTTTCGCGAAAGGAAGCTTGCGATCACGCGACCCTGAGTACCTTCGACAGTTTCGAGTCGAAACCTGTCGCGGCGAGTTCTCCCACTGGCTGCAGATGATTGTTATCTCGGTTTTTGTTGTCTGGAACCCTTTCCCAGCCAACTTCGTTATCTGGGGATACGCCTTCCTTTCCAACGCTCCCTGCATCATCTCGCAAAGACACACCCGAGCACGCCTGAGTCGATTCTTAGACCGCACCAATCAGGTAATCGAGTAAGTCACTGTCGAATCTGCGACAGCAATTTTGCGGATTCGGTAGTCCACCAAAAAATCAGTGGCCATCACTTCCCATCACTCGGATAAACTCGCCGGGCAAGGCGATTAGTTCGTCACCCGCATGGGCATCAGAACGTAGAGGAAATTCCCTGCTGCCCGCAACACTCCTGGGCTCATCTCGTCAATGAGGTCGAGGTGAAGCTCCTCCTCATCCAAAGCACGCAAAGGAGCCATGAGGAAATCAGGGTTAAAGGCAATTGCGAATTCGGGACCGCTATACTTCACCGCCATTGATTCCTTGGCCTCACCGATGTCGGGTGAGTTCGCAGTGATATCGAGATTGTCGGCACCGAAGACCAGCTTCACTGAGTTGGACTTTTCCGATGACAGCAGGGACACCCGTCGCACGGTCTCAAAGAAGGACTCCCGATCGAGATCGAGGCGCTCTTTCTTCTCGCCGGGAATGACCTGACGGTAGTTCGGGTAGTTGCCTTCGATGAGCTTAGAAACAATGATGCTTTCGCCAATCTCGAAGGAAATCTGGTTGGACTGCAGCTTCACCAAAACCTCTCCCTCGGTGCTACTCAATCGGGCCAGCTCTTGAATCGCCTTTGTTGGAACGATGATTTCCACCTCGTGGGTCGCGGGGAACTCGAGCTCGTTCTCTACCATCGCTAGGCGGCGTCCATCAGTTGCCACCAAAGTCATCTTACCTTCGTTGAAGGAAATAAAGATGCCGTTCAATACATAGCGGGTCTCGTCGGTGGAGATGGCGTAAGAAGTCTTTTTGAGGCCTTCTTTGAACATGGCCTGAGGAATTTTATATTCCTTGGCGTCGTTGAAGTCCGGCAAAGGCGGAAACTCGTCGTGAGGAAGACCGATGATTTTGAAGAAGCTGGGACCGCTCGAGATACTCGCCACGTTTTTGGCATCGATGGACACCTCGATTTCGGCGGAGGGAAGCTCGCGAATAATGCTGACCAACCGCTTGGCGGGCAGTGTCGTCGCGCCCTCTTTGCTGACCTCGGCCTTGACGGTGCCACTGACGCCGACATCCAGGTCGGTGGTGGTGAGCCTCAACTCGCCCTCCTTGGCCTCAATCAAAACATTGGAGAGAATAGGCAGCGTGGTACGAGTGCTGACAACGTGCTGGACTTGCGTCAAACCATCAAGGAAGGCTTCCTTTGCGATACGAAACTTCATAAGGGTAGGCCCGAAGGCTCACTGAATTTCCAAGAACGACCTGCCTTTGGCAAGTCCCTATCGGGTTATGACCCGATGCGCTTGAATGCGAGAAGCCGCTAGCGGTTCAAGCGCGAGGCCAGATGATTGACCGCTTCCCGTGTCTCAGCCTCACTTTCGACCAGTCCCCCGACCTTTTTTACGGCATGAATAATGGTCCCGTGGTCCCTGCCGCCAAAGGCATCACCAATTTCCATGAGAGAATTTTTAGTCAACTTGCGACTGAGATACATCGCGACCTGGCGGGCGTGGGCAATGTTCTTGGGCCGACGACGACTGGTCATGTCTGCTACCCGCAGGTCATAATACTGCGCGACGGTGCGCTGAATCGAATCGATGGTGACCTTGGCGCTGGCTTCCTCATGGAAGATATCTTTCAGCAAGGCTTCTGCCCGCACCAAGTCCAGACCTCCTGCGCCCAGCGAGGAAAAGGTTGCAACCCGCACCAGAGCACCCTCCAAGCGACGAACGCTACTCCGCACCCGTTCCGCAATAAAGACTAGGATTTCGTGCGGGATTTGCACTTTCCACTCCGCCATCTTCTTCTGGAGAATCGCGACTCTCATTTCCAAAGAAGGGGGTTCTAAAGCAACGGTGAGCCCACTTTCGAAGCGCGTCATCAGGCGCGCCTCAAGGTTCTGAATCTCAGAAGCCGGGCGGTCGGAGGTGAGGATAATTTGCGCCTGCAAATCCAGAAGCGCATTAAAGGTGTGGAAAAATTCGTCACCCGTTTTTTCCTTACCCTTGAGAAACTGAATATCATCGACAATCAGCACTTCGGCTCGGCGATACTTGTTTCGGAACTGGGTCAGGCTTCCCTTTTGGACGGCATCAATGAACTCGTTCGTAAACTGCTCGCAAGTGAGGTAAACGACCTTTTTGCGAGGCTGATTCCGCAGAAACTCTTGTCCCAAAGCCTGTGCGAGATGGGTCTTGCCCATTCCCGAACCACCATGGATGAAGAGCGGATTGTAAGCTTGTCCCCGACCCTGAGCGACAGCGAGACAAGCGGCATGCGCAAACTCGTTGCTGCCACCAACGACAAACCTTTCAAAGGTGTTTCCCGGATTGAGACGAGCCCGCTTCAAGCGCTTGAGAAACTCTTCCTCGTCTTGGCTTGCACTTGCCAACTCGGCAAACAGCTCGCGGGCTGGTTCTTTTTGGGGTTCCTCTTGAGATCGCTCTTCAGCAACTGACTGCCTGAGATGAAACTCTTCGGCAACTTCGATTCGCACTTGCCCTGCCTCCACCGAATCCAAAGCTGCAGCCAAGGCCGCACTCAATTCGGGCATGAAGTTGGTTTCAATCCACAAACAATGAGTCTCAGTTGGAACTCGCAACACCCAAGTGCCATCGTCTTCATGGAACAAACTGGCATCCGCAAACCAGCGCTCGAAGAGGTTCTCGCGCACCAAGGACTTTAGAACTGGGGCAATTTGCTCCCACTCTTCCACGGCAGCCACCGATGAGAAAACCTCGGAGCCTTCCTGGGAAGTGGATTCATTATCGAATGATTCCGAGGAATCAAAGCGGGGAGTATTTCTGGAAAATTCATCAACTAGGGCTACGTTTGATTTTTGAGACATGGGGACTACAGTGTTGCTCATCCTGAAAACTTCGGCTCCTCTGCGCCTGACCACAGCCTCGGTTTTCGTCGAAAGAGGAAAGAGTTTTAGAGAGGAATTCCGCGCTACGACAAGAGTTAGAAACACGATTTTTTGGGGAACTTTCCATTCCTTTAAAAATCGTGGGTTCCACGCCCTTTTTCCAACAGTTCTTGACCTCAAAAAAACTTAACCAGGGCGAAGAATCCTGTCACAGAATTGGCACAAAACCACAAAATACCTCTTTAATTTTTTTAGTATATTTAAACCGTTATCCACTCACTTTGATTATCTTAGCGTTATAATGAACCCTCGATAAACAAGATAAGCCTCACCCAAACTAACAAACAAAAGATCCGAATATTTTTTCCAAAAAAAGTCACAAATATCGCAAAACCAAGGCTTGGCTGACCTCTTCAACTCGTTTCCTTACTACCTTTCTTATATCTAAAATCAGCGATCACTCCCTCCTCTCTGACTCCGAAGTGGCAACTCATTGAATTCTTCGTTCAAAATCCGTCTCCATCGTCCTCTCACACCTCGCTTAATACTCTGCAGAAGTTGCGGCTAGGTGACTGATTGACACCAGCTTGGAAAACAAGCAAAACTCGTGAGCGGTGCGGTCAATTCTCGGGATTTGCAGCATTGAACCATCCTCTTGAGAAATGGACACATTGCTGAGTGAAATTAGACGGTGCACTCATTGCGCTGAATTCTTGGAGCACGAACCACGACCGGTCCTAAGTGCGCAAAAGAGTTGCAAGATCGCGATCATTGGCCAGGCACCGGGTGCGGTCGTTCATGAGACTGGCATTCCGTGGGATGATAAGAGTGGGCGCAATCTGAGAGAGTGGTTGGCCCTCGATGAGGACGCTTTTTACGACGACACGAACGTGGCACTCATCCCCATGGGCTTCTGTTATCCCGGTAAGGGGAAAAGCGGAGATAAGCCTCCCCGACCAGAGTGCGCTCCTAAGTGGCATGAGACGGTTTTCGCTGAGCTTGCGAATCTTGAGGTGATTCTGCTTGTCGGGAAGTATGCCCAAGACCGCTACTTAGAGACAGGTGGGCGGAACCTCACCGAGACTGTACGAAATTTTGCAGACTACCTTCCAAGATATTTTCCACTGCCCCACCCCTGGCCCCGAAATAATATCAGGCAGGCCAAGAATAAGTGGTTTGTGAGTGAAGTCATCCCTGCGCTGAGGTTACGAGTGGAGGAAGCTTTGTCGTGAGCAGCGGAGAACTCCAGCACTTCGGGTGACCAATTATGAGAGGCGATCCTGAGTTCGACAAAGCGATCAACAGGCTTTATCGAAAGAAAAGAGAAAAGAATCGGCGAAAACTCTTCATCCTTCGCCTCGTGGTGGTGGCTTGCGGACTTAGCGCAGTTTTTGTGCTCTTCACTTGGCAATATCGACCAACCCGCGCGGCGACCATTCCTTTTGGTTTCGGACTGATTATGCTCAGCGTATTCGATCAGAACTGGCGCTCACTCAACCAAGGTTTTACCTTTTGGTATCTCGGTTGTTACGGCGCTTTTTATTTGCTCAGAGTGTTGTTTGACATTCTGCCCTGAGCGACTCCCCGCTTGAGGATTTTATCTCAGCTCACCCCGAGATAACTTGAGAGCCGTTTGCTGACCTCGTGCAGAAGACGCCAAAGCGTCGGGAGATATTCCAAAGCACGGCTTTGAGATAAAAATTTAGCTAGCATTTCATAAGATGAGATGATTAATTTATCTTTATTAGTATGAGGAAAAACATTTGCGCTGTCATCGTGCTCACCTCGGCCACAGGTTTCGCATTCGATATCCGGCTCGATTACACCTACGACGATTATTTTTCGAATCCAAGTAACCCTTACGGTCCCACGGCTCAAGCGGCGTTAGAAGCTGCCGCTGGCGAGCTCTCGGACCTGATCACCAATAGCCTCGGTGCCATTACTGATGACGTCATCACTGGCGTTAATGGAAATACCAGTGCCACCTTCACCACGAGTTACAATTTTGTAGACCCCAGAAATAGTGACCTCGTCATTAATCGGTCCCCGCTGGGAGTGGGTAGCGACGAGATCGTGCTCTATGTAGGAGCGCAGAGCATGGGGGCTTTTACCTTTGCGGAAGCCTCCCCGGGAACTCCCTCGCTGCAACTCGGCGGAAGCGGATTTGGCAATAATTGGCAGGGTGCGATCAGCAATGCAGAGACGGCGATGAACCAAGTATTCGGGCGCGGAAACTATGATATGCAGCGGATTTCAGGCTCGGCAGCTTTGGATGGCACGGTAGCCAACTACAACCTGAACTTTGGTCCCGTGATGGGCAGCATGTGGTTCAACGATTCCCCCGGCGATGTCTCGAGCGGCCGGGAGTCTTGGGAAACTAACAACGATTACTGGCACTTCGATCACACTACCGATGTCGGGACCGGAAAAATCGATATCTACAGCATTGCCCTGCACGAAATCATGCATGTTCTGGGTTACGGAGTGGGTGAAAGCTGGCAGGACAACGTCAACGGCAACGACTGGTTAGGGCCAGAGGCTGCCGCACTGCTCGGAACGGGTGAGGATATTCTTCATGACGACGGACGCCATATCGAAAGCGGACTTCTTAGCCCAGGTTATGCAGACGGGGTTCTTCGCCAGACCGTCATGAATCGATCCCCGCAGGTGGGACAACGCGACCAAATCACTTTGCTGGATCTGGCCTTTCTTAGTGACACCGGCTACGAGATTGCGCCTATTCCGGAACCTCGGGTCGGTCTGCTGCTGGGCCTTTTGGCAGCCTTCGCTTTCCGAAGAGAAAGATAGTCCATCCTGTTTCCGCACTATTGGCGAAAGAAGCCACCGAACCGAGAGCCTTTTTTCTTATCACTAGGTGCAGGTGGCTGCCAGCTAGTGACGGCGGGGGCTTGCGCACCTGCTCCGACAGAAGGTTGCTCGTAAAATTCGCTCGCAGCAGCCTTGGCCTCCGAAGGGGCCTCCACTACGGCAGTGAGAGCTCCAAACGGATTGGGCGCCGGAGCGGCTGCAGCCTCAACGTTGCTGAAAGAGCTGGCGCTCGGCTCATCCTCAACTACCGACGCGACTCCTTCTTCTTCCTCGTCCCTCTTGAAAAAATCATCCGAGAAATTCGCGTAGGTTTTCTCCGCAACGACCTCCTCGACTGCCGATTCATCCTCTTCCTGGAGGATGGCTACAGCCTCTCCCTCGGACTCGGGTTTAGGTTCAATGGCAGGTTCGGCCACAACTACTTCGGAAGCCATCAGGAATGGACTTTCCAAAGTGGGCTCGACCTCAGTTTCAGCTTCGATTTCCTCCACGTCCACTTCATCCGTGATGAGCGAATCCTCGATGCCAACAGCCGCAAATGGTGCCACTTCTGGCTCTTGTCTTTCTGCGTCCGAAACCAACTCGGACTCAACTACCGGTGCAATTTCCTCAACGGGTTCTTCAGCAGACTCCTCGATGAGTTCTACGATTGGTTCCTTCATTGGTTCCGTGATGGCGACAGGATCCTGAATGGGTAAGACCGTAATCTCAGGTTTCTCAGCAACAACCTCAAGGTGAGGAGCTGGAAATGGTTCGACTTGAAAAGCAACTTTCCCGGGACAAGGAGCAACGGACTGGAACATGACACTATTAAATCATAAAATGTCACGTTTTGTCAACAATTTGCCCTTCCAAAGGAAATGAATGGGAACGGGCTTGTCTCCCGCCCTCTCATCGTAGAAGAGAAAGTCATGCTGACGCTGGGAATTTTAGGTTCAGGTTCGGGCTCCAATATGCAGGCCATTCTCGATGCCATCGCTAGCGGCGGGCTGGAGGCTCGCATCGGACTGGTGCTCTCCGACCAGCCCGAAGCCTACATCTTAGAACGTGCGCGCTCTAACCATCTCGCCCATGGTCTCATTGATTGCGAAGGTTATCGTAATCGTTTCCCCAAAGTTTCTCAGGAAGCGACCGTTGCGCAGCTTCAAAAGGCGGAAGTAGATCTCGTTTGCCTTGCTGGCTTTATGAGGTTGGTCAAGGCCCCGCTTTTGGAGGCGTTTCCGGACCGTATCCTCAACATACACCCTTCCCTGCTACCGGCCTATCCTGGCATGGCAGCTTGGGAGCAAGCGGTCACCGACGGAGCGGCGGAGAGCGGTTGCACGGTCCACCTCGTTGATCAAGGGATGGATACCGGACCAATTCTAGCACAGGCACGAGTGCCTGTTCTCCCGGACGATACCGCCGCTACTCTGCACCAACGGATACAGCGCGAGGAGCATCGCCTTTATCCGGAGACGATTGCGAACTACGCCCAGACTCTCGGTCCTCGCTAGCTCGTTCCGCGAGTGGATGGTCGGTAATGGGAAGATACTCCCAGTCGCCAAGGTGCCGAGGCTCGGTATCGAGAATTCTGACGTCGAGCCACATCTTCACCCGCGCCGCGACCTCGCGCAGCTTGGTGCGAAGGCCCAAGTTGCTATCGACATCACGAGCATTGAAGCCCGAGAACTCGAGCCCCTCATTCTGAGCAATATAAGCCGCGCGCTCATTGTGAAATTGCTGGGAAATCAGAATCACGGAAGGAGCGCGAAAGACCTCCTTGGCACGAACTACGGTATCGAAGGTTCGCAGGCCCGCAAAATCGCGCACGATAGCCTCCTTGGGCACCCCGCGCTCGATGAGCGCAGTTCGCATCTTGTCGGGCTCGTTGTAATACTTCTCGCGATTGTCTCCGGAGACGAGGAGGCACTGGACCTTGCCTGCCTCCCAAAGCTCGACTGCGGCATCGATGCGATAGGTGAAGTAGAGGTTGTCATGCTCGCCAATCTTGTCGGTGGTGCCAAAGAGCAAGCCGACGGGATGATGAGGCACTTTCTCGACCTCACTATAGAGGCGTCCTTGCCCTGCCCGCTTGGCGGCGAGATTGGTGTAGCAGATAAAGGCGGCCAATAAAAAAACTCCCCCCAAGACCAGCTTGATTGCCAGCCCCAAGGCTTTTTTAAAACTGACCGTTCCAAAATTCATTTACTCGGGTTGGGCGTCCACGGCGAGAGCGTGCGCAGCATTTCTTCCCACTTCGGCATACCCGCATCCTTGGGGGCGAGCACTTTCAGCTTCTCGGTGATATTCTCGAAAGTCGCGACCTGGGTCTTTCCCCAAAGCTCGCCATCAACCTCCACGGGAACCTCGCGATCGCATTCCACGCGTAATCCTCGGGACTGGAAGTAGCCTACGGTGTCCATGTTTTCGTCGAAACCACCTCTGACCAAGCCCCCTACGGAGTCAGCAACTAACTTATAGCCCGCTTCCTTAAAAACCAAAACATCCAACAACTCGTCGTCGTTGTTTGCTTTGCCAAAAAGACGAACCTGACCGCCGTAGAGGGAGCCATTGCCTACAAGAACCGCCACTCCTTCCTCGACCGGGCCTTCATCAAAGTGCACCGTCATCTTGGGTGGTTTGTCGCCCAACACCTTCATCGCCGAAACTAAATAAGCTAGCGGTCCTAACGCCTTCTTGGCCTCCCACTTCGTCTCCTCGATGACTTGGGCATCGAAGCCAACTCCGGCCATTTGCACGAAAGGAGCCCCATTCATCGTGAAAAGGTCCACATCCACGGTGTCCCCTTTATCGATCACCTCCAGAGCACGCTTAAGCTGATCCACAGGCAAACCAAGCTCGCGAGCAAACACGTTCATGGTGCCAGTGGGGAGAATACCCAGCGCGGTCTTCTTGCCGACCAAGCCTTTGACGACGGAGTTCAAAGTGCCGTCGCCGCCAGCAGCAATGAGCAAGGGCTCATCAGCATCGGCAATAGCGGCGGCCAGTTCCTCCGCTTCCTCCGCTGAATTGGAGGCGTAAATGGCCAAACGCCCGGCATGGTCCATGATGAAGCGACGCGCCCCATCCGCCCGCTCGCTCCGAGCCTTGGGATTCATGATGAGCGGGTATCTCGTCCCGTGACTGGTTTTAATCATTTTTAAAGTTTTCGAGTTCGGACTGCACTCGGCTGACCGGCAAGCCCATGACATTGTCGCGGCAACCATCCACTTCCGCAATGATCTGTTCTCCTCCTTCTTGGATAGCGTAGCCGCCCGCCTTATCGAGAACCTCAACTTTGGCATGATAGTCGGTGATATCCTGATCGCTGAGTTCCTTGAATCGCACTCGGGTCGATTCGTGAAACACCTTCCTGACCCCTTTGGAAAGAAGTGCCACCCCGGTGACCACCTCGTGCCATCGGCCCGAGAGCGAACGCAGCATCGCCGCGCCTTCCGCCAAATCCTTTGGTTTGCCCAGGGTGTGACCGTCGATCACCACCACTGTGTCGG
>CAZGXV010000031.1:29623-35883 GCA_964529725.1 uncultured Roseibacillus sp.
GCCCAAGACCACTGTTCCGGCCTCGCCGTTGAAGATGTCACTCGCTTTCAGGAGAGCATTTTGACGCGCCAACTCAATCGGTTCGCGGGAGTTCACGGGAAGTTCCTCGACGAGGGAAGGTCTGACTTCGAAGGGAACACCCTCACGGGCAAGGAGTTCGCGTCGACGGGGAGAACCTGATGCTAGAATCAATTTCATGCCTCCCTGTTTGTCGGATAATCGACTCTCTGGCAAGACCCCTCCCCGCTTTGCCAGCTGGATCTGCTAACGTCTCAACATCGTCTCTCCGGTCATTTCGGCAGGTTTCTGCAAGCCCATCATATCTAACAAAGTCGGGGCAACATCAGCGAGGATACCATCCCCAACGTAGCAATCCTGAGCATCGTCACCCACATAGATGGCATGCACCAAGTTGGTGGTGTGGGCAGTATTGGGCGAACCATCGGCGTTGCGCATAAACTCGCAGTTACCATGGTCTGCGGTGATGAGAAGCTTACCACCCAGACGCTGAGTCTCGGCCACCACTTGTCTGACCGCATCATCAATTGTTTCCACCGCCTTGTTCGCAGCTTCTACAATTCCGGTGTGTCCCACCATGTCTGGGTTGGCGAAGTTGAGAATCATCAAATCGTAGTTCTTAAGCTTATCGACGACGGTAGCCACCACTTCGCTGGCACTCATTTCCGGCTTTTCGTCATAGGTTGCGACCTCCTTGGGTGAGGGAATAATGAAGCGCTCTTCGCCTTTGAACTCTTTCTCGACCCCGCCATTAAAAAAGTAAGTCACGTGCGGGTATTTCTCGGTCTCAGCGATTCGCATCTGGGTCTTTCCCGCAGCGGCCACTACCTCGCCCAGGACATTCTCTAAGGTTTGAGGAGGAAAGGCCACCGGACACCCGTAGGTTTCATCGTATTCGGTCAGGGTCACGAAATGGACGTCGGGCACTCCTCCGGTATCGAAGCCATCAAAGTCCTTTTTCAGAAAAGCCTCGGACAACTGGCGGGCCCGATCAGCGCGAAAGTTGAAAAACACCACCACGTCGCCGTCATTGACCCGGCGCTCATTGGCAGACTCAAATATCATGGGCATGAGAAATTCGTCAGTCTTATCTCCTTCGTATTGTTCAGCAACGGCCTCACTAGCAAGAACGCTTTTTTGCTCACCCTTGCCTTCGACGATGGCATCCCATGCCAACTGGGTGCGCTCCCAACGTTTGTCGCGATCCATGGCGTAATAGCGGCCGATGACGGTGGCGATACGTGCTCCGCTCTGGGCCAACTTCTCTTCCACCTCACTGAGGTAGCCCTTGCCACCAGTCGGCGAAGTGTCGCGTCCATCGGTAATGGCATGGACAAAGATGTCTTCCACGCCAGCCGCCTTGGCCTCGCTTGCCAAAGCTACTAGATGGTCCTGATGACTGTGAACACCACCATCCGATAGCAACCCGAGAAAGTGCAGTCGCTTGCCTTTCGCTTTTGCAAAAGCTTCCTTCAAGACTTCGTTGGCTCCCAGCTCGTCATCAGCAATGCACTTGTTGATGCGAGTCAGGTCTTGGTAAACGATTCGACCTGCGCCCAGATTCAAGTGCCCCACCTCCGAGTTCCCCATTTGACCATCTGGCAACCCCACATCCATGCCCGAGGCCGAGAGATACCCGCGAGGAAAGTCCTTCAATAGCACTTCGTCGTGAAAAGGAGTATTTCCCAGCTCCACCGCATTGCCATCCTGCTCCGCGGTGGCCGCGCCGCCGGGATTAACGCCCCACCCATCACGAATAATCAGCACCACTGGTTTCTTAGCCATGGGCCTCGTCTACCGAACTACCGGCTCTCCATCAAGCCTCAGCCGTATTCTTTTGTAGAAAACCTGACAGCTCCGCAATCCGCGCTTTCCTCTCTGCCCGCAGGCTTCTAGCCTTCATTTGTGTTCCTCAAAATTGAAGACCTTCATGTTCACTTTCCCGGGCGGGGCGGCTTTTTAGGAAAAGGTCGCAGCGAGCCTGTCAAAGCCGTTGATGGAGGCTCCCTCTCCTTGAAGCAGGGGGAAATCCTAGGGCTGGTTGGGGAATCGGGGTGTGGCAAGTCCACCCTCTCGCGCACTGTGATGCAGCTTATTCCGCCCACGTCTGGAAACATCATCCTTGAGGATCGCACCCTCAACCAGTTGCCCAAGTCCGAGATTCGCAAGCATCGGCTCGACTTCCAGATGATTTTTCAGGACCCCTACGCTTCGCTGAATCCAAGAATGACCGTCTTCTCGATGCTCGCGGAAGCCATCGCCCGTCGCCACCCTACTCTAGCGTCAGACAAAGGAGAGATGACTGGTCGCGTCGTCGAACTGATGAAAACGGTGGGCCTCGATCCGCGTCACATGCGCAAGTATCCTCACGAATTCTCAGGGGGACAACGCCAGCGCGTGGCCATCGCCCGGGCCTTGGCTCCCGAGCCCAAACTCATCATTGCTGATGAGCCAGTCTCGGCCCTCGACGTTTCCATCCAATCCCAGATTCTCAACCTTCTCCTCAAGCTGCGGGACGATCTCAACCTCACTATGATCTTCATTTCCCACGACCTCTCCGTGGTGCGCTACATCTCTGACAACATCGCGGTGATGTATGCAGGAAAGATTGTCGAATATGGAAGCGCCGAAAAAGTCTTTCACGAGGCGGAACATCCTTATACGCAAAAACTCCTCAGCGCGGTGCCACGCATCAAAACCGCTTCCTAAATTTTTTTTGAATCCATGGATCCTGATATCTACAAAGTCATTCACCTCGCCGGTGTCATCATTCTCTTCGGAGCTCTCGGTGCCGGAGTCTACACTGCCTCCAGCAAAAACAACAAACTGGCCGGGGCCCTTCATGGCATCAGCCTCGTCCTAATCTTGGTTTCGGGCTTTGGTCTTTTGGCAAAAATTTGGGAAAACCAGTTCACTTGGTGGGTTATCCTCAAGCTCCTCATTTGGTTATTACTAGGCGGGTCGTATGCTTTGGCTAAAAAGCGGCTCCTCCCCGAAAACACTGCTTTCGCCTTCATCCTTGGCCTCGGGGTTCTTGCTGCCATCTTAGGAAATATCCCCTATTTGGCAGGTTAGCGGGTCAGTGACGCGGAAGAGGGACCTGAGGGAGAATCTTATTCTTCCAAGGCCTTCCAACCGCCCGCCAAGACAAAAATTTGCTCTTCGGAAATGAGGCCCAGTTCTTTGATTTTCTGAGATACTGGCGCGCTTGAGCCACATCCTTCGGTCGCACAATAGACCACAACTGCTTCCGCAGAGGCGAGGCTTTCGAAGGCATCCGCCATCAAACTCGGGAAGTCCTCCGATGGGTGATCGGTCAGAAGGACCGAATTGGGAAAGCCATTTTTTTGCCACAACTCTCGCGTGCGAGCATCGACCCACACCACGCCCGACAAGTTCTTGGCATCCTCAAAACAAATGTAGCCCGGCTTAAGCTCAGCCGGATCGCAGAGCAGTGCTCGTTCCGGTCCGCCAGTGAGAGCCCATGTCCCCGCCGCTGCCGCTGCCGACACCGCTAGTAGTGCTCCCGTCTCCGCTGCCGCTCCTTTAAACATCGTTCAAGCTATTGCTTTGTGGCAGTATTCATGAGACTGGCCTTGGTGATCACGACATAGGCTTGGTAACTGCGATGCTTCTTAAATTCGCTGTCTGTCGCGATGCGCAAAAGTCCAAAACCGCGTTGCTTGGTATCCGCCGGAGTGACCCAGAGCTTGTAGCGCTTCCCTTCTTCGAGAGTCTCCAGTTCGAAGGGAAACTTCTCCTTATTGGTCGCGGTGACGTCCAAAATATTGAGTAGGTAGTCATCGCTCACGGTGATCTGAAAGCCTTTCCTCTCACCCTCGCCTCCTTCTTCCCATTTGAGAGTCTTGGGTTCGATTTTCACCAACTCGGGCATCGTCATTCGCACCGTCAGGTCGTGGCGTTTGCCATCGCTCATGATGAGGGTGATCAACTTGTCCACCGTGCCACGGAAATTTCCCACCTTGAATAGTCCACGCACCGAACCTTCTTCCCCAGCGGCCCACGTCAGTCGCCCACCATCACTAATCTGGGCTTCTAGGCACGAACAAGGGGCATCGTAACGCTTGATGACTGCTGGGCCCTCTCCCGTGCTTTTGAATAAAAAGTCGGCTGTCACCATCTCCTGATCGGGGGCGGCCAGCACTTCCACAATCGTCTCTTCAAAAGTCAGCTCGCCAGCCTGCGCCAAAAACAGGGCGCTCCATCCCAAAACTACTGCTGCAATTCCAACCGATTTCATCACTCGGCCAAAGGTAGCAGCTCGATACCAACAATCAACCTCCCACCTCTCCACTCGGGTCCAGCGATATAGAGCCACTTGCCCATTTTCAGAGGCTGGGTGGTCTTCATCACCTTCCGCTTCCCTTGCCACAATTCCAAATCAAGTTTCACCCCATCCTCTTCGGCCGCGCTATTGGGCTCGAAACTCAGTAGAATCTCATCTGACCCCTTCATCGGAGAAGCCCAGTTGGTGTAGCTTCGCCAAACAGGTTTCACATCCATCCCTAGCAAACCATAGCAGCTAAAGTTCAAATCCTCCAAAAGCTGCATCCGAGTAGAGTGGCCCTTCTCAGCCATCTTGACGTCAGGCACCACCTTTGACAGTTCGTCGTTGGTGCCAAACAAGAGAACCGTCCGCAAGCGAGCGACCGATTCTTTGCCCGGATCCTCGGCAGCAGCCGCTCCCAAGAAGGCAAACCAAACAAAGGCTGATACCAGAACTCTCATTTAGTAAACTTGGGAAGAAGCTTTCGTAGAAATGAGCTGAATCGACGGCGACAACTCACCGGCGCTTTCTCGACCTGCCATCAAATCATAGGAATCTGGAATCGGCTGCAGGCCATCGAGAACAATGACACTCGTGCCCTGAGCGTCGGCATTGACGATCGTCGAGGTGACCCCACCTTCGGGGGTGTAGACCAAGGGTCGAATCTGAGCCTGGGCAACCACCAACTGGTTTTCAACAGGAGCTTTTCCCACCCGAGTGCCAGCCAAAAACGCCACCGCCATCGCTCCTACTGCCACTGGTGCCAACCACCAGCGCAAGGCATCTCGCCACGTCGAGGAGGTCTTTGCTGCCGGAGTTTCCTCCACGTCCGCATCACGAATCGCCTGCTCCAACTTGGTTTGGAAAAAGTCGCCATAGGGCACATCACCAGACTGGCCAAAAGCGGCTTGCAGCTCATCACGCATCCGAGAATGCCCCTCCCGCATTGCCTTCAATTCGGGTTCGGCTTCCAGAATCTGATTCAATTCTTCCGTCTCGCTGGCAGAGAGAGTGGCCTCGTCCATCCAGCGAACAATAAGTTCTTCTTTACGCTCCTGATTCATCACTTAGCAGTCCTTGTAGTTTCTTACGTGCATAAAACAAACGGCTCATCACCGTTCCCATCGAAATTTCCATCACTTCCGCGATCTCCTTGTAATCCAATCCCTGAACTTCCCGCAATATTACCACCTCTTGATGTTCGGGTGAAAGCTTGGCCATCGCATCCTCGATGCGGCCACGCAGTTCGTCATTGCGCATCGCCTCATCGGGACGCGCATCTTGCGTGGGTGTCGTTCGCGCACCCACCGCAATTTGACTTTCCTTCATCAACTGATCGTCGAATTCGCCCACGCTTTTTAACTTTTTCTTTCTCATCCAATCGTAAACCACGTTGTGGACGATTCGATAGAGCCAGGTCGAAAACTTGGCTCGCGCTTCGAACTTGGGAAGCGCCTTCCAGACTTTCAAAAACACCTCCTGGGATAGGTCCCAAGCATCGGCGTCGTTTTTGACCATATTTTGAATCATTGCATATACTCGTCCACGATGACGGGTTACGAGTTCTTCGAAGGCCCGGGAGTCGCCCCCCTGAGACTTCGCGACAAGCTCCAGATCAATCCGGGCATCATCAGCTCCTCCTCCAGCACTTGTGCCAGAGTCCTCCGCCATCACCCCTTTCGACGCGAGCCTGTTGAATAAATTCATCAAAATTTAACGAAGGCTAAGAATGCCTAAAGCGCTTCCAAAAGGCAAGGCAGGCCTCTCTCCAAAAAAAAACGAAGAAAAGTGACTTTTGAATGAACGGATCCGCAAGTGATGGGTCTATCCCTGTATGTAACGAGCAACCCGCTTGTTGCAGTCTTCATATAAAGGGTGAACACCGTAGGGGACCTGAACAACCCTCTACAATTCAAAGCTGGGGAAGTCCGCAAGGGCTTCCCCAGTTTGTTTT
>CAZGXV010000032.1:0-35278 GCA_964529725.1 uncultured Roseibacillus sp.
CGATGCGAGGCTGGACTTCCGATGCGAGGCTGGACTTCCGATGCGAGGCTGGACTTCCGATGCGAGGCTGGACTTCCGATGCGAGGCTGGACTTCCGATGCGAGGCTGGACTCCCGATGCGGAGCTGGTGCTCCGCGCTCCCATTTATAGTAAATATTTGGCGGCGGTTTCGACATCCTTGTCTCCCCGTCCTGAGCAGTTGATGATCATGATGTCGCTTTTTGGCAAACTTCCAGCCACTTTGATGCCATAGGCAATGCCGTGGCTGGTCTCTAATGCTGGTAAAATCCCCTCCGTTTGCGCCAATTCCTTAAAGGCCGCAAGAGCCTCATCGTCGGTGGCATACGTATACTCGACCCGGCCTTCGCGCTGGAGGCAGGCATGCTCCGGTCCAATGGCCGCGTAGTCCAGACCCGCACTCACCGAGTGGGTCAATTCGATTTGGCCATCATCGTTTGCCAGTAACCAAGTTTTGGTGCCCTGCAAAACACCGAGCTTGCCCCCTTGGAAGCGCGCGGCATGGCGCTCTGGCACAATGCCATCACCCCCGGCCTCGACCCCGACCATACGGACAGTCTCGGCATCGAGAAAGGGATGGAACAAACCGATGGCATTCGAGCCCCCACCCACACAGGCCACGAGAAGGTCGGGCAAGCGTCCTTCTTTTTCCAAAATCTGTTTGCGAGCCTCCCGTCCGATGACGAGGTGAAAGTCGCGCACCATCATCGGAAAAGGATGGGAGCCTAGGGCTGAGCCAATGATGTAGTGAGTATTCTCCACCGTCGCCACCCAGTCGCGCATGGCCTCGTTCACTGCTTCCTTCAAAGTTCGCTGTCCAGCTTCCACCCCACGCACCTCTGCACCCATAAGCTCCATGCGAGCCACGTTGAGCGCCTGCCGCTCCATATCGACCGCGCCCATGTAGACCACGCACTCCATCCCGAAGCGTGCACAAACAGTGGCCGTTGCGACCCCGTGTTGCCCTGCTCCGGTCTCTGCGATGACGCGCGTTTTCCCCAATCGCTTGGCGATGAGAACTTGGCCCAAAGCATTGTTAATCTTGTGGGCGCCGGTGTGGAGCAAGTCCTCACGCTTGAGATAGATTTTTGCTCCGCCTAGCTTTTCGGTCAGCCGTTCTGCAAAATAAAGAGGAGTCTCGCGCCCGCAAAAATCCGCCAACAAGCCATCCAGCTCCTCCTGAAAGGCGGGGTCTTTTTTGGCCTTCTCATACTCTTCGGAGAGTTCCTGCAAGGGAGCCATCAGAGTTTCGGGCACGAACATGCCTCCAAACTCACCATAGTGACCGGTGGAATCTGGGAGAGCTTGCAAATCAGCGGGCGTCATGGCCGCAAGATGCCACGCCTCTGCCAATCGCAAAACTCAAATTTGGGAGAATCTCAATCAATCTCGACTTAGCCCTGCAGCTCGCTCCAAAGAAACACCGTGGTCCGGCCTAAGCGCTCGCCAAATCGACAAAGGAACCAGCCATATTCTTCATTCCACAAGAAAAGTTCCCTCGCGAGACTCCGCTTTTTCTGCCCTTTTTTGTCGAAGGGCCGAAGTAGGTCACTTGGGCCGCATTGGCCACGGTCAAGGCTTGAAACTCCGTTTCCCCCGGCATGATGAGGGCCACCTGATAGTCCTTTTCAAATCGCTCATCCCGCAGAGCCAAGAGCCGAATGGCAAGTTCTTGAGAGGGAGCAGCTGGCAAGACAGCTGGGCTTCGACTCGTTTCTGCTGCGGACAGAAGGGAGGAAAAGAACGTTGCAAGGGCCAATACGACCCAACCTGAAAGACGTGCGTGCGAAATCATGGTCGCTTAAACGATCTCCGCCGGACGCAAATTCAAACAGATGCGTGGCCCCCTGTTACTCGAAAGCAAAGAGACTCGCCGGGCCCTACCCTCATGCGTCGGACCCGAATTCTTCGCTTCCAGCCTTGCACCATCAGTCACTCGCGGCTAAGCAGTTCGCCGCAACATGCTCGAAAACATCAGAAAATACACTGGCCTGTTCATCGTGGTCCTGGTTCTCATCTTCATCGGCCTCGTCTTTATGGAGAGCAATTCCGGTGGTCGCGGCCCTGGCAGCGGTCCTACTGTGGTCAAATCCGATGATAAGGTCTACTCCCTCAAGGAATTGGAGAAGGCTGGGCAGGAGGTTCGCCTCGGACAACGCATCTTACAAACTTCCCTTCAAAGTGGCTCTTTTGAAACCTACGGCGACATCTCCAGCTACCTCGGCACCCTCGAGGGAATGGGTGACGATGAGGGGCTCAAGCGCTACTTAGTGCATCGGACCAATTTTGAAAAAGCGAAAAAGGAGTACGGCATCTACCCCTCGAAAGACGAAATTGACCTCTACCAGCGCGAAAAAATCTTCACCAACCGCGAAGGCATTTTCGACGACGAAGGCTACAGCAACTTTACCGACAAGGGTCTTAAGAGCCTCGGGATGACTATCAACAACCTCAACGACTTCGTGGGAGACGTGATAGCCTTCAAAGAGTTTTCGAACGTCTTGGGTGCCGGAGTGGTGGCCAATGAAGAAGCCGCGCAGGAGAACTTCAAAGCCCAAAGCCAACAGTTCACCCTCTCTACTCTTTCACTTGAGCTTGAGACTTTTAAAAAAGAGATCGAGCCCACCGACGAGGAAATCAAAACCTATTGGGAGGAAAATCAGGGACGCTACCTGACTGAACCGAAGCGCAAGCTGACCTACTTCGTCGCCACTCCGGATTTCGAAGACGCTCTCGCTGAGAAGAAAAAGAACGAGGCCGAGAAGGAAAAAACAGCGGCCGAAGAAGCCGCTGATGCCGAAAAGTCTCCCGAGGAAATTGCCGCCGACGACCAAGCAAAGGCCGAAGCAGTGACTCTCACTCCCGAAGAACGCAAGCGTGTGAGCGCGGAACTCGGCCTCGTGATCGAAGAAAATATTTGGGTGGTCTTGCAACAGCAGATTGAAGATGGCGCTGAGAAAGCCAACCTCGAACCCCTCGCGGAAGAGTTTGGCTATGAGGTGAAAACCACCGAACTCCTTCCCCTCAGTGAGCTTCCCGCCGAGATTCGCGGCACTGTCCGTGGCACCCAAACAACCGTTGAGCAAGAGCTGGAAAGCACCAGCCTCTCCAGCGGGAACGTGATGGATTCCTTGAGCGAAATTCTCGGCGTCGGCAACGAGAACTGGCTTCTCTACCGCATCGACGAGGCTGTCGAGCCCACTGAAAAGACTTTCGAAGAGGCCAAAGAAGAGGCGAAGAACGACCTCGTTCAGGAACGCGCGGAAGAGGCACTGAAGGAAGCGATCGAGTCCGCACGCGAAGCAGTAGCCTCGGCTTTGGCAGACGGCAAAGCTCTCAACGAGGCAGCTGCAGAACAAAATCTGAAGCTCAGCGAGCACCTCGGGATGGCTGCCAACGCGAGACTACCTGGCGAGGACAACCCACAGGATATTTTCCGCCTAGCGAGCCAAACCAAGACCGGCGAGCTGTCCCAAGCTGAGCTGATTGAGCCTTTGCGCAACCGCGCGCTCTTCGTCTTTGTGAAGGAGCGCGAATTTGTGGAAAGCGACCAGAACAAAGCTGGACTGACCCGCGCCATCTCCTCCGAACAGGACCGTCTTCGCCGCGCCCTCGTGCAACACTGGTTCACCGCCGAGTTCGACAAAGCAAATGTCGAACTCGTGAGCTCCAATAACTAATGGAAGCTCGCGACGAGGCCTTTGACCAAGGAAACGCCCACCTCGCAGTAGGCGAACTACCCGAGGCCGAAGCCAAGTATCGTGAGGCAGTCGCTGCCGATCCTGACTTCTTCGACGGCTGGCATGCCTTGGGAATGTCCTTGATGAAGCAGAACAAAATCAAGGAAGCGATTGGCTGCGGATTGCAAGCGACCAACCTTCAGCCCAACGACCTCCTTGCTTGGACTGCACTCTCCCAGATGTATGTGCAGGATGAACAAATCGCTGAAGCCGAATTTGCGAAAGGCAATGCCCGCATTCTTTCGCTGGGCGGCAAGGTGCAGAAGTAGTGCACTAGACTAAGAGCTGACCTTTCCTTGAGAAAACGGAAGCCAGTACGCTCCGAAACGAGATGAGCGGATAGAATCGGTGGGCCCAGTGGGCTCAGTGGCAACGGAAAGAAACAGAAGCGACGGGAAAATCCACTGATGCAGGGGGCCATCGCTTTGGAAAGAAAAGGAGAGTAGCCCTACCAGGACTCGAACCTGGAAATACGGAATCAAAATCCGGTGTGTTACCAATTACACTATAGGGCTATTGAAAACGGGCGATTCGCATCGCGGGGCGAGGGATTTACCCCATCCACAGGAAGAATCAACCACGAAATGCTTTGATTCGCAACTTCCGCACGACAGTAATCCGCGAATTGCCCAAGCGCATCCTTGACCAATGCCCCGCTTGGCCAGAACCTCCCCACCAATCATGGATTACGGCTCTCTCATCGCCAAACGACGCGCAAGATTCGACGAAATCGAAACGGCGATGTCGGAACCCGAATTTTTCTCCGACCAGGAGCGCTCCACTGCCCTCACCCGCGAGCATCAGACCATCAAGAAGGTGTTGGGAATGTGGGAGGACTACCAGCGCATGCTGACCGAGTTGGAGGACAATCGCGAGCTCGCCAAAGGCACCGACGAGCTCGCCGAAATGGCGGCTGAGGAAATCCCTCAACTGGAAGAAAACATCGAGCGCCTTGGGGCCGAAGTCCAATACGCCCTCCTTCCCCGCGACCCCTCCGAAGAACGAAATGCCCTGCTCGAGATTCGTGCCGGTGCCGGTGGCGACGAGGCGTCCCTGTTCGCGGGCGAATTGCTGCGCCTTTATCAAAACTATGCCTCTGGTCGGGGCTGGAAAACGCAACACCTTGATTCTTCACCCTCGGACGTGGGCGGCTTTAAGGAAGTGGTCATCAAAGTCACCGGAGAGGAAGTCTTTCGTCACCTCAAATACGAATCCGGCGTTCATCGGGTGCAGCGAGTGCCTGCCACTGAGACCCAGGGCCGCATCCACACCTCGACCTGTACCGTGGCCGTCATGCCCGAGGCCCAAGAGGTCGATATCGTGCTCAAGCCCGACGAGCTTCATATCCAAGCCACACGCTCGGGAGGTTCGGGCGGCCAGCACGTCAACACCACCGACTCGGCAGTCCAGATTACCCACCTTCCGAGTGGGATACAGGTCAAGTGTCAGGATGGTCGTTCCCAAACCCAGAACAAAGCGCTCGGCCTCGAAATCCTTCGCTCCAAGCTCTACGAAATCAAAGTCAAGGAAGAGGCAGAAAAGCATGCCTCCACCCGCAGGGCCCAGATTGGTTCCGGCGATCGGTCTGAGAAAATTCGCACTTACAACTTTCCCCAATCGCGGGTCACCGACCACCGGGTCAACCACACTTCCCACAATATGGAAGGTATCATGCAGGGGCAAATCGAGGAATTTACCGAAGCTCTTCAGAAAGCGGAGATTGAGCAAAAACTAGCGGATGCCGAGTCCGAAAACGAGAACACCTAACAGAAACTAACAGAGATGAGCACGCTCACCGTTATCGAACACCCGCTTATCCGTCACAAGCTCACCACCTTGCGTGACGTGACCACTCCCTTTCCCACCTTTCGCCGGGTTCTTCGCGAAGCCACCTGGTTGCTTGCCTACGAAGTGACCCGCCATCTCAAGCTCGAGACCAAAACCATCGAGACCCCCCTCGAAGAAATGGCGGCCCAGAGCCTACCTACTCCCGGGCCCTGTCTCATCTCCATCCTACGCGCGGGCAATGGCCTCGTGGATGGTCTGATGGACGTCATGCCGGAAGCTGCCGTGGGCCACCTCGGTCTCGTGCGCAATCCCGAGACCCTTCAGCCCGAAGAGTATTATTGCAAGCTCCCGTCCGAAATCGAAAAGCGTCAGGTCATCCTCGCCGATCCTATGTTAGCCACTGGTGGCAGCACCATCGCGGCCATCGACCGACTGCGAGAAATGGGGGTGCGCGACCTCGTCTTTCTCAGCCTGCTGGCAGCACCCGAAGGAGTGGAGGCCTTGCAAAAGGCTCACCCCGAGGTCCCAATTTTTACCGGGGCTCTCGACCGTGAACTGAATGAAAAAGGTTATATTCTCCCTGGTCTCGGTGATGCCGGCGACCGGATTTACGGCACGCAGTGAGGAGGGAGTGAAAAAACGCCAAGGGCTCTCTTTTATCGGTTGGGGGTCGGCGGTCGGTAGGGACCATTTGACAAATGGTCCGTGAAGTCGTCTCGCGTGGGCGATTCGTCTCAGCTGCTCAACCAATGAACCATACCCCGCCCCTCGCGGTCGTTTTATCAAAACGGCCCTACCGTGCGTCTAGTAGAAGTGCGGTGATGAATGGCTTGAAGGCGTCGAGGGCTCTCTTTTATCGGTTGGAGGTCTGCGGTCGGTAGGGACCATTTGACAAATGGTCCGCGTGTTCGTCTCGCGTGGGCGATTCGTCTCAGCTGCCCAACCAATGAACCATACCCCGCCCCTCGCGGTCGTTTTATCAAAACGGCCCTACCGTGCGTCTAGTAGAAGTGCGGTGATGAATGGCTTGAAGGCGTCGAGGGCTCTCTTTTATCGGTTGGAGGTCTGCGGTCGGTAGGGACCATTTGACAAATGGTCCGCGTGTTCGTCTCGCGTGGGCGATTCGTCTCAGCTGCCCAACCAATGAACCATACCCCGCCCCTCGCGGTCGTTTTGTCAAAACGACCCTACCGTGCTTTACGATAAACCCGGACCCACTCTCGGCCCTCGCGCCCGGGGTAGCTGACTTGGGGTTCCCACTCTTGCTGCAACTCGAAGTAATCTCCAAAGAGTCCGTCTAATTCGGTCAAGGTGCAGCCGAACGGTGGTCCGCTCTCGTGATCGGGATTCAGAAAAAAGATGGCCACCAGATGCCCCCCGGGTTGAAGCCATTTTGCCGCTGCGGCTGCGTAACTCGCGCGTTGAGACGGGTCAATGGCACAGAAGCAGGTGTGCTCAAAAACTGCCGAACAAGAGCCGGCCACCGGTTCGAAAAAATCTCCTAGCTCAAACGTCGGGTTCTCCCCCTCGGTCCTTTTGCGTGCCTCCTCCACTGCCAGCTGGGAAACATCGAGCCCTTTCACACTCATTCCCTGCGCTGCGAGCCAACGGGCATCATGCCCGAAGCCACAACCTGGAACTAGCACCGAACCCTCTCCCCAGATTTCATTCCCAAGCTTCTCGCCAATTTCATCGAGAGGGGGAGCAGGGGAACCCTTTTCCCACGGGGTGTCCCCCTCCTGATAGCGCGCATCCCAATCCATGCGCGCAAACTACTACATCTTTCGCAGGTAGTCAGGCACTTGTTCCTTTTGAACTGAGGGCGGCAAGGTGGCATTGCCAAAATGGATGACCGCCCCTACCCCGGCGGCATGAGGAGCAGCGAGCAGGGGCTTGACCTCGACCTCCGGAAAGAGGTGGGTCTTTTTGCGCTGGGCTTTTTGAAAAGCGAGCCAAAGCCCAACTCCCAAAATCGAAACCGACACCAATGCAAAGGCAGCCATCACCTTCGAGTCCCGGCTGGCGACATCTATCTCTTCCTCCTCGGCATCGACCACCAGCAAATCCTCGTTTCGGTCTGCTAGGAGATGCCCTTTGCCAGCCGCCTCCATGAGCTCGCGCTCCATCCAATAGAGCCGAATGGAGAGCCCGGTGGAAAAACTTTCTAACTGGGAAGCAGGCTCACTCTTGGTCTGAGCCTGCTGCTTGGCATAGATAAGGGCCCCCTTCACCGCCGTGCCCGGGATGACGGAATACACCTTCGGGCTCATCACCATCGTCGAGCGACCGGGGTCACCCACATAGTAGTAGACGAGGGCACTCATGCCACCGCCCCGCAAGAAGTGCCGCTTGTAGATAGCCTCGATTTCCCCTTCCGGAGGCACCTGCTGCTTCTCGTCGAAAAGATAGATGTAGAGGTCAATCTCGGAGTCACCAGCATGATACTCAAGAAAGCCAAGTTGGTCCTGCTGCTCCTGCATCGAGAGCATGCCCTGAGGGTCCACGAGATATCCCGCCGGGCGTCCCGCAAAGTAGGTAGCGAGGAACTCCTCCCCAATATCAACTGGGTAATCTTCTTCCGGGGGTAGCTCGGGTAAATCCTCTGGCACATCCAACGGCTCGAACAAATCTTTGTAGCTAACACCACCGACGTCTTCGATAAAAAGGGCAGTCCCCAACTCCAGCTCACCGCTCCGGATGCGCTCCAGCTCTTCGATTGACCAAGAGGGCAAAGCTGGCCAATTGGAAAGGTCTGGAATGACCTCTCCGTCTTCATCTAATTTAGGAACGGGAGAAGCCTCTTGCCCGCCAACCCAGCCAGATAGCCCGGCGAGAAGAAGCACAAGTGCCCAGACGGGAATCAATGCCCTTCCGGACCTCTGACGATCGCTCTCCCTCACAGCTTTCTCTCCTTCTGACGATGACGGGATCGGATGCGTTCTAAAAGCTCACCCGTGCCCTCCGTTGCCTGCTCCTCTTGATAGCGGGCAGGATCCTTTTTGGCCCGCTTGGAACGCCGAATGAGCGTTTTTTCCAAACGATGCATGACCGTCTCGATGCCCTTGAAGTATTGTCCCTGCAAAAAGTGCGGGTGCCCCACCGAGAGGGCGCCGAAGGTATCGTCTTCGTCCAAAAAGGGATGAAGAGCATAGCCGTAAGTCAGCCCGGCTGCTTTGCCCGAAACATCGATCGACAATAAGATGCCACAGGCATTGGGTCGGGAGACTTCGACATCTACAAATGCTCCCCGGTTCAGCAGCCAAAAGCCAAACTGACGAAGATGGGACACCTCCTCGAAGGCTCCAATATAAATTGAAAAGAACAACTGCGGGAAACGGCGCTCGAACTCATTCATGAGCAGACGCATCTCCTTGCGCTCTTTGGCCCGGAGAACGCCCGCAGCATCCGAGAGCGCGGCCAAACGCACGTCCTCGGCCCCAAAGAGAAGGTCCACATCCTTCATGTCGAAGCCGCAATGTGGACAACCAGCCGCAGAACGGTGGATTCGCTGAACACATCGGGGGCACTTGGTCATCGATAATCTTGGAAAAAGCTAGAGGTTGAGACCAAGAGTGGTCAAAACCTCAGCTCGTCACCAACACACGCAGACTGCTTGCCAAATTTTGCCCCGACTTCTCCAGCTCAATCTTCTCGTCCTCCTCTGGAGCCTCACTGGCATCTTGGGCGAGGTCATCTCTTTACAGCCTCCCGCCTTGGTTTTCTGGCGTACTGCCCTTGCGGGAGCGGTCTATTATTTTTTCTGCCGTTTCAGCCGACCCAATCTTTTACGAAGTTCGCGCCGACACCTCACGCTCGCCCTCGTTGCCGGATTCGTCCTCGGGGTCCACTGGCTCTGCTTTTTTGGAGCCATCGCGATTTCCAACGTTTCCATCGGACTCGCGGGATTCGCGGCCACCTCGCTTTTCACCGCTCTTTTAGAGCCACTGACCGAGCGTAAGCGTCCTGACAGCCAGAAACTCTTTCTCGCCGTTCTCGTCGCCCTTGGCATCATCCTGATTGCGGGGGCCGAGACCGATGCGCCCCATCAAACGCTGGGGCTCATCATCGCTTTGCTCGGTGCCCTGCTCGCCGCCATCTACAGCCTGCTAAGTAAAGGACTGGTCACTGCCGCTGTCCCGGGGCCGACCATTATGGTTTATCAGATTCTTGCCGCCAACTTGGCTGCCCTCCTCGCCATCCTGTTGGTGCCCACCTTCACATTCGAGAGCCCGCAGCGCTCCGATTGGCTTCCGTTGCTGGTGCTTGCGATTGCCTGCACCTTCGGCGCCTATCTCTGGTTTACGCGCCTCCTACAGCATGTCACGGCCTACACCATGAACCTTGCGGTCAACTTCGAGCCAGTTTACGGCATTCTGATGGCAGCCGTCTTTTTTGCCGAGCACGAGTCACTCACACCCCTGTTTTACCTCGGCACCGCCACCATCGTGCTCGCTAACTTTCTCCACGCCCGCCAAAAGCCAGAGACAACTCGTGCCTAGCCGGAGGCAACTCGTGCCTAGCCGGAAACCGGGGCCTTCTCCTTTCCTTCTCCTTTGATTGGGTTTCCCTGTAAAATTAGCTGGCTTAGGCCTCCCGGATTCCCAATTCTTGCCCTCGATGCTTCTTCCTTATTTGCGCCAACTCCTTGCCAAAGGCGAGACCCACATCGCGGTCACTCACGAAGCGCGCGAAGTTCTGCGCAAGGTCTACAAAGGAGAAATTACCTTCGGCGAAAAGAGTGCCACCCAACAACCTGCGGCCGCCTCACGGCAGACCATGATCCCCCGACCCGCCACTGGCGAAAAACGCAAGGCTCCTCTCAATATCCCCAAACCCACCCCTCACGGCGACACTCCGGAGGAAGCTCTCGCCAGCCTCCGTGACCTAGCCGAGCATTGGCCGTCTTTCCGCGACTTGGGGTCGTTTCGCAAAACTCTTGTGTTCTCCGCCGGCCCCCCCACCGCCGATCTCATGCTTATTGGCGACACCCCTGGTTACCCAGAGGAACAAAAACGGGAACCCTTCGCAGGTCCGGCAGGCGAAAAGCTTGACGCAATTCTCAAGGCCATGGGCCTTTCCCGCGAGCAAGTCTACCTCACTAATATCTGTAAATTCCGCCCCGCGCTCCCTGGTCAAACCAGCAATAACCGGCCGGCACGGCCCGAGGAAATCCAGCTCTCCCGTCCTTTCGTTTTATCCGAAATTGAGATCGTGAAACCCAAGGTGATCATCGCCCTCGGAGCTGCCGCCGCTCATGGCCTGCTCGAGAGTGAAGAAAACTTCGATGCTCTGCGTTCAAAGTGGCATGAAGTTCAGCACGTGCCCGTCCGCGTCAGCCACCATCCCTCCTTTCTTCTTTTGGCCGACAAAGATGCCCTCGCAGAGAAACGAAAAATCTGGGAGGACATGCTCGTAGTGATGGAAAAACTGGGTTTAACCATCTCGGAGAAACAAAAAGCCTTCTTCTTACCGAAAAAATGAAATCACTCCTCCTCACACTGCTTCTTGCCGTTCCCGTCGCCGCCGATCATCACCAAAAAGCTCCAGCCTTACCTGCTGGTCTTCCCGCCACTCTCGATACTGCGGCTCTCGAGAGCGCGGGCTTCCAGAGTCTCTTCAATGGCAAAGACCTCACCGGCTGGCGCAAGACTGGTGGCAACGCCGAATACGAAGTGAAGGAAGATGCTATTCGTGGTTTCGGCCAAAAGATTAACCGGAACACCTTTCTTCGCACCGAGGATGAGTACGGCGATTTCATCTTCACCTTCCAGTTCAAGTTCCTTGACCAAACTGGCAACTCCGGTTGCATGTTTCGTGGCTTTCATAAAGAGCCTACCGAGAACGAACCTGATGGTCGCGTGACTGGTTACCAATGCGAGCACGACAACTTCAAGGTCAAGCAGCGCTCGTGGACGGCAGGAATCTACGATGAAGCGCGTCGCGGTTGGCTCGACCCCGCCAAGAACGCACCTCGGAAGGATAGAGAAGCCTTCACTGCCCAGGGCGAAAGACTCTTCAAGTGGGATGGTTGGAACACCATCGTCATCAAATGCCAAGGCAATCATCTCCAGACTTGGCTCAATGGCGAACAGCGTGCGGACTTCAAGGATACCGACGAGAAAGACACCACTCTCAAAGGCTTTCTGGCCCTCCAGGTCCATGGCGGGAAGTCTGGCGATATTCTTTGGAAGAATCTTTATCTGAAAAAACTCTAACAGAGGGACGGTGGCAGCGGATTCTATCCGCCAAGCCAAGTCCATACAGGAGACTTGGTTCTGAAGCTGATTCTCAAGCTGATTCTCAGAAAGGCGTAGCGGATGCAATCCGCTGCCACCGTCATTTCAAGCTGCAACCCCAGAACGTTGGGGAAACAGTCCTAGGATCGGTTTCACAGAACCGTCCCCAGCCTTGACGTTAGCCTTCGAATTCCAGAGTCTCCCCGCCACATGGCAGGTTTCTTCAAGAATCTCTTCAATAAAGTCACAAACAAGGCCGAGATCGACTGGGACGAGCTCGAGGCCGACCTCATTGTCGCTGACCTTGGTCCTCGCCTCACTATGACGATTGTGGACGAGCTCCGGGGTCTCGGTCGTGAGATTACCGCTGAAGACGTGGTCACCACCACCCGCGCCCACATTTCCAAAGTCTTTCCCGAAGACCAAGCCTTCCCTCCCGCGCTGCAAGAATCCGGCAAGCCTACCGTCCTCCTTATCGTTGGAGTCAACGGTACCGGGAAGACCACTTCCACCGCAAAGTTGGGTCATCTTCTCAGCGTCTATGGCCACACAGTGCGCGTCGCTGCGGCCGACACCTTCCGCGCTGCCGCAGTCGAGCAACTGCAGTCGTGGGCTCAACGGCTCGACCTCCCCATCACCGTCGGCCAACATCAGGCCGACCCGGCCTCCGTTTGTTACAAAGCACACGAAGCCGCCATCGCCGAGGGCGCGGAATACCTCATCTGCGACACCGCCGGACGTCTCCACACCCGCCACAACCTCATGGAGGAGCTCGGCAAAATCCGGCGCACGCTTTCCAAGCAAGACGAGACGGCCCCTCACAAGACCATCCTCGTAGTCGATGCCAGCACGGGCTCCAACGCTCTCGCTCAAGCGAAAGAATTTAACAAAGCGGCCAAGCTCGACGGACTCATCGTGACGAAGCTTGATGGTTCTGGCAAAGGCGGCATCGCGGTCTCTATTCAACAGGAACTTGGCATCACGCCTCTCTTTATCGGAACAGGCGAAGAACCTAACAAATTCCAACCCTTCCAACGCGAAAGCTTCGTGTCGGAGATTCTCTAATCCAAGCGAGGTGCAACAATGGAATGGCTGGAGCAACTGCAGAACTACCACGGCCACCCTCTGGTTCTGGCTCTTCTCATTTGCCTTGGCACTTTGATGAGCGAGGACCTCGCCTGTATTGCGGCCGGCATCTTGGCGGCCAAGGGATGGATTCCCTTTCCTCTCGCGGTAGGGGCAGCCACCCTCGGCATTTATGGAGGCGACCTCGCGCTCTATGGCTTGGGTCGCTTCAGCCAAAAGAGTAAAAGGCATTGGCGCTGGTTGGACCGACTGGCCAGCGATGAACGCATCGAACGTGGGCGGTTACTGTTCGAGCGTTTCGGCACCCGTTGGATTTTTCTCTCGCGCTTTCTCCCCGGTAGTCGTCTCCCTTCCTACCTTGCCGCCGGAGCCGTCGGTTGGTCGTTCCCCCGCTTTGCAACCGCGCTCGGGATCGCAGTCCTCCTCTGGACCCCGGTCTTGGTCGGCTTTGCCTTTGTCTCCGGACAAAAGGCTCTCGACTTTCTCGAAGGCTACCAAAAGTGGGCTTACCCCATCCTGTGGGCACTCGCACTTGTTCTCTTCCTCCTACTGAAAATCATCATTCCTCTTTGCAGTTGGCGAGGACGTCGTCTGCTAGCAGGGAGATGGCGGCGTCTCACCCATTGGGAATATTGGCCCCCCGCCATCGTCTATCCGCTTGCCATTTGGCCACTGGCCTTTCGCCGCCTCCGCGGCGGACGCACCTTGGACTTCCTCCTCTGCAATCCCGCGATGCCTCTCTCTGGTTTCGCGATGGAATCCAAAGGGGACATTCTCGATAGCTTCGTCCCTCCCGATTCTGGGAAAATCCGTATTGCCGACTACCGACGCTTTGCCAGCGGACAGGGAAAAGAAACGGTCATTTCCTTTGCAGAAAAACAAGGCTGGCCGCTGGTACTGAAGCCCGACATCGGCGAACGCGGTCGCGGGGTCACCATTGTGCGAAATCAGAGGGAGGCGAACGCCTGGCTTGAGCAGAATCAGGAGCACTCCGGCCTCGTGCAGGAGTTCATCCCCGGATTGGAAGTCGGCATCCATTGGGCTGCTCTTCCCGAACAACCTGAAGGACACATCACTTCTCTCGCTCGCAAGCTTCCCCAACACCTCACTGGCAATGGCCGCGACACGGTCGAACAATTGATTCTGAAAGACCGTCGGGCCGCTGCGATGGCTCGGCATTTTCTGAAACAGTTTGCACTCCGTTTGAGCGATATCCCTGCCCCGGGCGAAACCATCATTCTCACCGAGCTCGGCACCCATTGCCTCGGGGCCATCTTCGAGGACGCCCGCTCGCTCATCACCCCAGAACTCAATGCGACCATTGCCCAAGCTGGCCTCAGCTACCAAGGCTTCTGCTTTGGCCGCTACGACATCCGCGTTCCCGACGAAGACTGTCTCAAGAAAGGCGAAGGTCTTGTCATCCTAGAGCTCAATGGCGTCACTGGCGAACCCGCCCACATTTACCAACCGAACTATCCGCTTCGCAAAGGCTTAGAAGACCTCCGTCAACACTACCAAGTGGCGAGCCAGATTGGTCAAAAATTCCGTGAGCAAGGTCATCCTGCCGCGACATGGAAGCAACTCAGGCAAGTCATTCGCGAGCACGCGCGCTAGCTTGTGGGATGAGCTAATTTCACCCCTTACGTGCTACCCAGCTTGCGAAGTTCAGGCATTGGAGAATCCGCGTGACTTGCTCGAAGCCAACCCCCTGGAGACGTCGCTCGTGGGTCTCCAAGGCCTCGGGAATCAAGACCTCTTCCAAAGCCTCTCGCTTGCGCGCAATCTCCATCTCCGAGTAACCCTGCTGGCGCTTGAACTCCCAATGCAACTCCCGCAACCATTCCTCGTCTTCCTCCTGTGAACTGACAAATTTTTCCGAGAGAAGAAGCACCCCACCAGGGACGAGAGCTTGATAACAACGAGCTAAAAGCTGCTCCCGCTCCTGCAAGGGCACGAACTGGAGAGTAAAGTTCATCACAATCAAACTCGCATTCTTCAGGGGCCAGTTCGTGGCGTCTCCCTCATGAAAAAAGACTCCGGGTAAATCTAGTAACTCCTGCGCCCGGCTGACCATCGCAGGAGAATTATCAACCCCATGAATCTCGACACCCTTGCCTTGCGCGCCCCGCCACGCGGCCTCCACACTTGCACCAAGCGATGAACCTAAATCATAAATACAAGTTCCCGCCTGAACCTCTCTGCCAGCGACTGCTTCAATAGCCGTTAAGGTGAGACCATACCCCGGCACTGAGCGCCGAATCATATCCTCGAAAACACCCACCACTTTTTCGGAGAATTCAAAAGGCTGACGCTCTCCTTCCTCCCCATAAATCTCATCGCGGCTCACAGCCAAACCCTAACGAGCTGAGGCTCTGCTTGTCCCCAAAAAAATGATTCTGTTGGCTTCCTCCAACATTCTATTGGCGAGGGTCCAAACCGAGGGTTGCCCTTCGCTGGTCCGTGAGGACAAAATCAAGCTGAAGGAAGCTGTTGAAATGAAGGTGTCCGCTAACGCTTGATGGCAAAACCCTTCCCGTTCCCCACGGCGGCAGCTTCATCAATGTGGACCCATCGGATTGCGTAACTGGCACCCCAGGAATCGCTGACTGCCAGTTCTTGGGTGGCTTCGTTGTATCCGATGATCATGCAGACATGGAACCTGTCTTTAATATCTTCCATACGCTTGGCGTTCTCCTTGGCCTCCTCCTCGATTTCGGCGGCATAGCGAGCCCAATCAGTGACTGACTCACGGGCTTTTGTGCGCTTGTTAGCGATGTTGTTATACTCGGAGAGACTGCACATCTGCCACATGATGGGCACCCCCTCATCGATGTAACGCTTAACGGTCCGCATGCGCAGTGGGTCAATCTTGATGTCCTCGGGGCGACGGCCTTTACGACGGACAATGGATTCCACCTCCTCGAAAAGCCGTTGAGTATTGGTCCCTCCTCCGGGGGCAGTTCCGCCCGCTACTGCCAGCAAATACATATCCGCTGGCACTCCCTGGTAGCGCATTGCACGCTCGAAGGTGGCGGGAACGCAGTATCCTTTCGGACCTTGATTCACCATCGGGATGTTTTTTACAAAGACATCTCCATTTGCCTCCCGCACCACGTTGGCGGCGAGACGCTCTTTGATTTCGGCGTCGGAGATGCGGTCGGTGCGACCCCGGTTTTCGGCCTCTTCAATCGAGACCACTAACAGACCGACATACTCTTCGTCTTCCTCGGAAAGAATAAAAGCATGGCCATTCCAATCCCAACGAGTGACCCGGCGACGGTCGTTGCCTTCACCGAAGTATTGAATCTCGCCTTCCCCTAACACACTGGAAAGGGATTCCGCCAATTTCTCGGCATCATACTCGAGCATGCGCTCAAACTTTTCCATCGTGGTGAGGTTCTCCCCTTTCTCGAAGTGGTCTTCCCCCATCCCGGAACCCGAGAATGAGTCGCCCTTATTAGCGAAAACCAAGGACATGCGAGCAAGGAGACCACGGTCATCCCCGTAGGCCGCTACCGAGAAGGGACGAGCGCCCAGAAAGCGGTAATCAGACCCCGTGTATCTGCGGAAACTGCTTGAGTAGGGAGTCTGGGATTCGGGACGCCAAGCGAGCCTCTTGGCCACTGTTTCCGCCTTTTCGTCCCAGAGACGCCACGAGGCTTGAAAGACTGGTTGCCCGATCACCTCATTCAACTTTTCTCCCACTTCTGCGCGGGTCTTCCAGTCGGCTTCCCACTCCCGAAACCACTCCTGATCCTCTTCATTGAGAACTTCGAGAGGAGTCTCGAACTGGTCTCCGGCTTCGTTTTCGAGCAAAACTCGTCCTTCGCCAAGGAGGGCCACCGCGCGGGCATTGACTCCGCCACCCTGACCATCGGAAAGTCTCCGCCAGTCGCCATTGAGTGCAGCTTGGCTTGTCGCTGTGAACAGCAAACAGAAGAAGAAATATTTCGCGCGCATATTTGAGTTCAATAACGTCACCAAAGACGTTTTCTTGGCAGAAAAACAGCCCTAACTCCCCTTTTCTCCCTCACGATCAATGAAGAAGCTCACGTTCTCTAGCTCCAAGGCGAGATCGACATTGTTCACTGTGACCTGCTCCGGAACCTGCAGCACGGTGGGCGAAAAGTTGAGAATGCCTTGCACCCCCGAGAGCACCAAATCGTTGACCACCTCTTGGGCGTTCTCGGCTGGCACGCAGAGAATGGCCAGCTTGACCCCATGTTGGGCAATGAACGGATCCATTTTCTCAGGGCCGTAGAGCGGGACCCCGATTTCGCGCTTCATGACGGCCTCGGGAACCGCGTCGAAGGCTGCAATGACCTCGAAGCCCTCTTTCTGGAAGCCGCCATAACGCAGGAGAGCGCTCCCCAGATTTCCGGCACCTACCAGAATGACAGGCTGCAGGTGCTCCCGGCCCAAGGCCTCGCGAATGGCTAGCCGAAGCTCCTCGACCTGATAGCCAAGTCCTCGAGTTCCAAACTGGCCCACGTGGGAAATATCACGGCGCAACTGGGAGGCACCGACCCCGGCCGCTTTCGCGAGAGCGGAAGAACTCACCGTCTCATGACCGTTCTCGGTGAGCTTGGAAAGACAACGGTGGTAGAGCGAGAGGCGATAGATCGTCTTTTTCGGAATACCCGCTTTTTCTTTATCAACCTCCACAACTTAAGAATCCTTTCGTTTTTCGTTCTGTCAAGAATCAGAAGTGGCCTGCACGAGAGGCTGAGAAGGCTATTCCTTGTCTCTTTCGGGCGCATTCCCTGCTGTTTAGGGAGGTGGGGCGATGAGTCGCTCCAATCCTGCCAGCCCAAAGAAAATCAATTCCTTTCAAAGGAACGAGAAGGAAAGCAGGCTTTCCGCCCCTTATCGAGAGCCTTGAATCTTTTACTTGGTTTTGAAATGCGAGCTGGTCCGAAGCTGCCCCTCTTCCATCCGAGTGTGAGTGCGCCAGGAGTCGAGTTCGTCCAGGGCCGCGATCACCTCTTGAATCCTGTCTTGGTTCGTCTCAAGGAATTCGACCATCTCATCCTCCGGCAACATCTCAGGGTTTTCCTGAACCAGTTGCAGCCAGTTGGCGAGGAAGGCTTGCAGGGGTGCGAAGTTCATTTGGGTAATTACGCCAGTCTCACCCTTGCCTGCCTTTTTGGCCGCTTGCGCTAAAGTGACGGCCCGCTCTTTGGAGGTGCTCATCACCATGACTTCATCGTCGAGAGTGACCGAGGGCACGAAGTCGTCGGTCTGCATAGGGATGGGGAAAAACCAAGTCTTGAGCCCGTTGTTCTCGGAGCTCATGGGCTTCTGCATCGGGATTTCTTCCCCCGCCATTTCGCTCGCGGTCTTCAATAGCTCGGTGACGGCAGCATTCATCTCGACCCAGGATTCCGCCAGCTTGGCGCGGTCGGTGACTGGAGCGAGATAGCTCAATCGTGGGGCTAACCCATTGTCGATAACAGGTTGTGGGACCCCGGGAACGGTCGGCCAGCTTCCTGCCAAATCGATTTCAAAAATAGACTCGGTCCCCAGACCAGCGTCAGTCTTCCGAAGGCCCTGCCAGAGAGCCAAGGCGTCTCCCTTCATCTTTTCGTCGAAGAGGAGAAATCCGTCCAAGAAATCATCGAAATCATCAGGAACTTCCTCCAGCTCACTCATCAAGCCTACCATCTCGTAGACAGTCTCGAAGAGGGCTTCGAGATAGGCTGTCGTTATCTTGACGGTTTCAGCATTGTCAACGCTTTGCACCGAGAAGAAGGAATCACCCGAAACTGAACCCATCTCGTGGGCGGTCTCCCAATCATATAAGCCATCGATATAGCCGCCAAAGCCTTCGGTATGGAGACCGTCCGCCTTGAGAAACGAGACTGCGGCTGCAGCCTGACTCGCTCCAGTGGCAACATACTTTTTCTCCAACTGTTCGAGGCGGTCTAAGTTCTTTTCTAGCTGCTTGGTGTTGCCCAAGGCATCGTTATCCTCGAGGCCTAAGCGGATTCCTCTGATGTAATTCCCAAAAATATCCTGACCGATTGTTCCAGCCTCTACCAACTCATCTTCCATCCAGAGGACACTCACCAAGGTCTCATTGAGATAAGGATCTGCGAAAGAAAACTGCTTGGTTGCGGTGAGCCCGTCCCCAGCCTCGGCTACGAGGGGCAACTCTTTCTCGTTGTCTCCCAAGTAGAGATAAATCGCTTCGTCGGAAGCCCCTCCTAACAGAACGAGGTTCTTCTCGCTGAGGGAATTGATCACATCTTGTGCGCTCGCGGGGTCGAGGAAATTCTCCAGCTTTTCGGCGAGATCCATTTCTTCTTGCAAGGTCTCCATCAAGCTTTTGCCTGCGATTTTGAGGCCGCTGAAAGCGATGCCTGCAACCTCGGTCTCGGTGCTGGAAAGAAACGGCATCTCTTCCTGTCCGAATCCTAAAGCCATCCCCTGCCCCATCTCGAGGGCGGCTGCAAACTCATCGCGCTGACCATCATCGCTGATTCGTGCCGCGATGAGAATGGGTGGCATTTGCGAGGCGGCTACGAGGTTGACCAGAAAATCGGGATTTTCCTCAATGGCAGCCACGATGTAACTGAACGGGTTGGAATCGGCGAACATTCCGCCATCAGCCAATCCGGCCGTCCATAGGCGAACCATGAGGGCGGTTTGATAGGTGTCGCTCAAGTCGTTGACCGAGAGCAGATTTTCCAACTGCTTGGGAGTGCCCTCACCAACAGCGAGGAGAAACTCTTCTTTGAACAAGGCGCCAAGTTGTGCTCCGGGGCTATCGGGATCGGTGAGGTCGACTTCGTTCTCGGCAAGGGTCTCCAGCAGGATTCCCCCCAAGCCTGATTCGGTGACCTCTCCCCACAAGCGCTCGCCGTTGTTTAAAGTCAGCACTGCTGAGACATTGGGACTGAGATGAGAGAGCAAACCTAATTTCTCTGCCCGCTTTTCGAGGTCAACGGGCACCGGCTGCTCGATTTGCTCGATTTTGGCCTCCGCCTCATCGGCGACCTCCTCGACCATTTCCGCTACCTCTTCC
Organism: uncultured Roseibacillus sp.; assembly: GCA_964529725.1. Classification (GTDB taxonomy): domain Bacteria; phylum Verrucomicrobiota; class Verrucomicrobiia; order Verrucomicrobiales; family Akkermansiaceae; genus Roseibacillus. The sequence goes on from CAZGXV010000032.1 coordinate 19,896, forward strand.
TTTTTCTCTTCGACCTCTTCGACGACTGCCTCTTTGGCTTCCTTGACTGTTTCCTCAACTGCTCCCTGAGCGGCTTTGGTAGTATCTTCGGCCGCCTGCTTCGCTTTCTCCGCCAAGGCCTCCAAGTCTGCCGGACCTTCCGCGAAGAGTGTCTGCGAAAGCCCCCCAATCGAGAGCGTTCCCACCGCTAGCCACTGACAAAAAACAGTTGATTTCATAACTCCCCCTTGCCTAACCCCAGAACCCTTGTTCAGCAATGGGAAAGACGACCTAAAAGTGGAATTGCCTGTTATTTGAAGCGTCGCCGCACGATCCATCCTGCTGCCGACACGAGGCCCAAGACCGCAAACCAATCACCAGCCCGCGCGTAGAGAGTGGGGCCTCCTTTTGCGAGAACTCGTGCTCTCCCCAGCACACTGCCTCTTTGGAAGGGCTGCCCTTCCTCATTCTCGAGAACCTGTCGTTCCCCGGTCTCGTAGTTGACGACGCTCCCCGTTGCCGAAATCACTCCCGTTACTCCGCGGTTGGCCGCTCTCAACATCGGTCTACGCAATTCAATGGACCTAAAAAGCGCGTTTTGAAAGTGCTGCCGCGAGCCTTCGCTTTTTCCAAACCAGCCATCGTTGGTGATGTTGACGATCACTTCCCGCTCGCCCTTGCTAAACTTGCGCACGACCCGGGGAACGGTGTCCTCGAAACAGATGGAAGGAATCACGTTGACCTCACCGCCAGCCCCCGGCAGCGAGAAGCCTTGCGAGCCACTCCCGCGCCCAAGATTCCCAGCCCACGGCACCCCTGCCACCTTCTCGTAGATTTTGCCGAGCCAAGCGACGGAATCCACGAACGGAATAAACTCGCCGTAAATCACCAGATGCTGCTTGCGATGGACTGCGAGCTCGCCCTGCGGATCGACAGCCAAGAGAGCGTTGAATTGTTGCCCATGTTCTTTGGGCCGAATGCCGTCATCCGCTCGCTCCGCTTCCACCTCCCAGACCCCGGCCATCAAGTTGCGCACTCCGGCGGCACGCATGCGCTCGATGGTGCTGGAGGAGGGTTCGTAAAGAGCCAAATTCTCGCCGCCATCATTGAGCAAAATCCCATACAGAACAACCTCCGGCCAAATCACCCAATCGATGGCCTCGAGCTCGACCTCGCCCTCGGCTTCCGCGATAAGCTTGGCGTTCTTTTCATCCACCTTGGTCAACGCGGCCAAAGTCTCGCCTTCGTATCCAGCGTGCACTTCCTCACCTGTCCACTCGACCTGTCCCGCCACTTGTGGAATGTCCATCTGCACCATCAGCACCCGTAAGTCCTCGCCAGGCGAGCGGTTGACCATCGCCATCCGAAGGACGCCGTAGGTGAAGCAGGTGATTAAGAACAAAACTATGACCATAAAGTCCCAATGACGCTCCATCTTCCCCTGCCGCGCTCCCTTCACCAGCCTGACTGCGACCTGGACCAAGACTGCGGCTACGAAGACGGGAAGAAAGGCGAGTCCGGTAACGCCTACAAGCTCCGCTCCTTGCGCCAAAGGAAGACGGGAGTGAAAAGTGACCCCGAGGCCATTCCAACCGAAACCCGTGAAGAGGAGCCCCCGCAACCATTCCAAGCCACACCACAGCCCCGCGTTCAAGGCCGCAAAACCGAGGGAAGACACGAGCACTTCCCATCGATTAGACCGCTCTTTCTTGTTTCTAAATGGATGGCCCACCGAAGAAGCGAACAAGCCAAAAAATCCAAAATAGAGAGCCAAGTAAATGGCCAGCACGAGGTAACCTCCGCCAGCAACGATGCTCAGCCACTTGAGATTCACTCCCCAGAACACGACCCCGGCCGAGAGGCCTATGAGGAATCCTTTCCGCTTCGACTTTTCTTCCCCCACCCCCAACCACAAAGCCGACAGCAGGCAGAGAGGAGACAGCCAGACGAGGTCCGGCAAATCGAAAGGTGCAAAGCAGAGGGCGAGGAGCAAGCCTCCCATCATCGCTAGAAGGAAAGGCCAAAGCAGCGTTAAAGTCTTCTTCATCAAAAATCTGGCGAAACCCTAACTCACAACCCTCCCGCTGCAAAGCCAAGCCGCGACTGCCACGCGACCGTCGCGGACTCCACCCAATCGGATTCGAGCAAGCCTCCCATTTTCCACTCGCGCAGAGAACGCCCCTCCCGCAAACTCCGCCCACCTTGTATCAATCACTCGAAGCCGAACTCCACGATCTCTTCTGGGACTCCGAAGGGCCTGCTGCGGAGCTCCCTCTCCTGAAAAAGTTTCTCGCACGCCATCCCGGCCAAGCCCTCGAACTGGGCTGCGGTTCGGGTCGCCTTCTGCTGCCTTTGTTAGAGGAAGGGTTCGAAATCGAGGGCCTCGACAATGCGCCCGCGATGATTGCTCTTTGCAAAGCCGCTGCCGCCCGAAGGAAGCTTGCTCCTGTGCTCCACTGCGGTGAGCTGGCCCAGCTGCCAGCCAAGAAACGCTACCAGGCGGTCGCCATTCCCGCCTTTACGCTGCAACTTCTTCCCGATCCAATTGCGGCCGTGAAGCAAATTTGGGAACTTCTCGCAGAGGGTGGCGGGCTCTACTTTTCGGTCTTTTACCCCTGGGCCGAATTGGAGGGCGACTTGCCGGAGGGTGAGTTCTATCCCGACCACAGTCTGACCTTACCTGACGGAAAAAAGGCCAGTATTGCAACCAGCCATCGTCTCGACCGCGAACAGCAAATCCTCACCCGAACCCATCGCTATCAAATCTCGCAGAACGAGCAAGTGGAGCGCGAGCACGAATCCACCCAGACAATCCGCTACTGCGAAGAAGCTGATTGGATCCATCTTTTGGATGCGATGGGCTTCCAGCTCACCACCACTTTTCGAGATTTTCTCCCCGAGATTACAGAAAGCAGCGAGGGCAAAGAAGGCGACGAATCAGCTGGGGTCACCACCTTCCTTGCTTTCAAAGAATAAAAAAGACCGCCTGAACTCAAGGCGGTCTTTGGGAGAAAATTTTTCCGGAAAAAGGATTGGGAAAACTGGCTACGCGGGCACGCCCACGACGTCACCCGCCAACGGATCGTCATCATCCTTGGAAGAGGAATCAGCAGGCTTGGCGGTCGCCTTGGGCTTGTCGTCAGGAATCTCTGGTGGTTTCGGTGACTTGGGAGGATTGGTCATGCTGCCAGTGTCCATCAACTCAACGATGTGCGAACCATCGAGAGTCTCGTACTCCATCAGCGCATCGGCAATGACGTCGAGGTCCTTGCGATGCTTGGTCAGGAGTTCCGTTGCCTTCGCATAGGCTTCGTCAATGATGCGCTTGATTTCAGAGTCGATCTTCTGTGCGGTCGCTTCTGAGTAATTCTTGGACTTGCCCATATCGCGGGCCAAGAAGACTTCGCCACCGCCGCCGTCGCCGTATTCCACCATCCCCAAGGCATCGCTCATCCCCCACTCGCAGACCATGCTGCGGGCTAGGTTGGTGGCCATCCGGATATCTCCGCTAGCGCCACTGGCAACGTCATCGAGCACGATCTCTTCCGCGACTCGCCCACCCATCAGAACAACCAGTTCGTCGAGCATCTCCAGCTTGTGGTAGCTGAACTTATCTTTCTCGGGCAAGAACATGGTCGAGCCCAAGGAAGGACCACGTGGAATAATGGTCACCTTGTGCAAAGGATCGGTGTTCTTGAGAATGACATTGAGGATAGCGTGACCGGCTTCGTGATAAGCGGTCTTGCGCTTGTCTTCTTCGCTTAGAGCCAAGGAACGACGCTCGCGTCCCCAACGCACTTTGTCGCGAGCTTCCTCCAACTCGTCCAAGGTGACGGCTTTGAGATTTTTGCGAGCGGCCAGAAGTGCTGACTCGTTGATCAGGTTGGCTAACTCGGCTCCGGAGAAACCAGGAGTTCCTCGAGCAATGACCCCGAGGTCCACGTCGGCAGACAATTTAATCTTCTTGGAATGCACGCGCAGGATTTCGGCCCGTCCCTTGACGTCGGGGAGTGAGACTGTCACTTGGCGATCAAAGCGACCGGGACGAAGAAGGGCTGGGTCCAATACGTCAGGTCGGTTGGTGGCGGCGATGATGATGATTCCCTCTTGGGTATCGAATCCGTCCATCTCGACAAGAAGCGCGTTCAGAGTTTGCTCGCGCTCGTCATGACCACCGCCCATGCCGTGACCACGATGGCGACCTACGGCATCAATCTCATCAATGAAAATCAAGCAAGGAGCATTCTTCTTGCCCTGTTCAAACATATCGCGCACCCGGCTGGCGCCGACACCCACGAACATTTCCACGAAATCCGATCCGCTGATTGAGAAGAAGGGCACGTCCGCCTCGCCGGCGATGGCCCGAGCCAAGAGTGTTTTACCAGTTCCAGGAGAACCGACCATCAGGACACCCTTGGGAATGCTTCCGCCCAGCTTCTGAAATTTGCGGGGATCGCGCAGGTACTCGACGATTTCCTGAAGCTCTTCCTTGGCTTCCTGAATACCAGCGACGTCCTTGAAGGTGACCTTGCCTTTGTCCATGGAAAGAAGGCGGGCCTTACTTTTGCCAAAGTTCATGGCGCCCCGACCTGCAGACTTCATCTGATGACGGAAGAGGAAGAAGAGAAGGAGAAGAAGAATGAGAATGGGCAAAAAGCTCAGTAGGACGGACTTCCAGAAGTTATCGTCTTTCTCCAACACGGCACCATTCCGATAAAGATACTCTAGCTCCTTGGTCATGTAGTTAGGAACCTCAACCTTGAAGCGCGTTGTGGCGACTTCGGGGCCTTCCTCGGTGGTAGCGGCTTGGGCCAGTTTCTTGCTTCGGCCCACGATGACAGCGTTGTCGCTCTCGGGCTGAGTGACAATTTTGAGCGACTCCGGCCCTCCGTCGAGAACGACCGCATTTTTCCAAAGAAGGCCTTTGAAATCCTTGAAGGACATCTCCACCCCATTGGTAGGAGTGCCCACTTCATACTTGGCGAGGTCGCCCACCAAATCGGCGAGGCTTTCGCGAGTCACCGACAGTGAGACCGGAACCTGGAAATTCTCTCCTTCGGTCCACTTTCCGGTGGGAGCCTCATCATAGAAGTAACCGTTAATGACCGAACCAGTGAGTCCGCCAGACTCTACCACTTTAAGCGGCTTCTTATCATTTCCCATCACCACTTGGTCGTTGCGCAAGAGGTCCTGGAACTCTGGCCAAGCCAGCTTTTGCTCGCGACCATCGTTGCTCATCGTAAAGGCGAGCACAATGATGGTCACTGCGAGACCAAAGAGAAGAAAGACGCGCCAGTTCGAGCTCGGCTCGGAACCGGGCTTTTTGGAATCGCGATGGGGATCAGGTTGATCGGACATAGGTAAGCGTTTTCGTTGGGAAGCACGGGTCAATAGCCCGGCCTTCGATGGCGCACCATACGCTAGCTTTGCAGAATGGAAAACGCCTTTTTCTGGCGGATTTGAGGGGATTTATGGCCAAAATTTTCCCTCAAATCCCTTTTTTTCGCGAAAAAATCCTCTCGAGGAGGATTTTACCCACCCTGCTGAGCAATAACGACTTCCTCGTACGGCTGAATGACCACGAACCCATCGCCCTCAAACTTCATCTGGAAACTCTCTCCGCTACCCCGCCCGATGAAGCTGCGCAGAGAGACATCGGTCTTGAATTCTGGCTGGAGATTTCCACTCCAAGCCACGGTGGCATTGGGGTCGGTATAGACGGGATTGCCCGGCGTCACCCGCAGCGTGCGAGGCTCATAATGACTGGTAATGGCCAACATTCCCTGCCCCTTGATGAAGACATTGAAAAGACCGCCCGCCATCATGGCCGCCATCTTTTTCATCATGGAAATCTTGTGCTCTAGACAACTCTCGAAGGCCAACATGTCGTTTCCGTTCACGAAGAGGCTCTCTCCATTGAGCTTGATAATGCTCACTTTCTTACCCGAGTCGGCCAAGTAGAGCTTTCCCTGCCCGTCCGCATAGGTGATTTGCATGCCCTCGCCGGAGACCGCTTTTTTCAGCAATCCCCCCACCCCTTGGTCCAAAGCTCCTTCGCGCGTGAACTTGATGTTTCCTTGGTAGGCGACCATCGCGCCCTTCTTCATATTAACGCGACCGTTCAGGTTCACCTCCAAGAGACGCTCGGTCTCCTTCTCGAAAAAGCCGTGGCCCTTGTCGGTTTCTGAAGTGGATTGAACGAATTCTTCGAGGCTGTAGCTCACGGGGCTACCAGTTGGCATAGGAGGTGGCGTTGTCATTTCGCTCCTCTCTTACAGGAAAACCGACAGTCGCTTAAGACAAAAACAAGTGTGCGAAGATTGCCGGACCCGCCTTTGGCTTCTGGACGGACTCACTAGTAAAGGCCTCACAACATCGCTTCTTTTTCCTCGACCGAGCGCTTTCCCTCAAGAGACAGTTTCCCCAACGCAGTCCTCCCAACCTCTCTCCCTATGCAGCCGCTCATTTCTCTACTCTTCTTACTCTCCTTGGCTTCGGTCTCGAACGCCGACACCCAGCCTCCCAATATCCTCTTCATCTCGATTGACGATTTGCGCCCGGAACTCGGGTGCTATGGTGATTCGGTTGCTCAAACACCTCACCTCGATAAGCTCGCCAAAGCTGGCCTCCGCTTCGATCGTGCCTACTGCAATGTCGCAGTTTGCGGGGCTTCGCGCGCCAGCATGTTGACCGGTATTTTGCCAACAACCACCCGCTTCGTGGATTACCTAGCCACCATTGACAAAGACACCCCCCAAGCCCTGACCCTCCCAGAGCATTTTAAGAAGAACGGCTACACGACCGTAGCGCATGGCAAAATCCTCCACAATGCGCGCGATGCCGCCGACCGTAGTTGGAGTCGTCCGGTGCAGTATCCCAAAATCTCGCACAAGACCCATCGGGACCCGGAATCAGTCGCCAATCCTGAACAAGCTGACAAGCCACGCTTTTATGAAAGCCCAGATGTGGAAGATGATGCTTACATCGACGGACTGATCGCCAACAGCACGATCAACGATTTGCGTCGCCTCAAGGAGGAGGGAAAACCTTTCTTCCTTGGTTGCGGATTTATCCGGCCCCACCTCCCCTTCTATGCCCCCAAAAAGTATTGGGACCTTTACGAAGGGGACCAGATTCCTCTGGCGAGCAATCGCTTTCTTCCCAAGGAAGCTCCTCAAGAGCTGCGAGGTTCGCGCGAATACCAGACCTATGATCTCGCTGGGTATGATCCGACTTCAGATGACTTTCACCGCAAGATGCGACATGGCTATTTGGCATCAACAAGCTATGTCGATGCACTCGTGGGCCGGGTGCTGAAAGAATTGACAGACCTCGAGTTAGACCAAAATACGATAGTGATCGTTTGGGGAGACCACGGCTGGCATCTGGGGGAGCATACCTTTTGGGGAAAGCACAATACCCTTCATCTCGCCACGCGCATCCCGCTCATCATGAAAGTTCCCGGAAAAATCTCGGGTGCTAGCTGCGAAGCTCTTGTCCAGAGCGTAGACCTCTTCCCTACCCTTTGCTCACTAGCTGGAATAGAGATTCCGGCCTCGGTCCAGGGCCAGAGCTTCGGGCCACTCTTCGACAACCCCGAGGCCACGCACAACGACGAGATATACAACCGATTCAAAAAAGCGGACGCCATCATAACGAGTCGATTCACCTACAGTCGCTTTCAAGGCGGCTCCGAAATGCTCTTTGACCTCCAGAAAGACCCGCAAGAAAACACCAACTTGGCCAGTAGAGAAGACCATCTCCCAACCATCGAAACCATGCGGAGCAAGCTCGACCAGGCCATTCAAACGGCTGAATCCGCCCAATGGTAATTCTCCGCCACCCCTCTCAATCTTCACCTACCCAGATGACTAGCCGCCTCACCTTCGCCTTCTTTTGTCTTCTCCTTCCGCTCCAGGCCGATGAAGAAACCAGTTCCGCGCTTGCAGGGACGAGGCCTAACATCGTTTTCTTCCTAGGTGATGACCAAAGTCGTTTTGACCACATCAGCTACGGCCACCCATCCATCCCCACGCCTACCACCGATTCTTTTGCGAAAGCGTCACTGGTATTTGATAGCGCCTTCACCGGGCAGGCCGTCTGCGCTCCTAGCCGCAGCATGCTCTACACTGGACTTTATCCGGTTCGGAATGGCTGCTTCATGAACCACACCCAGGTGCGCCCCGGGATTGAGACTTTGCCCACCCTCCTCGCAAAGGAAGGATACAATGTGATTCTCGCCGGAAAATCCCACGTCAGCCCCGCGTCCAGCTTCCCATGGAGTCATCGCTTCCTTCCGGTCGCCAAACCAGGCCTTCCGCGCGACTGGATTCCCCTCGACGAAATTGAGAGCTTCCTCGCGAATCCCGGTGACAAACCCTATTGCCTGATTGTTGCCAGCGAATTCCCTCACTCGCCTTACATGGAAGAGACTTCTTTCCAGCCCGAGGATGTCTTGCTCCCGCCCTTCTCCCCGCAGACCGAGCAAGCTAAAAAAAATGCCACTCGCTACTACGCCAATGTGGAGCAAAAGGAGCAGGAGTTCGCGGCCCTTCTCAAACTCCTCGACAAGCACGAACAAACTACTAGTTCTATCGTATTTTACGCCGACGACCATGGCTTGGAACGAGGTAAGTTCACTTGTTATGATTCCGGTCTGAAAGTTGCCTTCATGGTTCGCTGGCCCGAAAAGATTGCACCGGGACGGACTTCGGCACTGATAAGCTTCGCGGACTTCGTGCCGACTGCCCTCGAATTAGCTGGCGGCAAACCCTCAAGCCTCGATGGCTGCAGTCTCCTGCCAATCTTCACCGGGGAGACTACAAAGCACCATCAATACGTCTATGGGGTGACCGTTAATCAAGGCACCCTCGGTCGACACGTCTTTCCCCAACGCTCTGTTCACAACGGGCGCTATCACTATATCCACAACTTCAACACTTTGGAGAGACTCGCTCGCGAGAGCGACGAATCCCCAGAACAAAAGGAATCGCCTGTCCGTTTCTTTTTGGAACGAGGAGCGGCTCGGCACCGCAAGCTTCCAGAGGAAATGCTCTTTGATACCGACACCGATCCCCACGAATTGACGAACCTCGCTGACCGCCCGGAACTTTCGGCAATCAAACAAGAACTCAAGAGCGAGTTGTTCCGATGGATGAAAGAGCAAAACGACTATCTCACCGAAGATGGCCCCGTGCCTTTCTTAAAAGCCAAAAAGCGGTTTGCCCTCGACCAGTTCGACGAGCGCAATCCCATCGCCCCGCAATACCGCAATAGCCTCAAGGGGCTCTTGATTGACCATCACGAAGCCACCAAGCCCTCACGGGCTGAGCCTTGACCACGTTCAGCACGACGGCTGCACCGTCGCCACCGCTGCGACTCAACTATGGAAGTGTCTGTGAGCCACTTGGGGGCGACACCTTCAGTCGAGCGAAGCATCGCTCCAAATTCCCGAACGGAACGGTGGCTACGACATCTTCCACGAGGAGGTCTTCTCCTTCAAGAGCCTCAGTCACTCCATTACTGCTCCAAGAATTAGCCTCCAAAGTATCACTCCACTCCACGACATAAGTCACACCCTCAGCGAGAGCGGCCTTACTGCGAGAGTAACGAAGCTCCATCCCAGTTGCGCTCATGGCCAAGGGTCGAAGAGCCTGGGTATTGGCATGAGGATTTTGGCCTGTGGCGAATTCCAAGAGATTGCTCTCACCATCGAAGTCGGCATCGTAGTTATCTGCTGCCGTTCCCGCATTTTCGGTCGTTGCGAAATAGTCCGAACGCCAGCTCTGAATAGGGGTGAGAGCGGTCGTGATTCCGCTCACCGCCACGTTGTCCAAAAAGAGGTGATGGCCGCCACCAGAACCAGTGCCGCTGGAGAAGGCTATTTGCAGGACCGCGGCTTCCCCCGGCTCAAGAGTCGAGTCCGCCAGCCCTAACAGACTCACCTCGACCTCGTCGTGCTGGTCGTTGCTTCCCGACAGACTTCCCCCGGCTTCGGCTATCTCATCATCGGAAGAAGCAAAGACGACCCCATGGGTAATATCGCCGCCAAGCACCGCCAATTGATAGGCTCTCGGGGCATTCGGTCGGAAGGCAAGCACGTCCATGTGAAAGGCGTCTAAGTGCCAATCGGTGCTACCATTGTTAGTAATAGTGAGAGTCAGTTGCGCGCTACTCACGCCATTGGTGGCAGTCATATTGGCACCCACTCCGCTAGTCGCCGCACTCGCCGGATTGCCATGACCATCGAACGAACCCCAAGTGGTATCGCCACTAGAGCCACGCCCGCTACTATTGTCGTCACTGATAGTCCAGCTGCCGTTTGCTGTGGAAGCGGTCGCAGTTGCGCTAATGCCCGCCCCCGTGACAGTGGCGGCCGGATTCGAAGCATTACTCCAGACATCCCAACCAGCCACGACTTCTGGGGTGAGACTCACGGTGCCCACGATGATCCGGCCCGTTCCAGTAAAGAGAGTAGCCCCCAAACCGTTGAGGTCGGCCACGGAATAGATTCCAGCGGAGAGTGGAGACCCTCCTAAAACCAATTGTGCGACCTGCCACTCGTTGGCGCCCACCTTGATTTCGGTGCCTGAAAAATTGGCCACGGTGAGAGTAGCCCCTTGGTTCCAATCACCCTTAATCTCGAGCCCACCATCGGACTGGACTTCGATGTTGGCGGCGCCAACTGCACCTGCGTTCTCAAAGATGAGCTCGCTGCCACCAGCGACTTCCCAGTCCCCCGAGAAGCTATTAGCGGAGTTGCTGATGAGGGCCCCTTCGCCCACGAGTTGTAATCTGCCATCTCCTTCAATTCGCGAAAGCACCTTGAGTTTGCGCGCAATCGTCCCGCCATAAGTGAGCAAACGGGTGGCTCCCGATTGGGTGATGTTGCCATCGACGACATTGGTCACCCCCGTGCCTGTTCCCGCCGCCAACTCGGCAAAATCTCCGCTCGCGAAACCAGCTCCTCCCTCAAGGACCAGTTGATTGACAGTCGTCACATCGCCTTCGATGGCCCGGATTTGAAATCTTCCTCCTGCCTCCACGACTAGCTCGTCACCGGGAAAGACACTTGTTCCACCTTGTCCCCGCAAATTGCCATTGGCAGGGATGACGTAAGTAGCTCCGCCGTGGGCAGGCTCACCGTCCGACCAAACATTCCCATCCGTAGAATCAACCGGACTACCCAAGGAAGTCAAAGTCACCACTGGGAGATAGATGCCATTCATGACGTTGGTCACCTCCTGTGGAGTCAACGCATTTCGGTAAAGCGCGACGTCGTCGATCAATCCTTGGAAGTGCTCGTTGGCCACTCCCCCATTGCCGGGATCCCCTCCAATAAAGAAAGGCAGAGATGTCGTCTCACTGTAATTGATCGTTGCAGCGGACCCTTGCGCGACTCCATTGACATACCATTGGTAACTCGTTCCTGACTTCACCATTGCATAATGATTCCATTGGCCCGTTGGTAGCTGAGCATAGTCATACCTTTCGATTCCGGAGGTCACGCCAGTATTGGCAAAGGAAGCCTCGCCCGGAGTCATCTTAATAAACTCAAAATTCTCCGGGCCCGTTCCGCCATAGCGATTCCCCAGCATAATAGAACTGTTCCCCGTTCCGCTCGCGCTTTGCTTGTTGGCCCACCAGGTCCATGTGAAATCATCCGTATCGTCGAGAGCATAGACGAATGAAGTGGCCACATGATCGTTCACGCCATCGAACGAAAGATAAGAACTCCGGATAGAGTCACTGCCCCAAGTAGCCCCATTCTCGACCGTAGCGGTGAAGGAGGTGCCGGCCGCATTGCCCAGCTCGCTTCCTGCGCCTTCGTCCATGGGCCAGTGCGCTACCAGACCTGAGCGAGGCCCCGGGTTCTCGGCAGGCAGCTGAAAGACATACGAATAAATCTCCTTTTTGTCGGTTTGCTTATTCTCCGAAACAATAATCACCAGCTTGCCATCATCAAGATAACTCGCCGAAGCTCCAAAGCTGCGATTGGTATTATGAACAAGCTCGGTGACATAATTCATAGAACCAGGTTCTCCGCTTGTGATGCGAATGGTGCTACCTGAAGCATTAATGGTATAGAAGCGATTGTTCCAAGAAAGCCCTGTTCTTCTCACTCCATCATGTCGCGTAAAGCTCGTTTCGCCCGGCTTGCGAGAATAGGTGTAGTGGTAGTCGTTGGCATTCCCCCGGCCGTCGTAGCTCACGTGAACCGTTCCATCCTCACTGACCACCAGACCCGGTCCGCCCGAAGAACCCTTACCATTGTTAGACGGAGTATTTTCGATGAGAAAGGGAGAAAAGTCCTGGATAGGCAAGCTGTGCTTGACCCCGTTCAGGTCTTCCCAAGGCGAGGTCATATCTGGTCCACACTTGGCGAGATAGACTCCTTCGTTGAGAATCCCTTGGCTCTGCTTAGCAGCCCACCGAACCGAAAATGCATAGTAGACCTCACCATTGTTGAAGTAGGGAACGCCATAAGCATAGTTCCTTTCTTCCTCGGTCACGAAAGGCAGACCGACGCCCCGCGTCACCTGCTTGCTGCGCGTCCACTCGTTACCATCGTAAACGTGCACCATCTCGTTGCCGCCCACTGCCGAACCCTTGCGGTAATTCACCATGACCTCACCGCGGTCGTTTTGGGTGATCTTAGGATACGTGATCGTAATGGGCTGCCCCGGAGCCAAGTAGCCCCGAGTCGGCTCGAAGTTCTCCAACACAAATTCGCTGTCTGGAGCGAAGGCGATGTTTTTCTTGGAAACGATGTATTTGAGCGGGTCGTTGTGGTGGTCGTAGAAAACGTGCACAGTGCCATCAATGGCGCTCACTCCTACCGAGATCGTGTTATGAGAGTCCCCCCATCTGCCAGCCGCACCAATGAGCGTATTCTTCTGGGGCAGTTGAACAGTCACCCAGTCACCGGACCCGATCTTTTTACGAGAAATCATGAGGTCACGCTTGTCCATGCCTCCCTTGTACCAACCAAAGAAGATGTAGCCGTTCACCACTGCTACACAGTCGCCACGCGGGCTGATATTGGGGTTGTAATGAAAGGCCTTGGAGCCATCAGCATACCAAAAGTAGAGCCCTTCGTTGGTAACGGTGCTTTCTTCCAAGAAACGAACCTGAGCCTGCGAGGTAGTGGCGGCGACAAGCGCGAACACCAGGGCGAAGGTCATCAGCAAAGGACGAAGAAAGAGGGCAAATCTATTCATTGTTAGAAGTTGTCTCGATGGACTACATTGGAATCAACGTGGGAAACGACAAAAGGGTACAATATCTTTGGTAGAAAGCGAAGGCTCCTGCCGATTCTACGAAAAGGCTTTTGCGCTCTAACTTATTCAATTTAAGGGTAAAATCACACTACCCAAACACTTCGTACCCTGTTTATGTGACGTCGCAAACGTGAAAAAATTCAGGAAATTCTATCGCAACCTAGGACACTCCAAAAAAAATGAACAAACAAGCAATGAGCTCTCAACTCGCGGCCATTTTTTTCTCACTGCCTTTTCTCTCTCTGTCCGAAGCAGAAATACGGGATTGGACATCGGTTGATGGGCGTATTCTGAAAGGGGAATTTGTCTCTGTGGATGAAACAGGAGTGACCATTAAAACGGCTGATTTTCGAATCATTAAGATTCCCGCAAAATTGGTCTCGGGTGAAGACGCCGTCTTTGTGACGCGCCTTCACGAAGAGCGGGAGCTTGAGAAAAAGAAAGCGGAGGAGGAAGAAAAGTTAGCAGCTCTCGAGGCCAAGTTCTTAGCCGGACCACTCACCTACACCTTGGCGGATGGCTGGGAAGATTGGCCCAAGGATCGTTACGAGAGAATCGTGGAAGCAATGGATGCTGGCGTGGCCTTTCTCAATGAGCACGGCCACTTTAAAAAAGAGGTCTTTGCGCATAACGTCCCCTCTGTTCCGACCGCTGATGCTAACTACAACGGCACGATTCGCTGGGGCGGCTATATCAGTCGGCGGGTCGCGCTACACGAACTCAGCCACACTCTCGGAATTGGGACTCATCCCAAGTGGCGCAGTTTTGTCAAGGATGGCAAGTGGACAGGCAAACACGCCCTCGAACAACTGCGCGAGTTCGACGGTCCCGACGCCAGGCTCAGTGCTGGCCCCCAACACTACTGGCCCTACGGGCTCAACTACGACCGCGAGTCCAGCGAAGTCAATGACCTCCGCTTCGTAAAGATGCTCGTCGCTTTTCGCAAAGACCTCGGGATTGAGTGAAGCACTGGCCTCGAAGCAAACAAAGGTCTATACCAACTCCAGACGGGAGCCAAACCACTTGGCTCTGTCGTTATCGTTTTATCAAAGAAACAGAACAGCCCTCTATTCCTCAAGCTGCGGCCAAACTATCGATCTCCTTCTCAAGCCCCGGCCATTGGCTCTTGAATCTCTTCCGAGCAAGATACGGGATGAAACTGCGGACTTTGATGAAGGGTTTCTCACCAAGACCGTCTATGATTGCAAACTTGAGTTCCTCCCCATCATCAAGAACTAGTAAGTTGTCGCTGTGGGGATTTGAGAAGACAGCGGTACTGTCGAGTAAGATATCATAGAGACGTGTCTTAAGCCGATTTACGCCTTCGGGATGGGCCTTGATCCAATTTCGCAAAGTGGGAGCCTCTCCTGATTCCCCCTTAATATAATCAAAAATAAAACCCGTCCCTAGATTTGTCTCCACCGTGCCATGAAAGTCAGGAACCACCAGCAAACTGAGCTTCTTCCTAAGCAAGCGCCGCGTCTCCTTCAGCTCTTTTCGATGAGTTCTCTTCTCTCGGCACTGCATGTGGAAAACCTTGATACATTTATCAGGAAAGTCGGGATGCTGATAACAAGCCCGCGTGCGCCCCTCTCCTATCAAATCTTTCTCTTCGATCACCACCATGCGCGCGACCTTACATGGAATCGATGTCCGGACAAAAATTTTCTGCAAGTGGCGATGCGAAAAGGAGCTGAGAACATCCATGACGAGTGATAAAGCCTGCCAGATACTGCCTTTTGAGACGCGGCCAAAGGCGTTCGATAGGATTGGAGTCTGAGCTATAGGAAGGCAAAAACTTCACCTTGATGTGGTGCCAATCGAGTGACTTCGACTTGTGCCAGCTCGCGTTGTCTAAGATGAGCCAAACCTCCTTCCCATTCGCAGGAACTGCCTGTGCCATTGCATCTAAAAATGCTTGGAAGACCTCGGTGTCACCATGAGAAACGATGAGGCTCACCAGTTGAAATGCCTTGTCCCCAAACTTTGGTGTAGGCCTCAGATCCATTGCGGAGCTGCTGCTCCGCGCTCCGACGGATTGAGCCCCGAAATTTGGTTTCGACCCTAAGATTCTCGCTAAGGGGCCATCCGAAGTCTTGGTGTAGGATGGCGGACAGAGAGGGA
>CAZGXV010000033.1:0-20931 GCA_964529725.1 uncultured Roseibacillus sp.
AGGGCGACCAAGCTAGGGACCAAGTTTCTCTCTTTAGCTCATTCTTGGACCAAGAGAGATAAGGCTAGATTGGAATTTTCGATGAAAAAACCTGAGCCACGAACTTTTGAAGGGAATGGCACTTCAAAACTCGGCTCAGAACGATGAGTTTGAATTCTGAAATCTGATTCATCCAATCCATCCTGGTCTCAGTTCACCGAATTTTTCCCTCGCTTGATCGCCCTGACCCAAACCGTGACAGAAAAGCGTGTGCCCTCGAGGCCGCATGAGGTTAGACTCCTCGGCGCATGGAATCCTATCCCCGAGAGAACGAGAATCGTATTGAGGCGCCGTCGATCCGGGCCTCGATCCACGTGGGTGCCTCTGCAATCTCAATGCTGATTCTCGACTGTGCCGACCCTGAGAAGCCAGCTCCTCTCGAATTCCTCGAGCAACCGCTCCCCCTCGGTCGCGACGTCTTTTCCAGCGGGCTGGTCACTCGTCCCACCATCGAACGAGCGGTCGAGATCCTCGCGGGCTATCTCGTCTCGCTGCGCGAGCTGGGTGCGGGGATCGAGGAAGTCTCCCGCGTGGTCGTCTCCAACATTCTCTCCGAGGCCACCAACAAGGAAACCGTTTCCAACCGCCTCTCGGTAGCAACCGGCCTCGACATTGAGATATTGGACGACGGCGAAATGACGCGGCTCGTCTACCTCAAGACCCTCCGTCGTCTTCATGAAATCGAGCCCATGAAGAAGAAGGTGACTCTCGTGGCGCACGTGGGCCCCGGCAATACGCGCGCTCTTCTTTTTGCCAAAGGCCACATCGATGAATACGAGTCCTACCGTTTGGGAACCCACCGGACTGCGGAAATCATTGACGCCTCCTTTACCGAAGGTGAGGCGCAACTGCGATTGATTCGCGACAATGCCTCCGCTCCTGTCTCACGTATCCAGTTCGACCTTCGCGAGCACCAGGTGGAGGAACTAGTCCTCATCGGTTACGAGATTCAACTTCTCGCCCCCTATCTGCTGAAGTCCGAAAACTCGACTCGTTGCTCGGTTAAAGCTCTTCGCACTCTTTGCGAAGAAGCAGCCCGCCTCCCCGAAGATCAGCGAGCGGCAGCCTATCAGCTCGATTACCATACTGCGGATGCCCTTCTGCCCGCTCTCCAGATTAACCTTTCCATCGCGGAGGCCTTCGGGGTCAAGTATGTCCACATCCCAACCTCTGACTACGAGCGCGGACTACTCCACGATCTCCCTTTCTCGGCGGGACTGACTCGCAAGTTCGAAGGGGAGGTCATTCGTTCCGCCTCCAACTTGGCAGAGAAGTACGAGACCCATAGTAATCATGGCGAGCAAGTTGCCTTTCTCTGTAAGCGACTTTTTGAAGAAACCCAAGAACTCCACAATCTCTCCGACCAAGACAGCCTTCTTCTCCACGTGGCGGCCATTGTTCACGAGGTTGGTGGCTTCGTGAGCCCGCATGCCCATCATAAGCATTCACAGTATCTCATTCTCAATTCCGAAATTTTCGGGCTTTCCGAACGGGAACGAACTCTTGTGGCCTTGGTGGCACGTTATCACCGCATGTCTCCTCCCAAGCTCACCCACGAGCTCTATCGCGCCCTCCCCCATCAAGAACGAATTCGAGTGAGTAAACTGGCTTCGCTCCTGCGGGTAGCTGATGCGCTCGAGCGGACGCACTCCAACCGTGTCCGCGACCTGACTGTTACGATCCACAAAAGCAAGCTTATCCTCCAACTCAAGGATATCTCGGATGCCACGGCCGAACGGCTGGCCCTCGAAGGAAAGGCCGACCTCTTCCGAGACGTTTTTGGACTCGAAGTCACCATCAGCGAATAATTTTCCCACCGAACTATGCCCGACCAATTTATCAACCGCGAACTTTCTTGGCTGGAGTTCAACCAGCGCGTCCTCGAACAAGCAAAAAGACCTAACGTTCCGATTTTGGAGCGCGTCAAATTTCTAGCTATCACGGCGTCGAATCTCGACGAGTTCTTCCAAGTCCGAGTCGGAGGGCTCACCATGATGCGCCGCTCGGGCTCGACCGTGCGCGACCTTACCGGCCTCACGCCATCCCAACAACTCACCCAGATTCGCAAGCGTTGTCAGGAAATGTCTGCCGAGCAATATCGCATTCTAGTGGACGAGATTGAACCCGAACTCGCGAAGAGCGGCCTGACCCATCTGCAGCCCAAAGACCTGACTCCTGAAGAACGGGTAGGCGTCGATGATTACTTTTCTTCCTTTGTCTTCCCTATGCTCACACCGTTGGCACTGGAGTCCTCGCAACACGCGATCGCGCTGCCATCCTTGCAGATCGTAATCGCGGCGCGCCTCGAGTCGCAGGAAGAAACCCGCTACGCCTTCGTCCCTATCCCGATAAATATTCCCCGCTTCATTTCAGTTCCCCGTGAGGATGGCGAGGGCTACGTGATGCTGGAGGACCTCATTCGCTTTCACCTCGGTGACCTTTTCCCACGCGAGACCGTCACGGGCACTGCCCTCTTTCGCCTGACTCGTAATACTGACATCGCGGTCGATGAGGAAGACGCCTCGGACCTGATTGACGACATGAAGGAGGTTCTCTCCGCGCGTCGATTTTCGGCCACGGTGAGACTACAACTTCGCACGGGGGCCCCCCGTGATATTGTGCGCTTGATTCAAGAACTCACCGGCACGGGACCGGGCCAGCTGTATCGCGTTCCTGGCTCGCTGGCCCTCGCCGAGTTCATGCAACTCGCCTTCCGACCAGGCTTTGACCACCTCCGGGAAAAGCAGTGGACGCCACAACCACCGCCAGCACCGGACCCTGCGATTTCAATCTTCGAAGCAATTGCGGCGAAAGATGTCTTACTCTCTCACCCCTTCGAGTCTTTCGAGCCAGTAGTTCGCTTGCTCAAGGAAGCCGCCGTTGACCCCGGGGTGCTTTCCATCAAACAGGTTCTCTATCGCACTGCCGAACAATCCGCTATCATCGATGCCCTGATTCGCGCTGCGCAAAATGGCAAACAAGTCACCGTCCTCATTGAGCTCAAAGCCCGCTTCGACGAAGCACGCAATCTCCACCGTGCCGAAGAACTACAACGCGCGGGTGTGCAAGTGGTCTATGGAGTAAAGGGCCTAAAAACCCACGCCAAAATTACGCTCGTGTCCCGAAATGAAGACGGTCGCCTGCGTCGCTACGTTCACCTTGGCACTGGGAACTATAACGAGTCCACGGCTCGCCTCTACACTGATATTTCCTACCTCACTTGCCGCGCGGAATACGGCGCCGATGCCTCCCTCTTTTTCAATGCGGTTACTGGTCGTTCAAAGCTGGTTCGTCTTCAAAAGCTTGCCCCCGCGCCCACCATGATGAAGCAGCGGGTCCTTGAGCTCATCGAAGGAGAAATCTCGCGCGCCCAACAAGGTGACAAAGCTCTCATCATGGCCAAGATGAATTCCCTGCAGCATCCCGAGATTATCTCCGCCCTCTATCGGGCCTCCCGGGCCGGGGTCGAAATTAAACTGAATGTCCGGGGCATTTGTTGTCTCAAAACGGGCAACCGCAAAGACGCCAAAAATATCAGAATTGTCTCCATCATCGATCGCTTTCTCGAGCACGCACGTATCTTCTACTTCCACCGTGGTGGCGACCCCGATGTTTATATTTCCTCGGCAGATTGGATGGTGCGCAACCTCGACTCGCGGGTGGAGCTTATGTCCCCCATCGAGGACCGTGCTTGCAAGCGACAGCTCATTCGTATCTTAGAGGCTTGCTTCAAAGACAATACTAATGCCTTCGTGATTCAAGGCGATGGCACGAGCGTTCCCATCCAACCGGAAAAAGGTGAGCGCGCCTTCCGCTTACAGGAACATCTCTACAAGCAGGCGGCAAAGGCGGCGCGAAACCATGAGCGCCAGAAGGCCACCACCTTCGAGCCCTATCTGCCTAACGAATAGAGGGCTCTAGTCTCGACTCGCTCTCGAGAATCCGGCAGTCTCCCGCCTTCAATGCCCAAGCAGGATAAAAACATTCGCCGTGCCGCCGTCTCCATTCTCCGTGCATGGTCGAAAGGTCATGTCTACGCCGAGAACCTCATCGACAAACATGCTCGCAAAAACAAGCTCTCCAGTGCTGACCGGGGCCTTCTCAATGCCATCATCCTCGCGGTTTTACGGAATCGGCGCCTCTTGGATTTCTATATTTCAAAACTGCGGAGCGGTAAGCTCGACCATGAGACGAGAGACATTCTCCGCGTCGGTCTAGCGCAAATTCTTCTCCTTGGTATTCCCGAACATGCGGCGGTCAACGAGACCGTCAATTGTGGCCGGGCACCGGTCCGAGGCCTCATCAATGCGGTGCTTCGACAGGCAATCGAAAGACGAAAGATGCTGATGTCGAAAGCTGCTGAACTCCCCCCGGCCCAACTCTATTCTCACCCCGACTGGCTCGCCAAGCGCTGGCGGGGACAATTTGGAAAGGAGATGACGACCGAGTTGATGCATTGGAATAACTACCCGGCCGACACCACTCTGCGACTCAACCCCCTGCGCCCTGGTTCCGCAGCCCTCGCCACCGATCCTCGTCTGGAACCAGTCCCCGAGGTCGATGGCTTTTACAGTCTCGATGGTGCTGTCCCCCCAGCTTGGACGGAAGAGGGCCTCGTCTATATGACCGACCCCGCGACCCGACTTTCGGTCGATTTACTCGCTCCCAAAAGTGGCGAGACCGTGCTTGATGCCTGCGCGGCTCCCGGTGGAAAGGCTGCTCTCATCGCGGCACGAATGAACAACGAAGGCAAGCTCCTCTGCACCGACGCCAATGAATTAAGGCTTCCCCGTCTCAATGAGAATCTGAGCAAACTCGGGGTTACCATCTCCGAAACAATAGCCTTCGACTGGACCCAACCTCCCCCGGCCGAGTGGCACAAAAGCTTTGATGCCATCCTCCTCGACGTCCCGTGCTCCAACACTGGGGTCCTCCGCCGTCGGGTCGATGCTCGCTGGCGTCTCACTCCCGAGCAAATCGAAGAACTCACTGAGATTCAGAAAACGATTCTCGCCAACGCCACCAAGTGCCTCAAGCCTGACGGTCGGTTGGTGTATTCGACTTGTTCGATAGAAAAAGACGAAAACCAAGACCTCATCTACCCTTTTGCCAAAGGCCACAACCTGACAGTCACCGAGGCCCAGCAATCGCTACCGCAAGAAGACAAGCAAGACGGCGCTTTCGCGGCTCTCCTTCGCTTCAAGGAAGGCACCCTTTGATAAATCAGTAAATCCAAGAGCCATAAAACGGGCGTCGACGATTGTCGCTAGGGAAGGTAAAGTCCCGGCCCGAACTCCCTCCAAGACTTCAGCTACTATCATGCCTACTCAAATCGGTCTCATCTCTCTCGGCTGTGCCAAGAACCTCATCGACTCCGAAATCATGCTCGGCCATCTCCGTAATGACGGCATGACCCTCATCCCCGATCCCGAGCTAGCGGATGCCCTCATCATTAATACCTGCTCCTTCATTGATGTCGCCAAGGATGAGTCTGTCGGCACCATCATTGATGCCGTGAACGACCGTGCGAAAGACCCCGCTCGCCAAAAGCAGAAAATCCTCGTAGCCGGTTGCCTATCGCAAAGATTTCAAAAAGAACTCCCTGGCCTCATGCCGGAGGTCGATGCCTTTATCGGTCTCGACCAGATCGAAAACGTCACTGCCATCGTGCGCGAGGCTCTCGAAAAAGACGAGGACGCCAAAAGCATCGACACCGTCACTGCTAAATCTCGATATATCCCCGACTACAAGACTCCTCGCTTTCGCTTGACGCCTAACCATATGGCATACCTCAAGATTGCCGAGGGCTGTAACCACACCTGCGCCTTTTGCATCATTCCAAAAATCCGCGGTCAACATCGTTCCCGGACTCAAGACTCTGTGGTGCAGGAAGCCAAAGGCCTCATTGCCAGTGGGGTGAAGGAAATCAATCTCATTTCGCAAGACACGACTTACTTCGGGATGGACCTGTGGGAAGGGAAGCGCCCCAACCCAACCTCCGGGGTGGACTCCTCCCGGGGCGATTCCCTTGCCTCCTTGCTGCGAGCGCTCAACGAGTTGGAAGGCGATTTCTGGATTCGAATTCTCTACACTCATCCTGCGCACTGGTCTGACGAACTGATTAAGACAATTGCTGAATGCGAAAAGGTAGCTCGGTATGTCGATATTCCGCTCCAGCATATTAGCGACCACATGCTGGGGCTGATGAATCGTAAGACCGATGGACAATATATCCGAGACCTCTTGCAACGCATGCGCGACGGCATCCCCGACCTCGCCATCCGAACAACCTTCATTACGGGCTTCCCCAACGAGACCCAAGCCGACCACGACGAATTGTTAGAATTCATCGAGACCTTCCAATTCGAACGCTGTGGAATTTTCCAATACTCAAAGGAAGAAGGCACCCGCGCCTTTAAGCACGACGGCCATCTCCACCACATGACCATCAAGAAGCGCCATCGTGAGCTCACCAGTGCCATCGACAAGATTGCCCAACAAGTGAACGATAAGCAGGTTGGCAAAAAGATTAAGGTGTTGGTTGAGGAAGAAGGCATTGCCCGCAGCATGTGGGATGCTCCCGACATTGACGGACGTGTCTTCGTGCCTCTGGAACTGCCCGTGGGCGAATTCGTCGAAGTCACCATCACCGACCAACGCGGCTACGACTTGTTTGCGAAGTAGCAAGCGACTGCTTTATAGATGCGCGCATTGGTGCCGTCTCGTGCTGCTTTGGGCTCTCCCCACGCAGAAAAGCAACGTTCACGAAACTTGGCCTGCTCCTGTCTTCCAAAAGAAAACTAGGACGATAGCGCGGAAGCTCAATCAGGGAAGACAAGTGTCAGATGGCAGTTTGATTTTCAAACAATCCACTCTCGTATTTTTATTCTCATCAGTATACTGCCGCGAGAATTTTTCGACGCTAGACCGTATGTTCAAAAAGGTAATTCGCCCCGCCTTGCTACTCACCCTCATTCCAATCAGATAAGCGATGTCCGCCATTCTTGCTCACGAAATCGAAAGCACCCGCGACACCCTGCTGGCGGTTGCTCCCGTCATGCCTCGACGGACCAATCTGGAGCAGGAACTTGCCGATGCGGTCGCGGCCCAAGAACGCGGTTACTACCTGCCTGACGAAGATGAACGCTTGCGCGAAGTCTATGCCCAGTATCTCGAGGTTCGCACCGCTTTGCGCGGAGTGGTGGCACGGATGGAGCCTTGGGTCGATATGGGTAAGCGACTCGAACGCGAGGACCAATTGCGGGTTTTCATCATCGGGTTTACCGCTGCCTGCTTCTTGGTGCGAAGCGGACTTTACATGATCGGGATGGCTGAGGGCCGCAAGGTGGTGAGGCGGAAACTGGATGAAGCTGAACCACGATTCAACATTCAACGCAAGTCGTTCACGGAGGTCTATCGTTTACAGAGCTCGGTGCGACGGATGTGGAAATTTCATGAAGCTTGGCAGTTCTACGACCGTAACCGAGGCGATATCCATGACCTTCATGACGACGCCGAACTCGGCGAAATCGTGACCCTGCTCGCTGCGGAGGAACCCTTCATGGAAACACGACGCCGCGAATACTGGAGGCATCGAATTCGCTATCGACTGCATTCGTTTCGGCGACGCCACCGCACCACTTTTGAGCAAACCATGTTCCAGCTCTTCGAATTCGGAGGACGCACTGTAGCCGAGCTTCGGGACCCGACGGCCGGGTTCCGAAAGTTTCCCAAACGCGCAGCTGGCGCACCTTGCGAAGCCGCTCGCGAGATGCTTGAGCCAGGCGACATCATCGTGACTCGTCATCGCGATGCTTTGAGCAATCTCTTTCTGCCCGGGTTCTGGCCTCATGCGGCCCTCTTCGTTGGGCCGCTTGGTAATGGCAAAGGTGAAGTGGTCGAGGCCAAAAAAGACGGGGTGAAATTAAGACCTTTGACCGAAACTCTCTCGGTAGATGCGTTTGTTATTTTGCGGGCCAAACTCGGTGAACCCATTCGCGAATGCGCGGCGGAACGGGCTCTCACCCATGTGGGGAAACTTTACGACTTTGCTTTCGATTTCCGTCAATCACATCGCCTAGCTTGCACCGCTTTAGTCTATCGAGCTTGGCATGGTCAGGCCGGTGTCGCCTTCGAGCTTGGCGAGCAATCGGGCCGAATGTGTCTGTCTGCCGAAGACCTTCTCGAGCAAGCGCTTTCGAGCCAGAAATTTGAAGTCATCTGCTACTTCGGCCCGGAGTGTAGCGAGGTCAGCAAAGGAGAGCGCGCTGTGCAAAAATTTGCCTCCTAGTCACGCGAAAGAAATGAAAGAGGGCACCCGATCCCCAGAGAAGACGGGTAATCGTTGCCTGGTTAGAAAGGAGAAGGCCCATTTCTTCCGAAATGGGCCTTCAGTTGGTTACGGGGCTCAGATTTGAACTGAGGACCTTCAGGTTATGAGCCTGACGAGCTACCTGGCTGCTCCACCCCGCGATTTCTATTTTCAGCCGCTTGCGTGGCTGGAGGCGGAAGTTAACGAACTTCCCATTCCGTGCAAGACCCTTTTTGCATTCTTTCCTATTTTTCCAAGACGACAGCCTGTTGACCTAGGTTTTTTACTGAGAACCTTCGACTGGTCTCGGCCCTCGGCCGTAGTAATAGAGAACGGTGTCCATGTATTTTTTGGGAAGCTTGATGGGCTTAGTGGATGGTTTTTCGTGCCGGAAGACTCCCTCCGTGTTTCCACTTTCGAAACCAACAGGCAGACCCGTATCTACACTGAACCATGCCTCGCGAGTGACGACTGTAAAACGAGGGTCGTAAGCTAACTCGTCGTCTTTGTTGAGAGCCTCCTGCGATCCGGTATTAGCCTCTTGCAAAAAGTGGTGGCAATTTTGACCCTGCTTCTTAACGATACCCTTGTAGTATTTGGGCTCTACCCAATCAATTCCGGGATAGGTGATCGCAAACCTCATCTCGGGGGCGGCATATTGGTCAAAAAGGTAAGGTCGCACCCGTTGCAAGCCCTCGTCATAGCGAAGCATCAACATGTTCGTCTTGTAACGATGAAGATAGATTTCCTTCTTGGTTTGCCCCTCAGTGGTGGTGGCCCGTCCAGTTGTGCCGGTGATTTCGTATTCAGTCTTTCGAACTCGATCTTCGTCGCTAGTTTGCTCCACGGCAACTTCGGCCTCGGCAGCGGCCTCCTCTTCGGCTTTTTGCTCACTCCGACTCTTCTTCCCTTCTTTGATGGTCAGAGTCCATTTGGCAAAGTCCCCCGGCGTTCGTTTAATTGAAATTTTCCCTTGTTGGGAGCTTCCGGTCAGGGTGCTCAAAAACACAAAGGCGCAAGCCAGCAGAATTCTCATGGTCTCTTAATAAACAACTTCGATTTGTTGATCGATTAACTTTCCAGAAATTCGGTCCAAGGCCAAGTGGACCCAAAGGCGTTGCTCGCCCTCCACCCGGAAGTCGGACAAATCATCGGCGGTAGAAAAGAGACGACCGCTTTGAGCAATCACGTCAATCGTTACGTTCCAGGTGCGCCCGTTGTGAACATCTGCCAAGGCGGAGAGCAGTGCTTCCTTTTCGTAAGCTTGCTTCCCTGCTTCGTCGCTTAGACTATCTAACAAAACACCTAAATCGGCAGCAGTAGCAACTGGACTTGCATTCAGAGCCTCACGAATCGATTTTGCGAGTGGCCCGGTTTGCCCGAACGCTTCGCCGCTCACCGTATTCTTGAGAGTATCGTTGATGAGGGCCTCAATGACCTCAGTTGGGGCCCGATTCAGATTCACGGTTCCAGCTCGGAGCGGGGTCTGGGTGAGACTAAAGAGGTCAAGCAAACCGTGATCAGCGGAGTTTTCGGAGTGGAAGTTCAAGGTCATCCACGGTTCATCTCGGAAGGCATAGCCCATCTCCGCAACACTCCGAAACGGTCGATTGAGTACGATTGGCCTTCCGGCTCCAAGCGCAAAAGGACTTCCTTCCGTATAACCAAGGTCGGCGCGTCCATCGCTTTCGCGAGGCACACCATCGCGCCCGGTATAGCTCATTGGTCCGTCAGGATTCTGGGAGAGGCCAGCGAAAGCTCCGGGTGCGCCACTGAAGCTCCCGCCCGGTTCCCAGCGGCTACTCCACGCCAAATTTGCATTCGGATTGGGCCAGATTGTTTGCTGAACAACTCTGCTACTGATCCCGGATCCTGCGGAGCCCATTCCGAAACGAATGCTTCTGGGATCGGAGCGTCCATAACTAATACGTAACTGCGGTCTGCCCCGCCTCGCAAGATCCTCAACGCTTCCCTGCCAAGGGACGTTGCCGTGGTGATGTTCAATACGAGGGATGGTCTGATAGGTCACCCACGTGCTGCTGCCCCCTACTGTTACTAGCTTTTGCAGCTTAATGGAAACTGGCCGATCAAACTTGATGTGGCCTGTTGCTTGATTAAAGCCATTACGATGACGACGTCGGGCATTGCGATCGCTTCCGGTGAGAGCCTTCCCGAGATAGATGCCAGCAAAGGCCTGGTCGTTACTTCTTCCGGGCAAAACTGATTCGGGAGAGTGAGCGCTCAACAAGTCCCCCATCAACTGAACTGGTTTTTCAAAATGGGGTCGGTCCGCGACATCGGAAGTGCTGCCGCTCAGCGGGGTGCTAAACTCGAGAAATGAGGTCGACTCGTCTGCGAGGAACGGGTCTCCCTCTTCCTCAAAGCTTGGGCCGCCCGGCCAGCCGTTAGGCCACCATCTCAGGTTTACGTAGGACTCACCTTCCGAAATAATACGAAAGTTCCCTGGAGGAGCCTCCGCTGAGTTCTGATGGGGATTCCACAGTTGGAGCTGATAATAAGCGGCGATTTCGGGCCAGATATCGTCACTCAAACGGAGGTGCAATTGCCCGATAATGTCTAAGTAAGGCAAGTTCTCGACCCCAGCGATTTCGACGAGACCGGCAGTGCCAAAAGGATCGGTGGCAACCGGAGCAATGACCGTGGGGTCATTATCAACATCGTATTGGTCGATGATGCAGGCACCAATACGGAGCACCTGCCGGGCAGTTACCCGATCCAGATCATGGTTGTCAAAAAATGGTCCGGCCGCCCAAACCCCATTGGTTTGACCCAACGACCCGGCTAGTAGCCCCGCATTGAGCACTTCAAAAAAGTTAGGCTCCCGTCCTTCTTGTGCGACTTCTTCCAGGGTTTTGATCTCATTGCTCGAAGTGAGCTCGGTGTAGGTCCACAGGGCAGCAGTTCCGGAAAGACCAAAAAACTCCTGAATCCGCGCTTGTTGCTCACCAAGCTGGAAGAGTTCAATCGCTCGGAGAGGAAAACGAGTAGTCATAAGTGGTTCGCCCACTTCCGCTCGCACTGCGACCTCGTTCTCGATCGGAATCGGTGACAAGCGACGGGTAAAGGGAGTCGTCACCCGCACACCAGGAAGGAACCTGTTTTGAGCGGTGGTTGCATTGCGGTTGTCGCGATAGCCAAACCCAGCGGTATCGCGGCCTCCCATCTCACTAGCATTACGAGACGGCCCCCAAGAAGGAGCGTTGGTCTCACGAGAGAAGTGGGTAAAATAAGGGAGCGAGTCTTCCGACAGGTAATTGGGGAAGCGCTCTTGAAAGGCCAGAAGATCACTGCGCGATAAAAAGACATTGTTTTGACCTTGGGCATCATCAGGGACTTCGAGCCAACCTCGTTCTTGCCCCCGGTCCACGATCATGGACTGGTAAGATTGGTCCCAATCGATGTGATTGCGCCACTCCGCCAAGTCAGTTCCCCCACCCGGCAAACTGGAGAGGTCTGCCCACAAGAGGGACCCTTTGCGCTGGATTTCTTCCTCCGGAGCCCCTTTCCCGAAGCCCGCCACGTTGGCATCAAGAAGCCCACTGGTATCGTAAACCTGATAAGCAAGGCGGCCCACGACATAATCCGGATTGTCTCGGCTACTGGTTTGGCGGTCGGCTTGGGAATCACCCTCAAACTCGGTAGGATGACCTCCGCTCCGCGAGAGGTAAATCCAGTCAGGAACCTGTGTCTCATCAAGGGTCGCGTCCCTTGGCAAGAAACGTGGTGCTAGCCAACGCTCGGGTGAAATTGCTCTTCCCGCCCGCGAGGCCGAGGCGGTGCTGACATTACTCGCGATGCTGGCAATTTCTCCCTGCTGACCGGTCGCAAAAGGTTGTCTCGAGGTGCTTTGTTTGACCAAAGACAAGTAGCGATCATCGTTAGCTAGCCCCTCATCCACCAGGGAACGGACGATCCCGTAACCAAGCGGTGAATTGACGTCATAGTAACGCCCCTGGTCGGCGGTCTCAACCACTCCAGCTGCAGTCAGCGCTAGCTCTGCCTGCAAGTCCGACACCACAAGCGCGGCTCCGTAATCGGCCAACTGCCGGGCCTGCGACGCACCCTTTTCCGACCCAACCACTTCGCGGTAAAAACTCAACCGCAACAGCAGCGCAATGACTAAAAAGGCGAGCAAAGTCACCAAGGCTACGACCGAAACAAGAGCGATACCCGGGGCCTTGCGATGAGAGGAGGATGAATAAATTTTCATGATTTAATGGGATAGATGCGGTGACTGACCCGCACTTGCTTCAAAGCGGCTTGGGGCAAACCGCGACCTTGATTGAGAATATCTTCGACTACCGTGCTCCACTCTTCACCCGCTCTCACTCCATTGGCTGGTTCGGGGAAAAGCGCGCTTACAGCACTCATTTGTTCTGGCGACAGTAACCGACCTGACTTGGGGTCAATTGTTACTAAAGTGACTGTGATTGCTCTTAAGTCTGTCAATTTGTTAGGCAAAACGAAAGAGGCTCCAGCTCCGACCTCGTTGCGAGAGATAAATCCGATCTCGAACTTGAGAACACCTTCACTCAATATCTGAAAATTCTCGACTGGAGGTTCAGGAAAATCGATATCGTCTTGCAAAACGAGAAAGCCGCTTGCCAAGTCACCGCCGCCACCTTTCTTCGGAAAACTCAGCCCGATTGAACCTCGTTCCAAAGCGCCCTCCACGACCCGATAATGAGCTATGGAAATCCCCCGATCAGCGGCTAAACCTCCGTCGATAGAATATCCGTCGCGCTGGGTGAGAAAGATGAGACGATCATCGCCTTCTTCCTTCTCAAACTGCCAAGGAATATCGTTCCGCACCAGCATGCTATCAAAATCCCGTTGCAACTGACCGAAGATCCGACCGACCTGCCGCTCAGCGTCAATAAAGCGCTGACTGGTTGTCGTTGTGTCCCGCGCACTAATGGTAATCTGGGTGGCCATTACTAGAATGATCGTAAGAATGGCAATCGAGACGAGAACCTCCACTAAGGTGAACCCGTGATTTCTAGCAAAGTCTTTTTTCATAAAGCCACCTCCATTAGGTTGACGATTTCAATCGAGCCTTGTGAGTTCTCCACCTTGGCGGGGGCAGGCCACGAAACTTTCGCGTGGAGATGAAAAGTATTGGCATTGTTCTCTCGAGGCCGCATCAAGAGTTCACAACGGTAGGAGGCCTCGCCAACCTCTTGGACCGGCAAACCATCAACAGTGAGGAGAAGCTCGCTGAGACTTTCACCACCTTGTAACGGCAACTCCAAGCCATATCTCTCACTCGGCCATTGTCCGGTTTCCTCTGCCATCTGCAGGTCAGCAAAGACTGCTTGCGCAACGTTGACCGCTTCGGAACTGCGAGAGGCATTCCGAATCCCGTTCAAGCCCACGGGGAGCACGCCCAGCAACGAGACGGCAGCGAGCGAAAAGATCGCCATTGCGATAATAATCTCGGTTAGAGAGAACCCTGGTTGGTTTTTACAAGTCTTCATAGTTTAGCGGTAAATAGCGGCTTGGCCTGTGAGCCCTGCAATCTGTAACACGACTCCTTTATTTTTGAGCCCGGGGGTCACCGTGCCGCCCTTTGTCGGCTGCAAGCCCAGTTCTATCCATCTCTCCAACCCGGGGTCGGGCTCCGGAGCGGAAGCTTGGGGCGGCGCGCTACCGGCTTGGGCTGGTATTTCACGCGCGCTGCCATCCGGTGAAAAAATGAGCCAAACACTGCCGTCGACCTGGGACTCTTGCGGAACGTCAGGTCGCTCAACAAGCGAGGCAGCAATGGGTGCAAGGCTGAGGGATTGCCAACGTTGCGCCCTCCGAAGTTCCACCAAATTTGCGGGGCTGCCATCACTGCTGCCATCCCGCGAGCTCCAGATACGCAGCTCCAAATCAGACGGCTCGGACGATCCGGACTGCCGAGCTGCAGTGGGCTCGCCTAATCGCATCCAGACAAAGGTGGACTGCGCGACGGCCTCAGCCCTCGCCCACTCGGTGGCCAGCGACAACTCCTCAGCCGCACTGTCCCCTTTTGAAGCATTGAGAATCACGTTCATTGCGGGACCAGCGAGCGTCAGAATCATGGCAAGAATTGCGACCACGACCAACAGCTCCACCAAGGTAAAAGCAGAAAGGAAAGGTTTCTTATGGCGGCGCATGTAAATACATTTGTGGCAATAGTTTACGTTTTGCAAACCAAAACTGCCGATTTGGCCAAAAATTGTCACGTATTGGCGTTACTTTTAATTGGACAGATTGGGGAACGTTTCTTATCTGTGAATACTGCTTCAGAAAACCATGAAAGAATCGTTACGTATTAAAAAACTATTGGGGCTTGGGTTTGTCCTTTCAAACTCAATCGCCTTCGCCGCTCCCGGAGACATTCTCGCCGGAGCTGAGTTCAACACCCCGGGTGACTTGGAAGGCTTCACCGACAGTGGGGACAGACTCACTGGCTTTGATGGCACCGGCAACGAGGCAGTCATCACAAATGGAGACGGTGATGGAGTGATCACGTTCCAAATCGCGTCCGGTGACCCACAACTCGTGCTCGGAGGAATCAGTATACCAGGAGGAATTTTAGGAACAGCAGAAGTGCGAATGAGGCAATCTGATAATGCTGGCGGCTGGGTCGTTGGTCCCATCGATGATGATATTCTCTTTTTGGGTGGAATCGGCAGCCAAGGCCAACCCACCGAGCAAATTGATGACCCTGCAGCAACTCCTGGAAGCGAGTGGAAATTGATTCGCTGGGACTTGAACAACATCACCGGAGGAACGGCGACTAGCCTTCGTGTGGACCCTGGCAACACCCTCGGAGCTGCTCTCGAGATTGACTACATCCGTGTGATTGAAACCGCTACTCCTCGGACTTTTGAATTTCTCCCTGAAACTGAACCGGCCCCAAGTGGTCTAGGACTTCGTTACTCCGTGGAGTTCGATAGCGACGGCGACTTCGAAGGGGTCACCACCAACGCAAACTTTAGCAACGCCACTGTTGCTGGAGGTCAGCTAACCGGCGTCGTGGCTGGGAACGGAGATGCAATCTTCAACATTCCAACTCTTGAGCTTGGGATTCCAACCACGGAGGCAGACGGTTCCATGGTCATTGATATCGGGATGACAACGACTGCCGCTGCTGGACAATACGTGGACCTTTTTTGGGGAGATGTGAACGGCGGAACGAGTGCTGCCCGCCAAATTAGAGTCAATTTTGACACTGTGTCGCCCCCTGGAAACTACATTGCTCGTCTTTCCTCCGCGAACGACCTGATCATTGACCAAGAGCTTCGTACTCTTCGAATTGACCCGAGCAACATCGTCGGAGAGGCCATCGCGATTGACTTCGTGAGAGTCTATTCCGATGTCGCTACCGTTGTGATACCCACAACATGGGATCCTGATGAAAGCACTGCCGGTGTGCAAGGAGGTTCGGGAACTTGGGATACGGTTGCCAATTTTTTCAACACCAATGGCGTCAATGCCCCTTGGCCCTCAGCCAGCACTGGTGATGACGATGCCACCTTCTCAGCAGGGAGCGGAGTGGTCGCTCTTGATGCTGCGGGTATTACGGCCAATGAATTATTTTTCGAAACCGACGGATATGACATCTCTGGTCCGGGAACCCTGGCCTTCGATGGCAACGAGCCGGGCATCTCTGTCGCGGAAAACAACACCGCAACAGTCTCCGCTCCTATCGCGGAGACAAGTGATGTGCGTAAGGTTGGAGCGGGTTCACTCAACCTTGAGGGCATTCAGGAGTTTTCGAGTTTGGAAATTGCCCAAGGCGAAGTGACTATCCCTCTAGGTTCTTCGTTTACGACCACGACTGCTGACGCAGGCGCGGGCTATTCTTTGCGCACCTTCCTCGCGACACTGAATATCGACGGCATGCTCGATACCAACTCAGGGAGCTTGGGCGGCTTCACCACCGAGGGTCCTTACACCATCAACCTCTCTGAGACAGGCAACCTTGCCGCCGGTAACATCGTCGTGGGTTGGAACCAGTCAGCAACCCTTAATCTAGATGGAACATCGACTACGGCGGGAAGCATCCGTCACCAAGACAGCGGTTCCTCGGTCATCAATGTTCTGGGTGGCTCCCATACTGTAGCTGGCTTCGTTGGACGCGAAGCCAACGGTAACGGTGATACGACCATCACTGTTACGGATGGAGAATTAATTGCCGACCGCATCACCTTAAATATCGGAAACGGAGGTAACGCAGCCATTCCTGCAGGAACAAACATCCTGAACGTGAATCTCGACGGAGGAGTGGTAGAGGTTGATACTATTGAACTCGACCGTGGCCCTCAGGGTGCGGCTAGTTCCGTGACAACTCTCAACCTCGCGGTCAATGGGGGCACTCTTCGCGCTCTTCCAACCGGAAGCCGTCTCGACCTCGTGCAAGAAGATACCGGAGAAGCAATTGGCACCGAGACCTTCAACGTCACAGTCGGTTCCTCCGGGTTCACCGTCGATACCAACGGTCAGGACAAGCGCATTGGTCACGCTATCGTGGACGGAGCAACTTCCGGTGGTGGACTCGTGAAGACTGGTGCGGGAGCCCTACTCCTCACCGGAGCCAATACCTACACAGGCGGAACCACCCTCACGGCGGGAAGTCTGGGCGGTGATGGGAGTATCACGGGCGGTCTGACCGTTCCTGCTGGCAACGGTCTTGCCGCTCTCCTCGAAGATCCTCTGGCGCCTGGCTCTGGTCTTGATGTCGGAGGAGCTCTCGTTCTTCCGGGCGCAATGGTTATCGACGTGATCAGCACCGTGACTCCCTATCCCGAAGCCGATGCTACTGGAATTGTCGTGGCTACTGGTTCTTCCGTTTCCGGCTTTGACGCTGGTAACACCACCATCGATACGAGCAACTTCACTGGAACGGGAACTTTCACAGCTCGTCAAGAGGGCAACAGTATTGTCTTGGATTACGTTGCTGGAGACTTGGCCACTCCTCTCAGTCTCTATTTGACTGATGCAGGGCTGAGCGGTGACGACCTCCTTGCTACTGCCGACCCCGATGGCGATGGTGACAGCAACTTGGCCGAATTTGCCTTCGGAACCAACCCTAACGATGGCACGTCCTTGGTGGCCGACTTCTTCTTCTTTGAAGAGAGCAATGGCGACTTCGTGGTCAGCTTCCCAGTCAGGGCTCCTATCGACCAAGATGTTCCCCTCTTCACAGGAACACCCAACAAAACGACATCAATTGACGGAATCGTCTTCAACGTCCAAGGCTCCAATGATTTGGTCACCTTCGACGCTGAAATCACCGAAATCGATCCTTCGCTCATCCCAAGCGAAGACATCAATCCTGATATCGATAATGACGCTTACTTCTACTACTCCTTCAAGCTGGAGACACCTATCGCTGATGCGCCCAAGGGCTTTATCCAAGTCGAGGTCACGGAAGAAGCTCCCTAAGGTTCACTGAACCATCTCATCCTTCGCAATCCTAAGAGCGCTGCCAGTTAGAGACTGGCAGCGCTTTTTTCTGTTGAGTGGTCCGACTCCTGGTGAACTTTATCAAGTAATGGTTCTGAGCCACAGGAATGGAAGCTGAACGGGTACTTCGGCAAACCTCTCTTCCCCCTTTGACCCCACCCTTTTGACCTCACCCTTTTGACCTCACGTGACCGCTTTGCACCAAATCTTTCAAGTCTGCGACCAGGGGCGACCAAGGTTGGGATCAAGTTGCTCTCCTGAGCCAATCCTTGGACCAAGAGGAGTAGGATAGATTGGATTTTTTGATGGAAAACTAGAGCCGCACCTCTTGTGGAGGGAACGGCACTTCAAAATTCGGCTCAGAACAACCAATTTGAATTTTTAAATCCTGTTTCCCCAATCTGTCTCAGTTCAATCCCCCCCCAAAAGTCTTCCCTAGTTTGATAGCCTTGGTCTGCGACCAGAAATGCGTTATGGGCTTACCCCACTCACTCGAAAATGTGGTGTCGCAAGGGCGTTCGCGCGATAGCACCGTCCAAGCGACGTTACCAAAACGGTTACCTGTATGGAGCACTTGAAGTTGGAGGAAGCGGTGCAGAATTTCTGTTCACGCCATCAAACTATGGGAAGACCTCGACAGTCTCGAAGAAGCCATCACCGAAAGAATCAGGCCGTATTGGGAAGATGCCAAACGCGTCACTCACTTGATTGGTTCAAGATACCTTCTTTCAGAACTAAACGATAAAAGCAGAGTAATATTTCGACTACTTGACAGTTAAAACGGTATGAATTGCCTACATCGCCGCGCACTTGGATTCATGAAGAGATATTACCACGAGAATAACGAAATCAAAACTCACGCAGAGCACGGGTCCCACGTACTTCGTAAATTTCGCGGTCAACTGTACCTGCACGATACTCAATCGGAAGCAGGACAACAACGAAGTGGCGGAAAAATCCGCTCCTCGGCTTTGCCCCTAAAACCGGCGACGTCTCAACAGTAAAAGGGAGGCCAAGGAACTCAGAAGGGCCACCGAGGGCTCCGGAATAACTTCGAATTCCAGTTGCAAGGCACCCAACCGAGCGGCGCCCGCGTCCGCATCGGGTGCGAAACCATCAATGAGGTGACCGGAGACCCAGGTGAAACTACTTTGATTTTGATAGAGTGCGGTGACAACGAAATCTGCACTGTCGGTTATTCCGGGCTCAACCAAGGCGGGACCAAGAAAACGGGTCTCCCCTCCAGGCAGGTTTTCCTGCGTTTGCGTCACCCCGATTTGGGGAAAGCTAGCCCCTGGGCCGTAGGTGACGAATTCGTTCACCCTCGCTGTAGTCTGGTCCGAGCCGTCATTATCAAAGGAAGTAGCGATGAGATTAAGATTCGGCGCGAACGTGGTAGTTCCAGTCAAAAAGACTTCGAATGTAAAACCGAGAGACAACTCAGCATCGGTATAAACTTGGTTATCATCATCCCAATCCCAACGTGTGAGAAAGAATCCACTGGTGAAATTTGCCCCAGCTGGAATTGACGGATTTGTGAATGTTCCAGCTGCTGCCTGAGAGCCAGAGGGATTGGCAAGAGAATTAACTGTAACCACAACATCGTAAAAGCCGTCAGGATCAGCTTGCGAGTAAGTAAAAGCTGACCCGGCCTGAGTCGGGCCGGTCAGGTCAAAGGCTGTTGCTCCTAACGCAGGCAAGGTGCCAGCGGAGACCGAAATGAGAATATGAAGGGGGTATTTATTAAAGTATGGTATTGGAAGTAGTTACTTATTCTCGTTAACTTAATCAAGTTTATTTTAAGAGAGAATTAAATTATTCCCAACCTACCTCACTTTGGCTCACGTGACCAATTTGAACTGAATGATGAACAACAAAATCTTCCCTAGTTTGATAGCCTTGTTCTGGGACCAGAGAAAGCTCTCTTACTCAGAGAAATCGAAATCATTGGAAATCGCGCCAGAGCAAGTTATCGTCAGCCATGGTTACGCTCACGCCCAAAGCGGCTATCGCCCTCAAAGCTCTTTTGGAAAAGAAACAAGCTTCTCCAAGCTCAGGTCTCCGACTAGCCATCGAGCGTGGTGGTTGCGCAGGCTTAGCTTACACCATGAAAGTCTCCGAACCGACAGAGGGTGATACGCTCGTGGAACTCGATGGGGCGAGAGTGCTCATCGCTGCGGACTCCATGGAAAATCTCTCTGGTTCGATGCTGGACTACTCCGACAGCCTCTCCGACGCAGGCTTCAAGATCACCAACCCCAATGCGGCCCGTTCCTGCGGCTGCGGGACATCATTCGAACCCGCAGAGGAAGGCAAGAAGCCCGAGTACGACCCTGCGCTTGATGGAACCGCGTGTCGGTAGGAGAGCCCTGTTCACTCTCCAGTTACTGGGTCAGCTGCTCGAACAAATCTTCCGCACTCTCCTTTGCTCTTCCGGAGAGAAAATTGAGGAAATCATCGGTCGGCTCTTCGGTGGTGCCGCCCAGTTCGATCTCAAACCAAAAGAAGCCATCTTCTAAACGACCATTGGCGAAGAAGCTCTTTCTCTGTTCCCGGCTCACGGTCAATCGCTTGTGGTCCGGTAAACCTACTTCCAAAGTCCCGCTCAGCTCACCATCGGAAACCTTTACGTTCCCTTTGATGGCCAAAACTCCAAGCTCCAGCAAATTGAGACCGCGTATCTCGACTCCGTCGGCCGAACGAATGAGGTCGAAGTCTGAATTGAGTTCAAACTCGAACTCTTGGAAGCGGGCATCACCGTAGAGTTCTTCCAAAGCATCCAGAAACGAGAAGTTCTGGACGATGAGATACTCAGGTGAGGCGGAAATGGTGACTTCATGACTAGCCACATTCCACGGTCGGAACACGAGGGTCCCGGTCGCTTCAGAGATATCTGCTACTACCAGATTCTCCAAACCAGCTCCTCCCACATTGCCAACTGTTCCAGTCACCACCTCAACCGAGAGGCTGTGAATAGAATCTGCCAAACTCAGGTCACCAGAGAGCACCAGATGGCGATCAGCCTCCTCAAAGCGCAAGGAAATCACTTTGATGGTCTCCTTCAAAAACTCCAAGGTGCCACGTTTCAGCGGCACCGCACCCCAGCTGCCCGCAGTCAACTC
>CAZGXV010000033.1:21031-30465 GCA_964529725.1 uncultured Roseibacillus sp.
GATAACAAACTGAGATCACCTTGCAAATTCTCGACCTGAAGCTGGTCCAAAGGCGAGCCATCTGGCCAATTTAATTGGACCGAGCGAGCGGAAATCTGAGTTCCGGTAGGGCTAAGCTGCCTCACTTTGGCGCTTCCTCCAGTCTTTTCCCAAATGGTGGCCACCACGTTCTTGGAAAAACTAGGGCTATGATATTTCGCCAAAAGGTAGACCACTCCGAGACCCAGAAACAATGGCAGGGCAATCACTGCTACTGTTCGCAACAACAACAGCTTTTTCCGACGCTTAGCTTCCTCTTCTTTCTTTTGTTTGCTGCGGCGCTTACGCTTTTTGACCCGCATCACTTGGGAGCCATCCTCCCGAGTGACCAACTCACCTTCCTCACGCTTTTCTCGATCACTATCGCGAAGCCTATCCATCATTTCATCGACGGAATAGGTTCTCTTGTCAGAGGAATTTTGACTCATGATTCAGTGGGGGTGCTGCGAACTTGTTTGCTTCGGCATCCTAGTTCTGGACCGGATTCCCCGCAGGGTCAACGATTCGCACGGTCACAAACACCATCACCACTTTCTTTTCCCTTTGGAGTGCATTCGAGGTGAACAACTTACCCAAGAAAGGAAGGCTACCCAAGACGGGCACCTTATCTTCGACATTTTCCACCCGCTCATTGACCACGCCACCGATGATGATGGTTTCTCCGGTTGCAACCGAGACATTGGTGTTGAGTCGCACCGAATCAAAGAATGGCATCAAAATTTCGTTCGAAGTGACCTCACCTGTTTGGGCAGTGACATCGATACCGATCAAACCAAAAGCAGCTTGAGTGCTTCCACCCTGAATTGGTTCACCGTAGTTCACGAATCCAAGGAACTCGTCCATGCGCAAATTAAAGGCCAAGTCCACATAGGAACGGTCCCCACTGACGGTAGGCTGCACTTCCAAAATTGTTCCCAGCTTCCGAGTTTCGAAAGCAGTCGGGTGGGAAGGAGATGCGATGAAGGAAGTAGGACTAAAGGTCTCTCCCGCGGTGACATCGGTTAGAGTAGTGGTTCCAATCGAATTTGGAATCTCTGGTGGTTCGTATTCGGTAGGATAGATAAAGTCGCGTGCCGACTCGAGCAAAGCTTGCTGCCCCGACCGGGTGATCACAGACGGTTGAGACATAACATCCGTTCCTTCTTTCTGATCAAGACCACGCAAAAGAGCTGAATAACCGGTGTCGTTGACGGTGCCGATTAACGAGAGAAAACCCGGTGCCGAGTCCACCCCTTGGGGCGGGTTTTCTGGAATGACGGTGGTGGTTCCCGAGAGAGTCGTTGATGAAGAAGGCACCTCGCGAGCAACCCGCTCTAAGACATCGGTGAAAGGGTCGCCACCGGTCGCGAAGTCACCACTCCGAAGACCCGCAGTCACCTGCTGTCCACCAGTAAAGTCTGTCGCTCGACCATTACCTACCGTTCCCCCATCGAAAATCAAATCGCCGCTCGCCGCCAAATTCTGGAGCGCAACGTCGAAGTTAAGTTCGTCGAGATTCGATTGGGAAATGCGAACGATTTTAGTTTCCACCACCACCGCCACCGGCTCCTTCAGATTGATAGCCTCGACAATGCGGCGGATATCCTCGTGAGCGGAAGAAGAAGTCTTGGCCAAAAGCTCACCTAAGCCCGGATTGTAACTGGCGCTTGAGCCATCAGGAAAAGGCACCCCAACTTCCTCCAGATACTGACGGGCGGTCAAGCGGGGAGCCAATTTTGCCTTGGAATCGTCACCAGAAGAAAAAGGATCCAAGTCACCGGCCGAGCCTGTCGAGGACGTCTGGCTCAAGAATGAGGGCGGGACCTTGTAGCGGCGAACAATTAAATCGTCAGTCAATCCGCCCGCAGGCTCGATCAAGACCGCGAAGTTATCGACCCGATAGGACGCTCCACTCTGGCGGGTGACCTGCTCCACCACCTCCCGCAACGGAACATTCCGCAATCGTAAGCTGAAGCGGCGCTCCCTGATCTCTTGCACGACGGGTGAATCGCCAGCTCCCATATTGAGAACAAAATCGAGCCCCTTATTTTCCTCTACCAGCTCGGGATCGAGTGCCCGCGACTGCCCTTCCAAAAATTCGATGGCTTCTTCCAAGGAAGCGCCATCGAAATCAACGAAAGGAATAAAAATATCATCGAGCTTATTCTCGATACGAACGCCTTGGAACTCAATCTCTTGACCAACATTCCCATTACCAAAGGCAATCACCTCTTTGCCAGGATCCAGCTCCCATGCTCCGGACACCTGAGCCAACATTTCGGCTCGAGTGTGATCTCTTGCGGCATTGGCGTAATCGGAAATTCGACCGTTATTTCGCTCCAGTCCTCTTCGGGCCGCCTTGTTATAGGGGTCGATGCGGAGGACCTCCTGATACTTTTCCATCGAGCGGTCAAAATCCGCTAAATTGTAAAATCCTTCCGCCTGATAGA
The DNA here is from genome assembly GCA_964529725.1 of uncultured Roseibacillus sp. Classification (GTDB taxonomy): domain Bacteria; phylum Verrucomicrobiota; class Verrucomicrobiia; order Verrucomicrobiales; family Akkermansiaceae; genus Roseibacillus. The sequence continues at coordinate 23,500 of CAZGXV010000033.1, forward strand.
GCAGTCGTCGAACTTCATCGACTTTCCTCCCATGCTCCTTTGTGGCCGCTGGATTCGTCCGAATGGGATCATCGAGCTGGGCCCGTAATTTCTGGGCCGGAAAATAATCGGGAAAGACAGCCTCTCCCAAAACCTCATCGACTAAAGCAATGGCACCGTCGCGGTCGCCCTGACGATTCATCACGCGCGCAGCTTGCACGGCTGCCTGAGCATATCGCTCCTTGGCGGCATCGCGAAACTTGTTGGTTCTATCGCCAGCAGGAATCTTCGCAAAAGCCTCTCGATAAAAGTCCACCGCCTCGTTAAAGGCCGACTCTTGATAGGCCTTATCGCCCGCCATGATCGCTTCTTCGGCCGCGATAACGCTATCGCGACGGCGATCCAACTCTTCTTGGACGAGTGATTGACCTGGCGCATCAATCGCCGAAGCCCCCAATACTACCGTCAGAAAAGACGAACATATCGCCCTGTTTTTAAAACCGCTTTTCTTCAAAATCACTCAGATTTACGTGTGCTCCGAGCGGTTATAGACGGTCAAATACGTTCCCGCCACCCCTAAATTCATCAGGAACGACGGGAACGGCCTTATTTAACCAAACAAATTGTTCCCAACGGGCCTAGCCGTGAAGCGGTAAGTCCAACTGCTGGGCCAAAAACCGCCTCTCGTGCCCGGCCATCTTTCGTCTAATAGCTACCAAACGCTTCTTGAGCATTCCCACACGCATCCGCACCCACCATAACCGTAGCCTCCATTTGAATTTCGTCATGCAGCAGACAATAACACGTCTGAACAGGTGTTCAAGTGAATTATTCAGATTCTTTAGGAGCCCTGACAACTCGGTCAACTTGATGTTTCGTGACGAGATTTCCACGCACTCCCCTGCCCTTGATCGCGATTTCGCTCCAGTCGAAAAGACGGGAGAGGTTCCGTAACCGAAGCTGCTCTTTTAGGTGAACGAGAACGGTATTCGCGGCGCTCTCTTCCTCGCTGTCGTGAACCGCAAAGTAGAGAATCCGGGTGCCTGCTCCGCCTTTCGCCAGTGGGTATTCCTTATCCCGGGTCACCCCGCCGATGCGGAAGCGCTTGGCCAAAGTAGGTCCGTCTCTTCCTTCGCGATAGATCAGAGAGTAAATTTTCTCTTCGTCCTTACGAAAGATTGCCACGTGTTGTGGTCGCTTGCCGACGAAAGCTTTCTCGGTAATTTTGCTCACCTGCATCTTGCCATCGGGTAAAATCGTCAGGACATCATCCATGCGCGAGCACTTTGCGATGGCTTCTTCTTTTTTGAGCCCCCATCCGGCAAAACCATTCTTCCGATCAAGAAAGAGAGTCTCGGTAATGGCAACCACCTGGGTCCGGTTGACCGCTTCCAACTCGACGAGCTCGGTCTTGCGCTCCCGCCCTTTGCCATACTTCTTTTTGAGATTCTCGAAGTAACGCACCGCATAGCGGGTCAGGTTGCGCAGATTTTTCTCCACCTCCGCAATCGAGTCTTCAAAACCCTTGATTTCCTCGTCCGCGCGGAAGGCATCATATTTGGAAATTCGCTTAATCTTAATTTCCGTGAGACGGATGATGTCGTCACGTGTGACTTCCCTTCTCAGCAGTTTCTTAAAGGGGTCTAGGCCTTTGTCGATGGCTTCGATGACCGCTTCCCAAGTGGTGCACTCCTCGATGTCGCGATAGATCCGATTTTCGATAAAAATCTTTTCCAAGGAACTGAAGTGCCACTTTTCTTGCAGCTCCCCTAAACGAATCTGTAGCTCTAGCTCCAACAGGTCTTTAGTACTCAGTGCGCAGGCTTTGAGAATCTCGCTCACTCCAATGAAGGCGGGCTTTTCCTCACGAATCACACAGGCATTGGGCGAAATCGAAACCTCGCAATCAGTGAAGGCAAACAGGGCATCGCGCGCATTCTCGGCATCGATGCCAGCGGGCAAGGTCACCACGATATCGGCAGTAGCCGCTGTGTAGTCTTCAACTTTGGAAATCTTGATCTTCCCCTTCTCATTGGCTGAGACAATCGACTCGGCCAATCCTTTGGTCGTGGTGCCAAAGGGGATTTCCGTGATGCGTAGCTGACGTGCTTTTTCAATCGTGATCCGGGCTCGCACCCGCAAGCGGCCTCCCCGTAAGCCATCGCGGTAGTCGCTGGCGTCGAGGGTTCCACCGGTGGGAAAGTCCGGCAACAACTCGAAGGGCTTTTTGCGCAGCGTGCAGATACAAGCATCGATGAGTTCGATGAAGTTGTGCGGCAGAATCTTGCAGGCCAAGCCCACCGCAATGCCCTCCGCCCCTTGCGCTAACAACAAGGGAAACTTCATCGGCAAGGTCACAGGCTCCTGATTCCGGGTATCGTAGCTGGGCGTCCACTCAGTGGTCTTGGGATTGAAGGCCACCTCTAGCGCGAAGGGTGTGAGGCGCGCCTCAATGTATCGGGCTGCCGCCGCCGGATCGCCAGTCAGGATATTTCCCCAGTTTCCCTGGGTATCGATGAGAAGTTCTTTTTGACCCAAGCCTACGATGGCGTCCTTAATCGCGGAATCCCCGTGAGGATGGTATTTGGTGGTGTCTCCGACAATGTTCGCCACCTTGGTGTAACGCCCATCCTCCATCTGTCGCATGGAGTGCAGGATGCGCCGCTGCACCGGCTTGAGACCGTCCTTTAGGTGAGGAACGGCTCGCTCCAAAATCACGTAGCTGGAATAGAGGACAAAGTAGTCCTTATACATGTCTCCCAGACTAATGTGCTCGTGGCTTCTGTCTTCTTCGGCGCTCATGGAATTGGGTGGACCAAAAATCATTAGGACTTCCGAAAGACATCGCAAGACTTTGCAGAGTTCTATTCTCAAGCGAAAGTCTGCTGGTTCACATTTTCCCAGTCTGCGCTAGAATTTGACCTTTTCGTGCCGCCGTTTTTGAACGATGTTTCATTCACACAACACCAATTCCTATGAAAATCCTCACGACTTCGATTCTGGTGGCACTCGCGGTGCCAGGCTGGGCCGACATCTTCACGCTCAAGGACGGCACCAAGCTCGACGCTACTATTCTCAATAAGACTCTCGAGGAGTATGAACTCGAGGTCAGCGTCACCAGCTCAATTAAGGAACGACGCACCATCAAGCGCTCGGAGGTGGTAGACATTGAGCGCGTCAATGAGTCCGACGTTATTTTTGAGGAAAAAATCGCCAATCTCGCGCCAGCCCCTCCCTTTTTGGAGCTTTCGGAATACGATAAACGCATCAAGACCCTCAAGTCCTTCTTACTCGCCCACAAAATGACCGCGGCCGGCACCAAGGCCAACCGTATGCTGAGGGAGCTATCCGAGGAGCGCGAGTTTATCGCAGCAGGCGGAGTCAAGATTGCCTCTGGAGAAGAGGGTCTGATTTCCGCCGTCGACCGCGAGAAAGATGCCCTCGGTATCGATTCAAAAATTGTGGCGGCCAAATTCCAAAGCCTGGTCGATTCCCGCTCCTATCTCGCCGCTCTCCGCCAATACGATATTTTAGAAAAAGACTTTTTCGCAACCAAGGCCCATCGCGAAGCAATCGCTCTCATGTCCCGCCTCGCGACTAGTTACGGCACCCTTCTAGACCGCGAGCTGTCCGGTTTGGAATCCAAGGAAAGCCGCCGTCAGGCAGCCTTCGATCGGCTGTCCTCTAGCGAACAAGCCCGTGCTAACCAAGTCGAGGAACAACGTCGCATCACCTTTGACCGTCTGTGGGCCAAGGAAGAAGAAGAAGGGCAAAGCTGGTTCACCGTCGACACCCAGAACATGTCCTCTCTGCAAGGCGCCATCGATTCTTTGATGAAGGAATCCGAGCGTCTCTTAGATGTGGAAAGCGAACTCGTCGAATTCGACGAGACAGACGCCCTCTACCGGAAGGGCTGGGAGGCTGCCGGGGCCAAAAATCAGGAGGAACTGGAATTGATTCTTGATGCTCTCGACGAAGCTGGAACCGCCGAAGCCTACATTGACAAGTTGGTGGATCGCTTCGACCCCACCATCAATAATCCTCCTGTCGAAGAGGAAGCTGACGCGGAAGAAGCGGATGCGGATGCGGATGCGGAGATGGAGATGGAGATGAAGATGGAGGAAGAGCTCGAGCCAGCTGAATAAATGCGCAAAGCAACCTTCAATCGCGAGACCGCTGAGACAAAAATCTCGCTCTCGCTGAACCTCGACGGCACGGGAGTGAGCGAAATCTCGACGGGGCACCCCTTCTTCGATCACATGCTGACTCTCTTTTCGAAACACTCGCTCATCGACTTAGAGGTCAAAGTCGATGGCGACATCGAAGTCGATGCCCACCACACCGTAGAGGACACCGGGATTGTTCTCGGCGATGCCATCCGCGAAGCTCTTGGCAACAAGGCAGGAATCCAGCGCTATGGCCATGCCTACGTCCCCATGGACGAGACGCTTGCCCGCGTCGTCGTTGACCTCAGCAATCGCCCCTACCTCGCCTTCAACCCTCCGTCCGAAACAGCCTCTGCACCTAATTTGCCATTTACGCTCGTAGAAGAATTTTTCCGGGCGGTAGCATCTAACCTTCGTGCCAACATCCATGTTGATTTGCTCGCAGGTCGCGACGGGCACCACATTGCGGAAGCCATCTTCAAGGCCCTGGCCCGTGCCCTGCGTGTAGCGGTAGCCATCGACGCCCGCCAAGAAGGAGCTATTCCCAGCACCAAAGCGGTCCTTTAACCACGATGGAACTCGGTGTCATTGATTACGGCGGAGGCAACCTGCGTTCGCTCCTACGGGCGCTCCAATTTCTAGGAGCTCATCCCAAAACAGTCTCCGGTCCGGACGACTTCGAGGGGCTCACCCACCTTGCGTTCCCAGGTCAAGGCTCCTTTGGCGACTCGATGCGGAATATGGAAGCTCGAGGCCTCGTGGACCCCTTGAAAAAATGGCTCCAAGCCGATCAGCCTTTTTTTGGAATTTGCATCGGTTACCAACTGCTCTTCGAAGGTTCCGAGGAATCGCCCGATACTCCGGGCTTGGGGATCTTGAAAGGTAAGGTGAAGCGTTTCCCCTCTGATTCCGGGCTGAAAATTCCTCACATGGGGTGGAACACTGCCTCTCCCGAACATCCTGACGATCCGATTTGGAAAGACTTTAACCCCGATCCCTTCTTCTACTTCGTGCACTCGTATTTCCCCCAACCCAGCGACCCCGGAGTCATCGCGTCCACAACCGACTACGGCCAGCCCTTCGCTTCTGCAGTGCGGCAAGGAAATCTGTTCGCGACTCAATTTCACCCCGAGAAGAGTCAACACACGGGTCTGCAGCTTCTTAAAAATTTCTTAGATTCACCTGCTTGCTAACAAACGCCGGAAAAAATAAAGGCCTTTAGCGCGACGCGATCAAGCTAGGTGAAATTGGACCAAAAAGAGCAACTTGGTCCGTAGTTGAGTCGCCCTGAACTTCGGCGAAGAGATTTTTACCCGCGGAGCACAGGCCCCGAAGAGAATCGGTTCCCGAGTCGCTCTTTCCGTGACTTCCCGGAAAACTCGCTGGCCACGCGGCGTATGCTCTCTTAGTTTCCGCCAGCGCGACGCGGCCCGATACCATGTTTTTCCTGAAGAAGCTTTTTGAAATCCGCGATCAATCCAATCCGGAGGCCGAAAAACCCTTTCTCTCCCACCTCGATGACCTGCGCGTCACGCTCTCGCGCATCATCCTCACCCTCGTGCTGACCACTCTGGTTTGCTACGTCTTTCGTAACGACCTCATGGACGTCATCCGTCGTCCGGTCGAACAAGTCTGGTCCCAAACCCAGAGCAGTGCTCTCCAGAAACTCGATCCCCGGCCCTCGGTGGAGGTTTGGGAAAAAGCGGTGCGGGTGTCCAATGATGCCATCGGCCTCAACCCGGCCCAGCGAAAGCACTTTGAGAAATTTGCCGATACCGAAGACGAGAACTTTGCCTTCCATGTCGAGTCTGCCTTTCACTTCCGCATCGCCCTTTCCATAGCCGAAAAGCAGCGGGCCAATTACGTGGCGAAGATTCCCGATCTCTCCGAAAAACAGCGTAAACAATTGCAGGCCCTCGTCGAAGGCAATCCCAACGCACAACTCGATGCCAAAGGTCGCATGGTTCTCATGCAATCTCTTAATCCCACCGAAGGCTTCATGCTCTCGGTCAAACTTGCCTTCTTCGCAGCGCTGGTCCTCTCCTTCCCCCTCCTTCTCTTTTTCCTCCTGCAATTTGTCTTACCCGGCCTGCACGAGAAAGAACAACGAGCCCTCTTCCCTGCCCTGGGTGTCGGCTTCCTCCTTTTTCTAACAGGAGTGCTCTTTGCCTACTTCGTCATTCTCCCCAACGTCCTCGACTTCTTCTACAACTACTCGATGGATATGGGCATCCAGAACGATTGGCGCATTGGCTATTACATCTCTTTTGCCACCCAGTTCGTCCTTATCTTCGGCCTCGCCTTCGAGCTCCCGGTGGTGGTGATGACTTTGGTCAAGCTGGGCATTCTTTCCTACGAAATGATGCGGACCACCCGCTCCTATGCCGTCCTCGCCATCGTGGTGATTGCCGCCATTATCACCCCAACGCCGGACGCGCTCACGCTCGGTCTATTAGCTGGCCCGATGTATATTCTCTACGAAATCTGCATTTGGTTGGCCTACTTCATGGACAAAAAGGAGCGGGCTCGCGAAGCTGCTGAGGAAGAAGAGCGCATGGCTCGTCTCCTAGCTGCACCTGGAGCCGCCAGCCGTCTCGACCCCGACGAGGACGAGTATCACCACGAGGAGAGCGAGACTGAGCACGCCCTTTCTGATGGTGACACCGAAGAGCCCGATATTCATGATCATGAACAGAAGGATGACGACCCTGATTTCGTCGGGCCCGATCCGGAAGAGGAAGACCTTTATTCGCAAGCCCCTATCGAACCCGAGAAAAATTCTCCCCGGTCTGAGTCTGCCGAGTCTCCTGAGTCTCCTGAG
>CAZGXV010000033.1:30565-33699 GCA_964529725.1 uncultured Roseibacillus sp.
ACCCGAGAAAAATTCTCCCCGGTCTGAGTCTGCCGAGTCTCCTGAGTCTCCTGAGAACCGCGACGAAGACTCCGACTTCGATCCTTTGAAGTAACATGCCCACCGATGCCCAGCGCGAGGCTCCCCGTCATCGCCCCGACCGCTCGCCCGTGATGACCCAACGCTGGTCCGACTTACTCTTTCTGCATTGGGAAGTCCCCGCCGAACAAATCTCACCCACTCTCCCACCGGGGCTTCATCTCGATACCTTTCAAGGAAAGGCTTACCTCGGCATCGTACCCTTCTCCATGGAGAAAGTGCGCCCCCGGTTTCTCCCTCCCGTTCCCGGTCTCTCTTGGTTTCTGGAGCTGAACCTCCGCACCTATGTCTATGATGAGCAAGGCCGGCCGGGAGTCTGGTTCTATTCCCTAGATGCCAATCAGCCCATTGCGGTAGAATTAGCCCGCAAGCTCTTTCACCTTCCCTATCAGCACGCAAAGATGTGTGCCCCGAAGAGCGATGGTCTCGTCAACTTTCAATCGCTTCGCAAGGGCACAGGCCAGACTGCCCGCTTCCCCTACCAAGGCATCGGTCCTATCGAAACGGCTGCCCCAGGCACTTTGGAATTCTTTCTGTTAGAGAGATATCTTCTTTTTTCGACCAACCGCGCGGGTAAATTAAAAATCGGCCAAGTCCATCACTCACCCTACCCCTTCCAGCAAGCGAGCTGCGAGAAGCCCTCTCTCCTACCATTTACTTGGAACAACTTTCCTGAACCCGAAGGCCCTCCGGTATCGGTGCTTTCCAGTCCCGGCGTCAATGTAGAGATTTTTCCTCTCCGCGATGCCTGAGCACAGGAGAAAAAACTAAGGCTGTCTTTCCCCGCACTTTCCGTTCAAAATCGCCACCCACCCGTGACCAACGAACTCGTCTCGACCCAGTTTTGCCCACTCGACCAATTCACCGTCGCGCAAGGCACCGTGCTCAGTTCTCCCCGTATCGCTTTTGAGCAATATGGCGAGATGAACTCCGAGCGCTCCAACGTCATTCTACTTTTTCACGCCCTTTCCGGCTCCCATCATGCGGCGGGCATCAATGAGGGCATTTCCGGGGTGCCTCTTTTCAACGAGGAACTCCGCGATGGTTGGTGGAACGACTTCATTGGCTCCGGCAAGGCGATCGATACCGACAAATTCTGTGTCCTCGCCCCCAACTACTTGGGCGGATGCTACGGCTCCACCGGCCCGAGCTCGCTAGACCCCAATTCCGGCCAACCTTACGGGTCCACCTTCCCAAAAGTGACGGTTGGCGATCAGGCTCGCTTTGCTGCCGCTCTTTTAGACCACTTTGAAGTCGAGCAACTCCACGCCGTCGTAGGCCCCTCGGTGGGTGGGCTTTGCGCGCTGACTTTCTCCAACCTTTTCCCCGAGCGCGTGCGCAAGGTTGTCTCAGTCGCATCGTCCTACAAGAATACCATTCTCAATCGCCTTCTTCTCTTTGAACAAATTCTTGCCATCGAGAACGACCCTCACTTCAACGGTGGCGATTACTATCAAGGCAGTCAACCTAATCTCGGCCTAGCTTTGGCGCGGATGATTTCACACAAAACTTTCGTCCACATTGATGCTTTCGAACGTCGGGCCAAACGCGAGATCGTGCCCGAGAAGGAAATGCTGTCTTGGTATAAGGTCACCGACCCCTTTCAATCCTACATGCTGCATCAAGGCAAAAAATTTACGCAGCGCTTTGATGCCAACACCTACCTGCGTATTGCTGACATGTGGTCTTCCTACCATGCCTTAAAAGAAGCCGAAGTCGACGATGCGGAAGCTCTCTTCGCTCCCGCCAAAAAGGCAGACCACCAGTTTCTCGTCTTCTCCATCGACTCCGATTTCTGCTTCTATCCGGAGGAACAAGCCGAATTGGTGGCTGATTTGGAAAAATCAGAAGTGGCGGTCACACACCTGACAGTTCACTCCGACAAGGGCCACGATTCCTTCTTGCTAGAACCCGATCTTTTCTCACCGCAGCTCAAGTTTCACCTCGAGTCCTAAGCCTTCTCCACGAGGCAAAAATGATTCGCAAAATCCGTGAGACGGACTAAGAATGAACCATCTCAGAACAATGAATAATTACCTCACCAATCTGTTTGGCCTCGAAGGCAAAGTGGCCGTAATCATCGGCGGAACCGGCGAACTCTGTGGCACCATGGCCGAGGGATTGGCCTCCGCTGGGGCGGAAGTTGTTCTGGTTGGCCGCGACGAATCCAAAGCGGAAGCGCGCCTTGCCAAAATCGTTGCTGCAGGAGGGAAAGGCTACTTCGCTCAGGCTGAAGTCGGTAAGCGCGAGTCGCTCAATGACCTTCTCGATTCCGTCATCGCGCAGTCGGGTCGGGCCGATATTCTGATTAACGGCGCCGGCGTCAACTCCCCGACTCCTTTCGTGGAAATTACCGACGAGGAATTCCTTCGCATCATCGACACCAACGTCGTCGGAGTGATGAGAGCTTGTCAGATTTTCGGCAACTACTTTCTTTCCCGCGATGTGCAGGGCTCCATCATTAACCTTGGTTCCATTTCAGGATTGAATCCTCTCTCTCGGGTCTTCACCTACTCCGCGTCCAAAGCTGCAGTCCACAACCTGACTCGTAACTTAGCCCGGGAATGGGCAGACCGCGACATCCGCGTCAACACTCTCGTTCCTGGTTTTTTCCCTGCGGAACAAAACAAGAGCGTCCTCGATGAAGCGAGGGTGGCAGAGATTCTTCGACACACCCCTGCTTCCCGTTTCGGCAATCCTCAGGAATTGATTGGAGCCACTCTTTTGCTGGCTTCTAACAACGCCGGAAGTTTCCTGACCGGAACCGAACTGATCGTCGATGGAGGTTTCCAAGCGATGACGATTTAGAAGAGTAACGCCGCCTGAGTCGCTGTCGGTAGGGACCATTTGATAAATGGTCCGCGAGCTTTTCTTCGTTTTCCAAGCTTCTCGGCCTTGCCAAGCAACCCTTACCCTCGGACCCCTTCCCCGTCTTCGCGGTCGTTTTATCAAAACGACCCTACCGCGTGGCGTCTTGCCGAGTTCGGCGGCTCGTCGCTGCCGGTAGGGACCATTTGATAAATGGTCCGCGAGCTTTTCTTCGTTTTCCAAGCTTC
>CAZGXV010000033.1:33799-33911 GCA_964529725.1 uncultured Roseibacillus sp.
TCGGCCTTGCCAAGCAACCCTTACCCTCGGACCCCTCCCCGTCTTCACGGTCGTTTTATCAAAACGACCCTAGCGGGATGGCTCAATCAGATATCTGTTTTTTTCAATTCGA
>CAZGXV010000034.1:0-33539 GCA_964529725.1 uncultured Roseibacillus sp.
ATGAATCCGGAAAAGTAGCCTTTTTCGGCATCGGAGAGCTTGTTGTTTGACTGATGCGAATGGCTGGCTTCCACTGGACACATGCGCAGGCGCAAGGGCGAGAGCAAGGAAACGGGAAAAGGGAAATCGGGGCGAAGGCTCGCGATACTGGGGTTCTATGGTTACCTCGCGAATTACAAGAAGACGTTCTATCCCGCGCTGGTGGCTCTCTTCGTCACCGCCGCTCTTTCGCTGGCTTTTCCCTATTTTCTCAGTCAGCTCATCGGCGGGGTCAACTTAACAGGAGCTGAGATGCTCGATGTTGAACAAGTCAAAGCCAATATTAATAAGACCGTTCTGCTACTGGTCGGCGCGTTGGCTCTGCAGGCCATCGTCTCTTATTGGCGAGTGAGAGGCTTTATCAAAGCAGGAGAGAGTGCTCTCAATGATATCCGGCGCGATGTCTTCCGCCATCTGGTGCACTTGCCGATGACTTTTTACGAAAAGAGTCGGGCAGGTGAACTCTCAGGTCGGGTTGCGGCCGATTTGTCGGTTTTACGGGAAACCCTGCTAACGACCGTTCCTCAGATGATTCGGCAGTCGGTCACTTTGGTGGGCGGACTCATCTTCATCTTTGTGTTTTCGTGGAAATTGGCCCTGTTCATGTTGGCCATTATTCCGGTTGTCATTTTGGCCGTGGCCTTTTTCGGAAAAAAGGTGCGGGGATACTCCAAGTCGGCACAGGACGCCCTCGCGGATAGTTCCATCGTCATCGAAGAGAGCACGCAAGGGATTGCTGAGGTGAAGTCTTTTCGGAATGAACGCTTTGAGGAAGACCGTTACGAGCAATCGCTCACCGAGTATCTTGCGGTGGTGATGAAGGGTGCCAAGGCCCGGGCAGCGTTCATTGCTTTCATCATTTTCGTTATGTTTGGGACCATTTCGGTGGTTGCTTGGTTCGGGGCTGGGATGTTGTCGGAAGGTGAGCTGACCCAGCGGGAATTCGTGGCCTTCGTTCTCTTTAGTGTCTTTGTTGGTGCATCGCTTGGTTCCTTCCCGGAGATTGTGAGCCAAGTGCAAAAGGCCAACGGTGCAACCGAACGCTTAAAGGAGATTTTAGACGAGCAACCAGAGAATCAGGGAGAAGGTGAGAGCAAGAAGGTGAGTGGATTGTTGGCGGCTAAGGAGATTCGCTTTGCGTATCCTTCCCGCGAAGAGACCGAGGTGATCAAGGGAGTATCCTTCGAGGTTTCGCCGGGGGAGAAAGTGGCTTTTGTCGGTCCCAGCGGGGGAGGCAAGTCAACCTTGTTTGCTCTCATCCAACGATTCCACGATGTCAGTTCCGGAGAGTTGACCCTTGATGGCCGCGCGGTGGGTGAGTGGTCGTTAGACGATCTTCGTTCCGCCATCGCGATGGTGCCGCAAGAGGTCCATCTGTTCGGAGGAACGATTGCCGAAAACATCGCCTACGGAAAGCCTGGTGCCACTCAAGATGAAATCGAACAGGCCGCTCGCGAAGCCAATGCTGCCGAGTTCATTGAAGGATTTACGGAAAAGTATGAAGCGGTGGTCGGTCCCCGTGGGATGAGGCTTTCGGGAGGACAACGCCAGCGCATTGCGATTGCGCGTGCTATCCTCGCCGACCCCAATATCCTCATGCTAGACGAAGCGACTAGTGCGTTGGATTCCGAGAGCGAACGCTTGGTGCAAGAGGCTTTGGAAAAGCTGATGGTTGGACGCACGAGTCTCATTATCGCCCACCGCTTGGGCACCGTTCGCACCTGCGACCAAATTCATGTTTTGAGCGGAGGCCAAATTGTCGAAAGTGGCAACCACGATGAGCTTCTCGCTGCAAATGGCACCTACCGCTTGCTGGCAGAGACTCAGCTGCTGTAGTTGCTCGAACGTTTCTCCATCTTCGCCTCTGCCATCCTCGCCTTTGCGACGTTCGAACTGACTTCGGGGAAGCCCTCTAAATCACTAGGGGTTCCTCTGGAGAGAGAAAATTAAGGTCAACGAGAAAGCGGTCGAGGGCATTGAGCGAGAGTTCGTAGAGCTGCTCGTTGGTATTGTAATTGAAGAAGGTATGGCCTGCGCCTTCGAAATCCAGAACCTCGCATTTGTTGCCTTTGCGTCGGTAGCCTTTAGCAAATTTCAAAATTTGGTCAAAGGGAGCCACTCGGTCGTTGCGACCGTGCAGGAGAAGACAGGGCGGAAGATTTTTGACGGGCAGCTGCGAAAGCGGACTGTGGATTTTGGCCTCCTTGGGTGACGGGAAGAGTTCGTGCCCGACGCCTTTGGCCGAGGTGTCGACAATGGCGGAATAGGTGGCCACAGCAGCGGGCTTGAGGTCGAGTCCTTCGCTGTTTTGCTCGTTGCTGAGAATGGCAGACGAAAGGGCCAAATGCCCCCCCGAGCCAGCGCCCACCACGATGATGCGTTCGGGATCGATACCGATGATCTTAGCGTTGCTTTTGAGAAAACCAATTGCCATGCGGACGTCTTCGATAGCCTCCACGGGATTGGTGCGGTGCTTGTTAAAGACCCGATACTCAACCGTCACTGCGACACAACCGCGGGTGGCGAAGTGGTGACAGTGGGGCACAAATTGCGTGGGCATGGAGGCGTCCCAAAGCCCACCATGAAGAAAAAGAAGACAGTTCAGGTGGGCTGCCTCCGGGTTGTGACCTGGCGGAAGGAAGAAGTGCGCGCTCAGCGGCCCTTGCGGAGATTCGTAGTAGACGTAGGAATGGGCGTCCTTGAGGAGCTCGCGATCGCGGGCCTCGCCGATGGCCGGCGCCTCTTTGAGTTGGTCAATGGACGACATGAGAAGAAAAAAGGTGGTCGCAGAGCGGGGTCTTTGTCGATAGTTTCTCGCATCATGAAGACGCTTTTCAGCATTCCACTCGCTTTTCCCCTTCTTTTCGGGCTCCTCAGCTCCTCTCTCCCGGCGCAAAACCAGATGCAACCCGTGTTGGAAGGGGTCTATAACCAGTGGCGGCAGGCGATCATGACTCAGAACGCCACGCGATGGAGCCAAACCACTTCCACCCGGCGTCAGGTGGAAATGCGGAATCGAATCTTTTCAGAACGTCGCCCTTTTCCCGCCAGCTTGTTCATGCTGCCTGCAGCCCCACCGGATTTGCGTGGATTGACGCCAGCTAAGCTCAACGTGCGAGGACCGACCGCGAAAGTGGTTTATTTTGGAAAAGTCAATTTCGGGGTGGGTGGTACGCCTACGGATAATATTTTGGTTCTCTCCTTTGTTCAGGAATCGGGGTGGAAGTATGATGGGGCCGACTTCATCAATCTCATGGCTCTCCCCGAGGTCAGGAAAGAATTGGCGAGCGGCGACTACTCCAGTTTGGATAAGCCGGAGTTTCAACCCAACGGAGCGCCACCTCAACCGCCAGCCATTCGCTTGCAAGGACCGGTTCCTTATATTGCGAAGGTTTATTGCTTTGCGCCCGGCCGGGAAGTAACCGTGCAGGTCAATCGTCGCAGTCGCCATACCGTTGCCAATCGCAAAGCTGCGGAAGTTGTCATCGGAGGAGCGAACCCCGGCGTCAACCAAGTTGAGTATTCCATCAAGAGCCTGCCTGGTTCGACGGGCAAAGAGGCGCTCGCGATTCGGGTCTTTCTCATGTCGGAAAAGCAAGGGGTGAAGATTCCCTCCGTCTTCGAGTATGTGGTGCCAGAGGGTGGCACCGTGAAGAGCAGCGGTCAGGGAACTTTCAATCTCGACCAAGTGCTAGCCTCTAAGCTTCGCTAAAACTTGCTCGGATGGAGGCATTGACTGCGAAGGATGGCAGATCGACTTTGTAAGATGAGAATACTGATATGGCTGACGTGGCTGACGGCCCAAGGAGCAGCGCTGGCGGAGGTTGATTTACGAAAACTCCAGACCGCGATTTGGCCTGTGGTGGAGCAAGCTCGCAAGACCACCGTCACGGTCAATGCGATGGGGGCGACGGGCAGCGGCGTGGTGGTATCCGCCGACGGGTTGATTTTAACTGCGGGTCATGTGGTCACCAATTTGGAAACCGGCCAGGTGGCCGAAAAGGTAACTTTGCTCTTTGATGATGGCGAGGAGGTGCCGGGCCAAGTGCTGGGTATGAACAAGCGCCGAGATGCAGCCATGATTCAACTTTCGGGCGAAGGCCCCTGGGTGTTTGCCCCTTTGGGTAGTTCGGCAAAAGTGAGACCCGGGGATTGGGTGTTAGCCACTGGCCATCCTTCGGGCTATGATGCTTTGCGAGCGGCTCCGGTGCGCTTCGGGCGCGTGATTTCGAAAAGTGCAGACCACTTCTTTGGCAGCGATTGCGTTCTCTTTGGAGGAGACTCAGGAGGACCGCTTTTCGATTTGGAGGGCAAAGTTGTAGGCATCCACTCTTGGATTGGCGAGGACTTGCAAACCAATACTCATGCCGGGATTAGCGGCTTTATCGAAGATTGGGAATGGATGAAGAAAGGGGTCAGGGAGGGCGAGTTGCAACCGCCGCCCGGGCAACGCGAAGGAAGGCCAGCCCTCGGTGTCATCTTCAATGCCAACGTAAGGGCCCGGGGGGTGAAGTTAGATGCAGTGTTGGCGGAATCTCCGGCCGAGGTGGCGGGATTGCGCGAAGGAGACCTGATTCTGCGAGTCGATGGTCAACCCTTGAATGGTGCTCGTTTCAAAAAGTATCTCGAGAACTTGGACGCTGGTGACGAGGTCGTGCTCGATGTCCAGCGAGGACAGGAGCAGCTGATCACGCGCGTGCAGTTGGGACGGGTGGGCAGTCTGCCCTTCGTGACCGAGCGGGGGCAGCGTTTGTTAGAGAAGCAAGCGCGGGAATTTTTCGATGCCTTTGGAGAGGTGACCGACGAGTTAGGAAATGGGGTCATTCGGGTGTTTGCGAACCAAAAACAGGTCGGTTTCGGCACTGTTTGGAAGGGAAATCAGATTTTAGCAAAATGGAGTGAGCTTCGAGGCGCGCAGGTTTTGGACGGGCTTGATTCCGACGCGCGGGAATTTCCCTTGGAGGTGATGGAGGTGTTCAATGACCATGACTTGGTCTTGTTGCAGGCCCCCGATAAGATTCAGCTCCGAGCCATTCCCTTGCAGGGAATTCCCGCGCGAGCAGGAACCCTCGTGGCTGCGGTGAGACCCGATGGGGCCCCGGAAGGCATTGCAGTCATTTCGGTGGCGGAGCGGAGTCTGCTCGAAAGTGCGCGAGGATTCTTGGGCGTTCGTCTCGATGATACCTACGACCGGGGCGGTGTGTTAGTGAACCTGGTGACGGAGGGAAGTGCCGCCGAAGAGGCCGGGGTGTTAGACGAGGACGTCATCTGGGCGGTCGATGGTCGCAAGATTGATTCGGTGGAAGAGCTGCGAACGGTTTTGAGCCGCGCAGGTGCCCATCAAGTCGTTCAGTTGTCGGTGAGGAGACGAACTGGGCCCGTGCAGCTGGAGGCCAAATTGAAGCCACGACGTTTTGAAAAAGAGAGAGCTAGTCGGCGTGAGCGGATGATGGACCAGATGGATGAGCGTGGACTCAGCCGCAAGCGAGACGGATTCCCGAGTGTTCTCCAAACCGACATGACGGTGACGCCGAGCGAGACCGGATTGCCCGTGGTCGATAGCGATGGGCGCCTAGTAGGAATCGTGATTGCGCGGGCAGGAAGAGTGAAGACTTTCCTTCTTCCCGTGGCTACGATTGCCGACTTGTTGGAAAACTGACCTTCGCTAGAAGTCGGTAAATCCAATGTTGAGAGCGGACTCTAGTCGCTTGAGACGGGGGCGTTGCTTGGGCTCGAGGAGAACGAGCGAGAGCCCGCTTTTTCCCGCCCGGGCCGTGCGTCCGCTTCGGTGGGTGTAGTATTCGATTTGGTCGGGGAGCTGATGGTGTAGCACGAAGGAGAGGTCGGCAATATCAATCCCTCTGGCCGCAACATCGGTCGCAATGAGAAATTGCACTCGCTCTTTTTTAAAGGCTCGCATGACTTTGTCCCGCTCTTGCTGGGTGAGGTCACCTTGGAGGACTTCGGCTTGGAAGCCCTTCTTGCGGAGCTTATTTCCAAGCGCAACCGAGCCCGCTTTGGTGCGACAGAAGATGAGGCCGCGCTCCTTGCCACGAGCCTCAAGAAATTCGATGATGAAGTCGTCCTTCTCTGCGTGTTCGAGCACGGTGTAGCGATGGTCGATGTTGCGGTTAACAACTTGCTTCTGATCGATTTTGAGAAAAGGGGCCCGGGAGGAGAGATTGTTCTGAATGAGGTCCTCGACTTTGTCCGGAAAGGTGGCGGAGAACAGCCAGGTGCCTTTGCGGTTGGGGGTGAGCTTGAAAATCTGGGCCAATTGTTTTTGAAAACCCATGCTCAGCATTTCATCAGCTTCATCGAGAACAAGATACTGCACCAAGGAGAGGTCGAGAGCATCCCGTTCGATGAGGTCAAGAAGGCGTCCGGGAGTAGCGACCACAATTTGCGTCGGGCGTAGCAGAGCCGCTACTTGCCGGTCGATGGGGTCTCCTCCGCTGACGACCTCGGTGAAAATCTGGGTCGAATACTTGGTGAAGCGGAAGAGCTGTTTGCCAATCTGCTTGGCAAGCTCCCGGGTGGGTGCCACGACTAAGCCTTGGATCTGTTTTTTCCTAGGGTCCATCTTCTGCAACAGTGGAAGGCCAAAGGCGGCCGTCTTTCCGGTGCCAGTCTGGGCCTGCGCGATGAAGTCTCGGCCGTCCTTTTGTAGGTGGGGCATAGCGTCGCGCTGGATTTTGGTGGGCTGGCGAATACCGAGTTCCTCGAGACCTTTGATGAGGTCTTCGGGGACACCAAGGTCTTGAAAAGGATGAGCCATAACAAGGCTGGCTATCGGAGATTTCCGAACGAAAAGCGAGGTTTTTCCCGTGCCACAGTGGTCGCAAGCGAGCTTATCAAGTGAGCTTGAGGCTGGCGAGGTCCTGGGAGTCGATGAGGCCAAGGACTTGCTTGCTGTCCTGATCGAGGACAATGAGGTCATCAATATTGCGCTCGCCCACCAGTCGCACCGCTTCGGCTGCCAAGGCCTTACTCGAGATGGTGATAGGTTGCGCGGTCATCAGGCTGGAGACGGGTTGGGTGCCGACCTCGTTATTACTTTGGAAGGAGCGGGCAAAGTCTCCATGGGTGAAGATGCCAGCGAGAGTGCTGTCGGGATTGAGGACGACAGCAGCGCCAGACTTGGCCTTAGTCATCGCGTTGAGGGTCTCAAAGATGGTGTTCTCCGGCGTCACGATCGCGAGACGTTCGTTTGTCCGCATCACTTCGCCAACGGTGGTGAGGAGGGCGCGCCCCAAGGAACCTCCGGGATGGAATTGGGCAAAGTCCTCGGCGGTGAATCCGCGCGCGCTCATTAAGGTCATCGCAATGGCATCACCAGCTACTAGCATGGTCGTAGATGAGGAAGTGGGTGCGAGTTCGAGCGGGCAGGCCTCGCGGGGCACGGAGGTGTCGAGGCAATGGTCAGCGTGGGTGGCGAGAGTAGACCCGGGTTTGCCAGTGAGGGAAATGAGGGTGCTCGATTGACGCTTGAGGTAGGGCAGGAGGTCGAGTAGCTCGCTGGTCTCACCGGAATACGACAGCGCGATGACGGCATCTCCTTCCGCGAGGAGCCCGAGGTCGCCATGAAGCGCGTTTTGGGAGTGAAGCACGACTGCGGGAGAACCAGTGGAAGTCAGAGTGGCCGCGATTTTGTGGGCGATGTTTCCGGATTTTCCAATTCCTACCAAAACGATTTTACGACCGTTTTCTAAGACGGTGAGAAGGCTGTCGATGAGAGCGGTAAAGCCGTCGTCAAGACGGCCTTCAAAGGCCTGCAAGGCTTCGGCTTCCAGATTAATAACCTGACGGGCGGTGGAGAGATGGTCGCTCACAAGGGAGCATTGAAGCGGGTTTTTACCGTGGGCGCAAAGGGACTTTGGGTCTTTATGAGGTGGTTAAGCGCAGCGGGGGCAATGACGCCCCTAAGGAGGCACTTCTCAAGCTTGCTGGGGTTCAGCGAGAAATTTCTTCAAGACTCGGTATCTGTGAGCAGCTCAGAAAGCATCCCGGTCACGACCTCATGAGTGATAGCGAGCGATTCTGGTGAGATGAGATCGAGGTTGTCCTTCGGGGTATGCCACCAATTGCTGCGCTGGAAGTCGCCAATGATGTCGATGGTGGGGATGCCCGCGTGGTTGAGCGGCACGTGGTCATCTAGGATTTGACCATCGGCCATTCCAAATCGCTCGCTATGCCCAGCTTTCTTCGCGGCCCGGTTCATGACTGCTACCAGTTGGGGAGGTGAGTCGGAGGGCACCTTGATGGACAAATCCTTGTGACCTACCATGTCGAGGAGGATACCAAAGCTCGGCTTGTCGCGGGTATTGAACCAGCGCTTAGCGTAGGCCGTCGAACCGTAGAGACCATCGAAAATGCCGCTAGGCTGAGGGCCCATGTTTTCGGTGAAGGCCTCTTCGCCATCGAAAAAAATCAGCTCAAGGCGAGAGGCCTTGGCTGGGTCCTGTGCCATCTCGGTAGCAATGGTGAGGATGAGGCCACAGGCAGAGGCAGCATCGTCCGCTCCAAGGAAGCGCTTGTTAGGGTAGTATTTGGAATCGAGGTGAGCGCAGAGAAGTCCATCGATCTTCGCTTTCCAAGGATCGGCATCGGGGTGAGCGGGGAAGCGTGCAATGAGGTTAGTAAAGGTCTTGGTGCCGATGGGTGTGCGGGCTTGTACGGATTGCGAGCCCACCGTCCAGCCTGCTTCTCGCAGCACGGAGGTCACATAAGCACGCACCTCAGTGGCTCCCTTAGAGCCGGTTGGGCGCGGGCCAAAGGAAAGAATGTTAGCGGTATGAGCAAAGGGTGTGCCCGAAGTGTCTAGGGTCGCCTCGCTGGTTTGGTCTACTTTCTCTTTGCACGAAAAAAGCACCAAGAAAAGAGGAGCCAGAACGATGGCCGGGAGAATGCGCATGGCGGAAGATTAATCGACAGTGACGCCAAGGATATCGAGGATACGGGTCAGGTCTTCGTCGCCGTAGTATTCGATCTCAATACGGCCTTTTTTCGCGCCGGGAGTAATGGTGACCTGAGTCGCTAACTTGGAGCGGAGACGGGATTGAATCTGGCGATAGAGGGCCGCCGATTCGGGTGAGACTTCGTTTTTACTGCGGGTCTTCCGCTTCTCGCCATTGGTATCGCGGTGGAAGTCTTGAATAAATTTCTCAGTCGCGCGAACGGTGAGCTTTCGTCGAATGATTTCCTGTGCCGCTACTTTCTGCGCTTTGCCATCCTTGATAGAGAGAATGGCTTTGGCATGACCCACGGAAATATTCCCCTGTGCCACGAGAGGCTGCACGTCCTTGTGCAAATCTAATAGTCGCATGGAGTTCGCGACGGAGGCACGGGACTTTCCCACAGTTTTGGCGATTTCTTCCTGCTTGAGACCGAATTCGCGCGCAAGGCGGACATAGCCTTGTGCTTCTTCCATGGGATTGAGGTCCGCGCGCTGCAGGTTCTCAATGAGCGCCATTTCCAAGACCTCGCGGTCAGTGGCTTCACGCTCAATGATAGGGACGGTCTTGAGACCAATTTTCTTGGAAGCCCGCCATCGGCGTTCACCGGCGATCAGCTCCAAGTCACCATCAACGGGCCGCACGATGAGCGGTTGGATGATGCCGTGGTGCTTGATGGATTCCATCAACTCGTCCAGCTCGCCTTCTCGGAAATGATGCCGAGGCTGGAGCGGTGAAGGACGGACCTTCGAGATGGAAACTTCGCGCACCGACGCAGTGGCGTCCGGGGGCAGGCTGGCTTCAGCAGCACCCACCTTGGTAGGTGTTTTGCTACTTGAATTGTTAATGAGGGCACCGAGACCCTTCCCCAAAGCTTGTTTCGCCATCTGCAAGGGCTTAGTGACAAATGGAGGGGACTTGGCAAAGCCGAAAAAACTAAAAGTTTTTGCGGTGCGAGGGTGCTTGACCTGAGCCCAAAAACACGGCACTTCCTTGGGGGATGCACACTTTTGTTTCTTCGATCGCGCTGGGTCTGGGAGGACTCTCTTTCGCCTTTGGCCAGGCCCCGGCTTTGACAGATGCCGACCTCTTGGAGAAGGTCGTTGAACGTCAGGCCGTGCCTGCAGAAGTTCTTGCCGACGCGGTCACGGCAGTTCAGCAAGTGGGGGATATGACTCTGCGTGGAGACTTCCAAAGAGTAGTGGAAACTCTCTATCCGCGCTTCCGCCAACGTGCTGCTAAAAAGTTAGGGGGCAACGAAAGGTTGGTCGCACAGATGCAAAAGATGGTCAACGACTTCGCTGCCCAGGGCATCATGGTCACTAAGTTCGAAGCCGAGCCAGCGCTGCATGGTTTTGACGTGCCAGAGTTTCGCGAATGGTTGGTCTTTGTTCCTACTACCAAGACGGTGCGCTTTGTCGATCCGCAGACGGGACTTAAGCAGGTCAAAGCGGTGAGCGATTACCAAGTAGCGATTCGCGGAAAGGCAGACGGTTCTCAATGGAGTTTTTTGAATGGCTCCACTTTGAAGATTCAGGAACTGCGAGCCCTCTTTCCAACCTTACCCGCAGACATCGAGGAGTGGGCCGTGCCGAGGAAGAGCGCGCGTGATGTGAAGTAACAGCTGGGAGGCTCTTGTGTGCGGACGTGGTTCTTGCTCGCACTTTCGTCTCAGTTGGAGATCGTGTCTCCGATTCAAATAGCGCTATGGCCAAAACCGAAAAGAAAAAGAAAACCTCCTACGAAAAAGCCCGGGCGGCGCTTCGCCGGGTGGAAAAGCTGAAGAAGCGAGGTCAGAGCAAATGGGTCGAAGTGCGGGGCTCGGAGATCCACGGACGAGGAGTCTAT
This sequence comes from uncultured Roseibacillus sp., assembly GCA_964529725.1. Taxonomy (GTDB): domain Bacteria; phylum Verrucomicrobiota; class Verrucomicrobiia; order Verrucomicrobiales; family Akkermansiaceae; genus Roseibacillus. Next base: position 10,842 of record CAZGXV010000034.1, read on the forward strand.
GCCGCATGCGATATCACCGAAGAAACCGAGGTCATCGAGTATGTGGGCGAGCCCATCGATAAGGAGGAGAGCGAGCGGCGAGCTTGGAAGCAGATGGCCAAGGCGGAGTCCGATGGTGATGCCGCTGTCTATATCTTCACCCTAAACGATGAGTGGGACCTTGATGGGAGCGTGGACTGGAATACGGCCCGACTCATCAATCATTCCTGCGATCCCAATTGCATTGCCTACACCGAGGAGGGGGAAGACGAGGATCGAATCGTGATCTATGCCTTGCGTGATATCGCGAAAGGAGAGGAGTTGAGTTTTGACTATGGCTTCGATTTGGAATGCTTCGAGGACCATCCTTGCCGCTGCGGTTCGTCGAACTGTATCGGTTACATCGTGAGCCAAGAGCAATGGCCAGAGTTGAGAAAAATGCTCAAGGAAAAGAAGTAGGCGGCAACGCTTCATTAATCATTATGAAAACTGTTTTGAGTTCGCTCCTAATTTTGGCCCTGACCACCCTCATTGGCTCTGCCGACGAGGCCGGAGCCAAGCGGGTGGTAGAAACCTATGAGCGCGAGGTGTCGGCTTGGGTAGAAAAGGTCAACGCCGCGCCCGGCGTAGAAGCGAGGAGGATGCTCTGGCAGACAGCACCCAATCCCGATGAATTTGGTGAAAAGCTCTTGCGCCAATTGGACGGTGCTTGGAATCAGGATTGGTTTCTGGACTACGCGCCCAAGCTTCTCGGTTTGGCCCCGGCCTATTCGGTGAAGCCTGTTTCTAACAATTCCTCCAAAACGCCCTTATCGGTGGTGCGGGATTCGGCAGAGAAATTTCACTTCGAAAGCTCCAAAATCGGGGACCTCTCTCTGGCTCTGGTCATTGATTCCGGGCCCAAGACCCGTCAGTTTTTGGAAAAAGTGGATAAGATTCATCCTGATAAACGAGTGCAAGGACAGGCTGCGATGGCCCTCGCCTTGCTCTCGCGCGAGATGGGAGCTGGCGAGCACTTCGCGGGTTTTCAAAAGCAGCGGCTGGGTTGGATTCGGAAAGCAGTCATCAATGCCGCTGATGTCAAAGTAGGTCAAACCACGGTGGGTAAAATGGCGGAGGACTTTTTGTTCTCGATTACTCATTTGGAGAAGGGGATGGAAGCACCAGACATCTTGGGCTGGAATGTCGGTGAACAAGCAATGCGCCTCAGTGATTTGCGTGGCAAGCCGGTCATGATTGTCTTTTGGCACAGCCGCATGAAAGCCTCCAAGGAGACAATCGCATTTTTGAGAAAGGTAGAAGAACGGTTGGGGCCGCGCGGGCTGGAAGTGCTCGGGGTCGCCAGCGAAACTCGGACCTCCTTGCGAGAAATGGTCAAAGACGAGGAGGTGACTTGGGAGAACTGGCTCGACGACAAAGGCAAGATCGCTCAGCTCTATTTGGTCACTGATTATCCCGCTTGCTGGGTTCTCGACGAGAAAGGGAAGGTCGCCTTCAAAGGGGTGCCCGGTCCTTTTGCCGAATTGACCGCTGAGGCTTTGGTCAAAGAATTGGAAAAGAAAAAGTAACGAAATGCGCGCCCGCTTGACGAAAGAATTCCGCTTCGAGGCGGCCCATACCTTGCCCAGTTTACCGGAGGACCACAAGTGCCGCCGCATGCACGGCCACTCCTTCAAGATTGATATTTCCGTTGAGGGCGAAGTGAACGAGGAGATCGGCTGGGTCTATGACCACAAGAAAATTTCGGATGCGATGGCACCTTTGTTGGAATTATTGGACCATGGGTATTTGAATGATATTCCGGGGTTGGAAAGTCCCACCATCGAGCGCATGGCGGGTTGGTTCTGGCGCAAGCTGGAGTCGGACTTGCCTGGTCTTTGCGAGATCGTGATTTATGAGACCCCAACTGCCCGTTGCGTTTTTCGAGGCGAGTTCTAGTGGGGAGAGATTTGGTCTCGAATCATCCATTTGAGTCTTTTCAATTGGGCCTCTACTCGTCAATTTCTCCGCCGCATGGATAGAACGATTTGGTTGGATGGGGAGTTGGTCCCCGAAGCAGAGGCAAAAGTTTCCGTTTTCGATCACGGCTTGCTGTATGGTGACGGAATTTTCGAAGGCATTCGCTTTTACAATGGCAGGGTCTTCCGTCTCGAAGAGCATACCAAACGTCTCTTCCTCTCCGCGAAGGCGATTTTGCTCCAACTGCCTTGGACGGCAGCAGAGGTGAACGAGGCTGTCTGTGAGACCATTCGCGCCAACGGCTTGCAGGATGGATACATTCGTCTAGTCATCACTCGTGGAGTCGGTGGTCTGGGTCTCAATCCCTACCTCTGCAAGACACCCTCGATGTTCATCATTGCCTCTACGATTTCACTTTATCCTGAGGAACATTATGAAAATGGTCTTGAGTTGATCACCTGTGGCACCCGGCGGCCCGCACCCGGAGCTCTCAGTCCGCAAGTGAAGTCCTTGAACTATCTCAACAACGTGATGGCCAAGGCAGAGGCTATCAAGGCTGGTTGCGTGGAGGGCCTGATGCTGAACGAACAAGGCTATGTCGCAGAGTGCACCGGGGATAACATTTTTATCGTAAAGGATGGGGTCGCCTACACGCCCTTCATCAGCGACGGCTCTCTGGATGGCATCACCCGTCAGGTGATTTTTGAGTTGTGCGAGCAGCAGGGGATTCCGCTGCAAGAAAAGACGCTGACTCGTTACGATATCTTCACTGCCGACGAGTGCTTCCTGACTGGCACGGCGGCGGAAGTGATTCCCGCGACTAAACTCGATGAACGCGAAATCGGGAACGGGAAACCTGGCCCCGTGACGCGTCAACTGCTGGCCGCCTTTACTGAGGTCACTCGTTCAACTGGAACACCCTTTTAAACACCTTGCGCGAGTTGTTCCGCAGGATGGCATGGATTTTCTTTTAGAAATCTCGCGGGGGGAGGCTAACTTGGCGGTGAGATGAAGTGTCAGAAGTGTGACGACAAGGCTACGGTCCATTTTACCCAGTTGGAAAACGGGGAAATGAGCAAGATGTCTTTCTGCGAAAGCTGTGCTGCCAATGAGGGGGTGATGGATCTGTCGGGCTTTGGGCTCGCCGATTCGGTGATGGCCGCTGGTTCGGCCACCACTCCGATCGGGGAGGTGGGAGAGACTTGCCCTGGCTGTGGATTTTCGCGCAGCAAATTTCAGCAAACTGGTCGCCTGGGTTGCAGCCAATGCTATCTCACTTTTTCTGACGAAATTCTCTCGCGACTAGGGCCGATGCATCGGGGTTTGCGACACTTTGGGAAGCACCCCGAAGGCTTCGAGGGAGATGCCTTTTCGGAGCGCTTGCTCAAGGAATGCAAGGAGCGATTGGAAGAAGCGGTGAAGGCAGAAAACTACGAAGAGGCGGCGCGCATTCGCGATGAGATTCGACAGTTGGAGGAAGGGCGTGGCGAAGCAGTTGCCGGTTCTGAGGGAAGTAGTGACGAGGGAGGTGCCTCCTCATGATGCGGTTTACGACATTGTTGAAAAATCCCGCCGAATGGATGGCCAACGATCACGAGGACCACTCAGTGGTGTTGACCAGTCGGGTCAGACTCGCTCGGAACATCGCCAATGAGCCTTTCCCCGGATGGGCGAAAAAGGAGGAACGGGTCACCGTCTTGCAGAAAGTCCGCGAGGAGGTGGAAGAGCTACCCGGGATGAAGGATGCCTTTTCCCATGGCCTCGAAGAACTGACCTCGGTGCAGAAGCAGGTCCTAGTGGAACGGCACTTGATTAGTCGAGAGCAGGCGGCTCGCGGCGAAGGCAGTGCTGCAATTGTGAACCGCAAGCAGACCTTCAGCCTGATGCTGAACGAGGAGGATCACCTACGCATGCAGTCGATTCGAGCCGGGTTGAGCTTGAGCACCGCTTTTGAAAAACTTTCCCAATTAGAGGCCGAACTCTCGCGCAAAGTGCCCTTCGCCTTCGATGGTCGCCTCGGCTATCTCACCGCCTGTCCCACCAATGTAGGCACGGGAATGCGGGCTTCCGCGATGCTGCACTTGCCCGGGCTGGTCTTGGCTGACGAGGTCGCGCCAACCCTGCAAGGAGTGGCCCGACTGCGATTGGCGGTCCGAGGATTTTACGGCGAAGGCACCGAGTCCCTCGGTAACCTCTTCCAAGTCTCCAATCAATCGACCCTTGGTGAGACCGAAGGGGAGATCATCTCGCGTCTCGAGCGTGTCATTCGTGATGTCGAAATTCATGAACTGAATGCTCGCCAGCGATTGATGGAGAACGATCCCGAGATGATTCTGGACCGAGTGGGTCGAGCCTATGGAGTGCTTAAGTATTCCCACGTCATCCCGTCCAAAGAAGCTCTCAATCTGCTGTCCCTGCTACGATTGGGGGCCGAGTTGGGCTTTTTTGAAAAAAGTCTCCGCCGGGTCTGCGATCTGCTTTTGATGGACATCCAACCTGCTCATCTCCAACTGCACACCGGCAAGAAGCTGGATGCTGAAACCCGGGATTCCATTCGGGCAGAAATCATCCGCGGTCGGTTGCAAAACCTGGCTCCACCTGCTATTAATAAAGCAACGATAAAAGAGCCGGAAGATTCCGGCGAAACTGAAAATGAATAATTTTACCCCACGAGCCCAGCAAGTGCTGGCCCTGGCCCGCAAAGAAGCGGACCGATTCAATCACAATTATGTTGGAACCGAGCATCTTTTGCTAGGTCTCATTAAGTTAGGTCAAGGTGTCGCCGTCAGCGTCTTGGAACGTCTGGGGTTGGACCTCGAGACCGTCCGCATGGAAGTCGAAAAAGAGGTCGGCACTGGTCCTGATACCAAAATCAGTGGCAGCGTGGCCTACACTCCGCGCGTCAAAAAGGTTTTGGCCCTCGCCAATAAAGAAGCGAAATCTCTCAACCACTCTTATGTGGGTACGGAGCACTTGCTGCTAGGTCTTTTGCGTGAGGGAGAAGGCATCGCCGCCCGCGTCCTACAACGCCTTGAAGTCGATATCCAAAGCACTCGCAACGAAATCCTTTCCGAAATCGATCCTAACTTCGCGCCCGACGACGATGAACTCTTCGAGGAGTTTGAGTCCGAAGACGAAATCGACGACGAGGACGACGGCGAGGGAGAAGGCAAAAGCAAGACGCCAGCTCTCCGGGCTTTCGGTCGCGACCTCACGAAGCTCGCGCGCGAGTCTAAGCTCGACCCCGTCATTGGACGCGAGTCCGAAATTGAGCGGGTGATTCAAATTCTCTGCCGCCGCACGAAGAATAATCCTGTTCTGGTAGGCGAAGCGGGCGTGGGCAAGACCGCGATTGTGGAAGGCCTCGCTCAAGAGATTTCATCAGGCAATGTGCCCGAGATTTTGCGGGAGAAAAAGGTCATCACTCTCGACTTGGCCCTCATGGTCGCTGGTACTAAGTATCGTGGCCAGTTCGAGGAACGCATCAAGGCTGTCATGGACGAAATCCGCAAGGTCGGAAACGTGATCCTTTTCATCGACGAGCTGCACACCATTGTGGGAGCGGGTTCGGCCGAGGGTGCCATGGACGCGTCTAACATCATCAAGCCAGCTTTGAGCCGGGGCGAACTCCAATGCGTGGGAGCCACTACGCTTAACGAGTTCCGAAAGTTTATTGAGAAAGACGCTGCTCTGGAGCGTCGCTTCCAAAAGGTGAAAGTCGAAGAGCCTTCTCCAGAGGATGCTGTCGCGATTTTAAAAGGTCTGCAAGATAAGTATGAGGCCCACCATAAGGTCAACTACACTGAGGAAGCAATCGATGGCGCGGTGAAGCTGAGCGCTCGCTATCTAACCGACCGCTTTTTGCCTGACAAGGCGATCGACATCATCGATGAGGCGGGTGCCAAGGCGCGTATCAGCACCATGACGCGACCGCCTTCTATCAAAGAGTTGGAGAAAAATATTGAGGACATTCTCAGGAATAAAACGGAGGCGATTTCCGAACAAGATTTTGAGAAAGCGGCCTCTCTTCGCGATGAAGAAAAGGCAGCCAAAAAGGAATTAGACGATACTATTCAGAATTGGAAGGCTGACTCTGAGGAGAAAATCGTCGATGTCGACGGCGAGGATGTGATGTCGGTTGTATCCAAGTGGACTGGGGTTCCGCTCCAGCGCATGGAGAAGAAAGAGGCTGGCAAGCTGCTCAAGATGGAAGAAGAGCTTAAGGACCACGTCATTGGACAAGATCCGGCCGTAGAAGCGATTTCGAAGGCCCTGCGCCGCTCCCGTGCTGACCTCAAAGACCCTAAGCGTCCGATTGGTTCGTTCTTGTTCTTGGGACCGACCGGAGTCGGAAAAACCTACCTCGCGCGCAACTTAGCCGAGTTCATGTTTGGCGACGCTGATTCCCTCATTCAGCTCGATATGTCGGAGTATATGGAGAAGTTTACCTCCAGCCGTTTGATTGGTTCCCCTCCGGGCTATGTCGGCCATGAAGAAGGAGGGCAGCTTTCGGAGGCCGTGCGGCGTAAGCCTTACTCGGTTGTTCTCTTCGATGAGGTCGAGAAGGCGCATCCGGATGTCATGAACCTTCTCCTTCAAATTCTAGAAGAAGGGACGCTCACTGATAGTCAGGGACGTAAGATTGATTTCCGAAACACCATTATCATTCTCACCTCCAACGTCGGAGCCAGCACCATCAAGAAGCAGACTTCACTGGGCTTCAACGCCATGACTGCTGAAGATGGAGGCTTCGAAGATATGAAGGCGAAGATTTTGGAGGAATCCAAGAAGCACTTCCGCCCTGAGTTTCTTAACCGTCTCGACGAGCAAGTGGTCTTCCACACTCTGGAGAAGCCAGCTCTCAGCCAGATTGTCGATCTCGAAGTTTCCAAGTTGGAGGCGAGGCTCGATGAGCGTGAAATGTCGCTTGAGATTGCTGCCGATGCACGTGATTTCCTCATTGAGAAGGGTTCCGATCCTGAATACGGAGCACGACCCATGCGTCGGGCCGTGGAACGCTTCTTGGAAGACCCTTTGGCAGAAGCCCTCCTCCGTGGAGATGTGAAGGAAGGCGACGTCATCGAAGTCAGCCTCCTCGCGGATGCCAAAGAACTCACCTTCAAGCCAAAGAAGCAGAAGAAGAAAACCGAGCCAGTGGCCTAGACCTTCGTTAACAGTTCAAGTTCGCCCCGGTGGCGAAACGGAAGACCCGCTACGGCGGGTTTTCTTGTGTCTGGCGGTCGCTTGGAGTCGTCTAAGAGCGTGTCGCAAATGTCTTTTCCCCTTGGAGGACAGGTGGGAGGTGTTAGCTTGGGAGGGATGAGATTAACGTTTTGTGGAGCGGCTGGGACAACGACAGGATCCCAGCATTTATTGGAAGTCAATGGCCAGCGCATCTTGCTGGACTGTGGGTTGTATCAGGGTAGGAGAAAGGATGCCTACGAGGTGAATTGTTGTTTCCCCCATTTTGACCCAGCTACTATTGATTCCGTAGTTCTCTCCCATGCTCACATTGACCATGCAGGTAATCTCCCCAATCTTTCTAAGAAGGGATTTGAAGGGAATATTTTTGCGACCTTCGCCACCCGGGACTTGTGTGCGATCATGTTGCCGGATTCTGCCCGGATTCAGACCAGCGACACCAAGTGGTTGAACAAGCATCGCAAGCGAAAGAATCTTCCTTTGGTCGAGCCACTCTACAATGAGATGGATGCCGAGAAGTGTCTCCGTCAGTTTGTGAACTTGGGATACAACCGACCGATGCTCATTGGGAATGGAGTCAAGCTGACCTTCCTTGATGCAGGACATATTTTGGGCAGTGCTCAGGTGTTGTTAGAGGTCAAGGATGAGGAAGATGGGCAAACCAAGAGGTTTCTCTTCTCGGGTGATGTCGGCCGGGGGGATAACGATATTCTTCGCGACCCAGTGCCCGGAAAAGACATCGACTTTATGCTAATGGAGAGCACCTACGGAGGCCGTGAACACGAGTTGGGCACGGGAGCAGACGACGAGGTGGCAGCAGTCTTGCGGGAAGCGCTGAAGCGGGGAGGAAAAGTCATCATCCCATGCTTCGCGGTGGAGCGGACGCAGCAAATTCTCTACGTTCTTCACCAGCTCTTTGAGGATGGACGAGTTCCCAAAGTTCCAGTTTACGTGGATAGTCCGCTCGCCACCAACGCTACAGAAATCTTCCGGTTGCACCCCGAATGTTTCAATGATGAGGTCTATGAGTTTTTGCATAAAAAACGTGATCCTTTCGGCTTCAATGGACTGACCTTGATTCGGTCAGTAGACAAATCAAAGGCCCTCAACGAGCGCGATGACCAATGCATCATCATCTCTGCCTCGGGTATGTGCGAGGCTGGCCGCATTCTTCATCATCTTAAAAATGGAGTCGGCAATCCTCGAAATACTGTTTTCTTCGTCGGTTATTGTGCGGAGCAGACTCTTGGCTGGAAGCTACGGGAAGGCTGGGACAAGGTGAAAATTTTTGGAGATGAGTATGCGGTGAAAGCCCAGATTGACATGGTGGACTCCTTCTCGGGGCATGCCGACCATTCCGAGCTCTTGGATTACTTCCAAGAGACTTCAGGGCCGAAGAAAAAGGTTTGGCTCGTTCATGGGGAACCGTCGCGCTCGGAGGCTCTTCGAGATGCCCTGCGCGAGATTCACGAAGGCGATGTTGAGGTTGGCGAGCTGGGGAAAACGGTCGAGTTCTAGCGACTTGTTCGCCTAGTTGCCGACGATCTTTCGGTGACGATTGGAAGAAGCTCTCACTTCATTGATGAGTGAGATCAGAGCCCGGTGTTTGCGCAAAGCTTCGCGAACATCGGGGTCTTTGTTGTTCTGAATCATGAAGGTGCCCACTTCTGTACAAAGGCGATTTTTATCGATTTTGATTCGACCAAGCTTGTTGTAAAGACTCGTCAGCTCTTTGTTGGTCTTTCCAATGGTCGCAAATTGTTCTTCCGCTTTCTCACGGATGTTGTTGTTCTCGGCCTCAATGATTTTGTTGAGTTCAACCAAGCGCTTCTGAAGTTCAGCAATGCGCACATCGATGGCGTCTCTTCGTCGCTTGATTTCATCAAATTGAGCGCGCTTCTCTTTCAGTTCTTTTTTGGTAGCTTGGACTAGAAGGTTCTCGGAATTACCATGTTCTTCGATGAGAACTTCTAGTTTGGTTTTGAGCCCGGAGTGATTCCTTTTGAGTGCTCGTCCATTTCGCTGGATATCATCGCGCTCTTGATGAAGTCTTTCGACATTTTCGGCAGCCTTGTCGCGTTCATTGACTTGGTCGGCCGTTATCTCTGCGACTTCTTCCAAGGCCTGCGCACGTGACGCTTGTGCTGTTTCAAGAATTTCTTCCAGCTCTTCAATTCTTTCGTCGAGCTCGAGTTCTTGTTTGTGGAGTTTACGAAGTTTCCAATATTCGGCCGAGACATCTTCCACTCCCTCTAGTTCTGACCAAGCAAGCTCACCGATAATGGTCTCGGAGTCGCGGAGAAGGTGAGCCTCAAAGGCTGAGGCAGCGCGATACTTCTCGAGAGGAGCGATACCGAAGGTGGCCAAGGTTTTCGCCAGAATGTAACCAGTGCGGGTCATGTGCGACTAGGATTTGGCTTGCGCGATACTTTTTTGCAAGGCTTCGATGACCTGAATGTCTTCCAAAGTAGTGATATTGCCCGAGACCGTCCCAGTAGACACTAATTCCTTGAGGAGACGGCGCATGATCTTGCCAGACCGCGTTTTGGGGAGCGCGGGAGCAAAGTGGATTTCGTCGGGACGGGCAATGGCTCCAATCACGTTAGCAACATGAGTTCGCAGCTCCTTGTTGAGAGCGTCGGAAGCTTTCACGCCTTCTTTTAAGGTAACAAAGGCAACCACTCCTTGGCCTTTAATCTCGTGGGGGCGACCCACGACTGCCGCCTCGGCGACGGTCTTGTGCTCGACGAGCGCGGATTCCACTTCTGCGGTTCCAAGACGGTGGCCAGAGACATTGAGAACATCGTCGAGACGACCGACGATCCAGAAGTTGCCTTTCTTATCGCGGAACGCTCCGTCGCCCGCAGTGTAGTTGCCCGGGTAGTCGGCCCAATACGTTTTCCGGAAACGTGGCTTATCTTTATAAATAGTTCGCGTCATGGAGGGCCAAGGTTTTCGGACCACGAGTTTACCGCCTTCGTTGGGACCACACTCATTGCCGTTCTCGTCGAGAATAGCAGCATCGACTCCGAAGAAGGGAAGGGTGGCGGTGCCGGGAATGGTGGAAGTGACACCGGGCAGGGGAGAAATCATGATTGCGCCAGTTTCGGTCTGCCACCAGGTGTCGACGATCGGGCAACGCTCGCCACCAATCTTTTCGTGATACCACATCCAGGCCTCAGGATTAATTGGTTCGCCCACCGTTCCTAACAAACGAAGGGAAGAGAGATCGTGTTTCTCGGGGAAGTGGTCACCAGCCTTGATGAAGGCACGGATGGCTGTCGGGGCGGTGTAGAAAATTGAGACCTTGTGACGCTCCACCATGTCCCAAAAACGACCGAAGTCAGGATGGTTCGGAGCTCCTTCATACATGACCTGAGTCACGCCATTGGCGAGTGGGCCGTAGACGATGTAGGTGTGTCCAGTAATCCAACCCACATCGGCGGTGCACCAGTAGACATCGTCGTCCCGCATGTCGAAGATGTATTTGCAGGTCGTGTAGGCTCCGGTGAGATAGCCAGCACTGGTGTGAAGAATGCCTTTAGGTTTTCCGGTAGAGCCGGAGGTATAGAGGATAAAGAGAGGATGCTCGGATGAGAAGGCTTTGGCCTCGTGCACTGGTGAGGCTTTGGTTTGCTCTTCGTGCCAATACACATCGCGCCCTTTTTTCATGGCGACCTTTTCGCCAGTGCGTTGGTGCACGATCACGGTCTGCACGCCTTTTTGTTTTTTGAGAGCGGCGTCAACGCTGGCTTTGAGAGGGACGATCTTTCCACGTCGATAGCCTCCATCGGCAGTGATCACTGCAGTGGCCCCCGAATCTTCTATCCGATCCGCAATCGAGTCTGCGGAGAAGCCTCCGAAAACCACGGAGTGGACAGCTCCAATACGAGCACAAGCTAGCATGGCGATGGCCGCCTCTGGAACCATAGGCATGTAGATGATGACGCGGTCCTTGGGCTTGATACCCTGATTGAGCAGCACGTTGGAGAACTGGCAAACCTCGCGATGGAGCTGGAGGTAGGTCAAGGTCCGGGTTTCACCAGGCTCGCCTTCCCAGATGATGGCCGCCTTGTTGCGACGGTGGGTGGTGAGGTGTTGGTCAAGGCAACTCTCGCTGACATTGAGCTTACCTCCGACAAACCACTCGGCGTAGGGGGCCTTCCAATTGAGAACTTTGGTCCACTTCTTCTGCCACGCAAGCTCGCCAGCTTCCCGGGCCCAAAAGGTGTTGGGCTTGTCGATGGACTCTTGGTAAAGGCGCTTGTATTCCGCCATCGAGGAGACGCGTGCTTGCTTGGAAAACTCTTTGCTAGGTTTGAAAACCCGCTTTTCATGCAGATGAGTTTCGATTTTTTTGCTCATGGATCTTTTCAGAGCCTAGAGAAGCGGACAAGAGGCCCTGAGACAATCTCGAAAATGAGTGAGCTTCGTCTTCAGAGGACAGAAAGAACGGTAGGGTCGTTTCGATGAAACGACCGCGCAAGCTCATCAACGCCCAAAACACCCCGACCCAAACAGCCCATCACCGCCGTCCAAACTAAGAGCCACTCACGGACCATTTATCAAATGGTCCCTACCGATTTAGCCCTCCTTAGAGGACAGAAAGAACGGTAGGGTTGTTTCGATGAAACGACCGCGCAAGCTCATCAACGCCCAAAAAACCACGCCCCAAACAGCCTATCACCGCCGTCCAAACTAAGAGCCACTCGCGGACCATTTATCAAATGGTCCCTACCGATTTAGCCCTCCTTGGGTTTGACTGGCGCGGGATTAACTAGCAGGTGCTCCAAGTCACCCTTCCGAAGCTCTTCAGTTTGCCCCAGCGGTAGCTCGCCAAGAGTTAGCGATCCCACTCGAGTCCTGACCAACTTAGTGACTCGAAGGCCGAGTGTCTCCAGCATAAGACGAATCTGCCGCTTCAGGCCCGACTCCAATACGATGGTCATTCGTCGCGAAGAGACCCGTTTACAATACTTTGCCTTCGCCTGGCCAACTTCGGGAATATGCACGCCTTTGACCAGCTGCAGCAGAACCTTGGGCTCGTAGTTCTGGTCCACAGTGACGAGGTATTCTTTCTCCAACTTCTTGGACGGATGAGTCAGCTTTTGAGCTAGATCGCCATCATTAGTGAGAATCAATAGCCCCTCAGAATCGAGGTCGAGACGCCCCACATGCTTTAGGTGATGATACTTGTGTGGAAGAAGGTGGTAGATGGTCTTGCGATTGCGTTCGTCACTGCGAGAACAAACCACGCCCCGAGGCTTGTGAAAGGCCACCACGAGAATGTTTCGCCTTGTGAGAACCTTACGACCGAGACGGACAGTATCGTCATCAGTGACCCGAATAGCGGGCGTCTCGCAGATGGAGCCATTGACACTGACTTCGCCTTCTTGAATCTTGCGATCAGCCTCCCGGCGAGAGAGTTCGGTGCAAGAGGCGATGTATTTGTTAAGGCGGATTTCTTCCATCGAGGTGGCGACAAAAAAGCGGAACCACTCGGGTTCCGCTCAAGATAATTCTAAATCGTAAAAATGCTCTAACCTTCCGCCTTGGTTTTGGGGAGGCCGATAGGGCTTTGGCCCTCTTTCCACTGGCCGCGCTCACGAAGAACTTTGATGCGTTCGAAACGCTTCATTACGGAGCGCTTTCCGCCTGCGGTGCTGGCTGCTTTGAGACTATTGTGCTTAGACATGAGAAGTTCGGGTTGAAGTGAAGGGGCGGGAAACTAAGGGCTTCTCGGGAGGATGGCAAGAAGGAATCTACAGAAACATGACTGCAGGTTTCCCCGCAAAATCAGGGCTGCAAGCAGCTTCCCGAGGAAGCTCGCAGCTAGCGACGACGACGACGAGGTGCTGGCGGACGTTTCTTGCGAACAGGCTTGGGAGGAGAGTCGTCAAGTAGGGCGGTGTAGATGTAGGGAAAGTCAGTCAGTCTCTTGCGCTCAATCTTCCGGCTGATGAAATTTTCGATGGAATCGGCACTCTCGATTTCGTCGGCGGTCAAGATAGTAAAGGCATCGCCCTCTTTCTCGGCCCGGCCAGTACGACCAATGCGGTGGACATAATCCTCGGCATTCTCAGGGACACGGTAGTTGATAACGTGGGTCACGCCGGAGACATCGATGCCTCGGGCGGCGACATCGGTAGCAACGAGGATGTTGTAAGTTCCGTCCTTAAAGCCAGCCAGCGCTTTCATGCGGTCCTTCTGATTGATGTCGGAGTGCATAGCGGCGACTTTGGTGTGGTCAGCACCCTTGAGCATGGCAGTGACGGAGTCGGCCTCCTTGCGCGTGCGGGTGAAGATCATCACGGAATCGAAATCGGTCTGGTTGAGAAGCCCGAGAAGAAGTTCATCGCGCTGATCCATGGAGACAGGGTAGAAGGCGTGCGAGACGGTGGAAGCGACTTCGCGGCGGGCAATCTGCACCTCGTCGGGGTCAGTGAGGCACCACTTGGCGAACTGCTCAATGGTGGGAGGCATTGTCGCCGAGAAAAAGAGGGTCTGCCGGTCGGTGGCTGGATTAGCAGGGCGCTTGCACTCGGGGTCAGCTTCTTCGGCAGGTAGCTTCCAAGGACAGAGATTGACGATTTTGCGAACGATAGGGAGGAAGCCCATGTCGAGCATGCGATCGACTTCATCAAGAATGAGAATCTTGATTTCGCCGAAGCGCATCGTACCTCGAAAAAAGTGGTCCACGAGGCGACCGGGAGTGGCGACCACGATATCCGCTTTGGCCATCATCTCGTCCTGTTTGCCATAGCCCACGCCACCGTAGAGAAGAGCCACGGACAGCCCGGTATGTTTGCCATACTCCTCAAATTGCTCGGCAACCTGATGAGCAAGTTCCCGTGTGGGTTCGAGAACGAGAATCTGGGGTTTGCCCTTTTTCTCGATGCGAGAGAGGGAGGGGAGAGCAAACGCCGCCGTCTTTCCTGTGCCTGTCTGGGACGCTCCCGTGAGGTCGCCTCCCTTGAGAATAATAGGAATGGCCTGGGCCTGGATGGGGGTTGGATCGGTGTAACCTTTCTCGGTAACAGCGCGCAGGATAGGTTCGGAGAGACCGAGATCAGCAAAAGACATCGCGGATGGGTCTAGTGTGCTTGCGCGCAAGAGGCAAGAACCGAAAAATGGGCCTCTTGGGGCCTTTGGGGGCGATTTGAGGCGATTAGCGGCGGCGACGGGCCAAGCCGAGCAGTCCCAAGGCCATTAGGAGGGCGGAAGAAGGCTCGGGGATGGGATTAATCTCGATGCGGAAATTGTCGGCTTGGAGGGTAAAGGTTTCGGGCCCGCCAAAAACGTCCGCCGAGGAGATGAAGCCGAAACCAAAACTCAAAGAATCGCTTCCCGAAAAATTCCGGCCAGGGGCTCCAGCTTGAGTGACGCCGGGAAGGGTGATGGTTTGCCATTGACCATCACCTACAATCGGAAGAATCCCTGCTCCTCCGTTGGCAAGTGTTCCTCCAGTAGAGTCGTTAATACTGAAAAAAATGGCGTCAATTGGGTCCGAGGTTCGGATATCGAGCGAAAAGGTGATGCTATCAACTATTCCTTGCGTCGAAGGGGTGTGGCTCAGAGCCGTATTATCGAAAAAGGATTGGATGCTCGTCAAACTGTCACCAAAGGGGTCCCCAAATTCATCTCGATCAACATCATGGTCGTGGAAAACCTGAAGAAAAGAGCCAGGATTCCCGCCACTTGTCTCTATATTGCCGAAAGCGGAACTGATGTCATCGGGATTGCTACCTGAATCCGAATCGTTGAACGAGAAATCCGCGTAAGCAGAGCCAGTCATATCGTCAAAAAGAACGATGTTCTGAGCCGAGAGTGAGGGGATGGCTAAGAAGAGAGCAAGGGGGAAGGCTTTCAGATCAGGTGAAGCTTTCATAGTGAACTCCTCAGGTTAAATCTAAAAAACTCGTCTGACTCAAGAGTCAATAGTTTGGGATTTTCGAAAGATAGAGAAGAACCGATATTTTGATTTAGCTAAGTAAAATCGACACTTTGAAGCGAAAGCAGCGAATCAACGAGACTAAATTGCAGCGAAGCGCAGGGCTGGGAGTCTTGATCGAGGAGAGATTGCGTAAGGGTCTTTCCGCTTGTGTGTAAGTGTTTACGATTACGGGCTTCGGGGTCGAGGCGGAGGTAGCCGTGGGTGTCGAAAAATTCATGGAAGAGGTCTTCCAATTGGAGGGCGTCCCATTTTTCTTCGGCCTCGGGCGAGAGAAGATTAGCCGCATCGAGATAGCGGTGCTCGGCAATGGGCTTGAGGAAACTCCAAATGAGCTGGTGGGGATTGGGCTTGGGAGCATGGCTTTGCGAGTTGCTTTCTTTCAGCGCGGTTTCGCTAGTTTTGTCATGAGCGGAGGGGGTGTTCTGCTCACCGCTCCCTAGCTTCTCCCATTCGTCGAGCAGGGAGGAGTCGGTGTGGCGGACGAGGGTTTCGAGGTGCTCCTCGGCGGCAAGGAGTTCTTCGTCTTTGAGCGCAGGGGGAACGGTCTGGGAAAGAACTTTGTAAACCTCAGAAAGGTGGCGGAGCAGGATAGCTTCCGATTTCTCAAGCTGGTAGGTTTTGATGTAATCCTCGAAGCTACTATAAGTCTCGTAGATTTCGCGCGCGATGGACTTGGGTCGAATATTCTCAGCCGCGAGATAGGGATGCTCGGCGGCGTAGTCGTTGAAGGTCTGATAAATAAAGTCGGCACCAGGCTTGGGGTGCTCGACCTTCTCGAGTTCCTCCATCCGCTGATCATAGTTCAGCCCCTCTGCCTTCATCTCGGCAACAGCCTCGTTTTTGGCGCGGCGGATTTGGGCGCGGATGACTTGATGCGGATCTTCAAGGATGGCTTCGATGAGGGAAAGCACATTGAGGGCGTGCTTAGGGTCTTCGGAGTCGAGTTTGGGGATGGTGTCTAACAGGTAGAGCCCCAAGGCTTGGTTGAGGGAGAAGTCGTGCTGAAGGTCGACGTTGAGACGGATTTTGGGGCCTGTGAACTGGGCTTCTCGTCCAGTCCCCGAGTTGAGTTCGTCATGAGTGGTGCTGGACTGGGAGTCTAGTTCACTGACGATTTCGAGGATGTCACCGCGAACGAGTTTGAAGAACAGCTTGCGGGCCGAGATGCGCAGCTTCTTCTTGCGTGCATCGCTCTCGTGACTGCGTTTGATGAGGTTGCTCAAGGCCAAGCAGCCATCTTCCATTTGACGGGAGAGAACATGGAGAAGGAGCGAGAGAGTCACCTGAAAGGAAGAAGTGAGAGGCTCCGGGGCAGAGGTCTGCAGCTTGATGAAGGTTTTCTCGTCCCAATGGACGTAGCCTTTTTCGGGGGGCGTTTTCTTAACGAACTTCTTCTTTTTGCCAGCAGCAGCCTTGGCCTCAAGCTTGAGGTTCTCAATGATGTGCTCGGGGGCTTGCGCGACCACATAGCCAATATCATCGAAGCCTCTTCGCCCTGCGCGTCCGGCGATTTGTTTGAAGTCGCGCACCGGTAGGATGCCTGTGCCCTTACCATCGTATTTGCAAAGCTGGGTAAAGACGACGGTACGGATGGGAACGTTGACCCCGACCCCCAAGGTATCAGTGCCGCAGATGACCTTCAAGAGTCCACGCTGGGTCAGCTTTTCGACTAAAAGGCGATACTTCGGCAGCAGGCCTGCATGATGGATACCGATGCCATGGCGGAGAAACCGAGCAATTTCTTTTCCGTAAGGAGAGCGGAAGTCCGCGTCGATGAGGGCTGTGGCAATTTCCTTCTTCTCTTCCTTGTTGCAAAAGTTTTGCGAAAGTAAATTTTGCGCGGTTCCAGCAGTCGAGAGCTGGGTGAAGTGCACCAGGTAAATAGGCGCGCGATTCGCTTCCACAAGCTCACCGATTTTTTGCTCGAGAGTGGTGGTGGAATACTCAAACTCCAACGGAACCGGGCGCTGCTCAGATTGAATGAGAGCAGTGCTCGCGCCAGTGAGGCTTTCCAGCTCATCGATGAAAAACTCGGGGTCGCCAATGGTAGCGGACATGAGCAGGAATCGACATTGGGGCAGAGCAAGGAGCGGCACTTGCCAAGCCCAGCCACGTTCGTGATCGGAGTAGTAGTGAAACTCGTCAATGATGACGTCGTCGACAGGAGCTTGCCCTCCATCGCGTAGGGCCAAATTAGCGAGGATTTCTGCCGTGCAACAGATGATAGGAGCCTCCGGATTGACGGTGGCATCCCCGGTGACGAGACCCACATTCTCGGGTCCGAAGGTTTGGCAAAGAGAAAGGAACTTCTCATTAGCCAAGGCCTTGATGGGGACGGTGTAGTAGCTGGTGCGACCCAGACAAAGTCCGCGATAGTGCAGCGCAGCAGCTACCAATGATTTGCCCGAACCTGTAGGGGTGTTGAGAATGACATTCTTCCCTTCGAAAAGCTCAAGAATGGCATTTTCCTGATGGTCATAGGGCTCGATGCCAGACTCGATGAGGTAGGAGAGAAAGTTCTCCAAAGCCTGCTCGGAACTGAGCGGTGAATCGGGCTTGGCAAGAGTGGGCACGGAGGAATGAAAAACGGGTAAAAGTGATGGCCCAACGGTGAGCGCTGGACCCGGTGAAACCCGGCGATCGAGTGACGGCTTCGCGACGGCGCCCACGCACCGGACAAGTTAGTCCGTGGGAAGCTCGATGAAGCCTTCCAGCTTACGGATCCGGGTCGGATGGCGCATTTTACGAAGCGCTTTCGCCTCAATTTGACGAATCCGTTCCCGGGTCACTTGGAACTGACGGCCCACTTCTTCAAGAGTGCGGCTATAACCATCCTTAAGTCCAAAGCGTTGTTCGAGAACTTCCCGCTCGCGCTCGGTAAGGGAGTCGAGAACTTCGATGATCTTGTCTTTCAGCATCGCGAATCCAGCTTCCTCCATCGGGTTGTCGGCAGCCTTGTCCTCAATGAAGTCTCCGAAGGAAGTGTCATCGCTGTCACCAACGGGTGCCTGCAGGGAGATGGGCTGCTGGGCCATCTTGAGGACGGCACGGACGCGCTCAACAGGGAGGTGGATCTCCTCTGCGATTTCGTCAGGAGAGGGCTCACGACCGTATTCCTGAACCAACTGCTTCTGCACGCGCATGAGCTTGTTGATGGTCTCGATCATGTGGACCGGAATCCGGATAGTACGTGCTTGGTCTGCGATGGAACGGGTAATGGCCTGACGAATCCACCAAGTGGCGTAAGTTGAAAATTTGTAACCACGACGATACTCGAACTTCTCGACCGCCTTCATGAGACCCATGTTGCCTTCCTGAATGAGGTCGAGGAAGGAGAGGCCCCGGTTGGTGTATTTTTTGGCGATGGAGATGACGAGACGAAGGTTGGCTTCCACCATCTCAGTCTTGGCCTTGTGGGCTTCGCGCATCCAATGGCGGAGGTCGCTTTTAGTCTCTTCGAAGGACTCGGTGGTGCACCAAGTTTCTTGCTGAATCTCACGGAGCTTAGTTTCGAATTCCTCGGCATCTTTGCCCCCAGCGGCGACCTTTTTCCCGTACCGCCAGAACTTGGTCTCGTAGTCATCGACAGGATCACAGAAGTCTTCCACCACTTTCTGCTTGTAGTAAAAGCGACTGTATTGGCGAGCGAGGCTGGTGAGATTTTTCGCCAGTTGGTCCTCGAGCTTCTTCTTACCGCGAGGATTCTTGGCCGAGAGCTTGCGCCAAATGGTAGAGGTCTCTTCGTGGAGAGTCTGCACGGAGAGGCAGAGCTTGGGGAGAACCTTCATGTAACGCTCGCGGCTCTCGATTTTCTTGTCGAGAATCACGCGGTCGAAGCGCTCTTTGCCGCGCTCGAGCTTTTGGGCGAGTTCGAGATAGCATTGGGCCACGTAGCCGAAGCGATGGAGGTACTTTTGGACATTGATTTCGGCGTCCTCGATGCGCTTGGAGATTTCCACCTCTTGCTCGCGGGTGAGAAGGGGCACTTGGCCCATCTGCTTGAGATACATCCGGACCGGGTCGTCTAGAATATCAAGCTTCTCGGCCTTGGTGTCGTCGGAGGCAGCGGCATCGTCGTTCTTCTTGTCCTTAAAGCGGTCAACGTCGGAAGCGTCAATGATGTCGAACTCCATGCTCCGAAGACGCTCGTAGATACCCTCGATGTCGGCGGGCTCGACCATGTCCTTGGGGAGAAGCTCGTTGACGTCGTCGTGGGTGAGATAGCCTTGTTCTTTGGCGAGCTTAATCAGTTCGCGGATCACTTCCTGAATCTCAGGAGAGTCGAGCCGGCTCTTGGGGCTCTTGGTCTTGGCATCCTTATTTGCTTCGGCGGGAGCAGACTTAGGTGCAGCTTCCTTTTTGGCTGCTGCCTTCTTAGGAGCGGCTTTCTTGGGAGCTGCCTTTTTAGGGGTCGCTTTTTTAGCGGCAGCCTTCTTGGCAGGGGCTTTCTTAGCCGCCTCCTTCTTAGCCGCCTTTTTGGGAGCAGTCTTTTTCTTGGTAGGAGCTTTTTTAGCGGCTGCTTTCTTCTGAGAAGCGGCCTTCTTGGGAGCAGCTTTTTTGGCAGCGGTCTTCTTCTTTGCCGAGGTGGAAGTCTTCTTTTTCGCTGCTGCCTTTTTTTTCGCCATGATGGTTTGAGAGAGGAGTGTGAGGGATGAGAAGGAGCCGAAAGGCTACAATTCACCTATAGTAGCAAGCCTGACGGCCCGCGAAGGCGAAGTTCTTGTAAGATGGGGTGATTGCAGTCAAGGATTATTGCTGTCGTGTAGCATCTTCCCGATTTCTTTGGCTTCGCCGAGAAGGCTTTGAATTTGGGGCGGATCGAGCTCTGATGAGTTGAGTTCGGACGAGATTTGATTGAGGCGTTTTTGGAGTGATTTGCGGGCAAGGAGACCAAGGGCTCTGGTTGCATGTTCAAGGGCATCAGCCGGGGCGGGCTTGTCGAGGGCATCGGAGACGGTGAGCTGGTCTTCGGGAGGAAGTTGGCCGAGGAAGCGATTGACGGCGGCGGGTTGTCCGGCCTCGGGACGATGCCCGATGATGCTGATGAGGGTTTCTTGGCCGGGTAAATTCGCAAGGGCTTCAATGAGGCTTTCGGTCTGCTCGCACAGCCAGTCCTGCACTTCCTTCACTTGAAGCGCAAATTGACAGAGAAGAAGAACACTGGGATCATAGAAGCGAGGTTCGACCTTCTTCTGCTGTTGGTCGTTAGAGTTGTCATAGCTCTTTTCCTCTTTTGCGCGGCCAAAGGATTCGCGAAATTCGGGTAGGCCAATCCCGAGTCGGGTGGCGCAGTGGGCGAGCAGGGAATCGCGGAGAATGGGGTCGGAGATTTTTTTGAGGTAAACGGCTAGGGTGTTCGCGAAGCGGCCTCGATTGAGCGGTTGGGCCAGGTCCACATTCTTCTGGGCGTAGTCGATTTGGTAGTCGAAGAAGCCACTGGCTTTTGCAAGGAGTTCGCGAAAGGAGTCAGGCCCTTTGGATTTGATGAGAGAATCAGGATCCTGACCTTCGGGAAGGGAAATGACGCGAACCTCGAGCCCGGCTTCTGAGAGTTCGGTGAAACCCTTGCCAATCGCCTTGTGCCCAGCGGCATCGGAGTCGTAGCAAAGGA
The DNA here is from genome assembly GCA_964529725.1 of uncultured Roseibacillus sp. Classification (GTDB taxonomy): domain Bacteria; phylum Verrucomicrobiota; class Verrucomicrobiia; order Verrucomicrobiales; family Akkermansiaceae; genus Roseibacillus. Next base: position 31,547 of record CAZGXV010000034.1, read on the forward strand.
TGGCCTTGTCGGTGTAACGCTTGAGGAGGCGGGCGTGGTCGGAAGTGAGAGCCGTTCCCAGACCGGCAATGGTGTTCTCAATACCGGCCTCATGGCAAGCGATGACATCGATTTGACCTTCGCAGAGGAGAGCGAATTTTTCTTTGCCTATGACTTTGCGAGCCTTCTCGAGGCCGAAGAAGACTTTGGATTTTTTAAAGACCGCGGTTTCGGGCGAGTTGATGTATTTGCCGGAATTCTTATCTTCGACCAGCTGACGACCGGAGAAGCCGATGACGTCGCCCGAACTTTCGTGATAGAGAGGAAACATCAGGCGGTCGCGAAAGCGGAGGTAGAGTCCGGCACGGGGGTTGGCCTCATCTTTCTGAGAAGCCATGCCTGTGCCACAGAGCTCGCGACCATTGAAGCCTTCCTCTTTGGCCCAATTTAGAAAAAGGCGGGGATCGCCGGGCATCCAACCCACCAGCCAGCGTTCGGCCATTTCTTTGCCGTAGCCGCGACTCTTGAGATAGTCGCGGGCATGACTGGCATCGGGGTGGCGGAGAAGAAGCTCGTTGAGATGGCGAGCGGCTTTGTTTTGAAGTTCTAACAGGCGCGAGCGAATGCGGCGCGCACGGATCGCCTCGGGGTCTTCGACCTCTTCGATGAGAGGGACACCCGCTCGTTTGGCGAGTTCGCGCAAGGCATCGGGGAAGGGGAGATTTTGGAACTCCATCATCCAGGTGATGGCGTCACCGCTTGCGCCACAGCCGAAGCATTTGTAGCGCTGCATGTGGGGGGTGACGTAGAAGGAGGGCGTCTTTTCGTTATGAAAAGGGCAGTTCGCGCGAAACTGGGAGCCGGCGCGGCGCAGCGGAACCATCCCGTTGATGAGCTCAACGATGTCGGTTTGAGCGAGGATCAGTTCCTTGGTTTCTGGAGGAATGGTTCCCACGTCGCAAAGAGTGAACGATTTGGTGAGCTTGGCAAGCTAGCTCGGGTGACTTCGTTGCCGCTATTGTCGCTATTGCCGCTGCAGATAGGGGTGCGGTCGGCAGAGCTGGTGCTCCGCGCTCCCGGGGGCTTAGAGTTTTTCGATCCGAAAGACGACTGGGCGTTCGGTGATGGAATCGAGCGCTTCCACTTTCGCAAGGGTCTCGCGGAGGTGTCCGAACTTGGTCTTGTGAAGCAGAAACACCATATCGACAAACTCGGCGTCGGGATCATCGGGATTGGAAGGAGAGTGAGTGCCGGAAATACCCACTCCTGCTTCGGCCAAAACAGTAGCAATCTCAGCGATCACTCCCGGGCGATCGGTGACCTTGAAGCGCACGTAATAGGGCGTGGCGGTGTCCTCAATGGTCATCAGACGGGGTGCTTCGTCCGCAGGCAGGAACCCACGGTGCGTGCCCCCATGCTCCATCAGTCGTGCTGCTTCTACGAGGTCGGCAACGACAGAGCTACCAGTGGGCTCTTGCCCAGCCCCACGTCCGTAGAAGAGGGATTCGCCCGCCGCATCACCCTTGACCGCGATGGCATTGAAAACACCGTTCACAGAAGCCAGGATATGCTTAGAGGAGATGAAGGAAGGCTGAGTGCGGATCTCGATGCTGCCGTCGTCATGCTGGCGGACGAGCGAGAGCAGCTTGACCACGTAGCCCAGCTCTTTCGCAAAACGGATGTCGAGGGGGGTCACCATCTCGATGCCTCGCACGTAGACATCCTCGTAATTGATGAGAGTGCCGTAGGAAAGGGATGCCAAGAGAATGGCCTTGTGGGCAGCGTCCCAACCATTGACGTCGAGGGTCTCGTCCGCCTCTGCATAACCGAGGTCTTTGGCTTCGGCGAGGGCCTCGGGGTAGCCTAAACCCGCCTCCGTCATGCGTTGCAGGATGTAGTTAGAAGTGCCGTTAATGATTCCAGTCAGGGACTCGATGCGGTTGCCGATGTAGGATTCCTGCACGGCCTTAATGACAGGAATGGCGCCCGCGACGGCGGCTTCGAAATGGATGGG
>CAZGXV010000035.1:0-8379 GCA_964529725.1 uncultured Roseibacillus sp.
CTCAGCCTCTTCGCCATCGCCTGTGTTATTTTTCAGATGCGGGACTTTAAGACCTGAAGAACTTAGGCAATGTTGGTGAGCAATTGACACAAAAACGCCCCGCACGATGGCGAGGCGTTTTTTGATGAATTGGATTGTTTGGACGACCTAGAGCATCTCTTTGATGAGGTTCTCCAGCTTCACGATATCAGCGGAAAAGGCGCGGATGCCTTGGGCGGTCTTCTCGGTCGCCATTGCGTCTTCGTTGAAGAGGAAGCGGAAGGCTTTTTCGTCGAGAGAGAGCTTCTCGCCCTCGTAGCTTGCGGCGGTCTCGGCAGTGAGGCGGGGCTCGAGTGGTGAGTCGTCGTTTTGCAGTTCTTCCAAAAGCTTGGGAGAAATGGTGAGCAAGTCGCACCCAGTCAACTCGGTGATTTGACCTTTGTTGCGGAAGGATGCACCCATCACTTCGGTCTCGTAACCGAACTTCTTGTAGTAGTTGTAGATGTTCTGCACGGACTGCACACCGGGGTCTTCGGCACCCACGTAATCGATGCCAGTCTCCTTCTTGAACCAGTCGTAAATGCGACCGACGAAAGGAGAAATGAGCTGCACTTTGGACTCCGCACAAGCGACAGCCTGCGCGAAGGCGAAGAGCAAAGTCAGGTTGCAGTGAATGCCTTCCTTCTCCAGCTCTTCTGCGGCCTTGATGCCCTCCCACGTGGAAGCGATTTTAATCAAAACACGATCCTTGGAGATTCCTTCGGCCTCATACATCTCAATCAATTGGCGAGCCTTGGCGATGGTGCCTTCTTTATCGAAAGAAAGACGAGCGTCGGTCTCAGTGGAAACCCGACCGGGGACGATTTTGAGAATCTCAAGTCCGAACAAAATCAGCACGCGGTCGATGATGGCCTCAACCAACTCGTCTCCCGATTTCCCAGAATCCTTGAGCTCGCCGACCGCCTTTTCGACGAGGTGCTTGTATTCCGCTTTTTCAGCAGCCTGCAGGATGAGCGACGGGTTGGTGGTCGCGTCCAGGGGCTGATATTCCTTCATCGACTCAAAGTCGCCGGTATCGGCCACGACTTTGGTGAACTCTTTCAGTTGCTCTAATTGGCTTGCCATGTCGCGGTTGTCCTAAGCTGAAATCAGCCCGCTGGCCAACGCGAAATGGCCTCGAATAGGATGAAATCCCTTCATTCTTAGGAAAAAAGAAGCTCTCGTGCCGATTTTTGCCAAGAAAGAGACCCTACTTGACCCGATTCCATTTTGCGGATTTTCCAAGGAGAGACACTCCCACAAATCCTCGCATCACGAGGGTGTCCTTGCCTTCCATCCAAATCTTTCCCTTATACATCTTGCCATCGGAGGAGTCATAGACGCGACCGCCCTCCCACTTGTCGCCCTTGCGGTAGAAGCCCCAGACGATAGGAAGCCCAATGATTTTGCGGCCGCGTAGTTTGGGGTCAGGATTGTTGGTATCGTGGGTGCGTGAGGTGTCTTTGACCGCAGTGATGCGGCCGATGAGCTTTCCTTTCTCGATCGTGACTCGCATCGTCGCCTTGCCATCGGTCATTCTCCAGACGCCTTCGATTGGGTCAGCTGCTTGGGTGGACGCCAAGGAAAGTAAGAAGAAGAGAAGGAACGGGAAGATAGCTTTCATGGATTGAAAAGCTTGGAGAAATTTTCATCGGTTGAAAAGAGGGAAGACCATCTGAGGTCAACTCGATTATTCAGGCGGGGCCTCCAAGGCGAGCTCCTTCAAGAGCAACAAATCCAAGTCCGTCTCACTAGGAGTGAGGCTTTCGGTGTTTCCAAACTTCACGATCTGAACCTTCTTTTCGGTCTCCCCCACTACGAGGAAAATGTCGGCCACTTTAGGGAGACCAGTGTAGCGGGTCGCAAAGACTTTTCCGAAAAAGCGCCCGTCCCCACCCTCGCTAGTCATCATTTCTCCGGACTGCGAGGTGTAGCCGTCAAAATGGGAGGCAATGGCATCATTGATGTAGTTCTGTATTTCTTCGGTCGTCATGGACAAGAGCATGATTCGCTCGCCGAGCTTGTCGATTGAAAGAACGAGGAGGGACTGGCAGGGCGACCAAGCTAGGGACCAAGATGGATAGGATAGATTGGATTTTTTTTGATGGAAAAACATGAGCCACGAACATTTGAAGGGAATGGCTCTTCGAAACTCGGCTCAGAACGATGAGTTTGAATTCTTAAATCTGATTCATCCCATCCATCCTGGTCTCATTTCACCGAATTCTTCCCTCGCTTGATCGCCTTAGGGGGACTGGAAAGATGAGCTGAGGAGACGGCCACTTTGTTTCCGCCTAGCTGATCAAGAACTGAATCAGCGAGAGAGCTGCCAATTCTCAAAGCACGAGAAGCTCGCTTTCAAAGTTTAGGCGCTATCATCTTGCGAATATCATGAAAACCTTATATTCTGACTTTTCAGTAGATAAAGATTGCAAAATTTTATAAAAATTTTAAAATTTCACTCAAATACCGCCTCCTGTTCACCTCAAAAGCCCTCATTTCAGGGCCTTTGTTGGAGGAAATGAAGACTGCTCCTGTGACCCGAAAAATCACTGTTCCCTTGCTGCTGCTCGCCCTTCTCTGCCCTTTGGCAGCGAAAGAAGGGGCTCGTCTCTTTGTGTCCACCAAGGCCACCAAGACCCACAGCCAGTTTTTGGAATCACGCCGCGAGCTCTTCCAAGACCTCTCCGATCCCTTTCAGGTAGCGGCCAAAGCCAAAGTCGTGGAAGAAGAGCCACAGCCTTGGGATAGTCCTAGCAGCCCATGGCGACGTGGCATCACGGCGACCGTCTTCTGGGTGGGCGAACAGCCGACTCCTCGTAATCCCACCCCTAACGACGCCAGCTCTTGGGACCCGAAGTGGCAGGAAACGTTCGGAGGAGTAGACCGTCCCGCGCCGCGCAATGGGTTTCTACCCAAGGGCTTCACGCCGAAACAGAGTCCATTCTATATCGCCCTGCCGTACAACGACCTCGCACCTCAGGGAGGTCATCAGCCCGAGGCTTCAGAGGTGATTCCTTGGTTTTGGAAAGCACATCAAGGCCCCACCAAATCAGTCTGCCATGGCCGATGGATCGCCATCCATCGCGAGGGCAAAATCTGCTACGCGCAATGGCGAGACTGCGGTCCCTACACCACGGACGACTGGCGCTATGTCTTTGAGGGTGCTCGCCCGCAGCCCAATCCCAACGGAAACGCGGGCATCGACCTCTCGCCAGCAGTGCGCGACTACATCGAGCTCGGTGGCAACTACAAGGTGGACTGGAAGTTCGTAGAAGATTTCGAAGTCCCCGACGGTCCTTGGAAAAACTGGATCACTCCCCAATCATGAATACTCACTTTCTCCCAAAACTACTTTTCCGCAGGCGGGGCCTCCTTCGCCGAGGGACCGAGACGCCCGTTGTGGTAGATGACCGAGTATCTGCCCTCCCCTCGCTTCCGCAGCCGGTCCTCCACGGAACTGTAGGCCAACAGGAGGAATACCTTGGGCGCGGGCTCGTAGTGAAAAGATTCTTCGCGCGTCAAAAAGTTGTCATCAACGCTTTGCGAGCGTCCATTGAGCCGAAACTTTCCCATCTCTTTTTCGAGCTTCCTCTTGAGTTTATGGAATCGTTCGCGAATTTCGTCGGGGCTCTCTTCCGCAAACTCGAAGTTGACCGTCAACTCGTAAAGCCTGTCCTGGTTGAAGCGCGCTTCGATGGAATGGGCGGCCTCCCCCGTTTCTCCGGGGATGCCTCCTCCCTTTTGCTGAAACGTGAAAATTTGAATATTGGGCTCGTCCGCCGGCAACTTCACGAAAACGTCCAGCTCCACCTTGCCCGCCCATTGCAGCAGGCCCGCAGGAGCTTCGCCCCATTGACGCCCAAAGGGAGGCTTGAGCAAAACCGAGGGGCTAGCCTGTCCGGCCTGTCCGGAAAGACTTCCCACCGAGAGGACCAAGGAGAGGACAGCAAGGGTGAACAAAAACCGCATGGCCGAAGGATAGCTCTCTTCAGAAAAAGCCGCAAGACAGCACGTTGTCGCGGTAGCATGCTCGTGGAGCTCAGTTTGGCAGTCGCGCTTTTACTCTTTGTGTCCCTCTGGGTTTTCCGCACCAATTTGCAAACCATCCGGCCCCGCAACTGGGCGATGACGCAAGCGGTCTCCGATGCTTACATGACCGAGCACCAAGCCCGGGCTGAAGCTATCGACTTCAATGACCTTCTCTCGGCGGCATCCCCCTGGCCCGCCTTCCCGACCTCCAACACCACCAACGTCACTATCGGTACCCTGCCCAATGGACGCGTGCTCACTGGGCAACTGGTGCAAACACGGCAGCCCTCAGAGAACAATCTCGCGACTGCTGGCGGGCTAGGTGACGTCACAACCAACCCGGCCCGGGTCGAGTCTTGGATCGTCCAAAGCCACCTCACCTACGACGTGGGCGGTCGTTCCTACGTCAAATCCCGGACCACTGTTAGAACCCGCTAATGAAAGTTCCCCCTCTCGTAAAATCAGGTTTCACCCTCGTCGAGATGACGGTGGTGATTGTCTTTGGCTTGGCCCTCTCCAGCGCCGGCATGCTTTTGCTCAACCAGCAGATATCGACCATTCGTATCTTTAATGAGCAAGACTTTATTCTCAAGGAGGCTCCTCGCATCAATAGCTCCTTGACTGCTCTGCTCGGACGGGCGGATGCCATTCGCCTCCACGGCAGTTTCTCCGATGCCATTCAAGATCAAGATCCAGTTCTTCAAGATGCCACGACCTTGGTGGCGGCATTCCGTGATGTGGACGGCAGCATTAGCTTTGGAATCATTTGCTTCGAGACAGTCGGCGGAGAAGAGCGACTGAACTACTATTACTTCGATCCTACTCAAACGCCCCCATCGCAAGGCACGCCCTCTTGGACGATTTCCCGCAATATCGACGGAGCCGATTTCGACCTCGTGGATGGGCTCTTCCGAGCCACTTTGACCGGTCCCAGTGCCGAGCAAATCACCTACACCGTTTCTCCTAACCAGTAATCCAGCCAGTAATGTTCCATGAAAATCTCCAATTCCAGCAAACTCCCTAAACGTGGCTACGCCGCCTTGCTCACGACCCTGACCCTGTCGTTGACCATCATGGCCTTTGCGATGTCGGCCTTCCGAGAGACCAAACAGGCTCACCAAGTCCAGAGCATCAATCAGGTCAAATTGGACTATAGCCAAAAGGAGCGGGCCTTCCTGCGAGCTCTTCTCGATATCGTTCCTAACAAAGTCATGGGGGGCATGATGCCGAACGCCCGAACTGGGGCCACGATTAACAACTTTGCCTGGTCCCAAATTTTTACCGACGCTCTCGCCCGTGCACAGGCTGATCAAGCCCTTGACCCCGCGCTTCGGGGCGCACTTGGTATTTCCGTCGATGTGATCTCCGCAAACACGGGGGACTCCACATTTCTTCCCAACGGACTAGTGGCCGATCCCACTGAGAGTGGACACTTCGTCTTTAACGACGTTGAAGGTGGACGCCCCAGTGACATTGCGCTGCCTCCGCGCATGGTATTCGAAGGAGGAGGAATCGGCTCTGGAGGACGCCGACGCACTCACCCCATTATCTCTCTCAACAAACGGATGAGAAGCGAGTCGGACTTCTTCACCGAGATGCCCTATCCCGATATTTCCTTCGGTTACGCGGAGCAAGGGTCCAACTTCATCGCCAAGCGCAACTGGTGGGCTTTCACTCTCAACTTCGGAGCCAATACCGCTGCGACCACGGGCATCGCGCCCAGCCCACGCACCTACCTTCTCTCCATCTACGAGGTTCCTAGCCAGCTTGCCGTCTCCAGTTCGGGTGCGACAACGTCTTTGGGTGAATTCGACGGCGGCCAAAGCTGGGATCCTTCTAATATTTCGATCTCAGGAAACATTTATGCCGATCGAGCCCGTATTGAGGACTTGAGCCAAGTGGGATCGGTCGCCAGCCGTAAGGGAGTGGAGCTGAGCGCTTCTGCTCCTTCCGGACAAATGATTGGGGGGCTCAAAGAAAGGCGCGAGCTTCGAGCGACCGCTGCTTCTGCCACTTCAACGACATTTTATCCCTATTCCTCGTCCTCGGATTCGGGCTTGGTTTCCTTCACTCCCATCAACCGGGGGCAAGACTTCTTCGATTTCTTTGCGGGCGAGACCGACCAAGGACTTCCCAATAAAAATGACCCGCGAAACACCGACACAGTGAGCACTAGGGTCCGACGTCGCATTGGCCCTACTGGTTGGGATCACTACTCGATCGGCGCCACCCAAACGGCCATGCGGGTGGATGTGAGCCTTGTGGTAGCAAACAACAACCAAATCCCGACCCGTCTCAACATTCACGCCAAGATGGATAACGGCACGGATACGAGCCAACAGCGATGCACTGTGGGGGCCTTTTGGAATTCGCCGGGACAACCAGCCGATGGACCCGACGGAGATTGGCTCTTGTCTCCTGCAGGAGATGACTGGTTCTTACAGACACAAATCCTCCCCAATGGCCGTCCGTGTCTCGCCCTCGATCTGGAAAAACTTCCCGGTTTCTTGGCTCAGATCGGGATGGACGATGTCACCATCAACAACTCGCTTTGGATTGGCCCCAACTACATCACTACCCAGAGTGACAGCAACGGAGTTCCTCCCCGCCAAGCGTCCTTCCCAAGTGTCGATACCGACATGGCGCTCCTCATTACCAAGTCGACTGACCTTTCCGCCTACACCAACGGCTTGACCATCGTGACCCCCCTCCGGGTCTACTTCGCGGATAACTTCAACAACGTCCCAGCCACTCCACCAGCAGGAAGCGGCATCACGGGGGATTGGTTTCCTCCAATCTCGATCTATGCTCCCGAGAAGCGTTTTGGCATTCAAAACACCTCTGGAATCATCGATCTTTCTGGACAAATCGGTTATCTCCCTACCGACACCGCTTCCGCCGATCCCGACGATCCCGACAATGACCTTCATCCCTTGGACCTCAAGGATGGCGGCACTGATAGCGTGTCCACCGCGAATATTAGGGCCACCCTCAACGAGATTCAACGGGTAGAGGATCTTCCTCCTATCAACTCCATGAGCTGGCTCACTGTGATCGAAGAAATTCGTTAGCGCAGAATGCGAACGGGCATCCCCGGTGCGCTTTTTGCATAAATGCGTGGCTGGATTCCCTGAGGCATGCGGATACAGCCAAAGCTGGAGGGCTCTCCGCGATGGAACTCACCGACGTGAATGCCCACGCCCTGCCAAGTGAGTCGCATCCAGTAAGGCATCGCGATTCCTAAGTATCGAGTTCCGGGTGGTCGTCGGTCCACCTCCCAACTCTTCTCCACTACGACCTCTCCGGTCTCTTTGGAGAGATACCTGCCGTATTTATTGGACCGCTTGTCTACGATCATTTCCTTGATGCGGAAAGTTCCCGTGGGAGTTTCTCGGCCCGGGATACCGGTCGAACAATCCGTCTCAATCACCCTACGGCCGAGCTTGTCACGTAAGGTCAACTTCTGTTCCACGAGCGAAATCTCAATCGAGCCTTCCCCTTTTTCCATCTCCAAAAAGGCTCCTTCGGACACCGTCCATCTCGGCTTCCTAACATCGACTTCTTCTCGAGCCTCTTCCTCCGGGGCTACCTTGACAAACTGGGAACAAGAACAAAGCAACAAACCCATGAATATTAATGCTATTTTTGCAACACTCATAGTCGAACCCTGTCTCATACGAACTCAAACGACAAGTGCTATTTTTTCAGCTTTTAGCGAGGACCCTTTCCAAAAGACTCACATCCTGTTAAAGCCACTGCCGTGACTTATCTTGAAACCGCCGTGAGCGCAGCCCGGGAAGTGGGCCAACTTCTTCGTGAACATTTCCATGAGGACAAAACCGTCGATGAAGCCCTGCACCATGACCTGAAGCTGGAACTCGACCGCAAGGCGCAGGACCTCATTTTTGCCCGTATCGCCGAGCAATTTCCCGACCACGCGCTCTATGGGGAGGAAGGTCTCGGCGGCAATCAGGAGTCCGACTACCAATGGATCGTCGATCCCATTGATGGCACCGTTAATTTTTTCTACGGAATCCCCCACTTCTGCGTCTCCATCGCGATTCGAAAGGGTGAGGATATTCTCGCCGGAGTGATCCACGATCCGATGACGGACGAAACATGGACTGCCGAAAAAGACGGTGAGGTTCTTCTCAACGGCAAACCGCTCCGAGTCAGCACCCGCACCAAGCTGGAAGAAGCCATCGTCTTCATCGGCTGTGGCAAAGACGAAGAAGCTCTCAAGATTGGTCTCGAGCGCTTTCGTAAAGCCTCCCTCCGCTGCCGCAAGATGCGTATGATGGGCAGTGCCGCTCTTGGTATGGCCTACAC
>CAZGXV010000035.1:8389-32861 GCA_964529725.1 uncultured Roseibacillus sp.
TGGGCGTCTCGATGCCTATGTTGAATCCCGCATTTCCCTGTGGGACATTGCGGCCGGCAAACTGATTCTCGAAATGGCAGGTGGAGCCTGCGAACTGACTGCCCACGAAGCCAACCCCGACATCTATGCCATCAAGGCCACCAACGGTCTGGTCCCTATTGACGAAGTCCTCTAACAAACCAAATCACCATGAATCTACCACCTTCCTTCAGCACCCAGAGTCTGGGAGAACTCACCTTACAGGACGACCAAGCAAGCTATCGGCCAACCAACCAGAACCGGTATCGCTTTCTCTTCACGCCGGGAAAAAACATTAATCCCACTTCTTGGATCACCCTCATCGACCAACGCGCACCCCAGCTCAACAGCCAGTGGCCTGCCATTTTTGCCTCCGCACCTGAGAAGCTGAAAGAGGCCCTGAGCGCCATCGGGCAGGACTCCCTCAGCGAACAAGCGGGTTTGTCCCACATCTCACTCAACGGAGAAGGGGAGGCCATTCTCCTCATCGGCCTTTCCGAAAGTGAAGAAGCGCATTCGCTGGAAGCTTCCCTCGACGAACAAGGGCTTGTCATCAACATCACTCCCACTCGCTAACAAAATGGAAGCACCCAACTGGATTCCATTGGTCGGCATTGGCTACGACGTTCACCAATTCGCAGAGGGCCGTCAACTGATACTGGGTGGTGTCGAGATTCCGCACAGCCATGGTCTACAAGGACACTCCGACGCGGACGTGCTGAGCCATGCGATCGCCGATGCGATTCTCGGTGCGGCCGGTCTTCCCGACATCGGTTACTACTTTCCTCCCGGGGACCCCGCCTGCAAAGACATCTCTTCTTTAAAAATTCTCGAAAAGGCAGCCGCTCTCGTTGCCGAAATGGGCGGGCAACTCTGCAACGTGGACTCCACCCTCGTCGCCGAAGCTCCCAAGGTACTCCCCCACGCCGACGCCATGAAAACCAATATCTCGCGCGCTCTTGGCATCGCCCCCAAACGTATCGGTATCAAGGCCACCACCAACGAAACGATGGGCTTCGTCGGACGCCAAGAAGGAATCGCGGCCTTGGCCAGCGCCAGCGTGCTCGTGCCAGCCTAGATAATCGTTGTCTTGCGGTGCCTTAGCCTTCCATGACTTGCCCCGAGCGATAAGCCTGCAAGAGACTATTCAACGAGCAGAGCTGTGCTTGGATATCATCGCCCTCATGGGTTTCGCGAATTGAGCGGGACTCCGGATACGTTCTCAAGTCTCTCAACTTTGGGATCATATCGTCATCACATTTTAGGAAATGCTCAATGGACTCGAAGTGTGAGTGCTCGGCAAGACGAACCCCACTCGGACCTAGGACGAGAGTATAACCATGGTCGCCGTAGGCCTCGGAAAAGGCGCCGTCGATGGTCACCGCATTGCCACCCTTCTTAACTGGGTCCTCTCCCTTCTCGACCTTGACCGGCACATGCCCATTCACAATGAGAACGTCATCCCCCATGCCAAACTCATGCCCCACTCGACGGCAAAACTCGGCCTCATGAATCTTTTCAAAATAAGGATCCTTTATCTCTACGTGTGTGGTTTTGTCGGTGATGAAGTAACGCTCGAAGGTCGTCATTTGCTCCTTTCCAAAAAGCGGTGAATCCCCATGCACCCAAAGCCAGTAAAAGTAATCTAAATCACCTGAGACGGTGTGAGAGCCCTCGCGGTAGCCTCTCCGCACGATTTCCTCGAGTTCAGAAAACAATTTTCCTGCACGTAATTTTTTACCCGCGACATTGACCTCGCGAAAAGTCCCGTCCTCATTTGTTGGCACGCAAGCGTGAAAAATCAGGGCCTCGTCGCGTCGAAGTGAGAGCCCGCCCTGCTTGACCACAAACAGCATGTGCTCCCACAGTCGAGGACTGGACACAAATGACTCCTTCAAGCGGCGCACGCAAATCTGTTCCTCGGCCGAGAGGGCATAGGGATCGTCGGGGTCAACGGTGGGAAAATGGGAATCGCGTAGCTCATGAACCTGCCCGTTTAAGGTAATGGTGCCCTTCTCGAAATCGATGAGATGAAGATGGTTGCGATTCTCCATCTCCCATTCGGGGTGGCGGTCGATGACTGGCTTCGCAAGCTTGAACTCCAAAATTGCCACCGCCTTGTGCATCTTGGCGACGAGGTCCTCGTCCATGAAGTCGGACTCGCGTTTGGGATAGAAGCAAGCAGCGGCATCGTCCCCATAAACGGTCTTCGCGAGCCTCGCCAATGGAGACAACAAGATGCCATAGCCTTCTTCCAATTGCCAAAGCCTCAGATAGCGTAGCGAGATGCGCAAAACAGTGGCGATGAGAACTTCCGAACCAAGCGTTGCACCCATCCAAGTGATATCATGGTTCCCCCAAGTGAAACTCACTTTCGGTTGGTTCCTAAGATAGTGAATGACCCGATCTCCCCTCTCGCCCCGGTCAAACAAGTCGCCCGCTACCACCACTTCCGACACCACCAGATTTCTCACCAATCGCGAGGCTTCATGAAGAGCAATGATGTCCTGATCATAGTCACCCAGAGCCTCGATCATGGAATCGACATAACCGGGTGCGCGCTCGAAAGAGACCTCGTCCAACAAGGCAATATAAAGCACCCGGAACTCATCCTTCATCAGCCCGGACAACTCCTCTTTGGTGACGGTCTTAGCCAGGTTACGCACGAGGCGAAACTGGAGACGGAGCAAGCGCTTGGTCTTCCCCAGACGCCACTCGCGATTTTGCAAACGCTCGCCGTAGGTCCGCATTTTTTCCACCGGGTAGTAGAGGAAAGCGAGCAGGATGCCTTTTTCCTCCTCGTTGAGCTCGTCACCAAAGACCTCATTAACGAGGTTATTCAGGCCACCAGAGGCATTGTTCACCACATGGCGAAGCTTGCGATCATCACCATGGACATCACTGATGACGTGGATGCGGCCTTTGGGGAGAGTGAGCTTTGCTTGCAATCGTGAAATCTCCGCCATCACCTCCGAAGAAGTTGGAAACTGGCGCGCGAGTAAACTCAAGGTGGGTGCACAAACCTCGGACATGGCCTTAACTGAGCACACCACAGGCTAGTTGAACATCCGAAAGACGAGAAATTAAGAAGCGATTCTTTGTAGAAAAGATGATCCACTTTCATGCCTCAATTTTTCCCGCGTCATGAATGTAGACGTTTCTTGATAATCGCTGGCTGAAAAGTGAATCTGGTCTGATGTCAGCCGACCCCATGAACATCTACTTCACAAAATGGTTGCCCCGCGCACGTCGTCTTTTGGCACCCAGTGGTCGGCTCACTGAATTGGCGCACACTCTCGCGGCCAAGGACCAAATCCCCGCCGAGGATTGGCGCACCCGTCTTCGCCGGGTTCTCGACGGTCACGAGCAACCCGATACTGACCTTGTCTTTGAGGTCGAGCGCTTCGTCGCCCGCCCTGCTCCCGACAAAGTCGAAGAGCAAACTGAAGAATTCATCCTTGCCAGCTAGGTTGCTCGAACTGCTCTCTGACACGAGGCTGATAGCTGTGCCGCGTTCGAAACAGTTGGCACCCTAGGAGACCGATCTTTCTCTCCCTTCGATGAACGATTGCAACCACCGCCTCGGACGATAATCTCAGCGCTATGACGCGTGTTCTTTTTGTCTGCTTGGGAAATATTTGTCGCTCTCCGGCGGGAGAAAATACCATGCGCGACCTTGTCCAGCGCGAGGGAGTTGAGGGCCTCTCTCTTGATTCTGCGGGCACCGCTGGTTATCACATTGGGAAAGGACCAGACCCCCGGATGACCGCGACGCTGGAGAAGCGAGGCATTCGGGTCAGTGGCCAGGCCCGACAATTTTCGCAAAAAGACTTCGAGAACTTCGACCTCATCGTCGCCATGGATAGAGACAACGAGCGCGACATTCTTCGCGTGGCGCGCCATGAGGGAGATCGCGCCAAGGTGAAACCCTTCATGTCTTTTTGCACGGACTTTACCAATGCTGAGGTGCCCGACCCCTACTATGGCGGACAAGACGGATTCGAACTGGTGGCCGACATTATGGCGGATGGTTGTGCGGGAATCCTTAAATCAGTTAGTTAAAGGCCCTTTCAGAAAGGAAACGTTCTCCGTAGATCAGCCGAGCGTTTACTAGAAAACTAGTATCCGGAAGTGCGCAAGAAGCCTGATGATTACAAGTCATTGTCCGCAGTGATACACACCTCATCCTTACTGAGAGTGATAACGCGTGATTTTCCGCCCTTGCGGAAGAGGCCTTTCTCCATCCACACTCTTTCTGTGTCCGTCACGCCACCAGCGGAGAGCCCCGATCCCCTTTTTGCCCTCGAAAAGGAGTACCCTTTCTTCGCCCGCACGCCGCGCCGTCGACGGATTGCCGGCAAGCTCGATCAGCTGCTCGGTCTCGCCGGGCTGAGTGCCATGCCTGCCAGTATTCCGCTGGGTCACCGTAACCCTTATCGTGCTGGGCGCGAGTTTATGGATGTGGCCATTGAGGGCGGGGACGATTTTCAGCAAATTATTCCAAAGTCTGGTGCCACCCTGGTCGTGGCCAATCACCCTTATGGCGCGCTGGATGCCCTCGTCGCCTCCGACCTCACTCTCGCCGCGCGCCCTGATTCCCTCATCTTTGGCAATGCCGTTCTCACCCATCCCGTGCAGGCGGACTGGTTTCTGCCGCTCGAGATTCTCGATGAATCTCCCGCAGCTCGTCGTCGGAATCTCGAAAGTATGCGCCGCGCGCTTCGCCATCTCAAAAACGGAGGTTGTGTCCTCATTTTTCCCGCCGGGGAAGTCGAGCGCTGGCGCTGGTCGCGGCTCGGTGTCGAAGAAGGGCAATGGACCAATCACCTTGCTCGCTTAGCGAAAAAATCTGACGCCACCGTGGTTCCCTTGGGCTTTCCCGGCACCAACCCGCTCTGGTTCCACCTCCCCGGAGCGCTCCATCCCAAAATGCGGCTCTTCGCCCTCCCTCGGGCCTTCCTTTCCCTGCGAGGAAAAACCATTTCTGTCAAAACTGGCTCCCCGCTAGCAACCAAAGACCTGCCTGCGGACCCCAACGCCTTTACCAATACCGTGCGCAAAGCTGTTCTCCGCCTCGCTGGCCGGGATATTGAAAGCGACAGGAAATAAAATGGACCCGTGGGCCCTCCCATGGAAAGAATATCGCCAACAATGACCACCCTGATTGAAGCCAACCTCTACTACCTCAACCAAGCGGGGCGGCTTTTGGCTCAATTGGATGACGAGACCTTCGGCCATCCTTCCGCTACTTTTTACTGCTCCACCATCGGCGGGCACCTCCGCCATTGTCTCGACCACTACGACTCTTTCTTGAATGGCCTCCCGGATGGCAAGGTCGATTACGACCAGCGCATGCGCCTCCCTAATCTCGAAACCGAAACCGCAAGTGCTGCCGCCAAGACCACCGAGGTGATGACCCGCTTGCAGGAAGTGATCGAGAATCCTCCCCCGGTCGGCCTCTTGGTCAAGATGGATTGTGGGAGTGATGATGTCGATTGGCAGCCATCGACGTTGGGCCGCGAGTTGCAGTTCCTCGTCAGTCACACGGTGCACCACTTTGCCATGATTGGAGGTATTTGCCGTGAGCTTGTCATTGAGCTCGAAGATGACTTCGGCGTCGCTCCCTCCACGATACGCCATCGCGCCACGACCTCGGCCTGAGATGACCACCACCCAACTGAAATCCGAAGTCGAGACCTTGGATCCAAGCTCCCGTCTTGCCACGCAAGGATCGCTGGAAGTCTATCTGGCCACCGCGCGGGAAATCCCACTCATTCTTCCTGAAATTGGCCGCCTTCGGGAAATCTCCTTCCAAGCTGTTGGCGAGGGCACCGGACGAGAAATTGACCTCGACGAATTCGACCAACACTATCTCCATCTCTTTCTCTGGGATCCTGAAGCAGAACAAGTAGCCGGCGCCTATCGCCTCGCGCCTACCGACGTCGTGATGGCAACGCAAGGTTCGGCAGGCCTCTATTGCTCAACCTTGTTTGAATTCGAATCCCCCTTCCTCGACCACCTCAATCCCGCACTCGAGCTGGGCCGCTCCTTTGTGGCACCGCGCTATCAGAAATCGCTGGCTCCCCTACTGGCCCTCTGGAAAGGGATCGCGGCCTACGTCTCTCGTAATCCGCGCTACCATCGACTCTTTGGACCAGTGAGTATCTCGCAGGATTACACCGCTTTGTCACAGGACATCATCGTGAAGTTTCTCCGCGAGAATCGATGGAACAAAGAACTCGGTCCTCTGGTCAAACCCCTGAATCCCTTCCCCGGAAACCCGCAAATCTCGCCTTTGTTAGAGAGCATTGATCAAGTTTCTGCACGAGTCTCCGAAGCCGAGGCCGACGGGAAAGGCATTCCTGTTTTGCTGAAGCAATATCTCAAGCTCAACGCTACTCTGTTAGAGTTCAATCTCGACCCAGCCTTCTCCGATTGCCTCGACGCCCTTATTCTCGTCGACCTTCACGAGGCACCAGCGGCCGTTTTGGCGCGCTACATGGGCAAAGAGGCCTATACAAAGTTCAAACGCTAGTCCTCGATCAGTTAGTTCCCAGATAAGCTAGTGGCTCGTTCTTCGACACAGAGCTCGGATTTTTGGTCTGAGGTGGCATCTCTCTCAAAGAATTGAAAAAATCGCTCCTTCTCTCTGTGACCACTTTGCGACCTCTGAGGCTCTGCGTTGAAAAAACTCCCTTCGCGTCGAACAAAAAAGACGACCCGCAGGTCGCCTTTGAGAAAAACCTAACAGATAAAAGCTTCGCTACTTAGCTTCCACAGTCATCACGCCCTTCATGATTCCAAAGTGGCCAGGGAAGGTGCAGATGTAGGGATACTCGCCAGCTGCAGGAGCGGTGAAGGTAATGATGTCCTCTTCTCCCGGTCCCAAAACTTTGGAGGCCGCGATCACTTGCTCCTTCAACTCGTCCTCATTGGGCAACCCTGTCGTTTGCGCATTGGGCATACAGGCCATTGCGAAATTAGGCACAACGGTTCCCGCCTGCAGAATGACGATATTGTGTCCCATCGCTGCTTTGGGTAAATTGCCCACATTTTTGAAGGTCAGGGCCACTGTTTGACCCTCTTTTACCGTAAAGGCCTCCTTGTTAAACTTCATGGTGTCGTTGCCCTCGATGACGACCTCGACATCTGCTTTCGTGGTTGCTTTTTCCTCTGTTGCGGGTGCGGCTTCCTTGGTGGCGGTCTCTTGTGCTGCGGCTACTCCCAGTTGGGTTGCGGCCGCAATTCCTGTAGCAATCAATAGTGTTCTCATATCGGAGTGATAGTGGCCCCTAATACGGACTTGAGCAAAAAATTATTCAAATTCGCACAGAAAACATCATTTGTTGCGCATAAAGTCCGCGACCCCTGCAAAGAAGCTCATGAGGGCTTCTTTCGTTTCTGAGGTCACCTCCTCCGCATCGATAGCTGCCGACATAAGCTCTAACCAGCGGTCTCGTTCTGCTTCGCCAATGCTAAATGGCATATGTCTTCCACGTAGCCGGGGGTGTCCTCTCTCTTGCAAATAACTTTCGTCCTGACCGAAGCGAAACTTTAAGAACGATGCCAAACGATGCTCGGCCCCCTCCCAGTCCTGAGGAGGATACATAGGACCAATCAATGAATCTCGCTTCACTTGCTGATAGAATACCGCCGTGATGCGCTCGAATCCTTCCGCCCCCAATTCCTCCCAAATCACTTCCTCATCCATGTCGGGACAAAAGTGGCGAAATCATCACCTTTCATGAAGGAAAAACAGTCTCTAACAATTCTTTTTAGTTTCAGACAGTTCCTTCATTGCGCAATTGTCAAAGTTTGATAAACGAAAACATTGCCACTGCCGCTTTGGTAGTTAACTGAATCTCTTATGTCCGACGACGCATCGCCCTTTGAGCTTCTTCCTGCTGAGGAAGTCGAACGCCTCCTGCCCTCCTACAGCGAAATCTCTTTTTTGGCAAAAGGGGGGATGGCCGCAGTCTATCGCGGAGTCCAGACTTCACTCGACCGTCCGGTTGCTATCAAAATGCTCCCGCAGGAATTCGGGGCGGACGAATCCTTCCGCTTGCGGTTCGTGGCCGAGGGCAAGGCGATGGCCCGACTCAATCATCCCAATCTAGTTGGCATTTTCGACTTTGGGCAAGTCGATCACCTTCTTTATCTCGTGATGGAATTTGTCGATGGCCAAACTCTTTATGAACATGCCTACGGCACCCCTCAAGAGGAGTTGAAGGCTATCAAGCTTTGTCAGAAGGTTGCTGATGGCCTCGCCCATGCTCACGAACACGGCATTCTTCATCGCGACATCAAGCCGGCCAATGTTTTGCTCGATGAGAACCTGAATCCGAAGCTGGGTGACTTCGGTCTCGCGGAAGGTGAAGAGCGCGAAGAAGGCGATGATCTAGTCTTCGGGACTCCTGGCTACACCTCGCCCGAAGTGATGGCCAATCCCTCGGCTGCGGATGAAAAAGCAGATATCTATGCTGTCGGCGTGATGCTTTACGAGCTTCTCACCACCACCATCCCCACCGATCCTTATCAGGCGCCTTCTCAAGTCATCCAGAGCGATCCTCGTATTGATAGCGTGATTGCCAATGCCATCCAACCCGACCCAGCCCATCGCTATGCAACCGCCCGGGATTTGGCAGATGCTTTGCAAAGTCTCCACGACCAAATCCAAGCGGCTCCGCGACGAAAGCTTGCGACGAGTGCTTCGACTACCCGTGCCAGCCGCACCCTGAGGGTCGAGCCTGCCACACCGCGCCCTCCCCAACCCGCGGCTCTCGCTACCGCTGATGAGGCAGGCCCCTCGGCCAGCCATCGTCCGAGCGCGCCGCAGGCCGCAGCCTCGAATCTTCCTTTGGTGAGAAATCTCATCGTGATCGCCTTCCTCTGTGTCGCCATTTTCGGAGTCTGGAAAGCTCTCAAAAAAAAGGAGGACACCGTGGCAGCCAAGGAAGCCAAGCAAGAAGAAAAGCTCGCCCGCCAACAACGCAAGAAAGAGGCCGAGAGAACCCGCGCTCAGGTCGAAAGAGAAGCTGCTCTTCTCAGCTCCAAGGGAGGCGATGCCATCACTCCGGGCGCGCCTGCACAGACCAGTTCACCCGAACCAGAGCCCGACCCCATTCTTCAGCTGACCCCGCGCGAGCAGTTGGCCAAGCTCCAAGTCGCCCTCGCAAACGGTGAGCGCGATCGCTATCCCGATGGCACCCTGCAGCGCGGTGCCTCACGCTTCTTCTTCATTGATGAACCCATGACTTGGTATCATGCCATTGAATTTGCGGAAACTCATGGCGCGCACCTCGCCATTGCCGCCAACAAAAGCGACCTTCGCTGGCTGACCAAAGAAATCCCCACCGAAGACGATATCTGGCTCGGTGCGGGAGCGACTTCGCGCAGTAGCTGGGCTTGGTGCGACGAAAGCGTGCCCTTCGAACTCAAACTCCCCCGCACTAGCACCAAGGTAGCAGGCATGGCGACTCATACCGGTGTCTTTAAGGCCAGCCATCCCTCCGAAGAGCTCCCCTTTTTCATCCAATGGCATGACGATGGCAAACAACCGGGACGCCGCGAACAGGACTTTGCCAAAATTGCCGAGACACTCGCTTCCGACAATCCAGTCTGGCCAATCGGAGTCCGGCAATACGATGAGCGACGCTACCTCACCATTGGACGTGAGCTTTCTCTCGCTGAAGCCGCTGTTCTCGCCTCTCAGGCGGGTGGTACACTCGCGGTGCCGTCCAAAGAAATGGAATCCTCTTTCCTCAGTGACTACGCCGTCGAGTCCGGGCTGCCAGCTCTTTGGCTCGGAGCCGAAAAGCGGGGTGATTCCTGGACTTGGATGACCAATGAGCCTTGGGAATTTGCCCGCTGGAACGAGGGCCAGCCTTTCGCCGATCAGGATGCCAGTGGCCTGCAAATCAATGGCACTGGCTGGCTCAGCGCAGACCCCTACCTTGATGCCCCCGGCTTTATCATCGAGTGGTCCGACGACGCGGCTGACGCTCCCGAGGTCACGCAACCCTCCACTGGAGGTTCCGAAGAATTGACCGAGTTGCGCGAGCGCGCGAAACGCTTCCTTATCAAGGAAATCGAGAAAACAAAAGGGAAGGAAAAGGACACCTTCGCGGCTCACGGAATGGCGATGCGGCAATGGCTGCGCAACATCTCCAAAGAGGACGTGCCTAGGCTCGAAGAACTCTACTCCAACTACCTCGCAAGCGCAGGGGATGCCATCAATCGACTCCCGAATCCCTCCCTGACCCCGATTGCCCGCCAAGCACCGGAAGCGGAAAAAATCCTCGCCCGTTATTATCGACAACAAAACCAGCAGGATGAACTCCTTCTCGCCGCTGCCGAAAAGCTCAGGACTTCCTACCTTCGCAAACTCTTGGCTAGTGTCGAAAGAAACCGGACCAAAGGGCTTTCCACAAAAATCGGAGAGCTCCAGGAAGAAATCGGTGCCATTGGGGAAGACGGAAGCTCCTTTCTGCGACACCTCGAGCTCATTCCCAAGGAAAGCGCTCTGCAACCTATCCTTGTCACCAAGGCCATTTTTGGAGACCAAGGGAAGAACTCTGACGTCACTGAGACGGTGGGAAGAATCATCAATGCCCGGCAATCCTTGCTCGTTAACTTGGAGTTCTTGGGCGACGATCCCAATCCGGGACAAAACAAAACGCTCTACCTCGAGGCCCGAGTAGGCACCAAAGATTACTCGCTCGCCTTTAGCAAAGGCGCCTTGGTGAGCGTGGATGAGATTTTTGCGAGAATCAAAAATAAGCCTTAAGCCCCGACTAGGTTAAGTGGAGGGCAGCCTTCGGGGCGTAAACTTGTTCTTCTTTCGCTGGCGAGTGGTCCAGTGGGGACCATCGTCCTCGTTTTGACCTTGGGTATCGAACCTCACCCCCGCGACGGTGAGAAAGACATGCCCCTTTCGCACCCACACGGTAAGGGACTCATCTTTTCCTTTCTCGCCAAAAGTGAGGAAACCACCGGAAGAACGGGCACCTTCTATCGCTCCGATTTCGCGCAAAACAAAACTCACTGCACCCGAGCAATCGTAGCCTGTATCATTAAGGGTGCCGTGGCCGCCCCCATACTTGTAGGGCAGACCCACAATTTTGTTGGCCGCTGCGACGACGTCCTTGACCAGTTGGGGAGCGTTGTCAGCTGCCACCGCTTTGCCATCCTTGCCTATCGTGACAAGTGGGGCCGCCTCCGCCTGAGCAAAGGATGCCCAGCTCCAGAAAAAAAGTCCGATCAAGGCAAAGCGGATTATGGTCAGCATGCTCATGTAACGAGAGCGCGAGGCAACTCATTCAACTTTCCTCAGCAGTGAGAAACGCGACAACCTGCCGCAAGGCTCGCCCCCGATGACTCATCCCGTTTTTAACAACCGAGCCGAGCTCCGCAAAAGTCTGGTCGTGACCATCGGGCACAAAATAAGGGTCGTAACCGAATCCTTCCGTTCCCGCAGGCTTCTCAAGAAGACGTCCTTCCACCGAACCAGCGAACTCACCCACCGATTGGCCTCCCTTTGCCAGCACCATCACGCAGCGAAAACGCCCCGTTCGTTTTTCCTTGGGTATAGCGGGTAACTCTCTCTCCAAACGAGCATTATTCTTGAGATGGTTCCCTTCTTCGCCTCCATAACTGGAGGACCAGACACCGGGCTCCCCACCCAATCCATCGACCTCCAACCCGGAATCATCGGCCAATACCATACCCTCAACTACGCCACTGATCCCCTCCGCCTTCAAAGTCGCATTCTGGGAAAAGGTGGTCCCTGTTTCCTCAATTTCAGGTAGTTGTATCCCTCCCTCTTCCAGCTCGACGACATCAATCACCTCGCAAATACCGGCCAACATTTCGCGAATCTCACCTGTCTTTTTCCGATTGCGAGTTGCTACAATCAATCGCTCCAAAGGGACTGCCATGCCCCTTCTCAACAAAAGTTTCATTTTTTGGGAAATAAAATCCGCTCCCAGTTCATCATAGAAGGGATGAAAGCAATCCTAACGACCATCGCCCTCTTCCTCACCGCCACTTTCGCCACTGCTGCGAATGAAGACTGGACCACGAACTTGGAAGCCGCCTTCGCGAAAGCGAAACAAGAAAACAAAAGCGTTCTCGTCGAGTTCACGGGCTCCGATTGGTGTCCCCCTTGCAAGATGATGCGCAAGAATGTCTTCTCCAAAAAGAGCTTCACCACGCAGGCTTCGAAAGACTTTGTTCTCGTCGAACTCGACTACCCGCAGGGCAACAAGGCCCTCGCCAAAAAGAACGAGCCCTATGCCGAAAAGTATAAGATTGAGGGTTTTCCCACCGTCATTCTCTTCAATTCTAAGGGCAAAGAGTACAATCGCTTCTTTGCCTCCGAGCATCCCTCCATCGACCAATTTCTCGCTCACTTGAATAAAGTGAAGAAGTAAACGTCCCTCTCCTATGTGTGTTTGGCCTTTTCCCCGAAGGCCGTTATTGGAAAAACCCCGTCTGAGCTGTGGTGCGGCTCGGCGGGGTTTTTCCGTTTTTTTTCCACCCCCGGAGCGGACAGCACTTTTTACGCCTTCTTGCAAATTGCGAGAAACTCCCTTGAATAAGAGACCTCCTTTCCGTGGTCCTAGTGAACGTTATGAAAAAGTTTCTCTCTCTCCTCCTGGTTCTTACCGCCTTTCCGTTTTTGCAATCCTGTGTCGGTCCCGGCTACTACACCACGGGCTACGGCACCGCCACCAGCTATGGTTCCAGCGTCGGCATCATTGCCACCTCTCATCCTCGTTGGGGCTACGACCCGTTTTACCGCTCCTATTACGACCGGAGTCTGGGACAATACTACGATTTGAATCGCGGCCGCTACTTTACTACTCTCCCTCGCCGGTTCAGCACTCCTTACTACCCCAGCTACTACCGCAGTGGTAGCACACTGCGCTGCCCTACCAATTTGCCACACTTGAGCTCTAGCTATCGGCGCCCATCGGTAGGATTTATCAGCACCGGGAACTCGCGCTGGGCTTACGACCCCTATCGTCGTTCCTACTATGACCGTCAGAGTCGTCGCTTTTTCAATACTTCCAGCGGTCGCTATTACGATTCCTTGCCCCGCCGACACTCCTCCCCTCGCTATCCAAGCGGATACCGCTCCGGACAACGTGCCCCTCTCCATTCCAACCTGCCCTACGTGAGCCACCGCTCCGACTCCAATCGCTCGCGCAGCTCTAACAGTAGCTCACGGAATCGTGACCTTCGTTCTGATGGCCGAAACTCCCGCAGCACTCGCTCGGTCTTCCAGAATAGACGCGACCTGCGTCCCTCTCTCGGAATACCCAATTACCGCAGCCGCTCCAGCATCAACAGCCCTGGTCAGAATCAACGCTCGGAGCGAGGCTCTCGGTCCGGTCGCTCTTCGAATAGTCAAAGTCGTTCCTCGACGCGGGTGCAAACTCCCGCGCCATCGAACACCCGCAGGGATAACTCCGCCGAACGCGCCCAATTGGCTGCTCGGCAGCAAGCGAACCAAGAAAGACAAGCTCGGGCTGCCCAAGAAGCGGCTCAGGCCCGCAGTGCTGCCCAAAGCCGCGAAAGACAACTCCAACGCCGCAGCAGTAACCGAGGCCCCTCTTCCTCAAGGGGTCGTTCGCGTGAGAATCATCATTCCTCACGAGGTTCCTCTGGCGGCGGCAACTCGCGGCAATCTCGCAGGTCGGGTCGCGGAGTTTACTAAATCTCTTTCCCCACAATTTTCCCCAAAAGCCGCTCATCCTCACCGATGGGCGGCTTTTTTGGGCAGAAAAGCCCCCTTTGGAGCGGAATCAAAGGTCATAAGTCTGGACTCTAGTCTCTGGTTTCTGGTTTCTTCCCCCGCAACATGTCTGACGAACGCTCCAAGCCCTTTCCCTTCGACGAATTCGAGCCCCGCTGGCAAAAACGCTGGGCGGACGAAAAGACCTATCGCACCGCAGGACCAGGCGAGGAGGGCTTCGATGCCTCCAAGCCCAAATACTTCGTCCTCGACATGTTCCCCTATCCCAGCGGAGCCGGACTGCACGTAGGACACCCCGAGGGCTACACCGCCACCGACATCATTGGCCGCTACAAGCGCATGAACGGCTTCAACGTCCTTCACCCCATGGGTTGGGACGCTTTTGGCCTGCCTGCTGAACAATACGCTATCAAGACGGGGCAGCATCCCCGCATCACCACCGAAGCAAATATTGACAACTTCCGCCGCCAGCTACAGGCCCTGGGCTTCGCTTACGACTGGGACCGTGAGATCAACACCACCGACCCCGGCTACGTCAAGTGGACGCAGTGGATCTTTCTCCAGCTCTACAAATCCTATTTCTGCGAAGAAACGCAAAAAGCCCAGCCCGTCTCCCAACTCGAAGAAAAAGGATGGACCCCCGAACAAATCGACGACGTGCGCCTCGCCTTCATCCACGAAGCCCCCGTCAACTGGTCTCCCAGCATGGGCACGGTGCTCGCCAATGAAGAAGTAGAGGAGTGGAAGGCCAAGGGAGAAACCGTCGAACGCCGCCCCCTCCGCCAGTGGATGCTGCGCATCACCAAATACGCGCAACGCCTCATCGACGAACTCGAGCCCCTCGACTGGCCAGACTCCATCAAAGCCCTCCAACGCAATTGGATCGGCCGCAGCGAAGGAGCGGAAGTCAATTTCACCGTCGGCGATGAGACCATCACCGTCTTCACTACCCGCCCCGATACCCTCTTCGGCGCCACCTACATGGTCCTCGCTCCTGAGCACCCCCTCGTCGCGGACATCACCACTCCCGAACAAGCGGACGCAGTCAAATCCTATCAGGACACCTGCGCCAGCAAGTCAGACCTCGAACGCGGCGACCTCAACAAAGACAAAAGCGGCGTCTTCACCGGCGCCCACGCCATCAACCCCGTCAACGACGAAGCCATCCCCATCTGGATCGCCGACTACGTCATGATGGGCTACGGCACCGGCGCCATCATGGCCGTCCCTGCTCATGACGAGCGCGACTTCGAGTTTGCTCAAAAATTTGACCTCCCCATCACCCAAGTGGTCAGCTCAAGGAGCGCAGGCGTCCCGCCTGTGAACCAACCGACCCCACCCAACCCTTACTACGATCCCCAGCCAAAACGCACCGAAACAAAAGTCCAATCCCGCAATCTCCCCCACTGGCAACAAGACGGCCGCTACTACTTTCTCACCTGGCGTCTCGCAGACAGCCTCCCTCAGAGCAAACTGAACGAACTAAAAACCAAGCGGGCAGATTGGCTCAAGGCGAACCCCGGTCAGCTCTCACCTGAAAAGGAGCAGGAATTTCACCAGCTTTTCTCCCAACAAGTCGATCAATGGCTCGACGAAGGCGCTGGAAGCTGCTGCCTCAAAAATCAAGAAGCCTCGAAAATCGTTTCCGACACCTTGAAACACTTCGATGGCGAACGCTACGAGCTTGAAGGCTTCGTCGTGATGCCCAACCACGTTCATGTGGCGGTTCGGATTTTTCCTGATGAAGACCTTTCCAAGCTTCTTCATTCTTGGAAAAGCTTTAGCGCAAAAGCTATCAACAAGCTTCTTGGCCAAGAAGGACAGCTTTGGCAGGAAGAGTCGTTCGACAGAATCATACGTGGTCCTGAGCACTTGGGAAATGTTCGCAGTTACATTTGGGCAAACCCAAAGGCAGCAGGGCTGGAAGCGAAAGGAATGGATGTCTATTTGAAAGGCGGATATAGAGATGACCCTGCTGCAGGCGAGACGCCTACGCTCCTTGAGGCCACCTCCGGCGACGGCTACGCCATCAACTCCGGCTTCCTCGACGGCCTCTCCACTCCGGATGCCAAAGCCAAAATCATCGACTGGCTCGAAAGCGAAGACAAAGGCACCCGCAAAATCCAATACAAACTGCGCGACTGGCTCTTCTCTCGTCAACGTTACTGGGGCGAGCCGTTCCCTCTGCTCTGGGATAAGGAAACGGGCGAGCATGCGCCCGTCCCGGAAGACGAGTTGCCCTTGCTCCAGCCTGAGATGGAAGACTTCAAGCCCACCGGCGACCCGCGTGGTCCTCTCTTGCGTGCTACCGATTGGATCAACTATTCCGATCAATTTGAACGCGAAACGAATACCATGCCCCAGTGGGCTGGCTCCTGCTGGTATTACCTTCGTTACTGCGACCCCGCAAACGAACAAGCCTTCATATCCAAAGAAGCGGAAGACTACTGGTCTGGTGACAACGCGCATGTCGACCTCTACATCGGCGGCACCGAGCACGCTGTCCTTCATCTCCTCTACGCTCGCTTCTGGCACAAGGTTCTCAACGACCTTGGCCACCTCAGCACCAACGAGCCCTTCAAAAAGCTCGTCAACCAAGGACTCATCATGGGGGAAGACGGGCAAAAAATGTCCAAGTCCCTCGGCAACGTCGTCAACCCCGACGAGGTCGTCGAACGCTATGGAGCCGACTCCCTGCGTCTCTACGAAATGTTCATGGGCCCCCTCGAACAAGTGAAACCTTGGTCCATGAAGGGCGTCGAGGGCGTCTCTCGCTTCCTCGCCAAAGTCTGGCGCCTGCAAGACAAAGTCTCAAAGAGCACAGGCGTCCCGCCTGTGAATCAACCAGCCCCCGACCTCGCCAAAATCACCCATGCCACCATCAAGAAAGTCGGCGAGGACATCGAGTCCCTGCGCTTCAACACCGCCATCTCCGCGATGATGGAATGCATCAATGCCTACACCAAAGCCAAGGAAATCCCCCAAGACCTCTTCCTCGACTTCTTGAAAGTACTCAACCCCTTCGCCCCCCACCTCACCGAAGAGCTCAACGAGCTACTAGGTCAAGAGGGACTGCTGAGCGAACAGGCTTGGCCTAACTACGATGAGTCTCTCCTCATTGAATCCGAAGTCACCATCATCGTGCAAGTGAACGGTAAGCTCCGCGCCAAGCTGCAAGTGCCCGCCGATATCGATAAGGCCGCGCTGGAAGACCTCGCCAAAAACGACCCCAACGTCGAGCAACACACCGATGGCAAAACCATCCGAAAAGTCATCGTCGTCCCTAGCAAGCTCGTCAACATTGTCGCGAACTAAAGCTGCGCCACCTCTTCGGCCCAGCAACAACGAAGACGCCATTCACCACGCAATGGCGACAGAGGCTTTTTCCCTAGAAAAAGCCCCAAGGCTGGTTTGCGCTTTTTTAGACAGTCTCTTTAGAGTCTTGGATATTTCGGTAAATCATTATTAGTCTGGTGCGCGTGAAGACTCTCTCAACCTCAATTGTGACAGGCTCCATCATTGCGGCAATGGTGTTCACCTCCTGCCAGAATTGGAAGAAAACTCCCGAGGCAAACCTCAATCACATCTACGAAGGGGCTGCACAACGAGAGAGTATCCATCGTAATGCAGTGATCGTCATCCCAGGCATCTTAGGCTCTCGCCTCATTGAGCCCTCCACCCAACAAGTCGTTTGGGGAGCCTTCACCCGCGAAGCCGCCAACCCTAGCAAACCAGAATCAGCTCGCCTCTTTGCCCTTCCCATGGCGGAAGACAAGCCTCTCAGCCAGCTCAACGACTCTGTAGTCCCCAGCGGAGCACTCGACCGCCTCAAGGTGTCTCTCTTCTCTGGCTTCTCCATCCAACCCAAGGCTTATCTCCAGATTATGAACGTGCTGGGAGTAGGTGGCTTTCATGATGAAAGCTTGAGCCAGTTCTACAATCTCAACTACGGAAATGACCACTATACTTGTTTCCAATTCGACTACGATTGGCGTCGTAGCAGTGCTGAAAATGCGGTTCTTCTAGGACGATTTGTTAGAGAAAAAAAAGCCTACATCGAATCGAAAAACCTCGAGAAATATGGCACTCGAGGCACGGTCAAATTCAATCTCGTGGGGCACTCAATGGGTGCCTTAGTCGCTCGCTACTACCTCCGATACGGCGAACAAGGAATGCCCTCTTCCGGCAAACCTTCTCTGACTTGGGCCGGAGCTCGAGATGTGGAAAAGGTCATTATGATTGCGCCTCCCAACGCAGGTTCCATCTTGGCACTCGACCAGAATATCAATGGCTTGGACCTTGGCCCCTTCACCTTCAAATATGGTTCGGCACTCGTGGGCACCATGCCCTCCACATACGAACTTCTCCCCCGCGCCCGTCACCGGGTCCTCAAAGATACCCTTCAAGACAAAGAACACGAGAACCTTGACCCCCTCGACCCGCAAGTCTGGTTTCGCTATCAATGGGGACTCCTCGATCCTAAACAGAGCAAGAACCTCGCTATTCTACTGCCAGAGGTTGCTACCGCCGAAGAGCGCACCCGCATTGCCAAGGAGCACATCACCAAATGCCTCCGCAATGCTCGTCACTTCCAAAAGGCCCTTGATAGTCCTGCCCAGCCTCCCGCCCACATCAAGATGTGCCTCTTTGCAGGAGATGCCGTCGACACACCTGTGCAGGCCGAAGCTTGGCCTGGGCGCATCAAGATGGTCGACTTCGACGCTGGTGACGATTCCGTTGCCCGCTACAGCGCCCTGATGGATGAACGATTTGCCAGCCGGAGCTCGCAAGCCCCCTTCGATTCCCCCATTCCTTGGGACCAAGTCACCTTCCTTTTCGACTCCCACATCGGCATTACCCAATCCCACACTTTCGCCGACAACGTCCTCTTCGAACTGCTCGAAAAACAATAAAACGGCTCCTTCGTCCCTCCCGAACAAGGAATTGGTCGGCAATAATTCACCTTTCTCAGATTGAAAGGGAATAAAAGGCACTTGGTAGGAGTCCCAATGTTACCAATGAAAACTATCATCAGCACTGTCGTCTCCCTCTCTTTGGTTGCGGTCGCTTCGGCCTTCGACCACACCCACTCAACTTGGAACGATCTTCTTGGAAAGCACGTCCAAACACAAGGAGTCGATTACACCTCCTTTCAAAAAGACCAAAGCGAACTCAAAGGTTACCTCAAAGAGCTCGCCGATGTTTCGCGCAAGGACTTCAACAGTTGGAACGGCTCTGACCAGCTGTCCTACCTCATCAACCTCTACAATGCCGCGACCGTTGATCTTGTCCTCGACCACTACCCCATCAAGTCCTTCAAGGACGAAATTGGAGGCAAGGAGGGCCCTTGGAAGCTCTCCTTCGTGAAGGCTCTCGGCAAGACCTATACTCTTGACCAAATTGAGCACGAACTCATTCGTAAATACTATGCCGAACCTCGTATCCACTTTGCGGTCAATTGCGCCTCGGACGGTTGCCCTCCCCTTCGTGACGAAGCCTTCACCGGGGATAAGCTTGAGAAGCAACTCGCGGAACAAACTCAGGCTTTTCTTGCGAAAAAAGACGCCAATCGTTTGGAAGGGAGCACCCTCTATCTCTCGCCCATCTTTGATTGGTTCAAGGAAGATTTCATCAAAAAGTCCGGCTCCGTAGAGGCCTTCGTCGCCCCTTATTTCCCTCAAGAGAAAATTAAGAAGGGTTCCACCACCGTCAAATACACTGACTACGGTTGGGACCTCAATCATTCCTAAAGAATCAAAGTAAGGGGGTGAGGAAATCACCCCCTTTTTTGGGCTCTCTACCAAACTTGCTTTGGGGGGAAATGGCTTTGAAGACAGAATTTAAAGAATGAGGTAGAATTTTCACGGGATTCTGTTGTCTTGGAACAAGATGAACGGGATTTTTAAGCACCCATTTTTAAGAAAGAACTTTCAAAGAACAGAGAACATCTCTCTGACTAGGAGCGATTCGTACAGTCAGTCTGTTCCCCGTCCAAAAACATCTTGCGAAACCTTTCTACATTCGCATCTCTACGCCTCCACTGATGTCGCTCATCTGACAGCTAGGCTCCCACTTTAAACTCACCAACTCACCACGCACCACGCACCAAAACTATGAAAAACCCTCAAAACGAATTTTGCTCATGCGGAGCTTATTCCCACGAGCAGAGCCTTGAGCAATTCATGCTCGGGCTTGAGAAAAGAAACCCGGGAGAGCCCGAATTCCATCAAGCTGTTAGAGAGGTCATGGCCGACCTTCTACCCTTCGTTAAAGAGAATCCTCACTACGCCAACACCTGCATCCTCGAACGCCTCACCGAACCGGATCGGATCATTAGCTTCCGCGTCACTTGGGAGGCTGATGACGGTAGTGTGCGCGTCAATCGAGGTTGGCGTGTACAGTTCAACAACTCCATTGGCCCCTACAAAGGAGGCCTCCGCTTCCATCCCTCCGTGACCCAGAGCGTGCTCAAGTTTCTCGGGTTCGAACAAATTCTTAAAAACAGTCTCACCGGGCTTCCCATGGGCGGGGCCAAAGGTGGTTCCAACTTTAATCCTAAGGGAAAAAGCGATCGCGAAGTGATGCGTTTTTGCCAATCCTTCATGACCGAGCTCCATCGCTACATTGGTCCCTACACCGACATTCCCGCCGGTGATATTGGTGTCGGTGCCCGCGAAATCAGCTACCTCTTCGGACAATATAAGCGACTCCAAAACGAGTTCACGGGCACCATCACGGGCAAGAGCCTCGAGTTTGGCGGTTCCCTCGGTCGCAAAGAAGCGACTGGCTACGGCTGCGTCTACTTTCTCAATCACATGCTCGAGCAATCTGGTGACCAACTCGCAGGCAAAACCATTGCGGTTTCTGGCTCCGGTAATGTGGCGATCTATGCCATCGAGAAAGCCACCGAGTTGGGTGGCCGGGTCGTAACCGCCTCCGACTCCGGTGGCTTCATTCACGATCCAGATGGCATCGATTCCGAAAAACTCGCATTCATCAAAGACCTCAAAGAAGTTCGTCGTGGTCGCATCAGCGAATACGTGGAGAAGTATCCCTCTGCCACCTTCAGTGAAGGCCGACCCTGGACGGTGCCGGTTGATGTTGCTCTGCCTTGCGCAACGCAAAATGAAATCAACGAGAGTGAAGCTCAAACTCTGATCAAGAATGGACTTCGGGCGATTAGCGAAGGCGCCAATATGCCCTCCGAGTTACCAGCCATTCATGCCTTCCAGGAAGCGAAGGTCCTCTTCGGCCCCGCCAAGGCCGCCAATGCCGGAGGGGTGGCGGTCTCTGGCCTCGAACAATCGCAGAACTCTCTTCGTCTTGCTTGGAGTAAAGAAGAAGTCGATGAACGTCTCCGAGACATCATGGCAAATATCCACACCCAATGTGTGGCCCATGGCCAAGAAGGCGACGCCGTCAACTACGTCAAAGGAGCGAACATCGCAGGCTTCATCAAAGTCGCCAATGCCATGATTGCCTATGGCACCATTTAAAAAACTTTTACTCTGACAAAATGAATCTCACTGAAACCGAAAAAGAGAGTCTCTCCCTCCACAGATGCCTGCGCGGCAAAATCGGCACCCACAATAAGATGCCGGTTCACACCAAAGAAGACCTCTCCCTCGCCTACACTCCAGGCGTGGCCGCTCCTTGCATGGCTATTGCCAAGGATGAGTCCCTCACAAGTCAACTCACCTTGAAAGGAAATGCCGTCGCGGTCGTGAGCGATGGGTCCGCTGTTCTAGGGCTCGGTAACATCGGTGCCAGCGCCTCCATCCCCGTCATGGAGGGCAAGGCGCTTCTCTTCAAAGAATACGCAAATATCGACGCCTGGCCTCTTTGCCTCGATACCCAAGACTCCGAAGAAATCATCAAGACAGTACGCCAGATCGCACCCGTCTTCGGAGGTATCAATCTGGAAGATATTTCGGCCCCACGCTGCTTTGAGATCGAAGAAAAATTACAAGACCTCGGAATCCCTGTTTTTCACGACGACCAACATGGCACCGCCATCGTTCTCCTTGCCGCCCTCATCAATGCCAGCCGCGTCACTGGCCGCGAATTCAGTTCTCTCAGCGTCGTCATCAATGGTGCTGGTGCTGCTGGAACAGCGATTGCCAAACTCCTCCGCTGCATGGGCCAAGACCAAGAGGTCTGCTCCTCGGTCCAAGACGTCATCGTCTGCGACTCCAAAGGAGCCATCCATAACGGACGTGATGACCTCAATGAAACCAAAAAGACTATCGCCTCCTTCACTAACAAAAATGGCACTGCAGGCTCCCTCAAGGAAATCATCTCGGGATGCGACGTCTTTGTGGGCGTGAGCAAAGGCAATGTTCTCACGCAAGAAGACGTGAGAGCGATGGCACCTGATCCCATCATCCTCGCCATGGCCAATCCCGAACCCGAAATCATGCCCGACCTCGCCAAGGCCGCTGGAGCTGCCATTGTCGGGACGGGACGCAGCGACTTTCCCAATCAAGTCAACAACGTGCTCGCTTTTCCGGGCATCTTTCGCGGAGCGCTTGACGTCGGGGCGACTCGCATCACCGAGGAGATGAAGATTGCCGCTGCCTTTGCGCTGGCTGATTCGGTCAAGAATCCCTCTGCTGACCTCATCCTTCCGAGCCCCCTCGATCGCACGGTGGCGCCTCTCGTGGCGCAAGCCGTTGCCGATGCCTTTTCGGAGAGCAAAGAATAGCTTCTGTGGGGACTTACTGAGAGCCTCTCACCATCATGCCAACGTCCTTACAAATCATCCAAGATGCCTATGCTGGTTACTGGCGTTATCTCGTCAATGAAATCAGCCAACCCAGCTGGGGAAACTACTTCTACTGGCTGATTGGCATTTCTCTCTTCTTTTTTCTTATGGAAGCCCTCCGACCTTGGCGGGCCGAACAACGCAAATTTCGGAAAGACTTTTGGCTTGATGCCTTTTACATGTTTTTCAATTTTTTCCTGTTCTCCCTCATCATCTACCATGCCGCTTCCGAATTGGTGGTTACTTGGTTCCACAGTTTGTTAGGGATGATAGGCGTTACCAATCTGGTGGCCATCGAGATTGCGAGCTGGGCAGTGTGGGCCCAACTTCTCACTCTTTTCATAGTGCGGGATTTCATCCATTGGAACGTGCACCGCCTCCTCCACCGCGTTCCTTGGCTTTGGGAATTTCACAAAGTGCACCACTCGGTCGAAGAAATGGGCTTCGCCGCTCACCTCCGCTATCACTGGATGGAAAACGTGGTTTACAAGGTCCTGGAATACCTTCCCCTCGCCCTCATCGGCTTTGGCATTAATGACTTCATCATTGTGCACCTCTTCACCACCGTAGTCGGTCACTTCAATCACTCCAACCTTCGTCTCCCTCTTGGTCCCTTGAAGTATCTTTTCAACAATCCTCAAATGCACATCTGGCACCATGCTCGTGACCTGCCACCCGAGCACCGTTACGGCATGAACTACGGCCTCACGCTCAGCCTTTGGGACTACCTCTTTCGCACTGCTTATATTCCTCACAACGGAAGAGACATCCCTCTTGGTTTCCACGACATGAAGGAATTCCCCAAAA
The DNA here is from genome assembly GCA_964529725.1 of uncultured Roseibacillus sp. Classification (GTDB taxonomy): domain Bacteria; phylum Verrucomicrobiota; class Verrucomicrobiia; order Verrucomicrobiales; family Akkermansiaceae; genus Roseibacillus. The sequence goes on from CAZGXV010000035.1 coordinate 31,738, forward strand.
CTTTCTGGGGACAATTCATTTACGGATTTCGGCGTAAAAAAAAGTAGCTTTTCGAGTCTTTTGAGGGAAATGCACTTTCACAATCGAGTTGCTGAGATAGACTTCGAGTAACGAAGGAGAAAGAATGAGAGCGACCTCTTCTTAGTCTTCGTTGCATGAAACTTTAGACCTCATTTCCCAATGAAAATACCATTCTCAATTCAACTCGCAGGCCTTCTCGGAATCTTCTTTGCCCTCACCTCTTGCGACTCCAAGCAAACTACTGCCGCGCCTGAAAAACCCAGCCCAGGTAAGCAGTTGGTGATGGAATCCATTGCCGCGCACGGTGGCATCGAAAAATGGCGCTCCAACGGCCTCTTGCAATTCCGATGGACCTATCACATGACAGATCGAGGAGCCACTGCGGACTCCATCCAGACCATTGACCCTCTCAACTTTGCTGCCGTCCACACGGTGCCCGGCACTGACACCTCCTTTGGTCGCGCGACTGATGGCCGTTACTGGATCCACCCCGCTGACGCACAATTCATGCCCCCAGTTCAGTTTTGGGCACTCACGCCCGTCTACTTCTTGGGAATTCCCTTCGTCTTCGACGATGACCAAATTAGCTTCGAACTGCTGCCAGAAACAAAAAGCTTCGAGGGAAAGGAATACCCGCAGGTCAAACTCACCTATGCCGACACCGCTGGAGAATCACCTGATGACCACTACGTCCTGCTCATCGACCCCGATACCAAGCTTGTTCGTGGAACCTATTACACCGTTACCAATCCCCTCGTTTATAAGGGAGGACCGATTGTTGAAAAGTTCCTCACTCTCGACAACCTCCAAGAGGTTGATGGCTTAAAGTTGGCCGGAGCGCATCGCACCTTTGCGATGCCAGACGGAGAAATCGCGACCGAACAAATGCGCTACACCGACGTCAGCCAAGTATCGTTCGTTGACCGCTCGACTATTGACTTCACCCCACCGGAAGAAGCCCGCTTTCTCGATGCCACGCCATCTTCCGAGTAGGAAAAGGCCGAGCATCTAGAGCGCGATTTCCCCAAGCGACAATCTTCCAGGTTTGGAAGCTAAGGTAGCTCGGCTCGCGTTCTTAACAGACCCTTATTCCAGACCTTAGA
>CAZGXV010000036.1:0-2679 GCA_964529725.1 uncultured Roseibacillus sp.
AGCAAGGATTAACCAAGTCGAGGTGAGCTAGTTTTTGCTGCAGCCGATGGGCACCACGATTGGCTTCGAGAGAAAAAACGAATTTTTCCTGACTGAACCTCCCAAAAAAGTCTCGGCCTCAAGGATACCTGACAAGTGGTGAGGAAGCATTATTGACCGCAGAGACGGAGTGGGTAGTGTTTGGTCATCTAAACATGAGTGACGCTAACCAAGCAGAAGAAGTTCTGGATTCGATTCTCGGCAAACTGGGATTCGAATACAGCATCGAGCAGGAAGAAAGTGAAGAGGGCTCAGTGCTCCAAATCCGTACCGAGCAGGGAAAATACCTCATTGGACGTAGTGGGGACCGCCTCGACGACATCCAGTATCTCGTGAACCGCATTGTGCAGAAGAAAAATCCAGACGCCGACCGGGTGCGGATCGATTGCGAAAACTACCGTGTCGAGCAGGAGCAGAAGCTCTGTGAAAGTGTGCTCGATGCAGCTGCCAAGGTGAAGGAGACGGGCAAACCCCAGCGCCTGAAGCCACTCAATGCCTACTATCGTCGCATCGCCCACAACGCGGTCGTCGACGATCCCGAAATCGAATCCACTTCGCCGGGAGGCAATGACCGCATGAAGCGGATCACGCTTCGGTTGGCGAGGTAATCCTCCAAATCTGATGGAGGGAATTCTAGTCATCTTAGGAGTCACCGCACTAGCGGTGGCTTTTTACTTTTGGCGTGCTGGTCAGCGAAAGAATCGGCGGCGCAGGCTGGCGACATCGACCTTGAGTGCCCAGCAAACGGACTGGGTCAGGAAGAATTGGAAGCTGTGGGACGAGTTGCCCGAAGGCCTGCGCACCGAAGTGGCAGGGTTGGCCTTGGTGTTCTTGGATGAGAAAGTTTTCGAGGCTTGCGGCGGCTTGGAGGAAGTGACTGAAGAGATGCAAATCGTGGTCGCAGTGCAGGCTTGTTTGCTGTGGTCCAATCAGCGGGGCGCCCCTTATCCTGCCTTGCGCGCCATTCTCATGTATCCTGATGCCTACCGCGTGAAGGATGAGTTTGGTATGGAGAGCGTCCGGCTCGGCGAGAGTTGGAGCCGCGGGACGGTGGTTTTGGCTTGGAACAGTGTCCTCGGAGGCGGGTTGAATGATGAAGACGGACACAACCTCGTGATTCATGAATTCGCCCATCAACTTGATACCGTGAATGGACCAGCCGACGGTTTCCCCGAGCTGCCTGACAATGCTGATTTCGAAAATTGGCCCCAAGTCTTTTCTCGGGAGTTTGAAAAGCTCTGCCGGGATGTCGATAGCGGTCGTAAAACAGTGATGGATTCTTATGGAACGACCAATGAAGCCGAGTTCTTCGCGGTCGCTGCCGAGACCTTCTTCGAGAAGTCACGCAACATGGCCGAGGAGCACCCCGAACTCTATCGTTTGCTGCAAGATTTTTTCGCGACAGACCCGAAAAGTTGGTCATAGCCGGTCAGAAGCACTTGGACTTTGCTAAAAGTAGAACAATCTTAAGCAATCTTTTATAGCATCGGGAGCGCCTGCAATTGAGAGGAATAGCTGGTGAGTGAGGACTGATTTGGGCCGATTGCTAGCCCGTTTTTTTGAAAAATGCATGCCAAAGTAAGGGCTCTATCTGGCTGACAGTTGGATTTAGACAAGGTTGCCTTAAGGGGTGAACTTCATGAGTGCTTCTCCATTCCGCACCACAACCGGACCTTTCATCGAGGTGCCCGTTCCGGTCGCCCCTGATTCTCTTTCCGATGCCAAGAAGGACCTCGAGGATGTCCCTTTCGATGCTGCTGCGGACATTCATGAGTTTCCGAGTTCGGAGCGTCTGCCAACTTCTTCACCAACTGCCACCCGTCGCAAGCCTGGTTTCTTCTCTCGACTGTTTTCTGGTCGTGCTGACCGCCGTTTGCGGGAGGAAATGCTGGCGGCGGAACTGCAGGACCTCCGCGCAAGCTATGCTGGTCTCCTTCACTCCACTGATGACATCCGTGAGCGCATCGAACTCGAAAAGGAGAGTCGCCAATCGGTCACCAAGGCTCTGAGTCCGTTTCCTGCCGCTGTCGCTGGAATCGAAAAACTGCAAACAAGGCAGGAGGAGGCGAGCGAAATTTTAGGAACCATCCGGGAGCGCTTAGACGACACTTCGGATCGCGAGGAAACACTGTTGAAATCGATGGATTCCATCCATGGAGGAGTGGGTGAGCTGCAGGTGGATGTGAGCGCCGTTCACTCCGACGTTAAGCAAGTGACCGCTTCGGTTTCGGATCTCTTGAGCGGTCAAGTGAGCGCCAGTGCGAGCCTCGGTGATTTTGGCGAAAAAATGGAGATGCGTTTTGAGGAAGCGGCCAAGGCTGCGCAACAAAACGCCGACCGCTTAGGACAGTCCAGCGACGATGTCTTGCAGGTGCTTCGCCAGATGGAGCGCACTAGCCAGCGTGGAGTCTGGATTTTTGCGGGGCTCATCGCCGTCCTCTTTTTCGCTCTGATTGGCTTTTCTGCCAAAATGAGCCAGCTCAGTTCCGTAGTGGTGCCGTCAGAGCCGTCAGTGCTGCCTACAACTTCCGCGGTCTCCACGACGTCTGCTTCGACTGATGCGAACGCCGCTGAAAACGAGTCTTTGGTGACTTCGGAGCCTGTGGCCGAGGTTCTCGTCGATGACTTGGAATTCTAATC
>CAZGXV010000036.1:2779-32373 GCA_964529725.1 uncultured Roseibacillus sp.
GTACCGTCCGAGTAACTCAATCGAGATACTCTTCCCTGATTTCCTTATTTTGGTCGAGCCTGTGAGGGTGCCCACCAGGTGTTGAGCTTGGCGGCAAGAGTTTTCACCTTCTGCGGCTCCTTAGCGGCAAGGTCCCTCTTTTCGTTCGGGTCTTTTGCAAGGTTATAGAGCTCTGGAAGGGCTTCGGGACCGCGCACCTGTGGGTTGGGAGCGATAAGCTTCCAATCGCCATCGATGATAAAGCGGTTTTTCAGGCTCCGATGCGGAGCACCGTGTTCGATGATATCGTGCAGATAACCAGAACCGTAAATAGTATTCCGTTCATCGACTTGTGCGAAATGAGTGAGGTTGATTCCGCTTAGGTTGTCAGGGAGAGGAGTTTCGCAAAGGGCTGCGGCAGTGGGCCAGATGTCCAGATTGGTCGCGAGATTTTCGGTATCCATGCGAGGGCTGATTTTATCTTTCCATGAAAAGATGATGGGAGTGCGGATTCCACCCTCGTAGACGGTCAACTTGGAGCGGGGGGCGAAGCGATTGAGCTTCTCGGGATTCTGAATCCAACCGTTATCGCAAGTGTAGATGATGAGGGTGTTCTCGAGTTCGCCGCTTTCTTCAAGGAAAGCCATAAGCTCCGCGATGGTGTTGTCGAGCCACTCGCAGCACGCCCAATAGGCCGCAACACTGGGGCTGTCTGTCTTTTTGAGGTATTTGTCTAAAAGCTCTTGGGGCGGGTTATGCGGTGTGTGTGGGAGAAACACCCCATACCACACAAACCAAGGTTGGTCTCCGGACTCGGTGATGAAGTCGGTGATAGGCTTGATGCCCTCGCGGCCAATATCGAGCCCGGCATCTCCGTGGCGTCCACCCTTATCGGGGGTGCCGAAGGTCATCCCTTGGGTGAAGTCGCCTTGTTCGACCGGATTCCCTTCCCACCACTTACCTGTTTGGAGGCTCCGGTAACCACTCTCCTTGAGCGAGCGAACCCAGTTGGGGTGCCGTTGCCACTCCTTGGTGATATCGGTGTAGAGCGAGGCGTAGGCAGGGTTTCCTCGTTCGGCCATGAAGTTGAGGTTCTCGTCAGGAAGTTCAGGATCGTTACCTGTAACGCCATGTTCGTGGGGATGAAGGCCAGTCAGAATGCTGGCGAGGGAAGGTCGACAGAGCGGAACTGGGGTGTAGCCGCGTTGAAAAGTGAGCCCGCTGGCAGCCAGTTTGTCGATGGCAGGGGTTTCGATATGGGGATGCCCCATGAAGCTGTAGTCGCCCCAAGCTTGGTCATCGGAGAGAAGAAAAAGAATGTTTGGTTTCTTGCCTTCAGCAGAAAGAAGAGCGACGGAAGCGAGGAGAGGAATGAGGATTTTCATGGTCGGTAAAAAAAATCCACGGACGAACCTCGGTGCGTCTGTGGAAAAAAATCGGTAGTTTTTTGGGAGGCGTTAGATGTGTGGTTGTTCGTCCTCGCCGGGAATACTCTCTTTGGCTTCCATGCCCAGCCAGGGGGTAGCTCCGATGATCCAGAGAATCATTCCAACCAAAAGAAGGCTCTTGTTGAGCGACAGCTCAATAGTGCCAAAAAAGAAGAGAAGGGGGGCGAGTCCGGTCAGCGCAATACCAAGGAGGGCGATAATTTTAAAGGTCTTGTTCATAATATTGGGGCTATGCTTTTTTCTGGGTAAGTTTGCTCAGGACAAGGTAAAGAACGCCGCTGGCGATCCAGCAGGGAATCACGAGATAAGCGGCGAAGACTCCTTGTTTGAAAATCAAATAAAGTCCAACCGAGACGGGCAGCAGCCAGCCAAGGAGAACGGCAATATTGATTTTGGAACCGCTATGCCGGGCGTCTTCGTCTCGTAGGCCGAACTTCTTCATGAGCCAAAAGTCGACAAAGATAATGGCACCCATCGGTCCCAGCACGGTACCATAGGTTCCGACAAAGCCTAGAAGTTGTCCGGAGAGATTCGGAAAAATACCCGCAACGGTGGCGATGAGGCCTGCGATTAGGGTCATGGTAAAGCGTTTGGACTTCGGGAAGATTCCTTGGAAGGCGAGTCCGGCGCGATAAATAGTCGGGTTGGCGGTGGTCCAACCGGCCACGACCACGCAGACCATACCAGCCCATCCGAGTGCGAGCCAGGCCAGTTGGCCAGGGTTGGCCTGCACTCTTCCTTCTGCACTTAAGGTGGCCTGAGGATTTGTTTTGATGAGGGCGGCGAGAAGAAGAGCGGCGCAAATCCAAGCCATGTAGTGACCTAGGAACATGCCGATGGCGGGAGCCCAACCGGAGGCCTTGTCTTTCGCGAAACGAAAGATGGACAAGTCGGCCATACCGAAGTGCATCGCGCCGTTACAGAGCCAGGCAAAGATTACGATTTTCCAGAAGCCGAATTCTTCGGGGCCGTTCTTTTCGGTCACAAAAGTCACCGCGTCGGACCAGAATTTGCCTTCTGATAGTGCTGGCAAATTGGTGGCACCCATTTGTTGCAGCGACACTAATCCGCAAGCGGCGAAGATCACAATCATCCAAGGAGCGGCTACGTTGGCGAAGCGAGAGACGATTTCGTATCCTGAAGCTGCTACGACGGCGATGACCGCGCCTACCACAAGTACCAAAGCAGTGAAGGAGGGAGCGCCCAAGCCGAAGGTGGCAGCGGGTGTCTCGTAGAGGATTCCGAACGGGACCCCAATTGCCGAGGCGGAGACCGTGACCATGGCCCCCGCGAGGAAGCAGAAGAGGATGCCGTTGATCACGTTGTAGAATTTCACCAACGAGCCTCCCGCAATGCGCTCCAGCTGGAAGTAGAGCGTGAGGCGCTTTTTCATGGCAATGGGAACAACCATGTAGCGCCAAGTGAGCACCGCAAGAATGTTGCCCAGAAGAAGGCCGATGATAAGATCGGAGAGGCTGGCGCCAGCGGCAAGGAAGAGCGGTCCAATCATGAACTCGGTTCCAGCGGCGTGTTCGCCTGCATACATTCCCCAAAATTTACCGGGGCCTTTCAGGGCACCTTTGGGCACGGGACGGCGTTCGAATTCGTCGCCGGGTTGGTAACTCTCGTCGGTTTCACTCATGGTTTTTTAATAGGATAAGATTAGGCTGCCGAGACGGCTTTGAGAGGGGAGCCTTCGCGATTGGCGAGGACTGACTTTTCGTAGCTCCGGACTTCATCTAGCCAGACATGGGAGCCGGGCACATTCTGACGTTGGCAGTATTCCTCCCAAATGTCACCAAAAGGCATCATCTTGAGGTCTTCCATCAGAGCCAGTCGGCCGGTGTAGTCACCTTCCTCTTCGAGGGCCTGGAGTTTCTCTGTGGGTTCTAAAAGGGCGATGAGGAGGGCCTTGATCATGGCGCGAGTGCCAATGGTCCAAGCGGCCACGCGATTGATGGAGGCGTCGAAGAAGTCGAGACCGATGTGGGTCTTGTCGAGGAAGTCGCCACGCACAAGTTCGCGGGCAATGTCTAGAAGGAGGTCGTCGAGCACGATGACATGGTCGCTGTCCCAACGGACACCGCGTGAGACATGGAGCAAAATCTCAGGCACGTGCAAAGACACAGACGAGAGCTTGTCAGCGATCGACTCAGTAGGATGGAAGTGACCAGCATCAAGGCAGAGCATCTTCTGGTTTTTCACCGCATAGCCCATGTAGAATTCGTGAGAGCCAACGACGTAGGATTCTGATCCGATACCGAAGAGCTTGCACTCCACAGCGTCGAGGTTGTGAGAAAGATCCTTGGCAAAGAGCTCGTCCAAGGATTGCTCCAAGCGCTTGCGGGGTGCCAGTCGGTCGGCAGGGAGGTCTTTGTAGCCATCGGGCACCCAGTGGTTGTTGGCGCAGGGGCTGCCGACTGCTTGACCCATCGCGTGACTGATTTCGCGGCAGCGTTTGCCGTGCTCAATCCAGAAGTCGCGAATCCCTTTGTCGGGATGCGAAAGGGTGAAGCCGTCGTCGGCCTTGGGGTGAGCAAAGAAGGTGGGATTAAAGTCGAGGCCGTGATTGTTGGCTTTCGCCCAATCAATCCAGTTTTGGAAATGCTCAACTTCGTAAGCATCGCGATCGACGACCTTGCCGCCAAATTCGCCGTAGAAGGCGTGGAGATTGAGGCGATGATCGCCTGGCAAAAGGGAGTAAACTTTATCGAGGTCGGCACGGAGTTCATCTGGAGTGCGCGCTTTGCCGGGATGATTACCCGTCACGGCAATTCCTCCGCCAAGAGCTGCGGCGTCAGTTTCGAATCCTCCAACGTCGTCTCCTTGCCAACAATGGAGAGAGATAGGGATGGTGCTTAGTTTCTCGAGCGCGGCTTCAGTATTTACTCCGAGAGCGGCGTAGCGTTCGCTGGCTGATTGGTATTGGTGTGGGATGTTTGACATCGGGGTAGATTGTTTGAATCAGTAGAGGTGACTCTTTGTGAGAAGAGAGCGTAATATGAAACGATTCATTGCAGAAGAACGGAATCGTGCAAAGTCCCTTTTTTTTGTGACAATAGGAATGAAGTTCTAGTCATCTGAGACGATGTTGGGGCGAGCACCTTTTGAGTGTCGATTTGCGTGCGCCGAAAGAGTGAAAATGGTGGAAATGGTGGAAAGAATCTGCTGGCAAAGACGGAGCTGAGTTACTCGGGGACTGGTCCCATGCTTTCGCGCTCAATAAATACGGTGGGGAGCACCACTTGCCGTGGAGAGGCAGGTTGGTTGTCGGGAGTCGCTTCGATTCGAGTCAAAAGAAGCTCAGTGGCAGCCTCGGTGATTTTCCGATAACGCTGGCGCACACTGGAAAGAGAGATGGGGAAATAGGAAGACAAAGGGACGTCGTCAACGCCCACCACGGAGAGGTCGTTAGGAATCGAAAGCCCGGAATCTATCGCAGCTCGCATTGCACCCATAGCGGAAAGATCGTTCATCCCGATGAGGGCAGTCGCCCGGTCAGAGCCAGAATGCTCCGCCAAGTATTTGGAGAATGTCTGATGCGCGGAGTCGATGGACGGTCCACAACTCAAGACCTTGACTTGGTCTGAAGGCACTTCGGCATCGGCGAGGAGCTTCTGCACCAGCTCGGGACGCGAACCATCGCTCATTCCTTCAGCAATGGCACTCAGGAAGACGAAGCGTCGGTGACCTAATTCGTTGAGGCGGACAATTGCCTGCTTGAGGCCTTCGGTGAAGTCACTCAAGACCGAGTCGATGGGATAAGGTTCTTCCGGTACTCCATTAGCCAAAGCAACGAGAGGGATGCCTTTTCCATAGCGGCTGGCGAGTTCTTCGCGATACAGCTCATAATTACTGAGGTAGATCACTGCTCCATCCACCTCAAGGTCTGGTAGGCTATCCAGAATTCGCTTCTCGCGAACGATACTAGAGCGACAGTTTTCAATGAGAAGGGTCAGATTCTTTTCCTCCACGTTCGACTCCAGTTCATCAGCCAGAGTGGTGTAGAAAGGATTGGTCAAGTCTTGCACCACAAAGCCGATGGCTTCGTAGCGGCCCGATTGGAGAGCTCGTGCTGTCTTGCTAGGGCGATAACCAAGCTCTTTTGCGGCCTTAAAGACTCGCTCCTCGGTTGCTTTGGAGGCCCAGGAGTTGGGACGTCGATTGAGAATCGTGGAAGCGGTATTAACAGCGACGCCCGCTTTCTCGGCGACGTCTTTGAGGCGGATTTTGCGCTGCATGGTGATAAATCGTGAAACAGCCTTGTTTTTGGCTGAAGCTGAGGACGGGAACGCCAAGGAAGCGATAATTGCTGGAATAGACAATCTTAACTTACGGTTTTGCCGATTTTAGTTAAGAAAGTGAATCAGCTTTTAAGGAGGTGTCGACCCTTCCAAGTGTAGTTAAAGCCTGAAAGGGCGGTCAAAAAGAGAGCCCCATAGAGGGAGATACGGATGAGCCAGCTGTCAGGTTGCGTGAGGCTATTTAAGAAATGACCAGGAGCATCCGCAACGAGCATCCAAGTCAGCGCGGCCAGGCAAAACACGAGTTGAAATGTCGTTTTCCACTTGCCGAGATTATCGGCGGGAATGACTTGGCCTTGCTCGACGGCGATTTGGCGGAGGCCTGTGACGAGAAATTCGCGCGCGATGATGACCGAAGTCACCCAAACCGGGCAAAGCCCGAGAGCGGTGAGATGAATGAAGGCGGCTGCAACTAGAATTTTATCAGCTAAAGGATCGAGAAGCTTGCCGAGGGAAGTGACGAGGTTGAGCTTGCGGGCCAGATAGCCGTCCAAAAAATCTGAAAAGGTGGCCACTGCGAAGGCGACTAAGGCGACTAAGTTGCCAAGATGAGTTCCCAAGGAAGCTGCGACCACAAAGACGGCGGTCAGAACGAGGCGAGCAACGGTGATGGAATTGGGGAGATTCATGAAGAGAGAGCTGGGAGGACTGTCTCGCTATCGGGATGAAGGGACAAGATTCTTCCATACAAACTTTCCGCCATATTTCGCGCTTGCGTGCTCTCGCACTGACTTCTCCAGCTGCACAGAGGGGAGCGTGAAAGAGATGGTGGTCGGTACAAGATTTGAACTTGTGACATCCTGCGTGTGAAGCAGGCGCTCTACCACTGAGCTAACCGACCTAATCGGGCAGCGGACAATTGTGTCGGTGCCGCGCGGGCGGGAGGGATAGGTGGGGAACTCGGATTTTACAAGAAAAAGATGTCAGCCGATTTGAGTAGCTGGGGGCGGGTTACGGTCGCCGTCTTTGAAAGGGAACCGAGTCGATGACAGCACGGATAGCCTCGTGGAGGGAGCCGTTTTGATTTTTCATTCGGGCTACGATTTCGTCGATAGCGGGAGCGTCGTAGTATTCCACGCCGCGTCCCAAGGCGTAAGTGAGAAGCTTTTCTGCAAGGCAGCGGTGGAAGTCCTCTTTCCGATCAGAAGCAAGAACCTGTTTGAGTTCGTTGACATCCGCAAATCGTTCGCCAGTGACAAGTTCGCCATCGGTCTCAATGGGCTTTCCATTTTCTGTTTCGCGAAAAGTGCCGAGCGCAGTGAAGTTCTCAAAGGCTAATCCAATTGGGTCCATGCGCTGGTGACAAGAACGGCAATCGGGGCTCTTGCGGTGCTCGACCATCAATTCCTTCATGGTGAGATCTTCGCTTCCGTGGCCTGCTTCCTCCAGCTCGGGGATGTCGGGGGGAGCAGGTGGCGGAGGAGTGCCAAGAAGATTGTCGAGGACGAAAAGCCCTCGTTTGACTGGTGATGTTCGGGTGGGATTGGATGTAACAATGAGGAAGCTCGCTTGCGTGAGAATACCGCCACGGTTTTTGGGCATGGTCGTCTTTTGGAATTCTTCGCTATCAGGTCCGTCCACCTGATAGAAGTCGGCGAGGCGTTTATTGAGAAAGGAGTAGTCGGCGGAGATGAGTTCGACCGCTGGCTTCTTCTCGTGCAGGATGTGATGGAAGAGGGCCTCGGTTTCTTCCCGCATATTTCTGCGCAAGACCGAGTTGAAGAGACGTTGCCCTTCACCAAAGCGAATATTTAAAATGACCTCGGGACGCAGGCCTAAGCTTTCGACGTCGCTGGTTTGGAGCCATTGTCCCACGAAGCTCCGAATGAAACGACTACTCTTGGGGTCTTGCAGCATGCGCTCGATCTGCTGATTGAGATTGGCGCGAAGAGTCTGCCCTGCAGCGTGACGCCTCAGTTCTTCATCAGGCAGCGAGGACCAGAGGAAATAGGAAAGACGGGCAGCGAGTGACCATTCGTCGATGAGAGGGTAGGATTCGTTAGGTTCACTGGATTGTGCAGATTCGGTGCGCAGCAAAAAGCGTGGAGAGGCGAGAATGGCTGTTCCGGCTTGTCTGATACCTGCTTCGAAGCTGTTTTGTTCGGCGGCCGCTTCCAGAGCCAATGCGGTGAGCTTGGCGAGATTCTCACTCCCGATAGGGCGGCGCCATGCTCGAGAGGCAAGTGCTTCGATGACGGCTTCCGTTTTGGCAGGCCACTCTTCGCGGTTTGCGGGATGGTTTTCAGCGGAAATGACTTTGCGATAGCTCTCGGGATAGCGGGTCTCTCCAGTTCCCAAAGGGCCCTTGAGGGTGAGGGAGGATACCACCACGCCGAGTTCCCCTTGCCCTGGCTGCGGTTTCTGATTTTCAAACAGTTTTAAGGCAAAGCGGTGTTTTCCGGCGGGGAGCTCGACTTGGGCCGAGAGCAGAGAGCCTTTTTGGAAATCCCATCCCAATTCCTTGCGATTGAGCTCTCGGCCGTTCACGAGCATCACCAGCGTCGCGGTATGGTCGGTGGCTTGGGCACTCCCTTCGACTGAGTATTGGAGAATCAATTCGTATTGTCCTGCTTCCTTCAATTTGCGATCTGCGCTCACGGTCTGAGGGCGATTGAACTCGATGAACTTTCCCGTATCTCGCGGTCTCTTGCGGTCCTTCAACTCGCGGGCTTTGATTTCGATTTCGGGGGTGGCGGCCGCGTTATCGGGAATCGCTTGGGCCGTGAGGGTCTTGGCTGCCTCGAAGTATCGCTCGGCGAGCAAAGGAGAAATCGAAAGCACGTCGCCGATAGTGTCGAAGCCGTAGCCAGTATCGTCGGGAGGGAAGTGTTCGGCCGTGGGAAAGGTGAGACCCAGCAAATCTTGAATCGTGTTTTGGTATTCGAAGCGGCTATGCCGACGGACAGTCACTCGCCCGGGGTCGGGCTTTTCCCGATCGATGCCGAGAGGGTTGCGTTCCAACCAATCAAGCAGGTCTTTTTTTTCGTCCGGGTCCAAGGGATCTCCTTCTGCCGGTGGCATCATCCCAGTCCGAACATTGCGCCAAATTCGTTCCCAAAGGTCACCGTGATCGTCCGAGAGGGAGAGCTCGTCGAGTTTGATGCCACCCTCCTTCTTGCCGTAACCATGGCAATCATAGCAATAGAACTCTAAGACCTCATCAATCTCATCTGGCAGAGCGGCAGCGGAGATGGAAGGAGCTAGAGAAAGGAATGCAACGGCGAATCGAAACAGCACGATGCACAACTTACGAAAGCGCAGCGGCAATCTTGCGCCAATCGTGACACTGGTGGCCGATTGGATCGTGATGAACGGATTGCGAATGCTTTATTCGTGCCCGTCGTGTTCGTGGGGATGTTGGCAGTAACAGCCACTGGCGAAGCGCTCGGCTTGTTCAATCGTTTCGAAGCTCTCGTCGTCTCCCTGCCGTTTTTTCTGAGCAACGGCTTTCGTTTTGGCGAGAGCGTTGTTGGAGGTGACTTCCAGTTGATAAAAGGCTGCGGTGGCTGCGGGTGAAGGATCAGACCAGCTCTGAAGACTGCCATCACCTGTGAAGAGTGAGCTGCTTCCGTTGGGATTCTGCAAGTCGGTCGTGCGTCTCACGCGATAGGAGCAGAAGGAGCTGGAAGGCCATTGGAAGCTCGCCTCCGCTGGCGAGAGGGCCAAAACCTCGAAGGGAGCCGGCACCGCCACCTCCCAGCCAATATCGATGAGGCCTGCCAAATCAAGGTCAGTAATCACGTCGAAGTTGCTTCCGTTATCCGTGCTCGAAGGGAGCATCAAGACCGGGCGAGGTGTCCCATGACTGGTGCCAAAGGAACCGTAGCGGGGACTATCGAGATCACCTTGGAAGTGACCGCTATCGGCAGGTGGCGCGGAACCGTTGGAGGCAATGGAGGCAGGTCCGGTGAAAGTGCCGTTGGCAAGAAGGTTGTCCCAAGGGTCGGAAGGTCCGAGACCTAAGACGTGCCCCATCTCATGAAGCGCGATCTTCAGGAACTCAACTCCTGACTGATTCTCTTCGAGTGAAAAATTCCAGTTAGAATCCAAGTCAAAGGTGACCGAACCACCCCAAAGACCTATATCAGTTCTCAGGTCTGCGTCCGCTTGTCGAAATTCGGCCCCGGCCTGTCCACGACCCAAAACTCGATCCAACCAAGAGGATGGGCCACTCGCCCCAAAGCCGCCGGGGCCTCCTCGACCTCGGGTGTTTCCGCTTAGATTCCGAGCTCCCACGTAGACGATGATGGTGTCTTCGGGAATAATGGGATTGGAGAGTTGAACTGTTCCGCCAGTCGCCGGGTTGGTAAAGGTCGCAGTCCACGTGGAAGTGGAAGTAAAGTCCGAGCTGTCGATCCGCAGCAGGTTGTCTTGCAAAAGGTCTCCGTAAAATTTGGCAACAGCCTCCATGGTATCCCTTTTTTCCTGAGTATCGAAAAAGTTGGCGGTGTCGTAAGTGTAGTCGATTTGAATATCGAGGGCGAGACTGGGGAGAGCGGTGGCTAGAAAGAAGGGAAGAAGGGGGCGCATTACTTCATGATTCTTAACTAAAACAAAGGTCGTCGTCGAGGGAATTTTGAAGGAAGCACTAGCAAAGCATCTGGCACTGAGTTCGTTCGGATTTCTTTCTAACAGAAAAAGGAGGAGTCTAGTAGCTCCGGGATGTCAGAACCGCGCGCACGTCACCGATGAAAACTTTGGAGCGGAATTCGAGAGGCAGCCGCTCGGCATCATCCGATATCCAGAGAACGAGGCTTTTGACCTTATCGTAGTTTTTGAGCTCCAGCGTCTTCTTGTCGATCTTTTGGAGCTGGAGGTCGTATTTGATGGTCCGGCGTGTGGCCAAGATTTCTCCTCCTAGATGTTTGACGCGACAGAGGTAAGGGGACTTGAAGGGCATCACCACAAAGACCGCTTCCTGCCCGGGCTTCATATCCAATGACCGGGTCCAAAGGACTGCCGAGTGCACTCCAAGGGCGGTGGGATAGGCAAAGGATGAGGTTGAGGTATCCGTTTTACTGGTGGCGAGATCGGTTTCGTTCTCCGTGGAGGTGACCCCTCTCCTATTGAAACGCGTCTCGGTGAGTTTGCGCTCTTTCTTGGTTTTTTCATCGGCGACAAAGACCTGGGGGCGGTAATTGGTCTGACGTAGGAAGGAAGTGTAATTGAAGTCGAAGGGAAAGAGCTTGCGAGCGAACCCTGTAGTCGCGCCATACGATTGCGCGACAAAGCTGTTCGGATAGCGGGGGTCGGGATGCCCGAACCGGATGGTGGCTTGCCCGGCGGTGACGCTGCCGTTCCAGCTCAAATCATAGGTCAATTGGATAGGCCGGACTTTCAGATTGGGGCCTGGTTTGGTGAGGTTCACCTCCGACATCCAAGCGGGTTTCGCACATGCGAGAGGACCAGCAAGGATGATGGCGAGAACAGGGAGTTTTGAAAAAAAGACACTCATAGGTTGCTGGTTTTGAAACGAACTCCGGGCCAAAAAATTCAAACGAATGTTTGAATGTTGACACCGATAGAGGCTTGGCGCCGTGAGCTTCCAAGGCTGAGGAATCCTCAAAATACATCGTTACCGAGTCCCCAATGACCCCGCGGGGTGTCGACAAAGCGGCTGAAGCAG
The DNA here is from genome assembly GCA_964529725.1 of uncultured Roseibacillus sp. GTDB lineage: Bacteria > Verrucomicrobiota > Verrucomicrobiia > Verrucomicrobiales > Akkermansiaceae > Roseibacillus. The sequence continues at coordinate 14,137 of CAZGXV010000036.1, forward strand.
CGGTCTTCATCGACATGCAAATGAACGCGGGCTAAGTCTGAGAGAATAGTTGCGAGTGAGCCGTTCTTCGAGGAGTCGAGCCCAAGGACCTTGAGTTCCATGAAGGCCGCCGGGACTTCCGAGCTATTGAAATTGAGCGAAAGGCCAGTCTCGATACAAGCCATGACGTAGGCTTTGTTTTTACCGAGTTCTTTTGCGACTGCGTCGGTGGCAGCTTCTAAAAAAGCAGAGCGTTCGGGGACCGAAGGATTGGCGTTGGTTTGGACGTGTAGGTAAGGCATGAGCGGCAGTTCTTTCAGCCTTGGTTGTCGCTGAAAATGCCGCCAAGAGGAAGGGAGGATTCTGTCAGAGGCTTTTGCTAACGTCCTCTTTGGTCGCCCCAAAGCTGGACGTGTAGGCGGTCCGTCAGCCGGAAGCCGTGCTCGAGACATGTTCGTGCTATCCAATGACGATTCTCGGCCAAAGCTGCCGGGGTCCGACCTTCGGGCATCAGAAGGATTCGTTCGCCGGGAAGCTGGTAAGTGTTTTGCAGGTCGAGAATTTCGGTAAGGTCCTTTTGGTCGAGCACGACAAATTTGAAAAACGCTCGTTCCTTGGCCGCAAAAAATTCGAGGGCTTGTTCGTCCAGGCGGAGCTTGGCATCGTTGCCGGAATTGGAAAGCTTGGGGGACACGTTGTATTGGGTTACAAAAGCGTCGAGCTGGGGCGTGGGTTTTTGGGTGCTATTGGTCTCAATTTCTACCCCAGAAAAGAGATCGGGTATTTTCGAGAGGAGCGTGACCAGCTCGTCTTGTTGCAACAGCGGCTCTCCTCCGGTGATGACCAGTCGGTCACCCTCCCGGGCTGCTGCTACTAGAAGAGCCATGATGTCATCAACGGATTCATCGACGAGGTGGTCTTCCTTGCGATACTTTCGGTCATCCTGATGGGGCCATGGCGTGCCTTCCCAGTTCCAGGTGAAGGGAGTGTCGCACCACGTGCAATGTAGGTTGCAGAGGGACAGACGCAAAAAGACGGCGGGGCAACCCAGCGAAACGCCTTCACCCTGCAAGGTGCGAAAGACCTCGGGCGAGCCATCGGGTAGGCGGGCAAGTTTCATAAATCAGAGCAGACGACGATGCGAAAGGCCGTCCTTACGCCAGTGACAAGCCTTTCGGAACAAAATTCCTTCATGAAGTCGTTGGTTAATTTGTTAAAACTAGGTTAGGATTGCGGGCGGGACACGATGATTTCAACGAAAGGTGGTTACGGAGATGCAACAGGCGGGCTTAAGCTCGTTTTCCTGATCGCTGCTACTGTGGTCGTGATTGCCGGTCTCAAGGCTGCCGCAGGGCTCTTTGTTCCAGTGCTCCTGGCGTTCTTCATCGCGACCGTTTCCTTCCCAATCACCAATTGGTTGCGTAACCACCGCGTCCCTCGTTGGCTGGCCGTGCTCCTGACCGTTCTTGTCGATTTTGCCTTTTTGGCCGGAGTGGTCGTGATTGCAGTTATTCTCGTCGGGAACTTTGGCGAGGAGTGGACCGGAACGGGCCCGTCTGACCCTTCTTCCTACAAAAGCCTAATGGAGCAAAAGATTGGCGAACTCTCCAACTTCATTGTCGCGCAGCTAGAGAAGAGAAATTTCGAAGATGCCCGCGTGACCGTGGACAACTACTTCCGCACCAAAGCCCTCGACCAGTTGGAGCAGATTGATTTCGAGCAGGTCTGGAGCTTGAGTACCGGGGTCGTAGGCCGGGTCGCTTCCTTTTTTGGAACCTCGTTCTTCGTGATGTTGATGACTGTCTTCATGCTGACCGAAGCACGGATGTATGGTCGTCGCCTGACTGCGATTTGTGAGGCAAAAGGCCCCGACTTCGAGCGCCTCTTCAGCGCCACTCGCGACATTCAGCGTTTTTTGGGAATCAAGACTGTGATCAGCTTGATCACCGGTTTTCTAGCAGGCTTTCTTTGTTGGGTTGCCGACTTAGACTTTTTCATCCTGTGGGGAATTCTGGCCTTCGCTCTCAACTATATCCCGGTAGTGGGTTCGGTCATCGCGGGAGTTCCTCCCATGATTTTGGCCCTGCTAGTCAGCGGGGGTCCTCATGCTCTAGCGGTCGCTACCGGTTACATCGCCATCAATGTGTTCTTGGGTAATTTCGTTGAACCTATGATGATGGGAAGCCGCTTTGGCATCTCGACTTTAATGGTCATTTTGTCCGTGATGTTTTGGGGCTGGCTCTGGGGCCCGGTCGGGATGCTGTTGGCGGTGCCTTTGACGATGTTGATTAAGGTCGCCATGCTGAACAGTGAAGACTTCCGCTGGCTCGCGGTCGCGATGAGCAAGGAGGATAAGAGCCGCATTAAAGAACGGGTGGAGGAACTGAAGGAGGCCGTCAAAGAGGCCGATGGGAAAATTGCCGAGGCATCGAGTAAATCGGTAGCCGAAGGTTAAAGTGAGCCTTCCGTGTTTTTCTCTTCGCAATTTAGGCAAGGGAAGGGAGAGTGACCCCGGACGCGGCTGCTGCTTGGTAATGATCAATATTTTCTAAAATGGGAGAGCTTTTATTTCGAATACTGATCGGGTTTCTCGTCACCGCTGGCGTGACATTTGCGGCGGTGGCAGGTTTTCGAAAAATCTGGGGAAATCAAAAAACCTTTCGCCTGATGGTGAGTGGAGTGCTCGCCTTTGTGGTTCTGCTCGTGTTCGTCGGCGCGATTGTGCGCGCCACTGGAGCGGGGCTAGGTTGTCCTGATTGGCCAACCTGCTGGGGACAGCTCATTCCTCCGTGGAAGGTTGATCAAGTCGATCTTGATAAGATTAACTATGAGCGTTTCGAGAGAAAAGCCGAGCGACTGGGCCGCGATCCATCGACGGTGACTCGCGAGCATATCTTGGAGAGTTTTAATCCTGTTCACACTTGGACTGAATTCATCAATCGCCTCACCAGCCTGCCTGTGGGCTTCTTCTCCTTAGCGGCAGTCATCGCGGCCTGCTATCTCCCTCGTGGCTCGCGGACAAAGTTGCTCCTGCTTGCAATCGCTTCCTTAGTCATTGTTCTAATCAATGCAGTTATGGGCGCGATGGTGGTCTACTCGGGCCTCAAGCCGGGCATCATCTCACTGCACTTGGCACTAGCGATGTTGCTCATTTTCATTCTTGTCTATTGTCGTCGAGAGGTGAGCTCGAAGCCTCCCTTTGAACGCGGAAAGAAGCTCGCACCCTGGGTCTGGGGATTGTTGGCGCTCGTCATGGTAGAAGGTATCTTAGGGACCCAAGTCCGTGAGATGACCGATGTCCTTGCCAAGTCGCACAAAGGGGAAGCGAGAGCGGATTGGATCTGGGAACTCGAGCAAAGCTTCATCTATCTCATTCACCGGAGCTTCTCCTGGCTCATTGTTTTGCTCATGGGGTTCATCGCGTGGAAGGCAAAGGCCTTGGGCGTGTTGGAGGTCAGGGCTCAGGTGATGTGCGCCCTCGTGGTCAGCATGATGGTGATGGGCCTGGTGCTGGCACAGGTGGGCATCTTTCCTTGGGTGCAAGTGCTTCACGTTGGAGTGGCCGCCCTGATGGTGACAGTTCTTTGCGACTGGAGCTTGGTCTTGCAGCGGGCAAAGAGCTAGAACCCTCCTGTGCCCGATGAAGAAGTCAAGCAGCCCGAAAGCGAATGGAATCGTCGCACCTTCTGGCTGGAGATGCTGCGGTCCATTCCCGCAGGGGTCATCGAGACTGTAGGTACCACTTTTGCGGTCTTTCTCGCCGTTTCAATTTTTCAGGCAAGCCAGACCGAGAAGGCTGTTCTGGTGGCTTCCGCAAGTATTGGTCTTTTATTGAGTCTATTCATGGTGCAGGTCGTGCGCCGCCTTGGCTGTAGCATTAATACCGCCATCTCAGTGATTGCCGGATTTTCTGCTACGGGATTCCTAGTAGCCGCATTTAATCCTCAGAGCCTGTCTCTCTATCTCCTCGGGGTCTGTGCCGGAAAGTTGGGACTCACTCTTTCGCTTCCACTCTATTCACAAATCTATCGGCGCCACTATCCTGATTCGAACCGGGGGCGGCTCTTTGCGGTGACTGGTATCGTCAGGAAAGTGGCCGCGATTTTAGCTGCGCTGGCTTTTGGTTTTTGGTTAAGGGAGCGCCCTCAACAATTTCCTGTTCTGCTGGGAGTTTACGCGGGATGCTGCCTCTTGACGGCTCTCTGCGTGCAGGCAATGAAGCCCATCACTTTGCGCAAAACAGCGGGAGTGAAGCTGTTTGACGCCTTTGGACATGTCCAAAGGGATCGTCAGTTTCGCCGTATTCTCATCGCTTGGATGATTTTGGGTTTCGGCAATCTCATCTGTTTTGGAATCTTCGTCGAATTTGTGGCCAATCCCGCTTACGGCTATGGCTTAGGAGCTGCCCAAGTGAGCCTCATCACCACCACCACACCGGAGGCCTGTTTTCTCGTCACTGTGTTTTTGTGGGGAGTGGTGTTTGATCGCGTGAATTTCTTCGTGGTGAGAATCGTCATCAATCTCTTCTTCATTGCAGCGGTGCTGGTGTTCTTTTTGGGTGGAGAAGTGTGGACCCTTTATCTCGGGCTCGCCTTGCATGGCATTGGAAAGGCCGGAGGCAACGTAGCGTGGAGTTTGTGGGTCACCAAGTTTGCTAAAGCCGAGCATGTGGCGGAATACATGAGCGTGCACACCTTCCTGACTGGATGCCGGGGAACGGCGGCCCCGTTCTTGGCCTTCACCGTGGCGGCCGCGCTTTCCCCCCAAGTTGTTGGGGTCGTGGGCGCTCTTCTGATGGTGATTTCGACGGTGATGATTTTGCCTCTTCTCAGGGAGAGTCGCGCTACCGCCCATCCATGAAGCTGCCGCACAAGTTGGGACTGGGGATTTGATTTCCGACTCGAACAGTTTTTGAATACGCTATGAAGATTGGCACGGTGGCAGTGGTGGGCGCGGGAGCAGTCGGGAGCTACTACGGCTGTCGTATCGTGCAAGCAGGGCACGAGGTGCGGTTCTTGTTGCGCGGAGACTATGAGGCAGTCCAAGCGAAAGGCTTCCAACTCGAAAGTATCGCGGGTGATTTTGTTGTTGAAAGGCCTCGAGTCTTTCAAAATTCGCAAGAAATAGGCCCAGTTGATTTGGTGATTGTAGCGTGGAAGGCGACGGCAAACTCCTTTGCGCAAGAGGTGATTTCTCCACTTTTGCACGAAGAGACAAAAATTCTGACCCTGCAAAATGGCCTAGGCAATGTCGAGTTTCTGGCGAGCCTCTTTGGAGCCGAACGCCTGCTGGGTGGGCTCTGTTTCGTTTGTATCAATCGTCTTGCGGCCGGAAAGATTAGCCACAGCGGAGGAGGGATGATCACGGTAGGAGATGTGATGGAAACAGGCATCCTTGAGCAGCTTCCGCAGCTCTTTGGCAAACAAGTCGATCTCCGCATCACTGACAATCTGGCGCAGGCACAATGGCGAAAGTTGGTTTGGAACATTCCCTTCAACGGACTTTGCGTCGCGGAGGGCGGTATCGACACCCAAGAGCTGCTTTCGCGTCCGGGGCGAGAGCAGGAAGTTCTCGCTCTCATGGAGGAAGTGCAAGCAGCTGGACAAGCTCAGGGTCACGAAATCCCCGACCACTTTTTGGAGCAGCAAATTGAGGTGACTCGCACCATGGGGGCCTACAAGCCATCGAGTATGCTCGACTACGTTCATGGTCATCCTCTGGAGGTCGAAGCGATCTGGGGGGAGGCTGTTCGACAAGCTCAAGCAAAGGAGGTTGCGGTGCCTCGCATGAAGGCGCTTTATGAGAAAATCAAAGGCATGGATCGCAAACGCTGATTCGTATCGCTGATTTGTCTCTTTGCCATCCTTTACCATTGCGAGCCGCGAAAAGGATGCGAAGAATCCCGCCGTGGAAATTCTCATCAATAGTGGCTGGGTCGTTTTGGGGCTGGTGCTTCTTTACTATGGTGCCGAGTGGTTAGTAAAGGGGAGTGGCGAGTTGGCCTTGCGCATGGGGATTTCCCCTCTGGTGGTTGGTCTCACCGTAGTGGCCTTCGGCACCAGTGCACCTGAGTTGTTGGTGAGCGTGAGAGCCAATATGGAGAATCCGCCCCAAGGAGACATCGCATTGGGAAACGTGGTTGGATCTAATATTTGCAACCTCGCGCTCGTGCTGGGAATCGCGGCGGTGATGAAACCTTTCAAAATTCATAGCCAGGTTCTCAAACGGGAAATGCCAATTCTCATCGGAGCTACCGTGGTCTTCGTTCTCATGCTCTTGGATGGCAAAGTGGCGCGTTGGGAAGGGATGCTTTTGGCCGCCGGAGTGGTGTTCTACACGATCAGTAGTATTTGGAGAGGCAAGAAGGGTGAGGCAGTCGAGATAGACCTCGATATTACGGATGAGGAGATTGCCGCTCTTAAGAAAGCGGGGAAAAGTCTCTTTTTAAAAGACATGGCTTTCATTCTCGTCGGGATGGGTGCGCTCGTTTTTGGTGCCGACCGCTTAGTCTTCGGAGGGAGTGAGATCGCCAAGGCCCTCAACGTGCCGGCCGCAGTCATTGCTCTCACGCTGGTCGCATTCGGCACTTCCTTGCCCGAGATTGCTACCGCAGTCGTGGCATCGCTCAAGAATGAAGGTGACCTCGTTACGGGAAACGCTGTCGGGTCCTGTATTTTCAATCTTCTCGCGGTCATTGGCATCACCGCTTCAATCGCCTCGCTGGATGCCGGTTCACTGGAGAGAGCCGACCTCATCGTGATGGCCGCGGTGACTCTGTTGATGTTTGTCTTCATGCTCACGCGAAAAGCTCTGTCGAGAGGAGAGGGAACCTTAGTTCTAACCGGTTACCTTGGTTACGTGGTCTGGCTTTTCCTGCGATAAGTTTTGACAGAATTGCGAGGGAGGTCTTCGTATAGAGGCCCTGATGATAAAGAAATTTTTCTACGCAATTCTGGTTGGCTCCGTTCTCGCTAGCGGGTCTGTTTTCGCTGATGACGAGGAGACTCCCTTGGCCCTCAAGATGGACGAGGTGAGCGGTTCTCTTAAAATGCTCCGTCGTGCGAAAGACGATTACGCCAAGTGCCTAGAGCTCGTGCGCGCGGCTCAAGTCCAGTTGCTGGAGTGCTTCGCCTACACACCGGTCATCATCGAGAAAATGCCGGAAGGCAAAGAGAAGCAAGTTGCCATGGCGAACTACAAGAAGACCCTCGCGGCCTCCTACGAGACGTTGTGTGGACTCGAAATTGCTTATCTCTCGGAGGATATCGACCAAATCGACGACGCCATGGACCTTGTGAAAAAATCACGCAAGGACGGGCACCAAGAGTTCATTGAGGAAGAGTAATTTCTTTCTTCATCCAATCTTGAACGACAACCCTGTCTCTGTTCACAGAGGCAGGATTTTTTTGGAGACCGAATAAATCTCAAAAAGGTGAAGACAAGCTACCGGAAAGTGACCGGGAGCGTCTTTTGGAGGTGGTCGAGGAGCGCCTGGTGGGCGGTGTCGACTTCTTTTGTTTTGAGGGTGCGGTCGGGGGAACGGTAGAGAACGGTGTAGGCCACCGACTTCTTATCAGCGGAGATTTTCTCGCCACTGGCATCGCTGAAGAGGCTGACGCAACGGCTGGAGTCGAGCAGGGGGTCCTTGAACTTGGCGAGGGCATTCTCGATCTCATTGGCAGGCAGCTCGATTGGGAGCTCCATCGCCACATCACGGCTGGAGCCGGGAAATTGAGGGAGGTCCGTGACGGGGTGATCTTGCTGAAGAAGTTTGACCACCTTAGTCAGATCGAGTTCGGCCAGATGAGTCTCAAGCGGAAGGTCCAGCTCGCGACACCGAGAAGGAGCCAAACGACCAATGACTCCGACATTGGCTTCACCAAGGTGAACGGTGGCAGTCAGAAGATAGTCTTCGCTTAGGTCTTTCGGCTTGAGAGAAAGAGGTAGGTTGGGTGCGAGTGCTTGCAAGATGGCCTTGAGGTCGAAAATATCGCTACCACGGGGATGGCTATGGGCCCAAGAAGGAGGAGCCTGCTGACCAGTGAGAAGAAGTCCGAGAACGGGAAATTCGTTGTCCTTCTTTTTGCCTCCGCCTAAGTGCCGGAAACAGTTGCCAGCTTCAAAGAGTCGAATCGACTTCGCTCCTTGCCGGGCATTATTAGCTGCAGAAGCGATGAGGCCGGGGGCGATGGACGGGCGCAGAACAGAGTGATCTTCCGAGAGGGGAAGGGCTACGCGAATAGAGTCGGCGTCTTGTAGGGGCTTGAGAGGAAGAAGGTCGGGAAGCTGATTTTCGGCAATCAGTTTGATGGTCTGACATTCGTAAAAACCCTGAGCGCCCAGTTGCTTTTTCAAGGCAATTTCAGTGTCGTAGAATCGGTCACTGGCAGAACTGGGAACGGTGTGAGCGAGAGTAGAGATAGGTATGCGGTCGAAGCCAATGACGCGCACCACTTCTTCGATAAGATCGATAGGACGAGTGAGGTCTGGTCGGTTGGAGGGAATGCTCCAAGTGCCGTCACCCTTGTCGATGAGGCCGAGACGGGTCAGACATTCGCTGGCTTCCTCAATGGAGATGCTCTCCGCACTCACTTGAGCCAACTGCTCGGGGAGAAAAGCGACAGCTGGAAAGTCAGCGGGGATCTCGCCTGCTAACCCGATAGGCTCGGCGGTTCCTCCGGCGAGTTCGAGAATGAGTTCGATAGCTCGGGCCGCAGCGGGGAGAACCATCGCCGGGTCGGCTTGGCGCTCGAAGCGATAGGATGAGTCGGAGGTGAGAATGAGACGACGAGAGGTTTGCCGAATCTCGGAGGGGGTAAACCAGGCCGACTCGAGAATAAGGTCGGTGGTGGCTTCCGTTACCCCCGAGTCCAGCCCACCCATCACTCCGGCGAGCGCGAGGACGGAATTACTTTCGTCGGAAATCACACAGTCCTCAACGAGGAGGGTGTAGTCGGCTTCGTCCAGGGCCTTAAACACTTCGCCACCAGTTGAATTCCGAACGACAAGATTCCCGCTTACTTTTGCAGCATCGAAGGCGTGGAGAGGCTGACCGAGGTCGTGGAGAACGTAGTTGGTGATATCGACGACGTTGTTGATGGGGCGAAGGCCGATGGCCTCGAGCTTGCCCTTGAGCCAAGGTGGCGACTCCGCGACTTTCACCCCACTGATACGAGTAGCAGTGTAGAAGGGGCAGGTGCCGGAAGAGAGCGTGACCGCAGCAGGTTTGGTTTCGAGGAGGGGGGAAGCCGGGTTCTTGAGGTCGCGTTTTGACAAAACGGACAGTTCACGGGCCACCCCACGGTGGGACAACAAATCCGGGCGGTTGGGCGTCACTTCAAGCTCGAAGATAGTGTCGGAGGAGTAGAGGTCAGCCAGCTTGGTGCCGATGGTCGAATGAGAGGGAAGAATCATCAGGCCATCTTCCTCATCGGTCATCCCGATTTCGGAGGCTCCACACAGCATTCCTAAAGAAGCCACACCACGGAGCTTGCCTTCTTTGATCACAAAGCCGCCCCCTAGGTCGGCACCGGGCAGGGCACAGGGGACCTTGTCACCTACTGAGTAGTTTTTCGCCCCACAGACGATTTGACGCAGCTCAGGCTCTCCTGCATCTACCAAGCAGACTTTTAGCTTATCGGCATCTGGATGGGGATTGGCTTCTTTAATCTGGGCCACCACGATGAGGTCGGAGGGGATTCCTTTGCTCTCGATGCCTTCCACCTCAATGCCGGAAAAAGTCAGCAGGTCCGAAAGCTCAGCAGTAGTGAGTCCGGCGAGGTCGATGTGGTCGTTGAGCCAGGAAAGAGAGGTGTTCATCAGTCGGGAAGTGAAGTTCCAAATTCCGCTCTTGCAAGCAAGGCTTTTTCCGGAGCGATTCCGGCGGTCTCCGCTAGCAAGAACTTTGAATTTGCAAGGTGGCTCGCTCTCAGGTCGCTCTCAGGTCCCTATCTGGTCACTAACCTGGGGGCCAAGTGAGCGGACGCCCAGCTAGAATGTGCACATGAAGGTGAGGCACTGTTTCTCCACCATCGGCCCCATTGTTGACCACGACGCGGAAACCCGATTCGTGGAATCCCTCTTGTTTGGCAATCTGGGGAACTTGCGTAAAGAGGTGCCCCAGCAACTTGCTGTCCTCTTTGGTCGCGGCAGCTAGGCGTGGAATGGGGGTCTTCGGAACGAGGAGAAGGTGGATGGGTGCTTGGGGCTGGACATCGCGAAAGCATAAAACCTGATCGTCCTCGTAAACAATTTCAGCGGGGATTTCCCGATCCCTGATTTTCTCGAAAAGAGTTTTGTCATGCATGGTCTTGAGGTTCAGCAATCAAAGGTGACTTTTCAGTGACGGATCGTGTCTTTTTCTTAGTAGCTAAGGAGATAGGGACACTTTCTAGTCTTAAAAATTCATGGAAAACAAGACTATTAAGATGTGCTTAGTTTTCTCTTGATTTTTATAAAATCCTAATGCATATTTTTTATCAACATGACGGACGAACTCAGAAAAAAAACCGCGAAACGATACACAGACGACGAAAAAGCAAAGATTTTGCGTTTTGTGCAACAGGTGAATCAAGAAAAAGGCCGTGGTGGTGTATCTGCCGCAGTCAGAGAATTTGGTATCTCACCGATAACTGTTAATGGTTGGTTGCGCTCTCAGAAGGACTCGGGCCCGACTCTACCCCTTCCGAAAAACGCGAGTGCAGTTGAAGTTTTTCAACGTTTGGCTGACCTTCACTCCTCAATCGAATCCAAGCGAGAGCAATTGGAGCGCATGGAAAAGGAATACAGCGACATCAAGAAGAAGATCAAGTAGGGGCCTCGCTCAATCAATTTTGAACCAAGATGCGGTCTGGGGAGCTTTTCCTCAGGCCGCATCAAGCGTTAGGAGGAGCTGACTTTGGGGAGTCGAATTCCTTTCCGCAGTTTTTTCAAGGAAGGCGAGAATATCACGTTGGAAGACCTCGCAGTCAGTGTTCCAGCGTTTGGCCCCGACAAGGATGAGGGCCGCTTCCCTAATTTCGGTAAAATGCACTTCTTCGGTGCCAAGCTGATGGAGGTCATCGACTTCCGCGCGGAGCTTTTGAAAGAATCCGAGCTCGAAACCTGCCTCCATCTCCCGGGCTGTGCGAGCGAGTGAGAGCGTCACCGGAGGGGTGAGTATCTTGAGGTGGTCGCTGATGGCATTGCAACCGATGCGCTCCAGCATGCGGCCCATTCGCGCGTAAAGATCCTCAATGGGCAGGAGTCGGAGTGGGCACTTATTTTCCAGATAGTGGATAATGCCGTCTCTAATATCGTCGATGAAAGGGAAGTCGTCGCGGTCGGCAGCAACCGAAGCCCGGTTCAAGGCCGTTTCGATCCAGTCGACTCCATAGCCCACAATCTGATGATTGCCAACTTGCAGGACGGGGCGATTACCAACGAGACAAATCATACTGCTATCCCTTTTGGATTTGGCCTTGTTTGGGTTTGGGTTTGGGAGCGGGTTTGGAAGGCAGGAGCTCCCGTTGCATGGGGTCGCGTAGTGCTTGCTTGGAAAGATTTTGGATCTCGGCAATAAACTCGCCGACATCGTCGAACTCGCGGTAGACCGACACGTAACGCACGTAGGCCACTGGATCGATATGGTGCAGTTTGTTCATCACCTTGGCCCCAATTGCGGCAGAGGGGATTTCGGGAGCGTTGTCGTGATGAAGCTCGGTGAGGATTTCTTCGACCGCGCGATCGATTTGGTTGAGGGGAACGGGCCGTTTCTCGCAAGCTTTGGTGAGCCCTCGGGTTAACTTTTCGCGATTGAGAGGCTGCCTGGTGCCATCTTTCTTGATAACTTGGAGTTCGGTACGCTCGATAGTCTCGTAGGTGGTGTAGCGATACTCGCACTGTTCGCAGATGCGCCTGCGACGGATCGAAGTGCCATCCTTCGACATTCGTGAGTCGAGGACTTTGTCTTTGAGGTAACCGCATTGGACGCATCTCATTATCTGACCCGCAGGTGATGACCAGTCTTGGCAGGATGCTTGATGAAAAAAGGGAAAATCGTGCTATCGCGCCTTTATGACTCAGGTGGGGAATTTTTTAGAAAGGTGATTCGTCCTACCCCTGATAGCTACGTGCACCCTTAAAATATATCATGAAAAACCCGACCCTGTTGAGAGAGAGTCGGGTTGCGCGAGTAATCTAGTTTTGCGAAATAAGTTTCCGCTATCTCAGTTTGTGCAAGAGATCCAAGAGGTAGTCCGCAAGGGTGAAGAGCGCGGCCCGATGCTTGTTGTCCGGTAAGAAGTGGAGCGGATCACGCGCATCATCAACCAGCTTGATAGCTGTTTCAATCGAGTAGTCGATGGCACCTTCGTAGTCGGCAATACCACTGAGGATACCGAGGTCGAGGGGCTCCTGCTTGATGATGCGAGCTTGCAACTTGTCGCGCTGCGCGGGGTTGGCTTTCTCCAATAGCCGGAGAATGGGAAGGGTTAGCTTCCCTTTCTCCAAGTCCGTGCGCAGGGTCTTGCCAAATTCTTCTTCCTCTCCGACGAGGTCAAGACAGTCATCATAAAGCTGATAAGCGGTCCCGAGCTTGAGTCCGAACTGATAAAGATCTTCTTGAGTCTCTTTGTCAGCGCCACTGATGTAGGCAGAGAGCCCGGTGGCAGCAGCAAAGAGCGCACCCGTCTTCATCTCTAGGAGCCGAAAATACTCCTTCCGAGTCATGGTGAGATCGAAACGTCGCTGGGTCTGGAGAATCTCCCCTTGGCACACCTCGCGAGCAGCTTTCGCAATTTCTCGGCTCAGATGTAAGTCGTCAAAATCCGTGCTGAGCATGAGCGCGTGAGAGAAGAGGGCATCTCCCAAGAGAACGGCCAGTCCTTCGCCCCACTTTGCATTAGGAGTCGCAACTTTTCGGCGAATATCAGCACCGTCGATGATGTCGTCGTGAACGAGACTAGCAACATGGATAAGCTCCAGAATGCTCCCTAACTTAACATGGTCTTCGCTCACCGGACCGAGTGCTCCGCCAGTGAGAATAGCGAGCGCAGGTCGGAGGCGTTTGCCCGAAGTATTACAAACGTAATCCACATAGGGCTCGACTCCGGGATCGAAATCGTTGACCTGATCGCTCAGGAGGGACTCCACCTTTTTGAGATGGGGTTTCACGAGTTCGAACGGGGCCATGAGGTTGGCACGGCCGGGAGTTTGTAATTTTCGGTTCATATTGAAAGTTCCGGATGACTTGTGAAACTTTTCACAAAGTCCGCTATCGCGCAATCGTTTTTTCAGGAATTAGTGAAAATGACAGGAGAAGTGGCCGAGTGACAAATCTACTCGCGCCTCGGGCAAGACTCTGATTGCTTGGGGCATGAACGATGATATTGCGAAGGTTCTCATTGATGAAGAGGTGATTCTCCATCGACTAGATACGGTCGCGGGGAAGATTTTGGTCGATTTTAAGGGAGAGGAAATTCTCGTGGTGGGAATTTTGACAGGTGCACTCGTTTTCATGGCAGACCTCTGCCGCAGATTGCCAGTGCCGTTGGAAATTGAGACCCTGAGCGTGGCGAGCTATCATGGTGGCACCGAAAGCAGCGGAGTCGTGGAATTTCTTGATACCAAATTGCCGGAAGTAAAAGGACGACGCATTCTCCTCATCGATGATATTCTGGATACGGGCCGGACTTTGAAGGCGGTGAAAGAGAAACTGCTCACCATGGGTGCCGACGCGGTGAAAACAGCAGTCCTTCTTTCTAAGGAGAAAGAGCGAGCCGAAGAAGTTGAAGCCGACTATGTGGGGTTCGAGATCGGAGACGAGTTCGTAGTCGGTTACGGTCTAGACTATCAAGGACGTTACCGAAACTTGCCTTGCGTGGGCGTACTCAAAGAAGAAGTCTACAGTCGTTAGCTCAATATTCTGGCGACAAAGAGCCTCCTCCCGGACTGTTCGAGGTCCAGCTCGCTGACAAAAAGACAAGGCTCGTTTGTTAATCTGTTAGAGAGGTTTTCTCTAAAGAGGCACCCGCCTTTAATTCTTGCGGGTCAGCTCCACGAAGACGTCTTCCAAGGTGCCGACATGGCGGTGCAGCGTCCGCAGGGGCCACTTCTTTTCTTCCGCCAGCTTGGAGAGTCGAGGGCGGGTCTCGGTGTTAGAATCAACTAGAATCGTGAGGTTGTGCCAGTCGTCTGCAGTGGACTCGTTGAGAGTTACTTTTTTAATGTGAGGGAGCGCTTCCACCGCTTCCACAAGAGCCTTTTCGGGTGCTTGGATCTCTAACGAGATATTTCCAGCTGCACGCATGTTCTGGACCAAGTTGGCGGGAGTGTCGTTCGCTTTAATGTGCCCGCCCTCAAGAATAATGACCTTCTTACAAATCATCTCCACCTCAGAGAGAATGTGAGAAGACAGAAAAATGGTGCGGTCGGCTGCGAGATTTTTAATGAGATTGCGAATGGACCGAATCTGGTTCGGGTCGAGCCCATTAGTGGGTTCATCCAAAATGAGAAGAGGGGGATCGTGCACGAGAGCATCGGCCAGTCCGACCCGTTGCCGATAACCCTTGGAGAGGGTTTTGATCATCTTGCGACGCACGTCTCCGAGACCGCATTCGTCGATGACGATATTGAGACGCCTTTGAAGTTCTTTCCCACGCAGGCCCTTGAGGGTTCCACGGTGTTTGAGAAATTCTCGCACTCGCATCTCGCGGTAGAGAGGAACATTCTCGGGCATATATCCAATTTGCCTTCGAGCCTCGATGGACTGACGAAAGATATCGAAGCCCGCCACGCTGGCAGCTCCCGAACTGGGAGGATGATAACCGGTGAGCACCCGGATGGTCGATGTCTTGCCCGCACCATTTGGTCCCAAAAAGCCCACGACATCACCAGTTTCCACTTCAAACGAAATCGAATCAACGGCCGTGTGGCGACCATAACTTTTGGTGAGGTTTTCGACCTGAATCATCTTGTGGAAAGGTGAACCGACGGGCAGGGGAAGGCAAGTGCAAGTGTGGTAAGCGTGAGGGCAGAGCCCCGAAGGGAACGATATCTCAGCTGTCTGCAGCGTGCGAGTGCTCTCCTGAAAATAAAAAAAGGCGCCGTTTCCCAAAACGACGCCTCTGTGAACCATTCAAAATCTTGCCCTAGTCGCGGCTCATGAAGATGCGCAGGATATACCAGAAGAGGAGAGCGATACTGGCGAAGAGACCCATCGACGCCGCTACGTATTGGTCGGTGCGGTAGTGGTGGATCATGTTAGAAGTGTTGTAGAGGATCGAGCCCGAGGCAAGAGCGACCATAATCACCGAGAAGGCGAGACCTAGGTCGAATCCAAAGAGCATTCCCGCAGCAATGGCAGCGAGAGCTAGAATAAAGCCAATTTTAAGAATTCCTCCTAAGAAGCTAAAGTCTTTGCGAGTCGTGAAGGCTACGAAAGTCAAAGCAAGAAAAAGAGCTAAAGTCGCAAGTCCAGCCTGTTGGATGACGCCTGGCGATGAATACAAAGTCGCCATCACCATGATGGGTAGGAAGATGATGGCTTCGGCGACGATAAACACCCCGAGCCCTAGATACTGCATCGGCAAGGAGGTGGCGGAGTGCGCCCATTTGTCGGCAATCCAAGAGACTGCCATGAAGGCACCGAGCACGATGAACCAATTGAATCCTTGCGTCATCAATCCCGCAAAAGCCACCATCGCTGGGATTTGGAGTAAGCCCGCAAGCAAGATCGCGAAGATAGCGAGAGCTCCCGCAACATGAATGTATGTTTTGCGGATGAAGGTGGCTCGTTGATCGACTGGAATCGCTCCGACAGAATAGGGGTTGGCTTGGTCAAACATGATTTCTTTTCTACGGCGCCAAACTAAGTGTTTTTCAGAAGAAAGCGAAGCAATTCCGGTGTCTCAAAATTCTTTCCACGCCCTTGTCTTGCACGAATTTTGGACTATTTTCGGGCATATGAACGAAATCTTCTCTTCGCTATTGGTAGCCAACAGCTCAGGTCCTTTTGGAATTGGCATGATTTACTGGATCATTCTTGGAATCTCAACCGTGGCCAGCTGGTTGGTAGGTCAACGCCTCAAGAGCAAATTCAACCAATACTCGCAAACCCCCATCGAGATGACTGGCCGCGAAATCGCAGAGCGGATGCTCAGGGAAAACGGGCTCAACGATGTCAAAATTATCAGTACCCCGGGCCGTTTGACCGACCACTACAATCCGACCGACAAAACGGTCAATTTGAGTGAGGCAGTCTACAATCAACGCAACGTGGCAGCAGCCGCAGTATCTGCCCACGAATGCGGACACGCGATCCAGCATGCCAAGTCCTACGCTTTTCTCACGATGCGCTCGAAGTTGGTGCCAGTGGTCAATATTGCCTCCCGCATGATGGGGCCGATTATGATGATTTCGTTTCTGGGGGCGGCCTTTTCTGGAAATCCCATGATTCTAGGTCTCGTTGTGGTGGCTCTGGGCATCACCACTCTCTTTGCCTTCATCACTCTGCCCGTTGAGTTCGATGCCAGTAAGCGAGCGCTTGCTTGGATCAATGCCAGTGGACAGACCGGTTCCATGGGGCAGAGCCAAGCGAAGGATGCTCTCTTCTGGGCCGCAATGACCTATCTCGTAGCCGCCCTCGCTTCTTTGGCGCAGCTCCTTTATTATGTCTATCTGATGTTAGGTCGCCGAAATTAAAGGAACCACCTCGCCTTGTTACCTTTCTTGTGCTGAGGCTTTCTTAAGATTCTCCTCAGCAGCCTCGTAGGCTTGATGTCCGGTAGAATCCTGTCCGAGCAATTCTGCTTCGGAAAAATTCAGGTGCTTGGCGAGTCGGTCCGCTTCTTGGCGAGCGGTTTCGGTGAGCTTGTCGCTTGCTAGAAGGTTGTGATGCTCGTGGGGATCGTTCTGATGATGATAGAGCTCTTCCGAGCCGTCATGATAACGAATGTAACGCGAGGAACGGGTGCGCACCGCATAATTACCAGGGCCGAACGAGGTCAGGGCAGGGTGGTTCCACTCGGCCTTGGGATTCCTGAGCAACGCCATCAAGGATTGGCCTTCTTGCCTTTGGTCTAGGGGCAAGTTAGTAAGTTCTAACAAGGTGGGGAAAATATCGAGCAGCTCCACAGGTTGGTTTGATTTTTGAGCAGCAGGGAGCCCGGGTGCGGTGATGATGAGGGGCACGCGCGTGCCATCTTCCCAGAGGCTGCGCTTAGCCCAGCGTTCTTTTTCGCCGAGATGAAAGCCGTGATCAGAAAAGAGCACGATGATGGTGTTTTCCTTGTGGGGAGAAGCATCCAAGGCATCTAGCACGCGACCGAGCTGGGAGTCCACAAAGGCGATGGATGCCAGATAGCTCTGAACCGCGTGTTGCCATTCACCTGATTGGAGGATCCACTCGTGGGTGGGAGCGACGTGTTTGCGCGTGGTAAGGTCGCGGGCATAAGAGGAAATATCGTCGAGGTCATTGGTGAGAACTTTTGGTAATTGGATTTGTTCGATTGGGAAAAGGTCGAACCACTTTTGAGGCGCAAACAGGGGGACATGGGGACGCCAAAATCCCACTCCTAGGAAGAAGGGCTTTTCGTGCTCTTGTTGCAGTTGCTCGATGGCCCAATTGGCAACTTGTTCATCAGGCATATCCTTCTCATTCTCAGGAAAGGCACCCCAGTCCCAAAGTGGATGGCCGTGAGGTTGAGAAATCTTTTTCTCAGGGAGGGGCCCGAATCCACCCATCTGGCCACCGTATTCTTGGAAAAAGCGTTCGTTGCCGGTGTGAAAAAGTTTGCCTGCCGCAAGAGTGCGATAGCCGTTTTGGGCGAAGACTTCCGGCAGGGTGGGGAGGTCCTTGAGAAGCGGAGCTTGCTTGAGATCAGGCCCTAAAAAATAGACGCCACTGGAGTGAGGATAACGACCAGTCATCAAGCTGGCGCGAGAGGGATTGCAAACCGGGGACTGACAATGCGCGTTTGCGAAAAGAGTACCCCGCTTAGCCAAGCGATCGATATTCGGCGTGCGTGCTTGGGGATGTCCGCCTAGACAGCCCACCCAATCATTGAGATCGTCGATGGAAACAAGGATGACGTTGGGCTTAGCTAGCAGCGAACCAGCCAATATCCCGAGCAGAAGCACAATCTTACACACTCCTGACAGCCTTACCCATCGAGGAGAAAGATCACGTCGATAATTCGTCTCCCATCAAGAAGTGCCCAATCAGAACCGGTAGGGTCGTTTTGACAAAACGACCGCAGGCAAATGGGGACTGAGAACAAC
>CAZGXV010000037.1:0-474 GCA_964529725.1 uncultured Roseibacillus sp.
CCCCCCCCCTGTGTCAAATTGAAAACGAATTTAAGAAATTGCCTATGAACAATTCTGACAAACCCCGCAACACCTCCCGCCGTTCGTTTATCAAAAAAAGTGTCGTTGCCTCGGTGGCGGCGAGCAATTTAACGATGTTCAGCGGATTGGTGAATGCTAATGAGAATAACGGCGGACCTTCAAGTCAGATAGTATACTCGTGCAAGTTTGATACAGATGGTCCCAAAGAAGTTGAACAAGACGATGAAGGCAACGATGTTAGGCACACCTATGATTGTACTTGGACCGCGACTCCAAAGTGTGATCCAAACGAACCTGATCCTCAAAGGTGTGGATGGAAAAAGGATGGTAGTGAGGTCGAGATTAAGTGCGATGGCGTAACTGTTTCCTGTTACAAAGTTGACGCTCAGGGCCCTAGCGAGTTGGGCACGTAATCTAAGCAGTTTAAGATGCTTGTTCTACGCGCTGGAATCT
>CAZGXV010000037.1:484-1803 GCA_964529725.1 uncultured Roseibacillus sp.
GTTCTGCGGATTTTTGTTGTCTTGTAATAAGGATGAAGAATCAAACGATGCTGCCTCAGAAAACTCTTCTGATTGGTCTAGGAAGGTCAGAAACGGCAATCGATTATCCAATGTTTCTCGAGCCGAGAATTACAATGCAGGTGACAGAGTTCGAGCAATGCTTAACGATAAAGTTGGGTTGCAAAGTAATGCTAGTGACCTGTATGGGGAAATAGCGTATCTCGATGCTGAGGATTTTCAGGGTGTATGGGAAGAATTAGTTGCTTTCGAGGGCAACCCGAAAATTCGTGCGGTTCTTATGCAAAAAGCGATAATGGGCTTGTCCTCAAGAGGACATTGGACAAAAGCGATTAATTTAGCTAATTCTCAACCTCCTGGAAAATTACGCAATATTCTCTTGGAAGGAGTGTTCGGAGGTGCTCATAAGTCTGTAGGCGAGCTTCTTTTAGAAGCCAAGCAATTTTCAAATACTCAAGAATATCAATCTGCACTTGCTGGAATTCGCAACAAAATAGCAAACCTTGATTCGTTATCTGGACTCGACGCGGGTCTGGTTTCAAATAACAATTTTCGGAATGATTTGGTTCATTCACTTCACCGATTTTCGGTGGATTCTGGGGAGGTCAATTTAGAAAAATTTCGGGAGGTCTTGGCTTTTGTTGAAAAAGAATCTACAGGTCCGGATTTGGATCTAACCCTTACAGAGAAATTTCTTCTTAGGATGTATCCTCAAGATCCTATACTGATTGGTGCTGAAGTAGGAGAGCTGAGCGAATTAAGCCCTAAGTTTAGAGATGAAATATTGAGTAAAATGCTGGCCAATGATCCAACACTTCTGCTTGATCGAAGTATGGGCGAAGAAGACGCTAAAATTCTCGGGATTTCGTTTGAAAAGTGGCTCACTTCTGACCCGGCTAAAGCCGAGGAATGGCTGGTTAATAGTCTAGAAAATCTGAGTATTGAGCAAAAAGACCAAGTCAGTTTAGCTAAGGTAGAGTACGCGCTCGGGGTATTCCAAGGGCACTCGTCAGCTCAATCACTAGTTGACTCGATAAGTGACCCAGAAATACGCAAGAAGGCTGAGTGGCATGTCTGGAATGCGCAGCAGAAGTCTGTTCGACGAGAAACACTGAAGAATCCTCACCAGACAGTTGCCAGTTTCGTAAATGGCACATCTGAGTATGATCAGAGTTTTTTGGAAACAGCTATCACTCATTGGATTAAAAAGGATCCTGAGCAGGCTGCAGATTGGACAGAAGCGAATATCGATCAAATGGCACGTGGACCTCGGCAGTATGTCGCGGCCTCCTATGCGAAAG
>CAZGXV010000037.1:1813-32045 GCA_964529725.1 uncultured Roseibacillus sp.
CGAAAGAGGCAGCCGCATTGGGAGATATGGCGACGGCTCGTCAATGGGCTAATTTGATTCAAGATGAAGAAACTCTCACTCGAATCAATGGAATTATCGAAAAGGCAGAGCAGGCTGCTTCGAATTAGCGAGCGTCGAATTGCCGTACCTTATGCGCTCGCTCTCCCTTCCTGAGTCAAATCTTTCTCTTTTCACCGTCCCTAAAACCGGTGGAACGACCATTGCCAGTTGGGTTCACTTTTTGCGGACGGATGGGCAGGAGCCGGGGGGGAATGTTTATGATGCGGGTTGGCTTTGGTCTGACGAGGTTCAGGCCGAGAAATTGCGCATCCGGCGCGATCCGGTGGATCGCTTTGTGTCGGGCTATCGCAACTTTCGAGACAAAAGGGGATTGCGGTTGGGGTTTGCGGAATTTTTGGAGAAGTTCGAAAAGTTGATGGAGGAGGATCCAAATATTCATCATCACTTTCAGGCTCAGCATCTTTATTATCCTCACGCCATCGAGGACTATGACTACGTCTTCGATTTCTCGCGCTTTGGGGAAATCAAGCAGTTTCTGGAGCAGCTGACGGGGCGGCGATTGCCAGCTTGGCAGCATCAAAAGGCTAGGTTCAGCAACTTCGAGGTCACCGGCAAGCAGGTGAATCGTCTGCGTGAATTCTACGCTAAAGACTACGAATTGGGCTTTTGCGAACCATCCCGTCCTGAAGTGGGGGCGAAGAGTTTTTCCTTTCCAAAGACAAAGGTTGCAAAGGTTGCAGAGGGTGGGTCCTTTGCGGTCATCGTCTCGACTATGCGCTCGGGGAGTTCCCTTTGCGGTCATCTCTTGGCGGAGGCGGGATGGATTTGGTTTGCGGGTGAAACCCACCATCATCTGGTCAGGGAGAATAGCGTGCAAGCTGCCCGGGAGGTGATTCGCGCCCAAGGAAGCGGCACCAACCCGGAGGCTCCTCCCTGTGACAAGGTTGTGTCGTCGGGAGCCTTGCCCGATGGCGGGGACTTTATCGCGGAACGTGCCAGCAAGATTTATCTTCTCTTGCGCCATCCGTTGGCGGTGTGGCGTTCGCAGAAGGAGGCGGATTGGAAGGGGTGTAACTTGGGCGCAATGGCCGACCAGTTTCAGTTTCTTCGGGAACTGATCGAAAAGACCGAGCCGGAGAAGCTGCAAGCTCTGAGCTACTATGACCTCACCTCGCAGGCGGGGAGGGAGACGCTCTTTGGGGAAGACCTCGCTCATTATTCAACCAACAGCCAAACCGGTCAGCCGGGCTGGGGAGATATGGGGTCTCTCATCTCAGGCGGCGAGGTGCGGGAAGTGACCCTCGAAGACGACCTGCGCAGGGCACTTCCCGAAATCTGGATGGACTTGGGGCATCCTGATTTGGCGCGGGCGATGAGCGAATTTCAAAGGATCTTGCAACTGGTTCGTCGCGATGACCTGGACATTCCGTGGCCGGAAGAAGAGTTGCTAGCGGCCAAAACCCTGCGGGTGGGCAACGGGCCGGAAATGGAGGAATCCTTGTCTCTGACTTTGGAAGAAGTCACCGACACTACCGAGTTGCCTTGCGAGGACGGAGTCTTTGAAAGAGTGGTCTCGGAGGAACTGGTTCATCGGCTGGAACCCGCGCAACTGGCCAGGGTTTTGCCCCTCTTGCGCAAGGTTCTGCAGCCAGGGGGAGTGGTCCGGTTCTCGACTCCCGATCTGGCCTTTGTGAGTCGCTTGGCTGACGGAAAGGAAGACGAGTTTGCCTCGTGGTATAGCGAGCAGTTTTTGGGAAAGGGTTTCACGGGAGCTGGAGGCCGGGCAGCAGTAGCCAACCATCTCCTGCGCGCGTGGGGGCATCGTCATTGCTATGATCAAGCCGCTTTGACCGAGCTTCTCGAAGGCGCGGGTTTTGGAGAAGTTCGGGCCGTGGAAGCGGGAGCGGAGGAGTCGGTGGCCCGGATGCCGGCGGGTTTTTATGCCAAGGAGCGCTTGGTGGTAGAAGCGACCGCCTTGAGCGAAGAGGAGTGGAATGCGAAGCTGACCGCGGAGGCGGATTGTCTCTATGTGGACTGTGGTTTTCATCGTGGGGGAGGATTTCAGGAGCTCTTGGCGAAGGGGGTGATTGATGCCCGGTATCACTGCTTGGGCTTCGAACCCAATCCCGGTTTGCCGTTGCCGGAGTGGGTGGAACAGGCGGCAGTGGGTGCTTTCGATGGCGAAGCTACGCTGGCGATTCAAAGTCCAAAGGCTGGACCCTACTCCGAGATGGGTTCGACCATCTTGCCCGAGTTCAAGAATGCTCTCAAGGAGGTCGAAAAAGAGCGGGGTCGCAGTACCGGAGATTTTGAGCGAACGGCTACCGTGCCGGTGGTTCGGCTGGCTACTTTCCTGCAGCACGTCCACACCGAGCTGCAGCCCGTGCGCACGGTGGTGAAGATTGACATTGAGGGGGCGGAGAAAGAAGTGGTGGAGGATTTGTTGGCAACGGGGGCGGTGGAGTTAATTGATGAACTCCACATCGAGTGGCACGCTTGGACTGGGGTTTACTCGGAGGACGTGCCCAAAGACCTCACTGCACAGCTTCGTGCACGAGGGGTAGCGGTGGTGCGTCATCATTGAAGCGGAAAAGCAGGGAGCAGGGAGTACTGGCGTCTCGCCGGTTTTCTAGTTTGGCTCGTGGGTTTCTCTCATTCCTATGCTTCGGGCTAGCCTCGAAGCCAGCCCTTTCACCGGCGGGACGCCTGTGCTCCTTGAGGTGGCAAAGTCCTCGACTTGTTGGGGGGTGGGGTTTATTGGAGAACCATGTCGCTTGACCCCATGCTGGAAGTATTGAGGCGCGAGGGCCGTCAGTCTCTGGCGTCGCTCGCGGAGAGATTTTCTCTGCCCGAATCCGAAGTGCGCGCTAAGGTGGCGGCTTGGGAGGAAGAAGGTTTGATTCTTGGGTATCAGGCGGTGGTCGATACTGCAAAAGCGGAGGTGGCCGGGGTTTCGGCCTTTATCGAAGTGCGTTTGACCCCAGAGGGGGGAGGTGGCTTTGACCGCTTGGCTTCCCGGATTGCCAAATTCGAACAAGTCGAAAGCTGCTACTTGGCGAGCGGAGGTTACGACCTAATGGTGATGGTTCACGGGGAAGACCTGATGTCGGTGGCTCGCTTTGTAAGTGAAAAACTGAGCTCGATGGAAGGGGTTCTCTCGACGGCCACTCATTTCCGGCTCAAGACCTACAAGGAGAACGGTTTCTTTTTCGGGGGGAACGGAGAGGGAGAGCGTTTGCCGGTGTCGCCATGAATTACGCTGAAAAAATTTCAGACCAAGTCGGCAAGGTTCCCCGTTCTGGTATTCGTGACTTCTTCGAGCTCGTGATCGGGCGCGATGATGTCATTTCGCTGGGGGTAGGGGAGCCCGATTTCCCAACCCCATGGAATATTCGGGCGGCGGCGATCGAGTCCTTGGAAAAGGGGCAGACCAGTTATACCTCCAACCTCGGTCTCCTCACCCTGCGGAAGGCGATTGCCAAATACTGTTCGTCTTTCTTCGATGTTGATTACGATCCCGCCTCCGAGGTGCTCATCACCGTGGGGGTGAGCGAGGCTTTGGACTTGGCCTTGCGTGCTTTGCTCAATCCCGGAGATGAGGTCATTTATCACGCTCCCTGCTATGTCTCTTATTCGCCGAGCGTGGTGATGGCCCATGGCAAGGCAGTGGAGGTCACCACCAAAAAGGAAGACGGCTTTGCCCTCACTCCGGAGGCTGTCGCTGCGGCGGTCACGGATCGCACACGGGTCTTGATGTTGAACTTTCCCACCAATCCCACGGGAGCGGTTTGCTCGCGGGAGCAGTTGGAGGGCATTGCCCAGGTCGCTATCGAGAACGACCTCATCGTGCTCACCGACGAGATTTATTCCGAGCTCCGTTATGATGACCAGAAGCATGTCTCGATTGCCAGCCTCCCGGGGATGCGCGAGCGGACGATCCTGCTTCATGGCTTTTCGAAAGCTTTTTCGATGACGGGCTTTCGCTTGGGTTACTCGTGTGCGCCTGCGCCGCTCACAGAGGCTATGATGAAGATTCACCAATACTCAATGCTCTGTGCTCCCATCACCAGTCAGGTGGCGGCTTTGGAAGCGTTGGAAAATCCGGATTCTTTGGATTCGGTGGAAAACATGAGGCAGGACTACAAGCTACGGCGAGATTTCGTCGTTCGTCGTTTGAATGAAATGGGACTGGAGTGTCACTCTCCTGGCGGAGCGTTCTATGTCTTTCCGGATGTGAGCAAGTTCGGTCTTTCGAGTCAGGACTTTGCTCTCAAGCTATTGGAAGAAGAAGACGTTGCGGCAGTGCCGGGGACGGCTTTTGGCGAAGGCGGCGAAGGCTTCTTGCGCTGTTGTTACGCCACTGCCTTTGACCAATTAGAGCTGGCGATGGACAAGATGGAGGCCTTTGTCGGACGATTGGGGAAAGCTTGAACGATTACCGCGAATTTTTGTTGATGAAGGCAGCTTTGTCAGGGTTGGCTGTCGTGTGCCCCTAGGTGGATAAGAATGGATTGAATTTTTAAGTAATGAACCTTCAAAAAATCAGAGCCGACAAGAATCTGGCGCATGTAGTGCCTTTGATGGCGTTTCTGATTTTTATGGGGGGGCTGGGATTTGTCGTCGGAAACTTTGATGAGTTCTTTCGCAATCACTCGGACTTGCCCTGGTGGCGCCGGGATGCGGACCAGTGGATTTATCCTCTGCAAAGTATTTTGTGCTTAGGTTTGTTAGTTTTTTGGTGGAAGCATTTTGATTTTAATTGGTCTTGGAAGACCACCTTGACGGGGGCGGTCTTGGGGGCGGTAGGAATTGGTTTCTGGCTGTTGCCGACCCAGACCTACGAGTGGATGGGGTTCGCCTCTGATGAGGAGGTTCCAGGGTGGTTGAAAAAGCTAGGGGTGCAGGAGCGCTTGGATGGTTTTGATGCCCGCATGTTCGGGGCAAGTGCCACTGCCTTCGATAGCGCGGCCGACTGGACTTCTCTTACCCTGCGCTTCTTTCGCGCGGTCGTCATCGTTTCTCTCGTGGAAGAGATTTTTTGGAGAGGCTTTTTGATGCGATGGCTTTTGAAGCCTGATGGCAATTATTGGAAGGTGCCCTTCGGCAAGCCAAGTTGGTTGACTTATGGCGTCACGACCTTGGCCTTCATGCTGGCTCATGCGCCCATCGACTATGCGGGGGCCATTGCCTTTGGCTCGGTGATGTATCTCTGTGCCATCTGGACGAAAAGTCTCGGCGCGTGCGTTGTGATGCACGCGGTCGCGAACTTTCTGATGGGGTGGTACGCGGTCGCGACCGGGAAGCTGGGGCTCTGGTAGCCGACGGCGAACAGAAGGACTGAGTTGCAGCTAGCTACAATGAACAAACTTGGGGGTTTCGCTAGCGGGCGGGACGGTGTTTGATGAGCAGGTGTCGAGCCTTGGGCAGGATTTGGAAAAGTGGGGAGCTGACGTCATTTTCGGACGTGAGAAAGGTTTTCGCGCCGGAGTGGCACGAGTGGTCTTTCGAGGTTTTTCATGGATTTTCGGGGTCATCGTGCGCGGTCGCTTGCTGCTTTTTCGTTCGGGCCTCAAGAAGCAGGCCCGTTTAGGGGTCAAGGTGGTGAGCATTGGCAACCTCACTATGGGCGGAACGGGTAAGACTCCGGTGGTCGAATTTTTCTGCAAGGCCCTGCGAGAGCGTGGGCGCCAGCCGGTGATTTTAAGTCGAGGTTATAAAAGCCGAAAGCTGGAAGAGCGCCAAGTGTGGCGAGGTCGACGCGAGGAGGAGCCGGGAGAGTTCCCTAAGGTCGTCAGCGATGGCGAGCGGCTGCGCTTGCCAGTCGAATATGCCGGTGATGAGCCCTATATGTTGGCGAAGAATCTGCTGCCGGGGGTGGGTGTGGTCGTCGACCGTGATCGGGTGAAGGGCGGGCGCTTCGCGGTTAAGGAATTGGAGGCTGATATCCTGCTGTTAGATGACGGCCTGCAGTATCTCAAAATTGACCACGCCATCGATGTCGTTCTCGTGGATGCCCAGCGACCTTTTGGCACCGATGCCCTCATCCCGCGAGGAACCCTCCGGGAGCCTCCAGCCAACCTCAGCCGGGCAAACTATATCTTTGTGACGCGCTGCCATGAGCCGTTGAGCGAGCAACAAATTGCGCGGCTGCAGCGTCGTAACAAGACTGCGCCCATTATCCAGACTCGCCACGCCCCTCAGTATTTGGAAAAGGTGTTCGAGGAAGGGGAACGAATCCCGCTGTCGGAATTGAACGGTAAGTTTGTGGCAGCCATGAGCGGGATTGCCAATCCTGAGAGTTTCGAGGGACTGCTGACGGAGCTGGGTGCTGAGGTTCTTTTCCACCGCACCTTCGGCGACCATCAGGTCTTTCCGCAAAAGGATGTCGATGCCGTCTTCGAGAGGGCGTTGGGACGAGACGTCGACTTTATCGTCACGACCGAGAAGGATGCGGTCCGATTTCCTCGACCGACCGAGGATCATGTTCCACTCTATTTTTTGCGGATCGAAGTGGAAATCATCGAGGGCGAAGAAGAGTGGCAAGCCTGCTTGGAGAGGCTCTGCCATCCCCCCGAACTATCACCAGGTGAGTGGTGGCGACAGAGGTTGTTGGCGGGATGATATTTTTCCGAAAGAAGCGAGCGAGCTTGCGTTGAGGCAATTCTTTCGACGAGGCCTCCCAGCTAATCGTTGATGGGAACAATGCGAATCGAGCCCTTGGGCTGATTCTGCGAGATGCTGGAAGCAATCGTTTCTCCGCCGGTGGGTGATTCCGAAGAGGTGCCTTCGAGGGCGTTCTTGAGTGCATTTTCGACCAGCTGCCCACAATGAATTTTCATCGGAGGCAAGGGGCCAAGGTCACCCGTGAGATCCTCAGGCTTCAGCGCGGCAGCTTCCTCGGGGGATTTCCCCTTGAGAAGTTGAGTAGCCATGGAAGCGACGGCGATGGCGGTTTGACAACCAAAGGCCTGGAAAGAGGCGCGGTCGATGACCTTTTTGCCGTCCTTCTCGGTGAATTTGAGCCACATTCGAACCATGTCACCACAGTCGGGTGAGCCGACTGTCCCCATGCTGTCGGCATCAGTCATCTCGCCGACATTCTGCGGGTTGGCGAGAGCCTCTTTTGCTTTTTCTTCGAAATTACTCATCGCTATTAGGTTCTTCAGTTGGTTGGATTACGGGTGCGTCCTCAGGAGTCTCGGGCACTTCTGGTAAGCGCGACAGGGTGGGAAGCCCTTGTTGCAGAAACTGCTGATCGACCTGATCGGAGATGGCGGCATCAAGATAGAGCGTCCCCGGAACGTCATCGAGCTCGATGGTGTGGATGCCGTTCTCGGGAGAAGAGCTTAAGGCGTTGTTGAGGTCGGTCAGATTTCTCACTGGCTGGCCGTTGGCTCCATTGACGATGATGGCTGACAAGCGATCGTAGCCAATGGTGGCTGGATTAGGGAGAACACGGGCTAAGAAGACGATGCTGTCGCGCGACTCCTCGTATTTCTCAGGATTCTCCATTGCATACATCAGTGTCAGGGGCGCGCGCGTGGTCCACTTGTCACCGTAGGCTTGGAGGTAGGCGCGGGAGAGTTCCTGAAAGACCATGCCGCCTTTGATGAGGAAAGGAGGAGGAGAGTCGTTGATGTGACGGGGCACCAGCGGCGGAGCAGGCGCCTCTAGGGTAGCGGTGAGTTCCACAAACTCTCCCTCGCGAAGCACGCGTAGGTTCAGAGTGTCGCCGACAGATTTGTCACTGCGGATGAGCACGGTCCAAGTCAGGGGGCCATAGCTCGGATGGTCGAAGAAGCCACGGCGGTCGATTTCCTTGCCATCGATGGCGAGAAGAACGTCGCCTTCTTGAAGACCGGCTTTGGAAGCTGGGGAGTCATCTTTGACTTTGGAAATATAGAGCCCGCCACCATCGGGAGAGAGATTCAGGAACTCACGGAAGGATTTATCCTCGGTGCGTTGGGTTGCGCAACCGAGAGAGGGAAAACCCTCATAGTCACCGTCGCGCGCGTCCTTGAGGAAGGTGGCCACAATCTCGGGAGCGATAATCTCGGAGATTTGGTCCTCGGAATCGTAGGAGGTGAGCACTCCCAACAGCTTGCCGTCACGAGTGGCGGGCAGGGTGAAGGAGGAAGAAGCGGACTGCATCGACCCCTTCAGGATGTAGGTGAGAAAGGAGTAACCCGAAAGAAAGGTGGCCGAAGTGTCTACGGCTCGGATAGTAGCAGTGGTCTTGAGGGTAGTGCCGTTGTTCTCGAACTGCCAGACATCGACGGAGTCACCGATAGAGGCTGGTTCACCTAGCTCGAGGGGTGTCTTCTCGGAGAGAAAGCCAGGTTCTCCCACCGGGGAGAGGAGGGCCAAATTGGCTTTGTAATCGATAGCCACCACTTCGGCCTGCACGCTTTGCGAGGAGTCCGCGGACTCGAGCTCCAAGTAGGTCTGGTTGGCCACCATCTCAGCCGCAGTGAGAATTTCCGTAGGGGAGATGAGGGTGCCCAATCCACTGCGACGCTGTGGGCTGTTGCGCTGCCAAGGCTGCCCAGCATTGAAGGTCTGGATGGTGGCGTTGACCCGCACAAAGCTATCGAGAATTTCCGTGCTGGCTGCTCCCACCAGCTCGGTGGCCGGAACCTCCTTGGGAGCAAGGAGAGCCTTGGCGTGTTCTTCGGGAGTGTCCGCTACTAGAGAACCAGTAAAAAAACTGGAGGCGAAAACGAAAGAGACAAAAGATTTCATATAGAGAAAGAAAGGTGTGGGTTTACTCGCCGAGATAGTGGTGGGAAGGGATGTTGTTGGTCTGCATCAGACGTTCATTGACGCTCTCGACCTTGCCGCTGGGTATGGCTAAGGGCCGACCACGGTCCTCGAACTCTAAGACCGTAAACTCGGGTTGCTCAGTCTCGTAGAGAAGTTTGTAGGCATGCTTGAGGTCGAGAACCTTTTCCCCATTGATCGTGTTGATAATCGCTCCACTAAAACCAGTCATATTCGCAGTGAGTTCGTCGCTTTCGACACGGGTGAGAACAAGGATTTCAGGGCGGTCCTTGAAGATGCCTTTATCGAGATAGTTGGCCGTCAGGTGGCGGGTGGTGACGTCCGAGAGACGGTGCGCGGACATCGAGTTGAGGGTGAGGGGCTGAATCACGAGACCTCCATAGAAAATATACTCGGGGCGCTCGCCGTAGAGGATGGTGTAGATGGGCGCACCGGGAAGGGGCTTGAGAGTGATTTCGGCCGTTTGCTGGGAGCCATCGCGTAGAACATCCAGAGTGACAATATCACCTGCAAACTTGCGCTCGACGATTTCATGCAGCACGAGAGTTTCGCCATCGACAATGATGTTCCCCGCAGAGTCAATCTCGCTGCCATCGATGGCGAGAAGGATGTCGTTCTTTTCAATGAAGCCATCGCAAGGGCCTTCGGGAATAATGTTGGTCACGAGAACCCCTTTGTCATTGTCGGGGAGGCCGAGCGCTTTGCGCATCGCAGGATTAAAGAGCGGGAAGGTGCCGACACCCAGGTCGACGTATTTATCATATTGTCCGTCTTTGATGTCGGTCAGGAAGCGATTGATGACGGGCGTCGGAATAATATACCCGGTATTGTCCGCTTGAGTCAGGCCTTGGAAGGCAACCCCAATCACCTTGTCCCCTTGGATGGCGGGGCCTCCAGAGTTGCCGGGGTTGATCGCAGCATCGACCTGGATAATGAGGTGGGAGTCGGCCCGCGAATGAGCGTAGGCCCGAAAGTCGATGCGGGAGACAATACCCCGGGTCACCGACAGACGGTCACCTCCCACCGGATAGCCGATGGCTCGCACTTCGGAATCAAGCTCGGGCATGCCTCCGATCGGGAGATGAATCAGACCTGCCAGCGGAGCGGGGTCATCGAGGCTGATGAGCGCGAGGTCGCAATCGTGGGCAATGTGGGTGATGGTGGCCGGAAGCTTCCGAGCCGAGTTGCGCTGGGTCACTAGGATGCGGCGGGAATTGGAGACGACGTGGGCGTTGGTCAGGATTTGATTGGGCCCAATGAGAAAACCGGTGCCGTTGCCTCCGGAAAATCCTCCCGCGTTCCAAGGGGTGCGGTAGTCGGGATTCTGGGTGGCGACCTCGATGCGAAAAACGGAATCAAAAAGAGTGGCCGCCGGGGTCGGTTTGGCTGGAGTGGCAGCAACAGGCTCGGCAGGAGGAGCCAGTTGGGCCAAAGTCGGGGTGAGCTGAAGAGTTGCAAGAATCGCAAGTTGTTTGAGCATAGAGAGACCCTAAGTCGAAATCGGTAACTGGCAAGCCCACGGGAGCTCAATGGCAGAGTCTCTCGTGGCTTTTTCCGGATTTTAAAAAGCGGCGCCAATGGCAAAGTGAAAAGCTCCGCTCGGGTCGCCGTCATCGGGATTAAGCGCGCGCCCATACTCGAAGCGGATGGGGCCGATGGGCAGGTCGAGGCGAAGACCGATCCCAGCCGCCAGCTTGGGCTCGAAGGACGGCCAAGCGAGGGCGGACTCGTCCAAGGAACCCGCGTCGAAAAAGGCCACCCCATACAGAGGGCCAGCCAGCTTCCGGATGTATTCCGCATTTGCCGACCAAAAGGCTTGCCCCCCTCGGGCAGTGCCATTGACGGAGGGGCCCAGTTCACGGAAAGGAAAGGAGCGTACTGATTCCGGGCCGCCTAAGAAGTAGCGCAGGTCGATCGGCAATTCGTCGCCGTCGGTGGGAGAAAGGATTCCGGTGCGAAGATTGAAGCCGAGTCGACTCTTTTCATTGAGAGGCAGATGATAGGAGACCTGGCCATTGAGGCGGAAAAACGCATTGGGTGTCTCCGCGCTGACCGCTCCCAATTCTGCGCGCACCCGGGCAAACAAGCCTTCAGTGGGCGAGACCTTGGAGTCGCGGGCGTCGTAGAGCCAGGTGGCTCCTATCGTGGTGAGCAGATAGTCGGTGGCACCCAGTGCGGAGGCCGGGAGGTCTTCGGGTTGCACGGTGGCGTAGGAGAAGCGGGCATCGGCTTCCCAGATTTGGCGCGGAGTGGGCTGGTAGGAGAGGGTGAACCCAAAGCCAGTTTCGAATTTAAAGTATTCGTCGAAGGTTCGAGTGAGAGCAAAAGCTCGCGGAGTGGCGCGCAGGTCGTAGCCTAACAGAAAGGGGTCGGTGACCGAGACTTCACCAAGAAAGCCAATCGCGGAATACTCAGCAGCGACATTAAAGTTATAGAGCTTATCGAGAAAGTTACGGTCATAATACGATGCACCTAAAATAAAGCCCTCAATCGTGCCCGCTCCGAGGTAGTAGGAAATGCCTTTGGGTTTTCCCTCCTTGAGATGAAGGGTGACGTCGATAGCACGAGCCTCCTCGTCAATGGTGCGGTCGCGGTCAATGGCATCAAAAGCTCCCGTGGCAAGGATGCTGTTGCGGAGTTTGGTGACCTCTTTCTCATCGTAAGGCTTGCCCGAGGAGCGGTTGAAAAGTTTTCTCACGCGAGCAAGGTCTATCCCTTCCGCACCCGTGATGGTGGTGCCGCGGAAGAGGTAGCGTTGGCCAGGTTGCAGGGTGAGCTTGAGCCTGCTTTGCCCCTTCTCGTGTCGAGCTTCGAGGGAGGAGCTTGCAAACTGGTAACCCTTGTCCCTCATCTCGGAGGTCGTTCCGTCACGAATCTCCCGCAGGGTAGCCGCAGTGGCCGTCTGGGTGAGATATTGCTGCAGTGTGTTGGGTAGTTCGGGTAGCTCGGGAGGGATGGTGCCGTCGATTTCGAGGGAAGCGATTTTATGTAAAGGCCCGGGGTTGGTCTGCACAGTCAGGTCTACCGTTCGTTTCTCTAGGTTGATGGAAGGCTCCGCCAATTCTCCGGTAGCAGCCCAGTAACCTTGCGCCTTGAGGTAAGTGACCGAGCTTTGGGTCGCTTCAGCCACCTTTTCGGGAAGGTAAGGGGTATTGGTTTCGCCTCCGAGAAGCGCTTTCCCGGTGAAGTATTGTGCCATCGTCTCAGCCTCTTCATCGGGGACGCCGACCACCTTGACCTCGTCAATGATAAGGCGGGGTCCACTAGAAACGCGCAGGATGATCGACTTGCGGTCCGACGGAATTTTCCAAGAGATGGTGACGTCGGAGTAGCCTTCTTTTTCTAACAAACGACTGACTAGAAAGTCGGCGTCGTCCGCTCGCGACCGGGAAGGGGGACGCGAGGTGATGAAATCGAGACGGCCACCAAGGCGGGCGAGAACTTCCTCTTCCGTCATCCCGCTGAGGTCCACAATGCGAACCTCAGTAATCTTGGGTGCATCCTCCGCCAGCAGCGCAGAGCTGCAGAGACCGAGCAAGGCAACCAGCAAGGTGGCGACCCAACGCAAGGAGGGGACGCTGAACGGGCTGGATGAAGAAAAGGACATTACTGAAATTTGAGAATGTAGAGAACAAGACCCCGGGTATTACTTTCGGCATCAACCGAGGCGGTGACAAACCAGCGCTTGCTCTCGGGTACGGGAATGGTGACCGAGTTGCGGCGTTTTCCCGTAAAGGGGTCCGCTCCGGCCACTTGCAGCTCCACATCTTTGAGCGGCTCCGCAAACTTGGCGAGCGGATGGAGGGGGGAGCCGGGTGGCGCGCGCCGGATCTGTTCGATGAGGAGCTGGAAGGCTTTTCCCTTTGCCGCATCAGGGTCTTCGAGACCCGAAGTGGTGGTGCCCGTGGCAAGGAGGGTGATGACCTCGTTCTCGGGCAGAGGAGGATTCGATGCGAAGGAGATGGTCGGAGAAGTCGCGGGCCCGGCCACAAAGAGATCGACTTCGTAGGGAGGGATGCGGGATTGGGCACGAATATCGAGGGTAGGGATGAAGCCTTTACCCGGGGTGAAGAGGGCCTTCCCGTTGTCGATGGTGAGGGTAGAAAAAGGAAGGGCTGCCGATAGCTCATCCACAGTGAGTTCACCTTCCAGTTGGGGGTTAGCAAGCTGTCCGGTGGCGCTGAGGTTGCCTACTACCTCGCCCGTAGTCAGATTGCCGCGCACGAGAAAGGGGTCGCTAGTGCGGGCCCTCAAATCAATCGTCCAGTTGGCGAAGGGTTCGGGTATGGGGAGGGCGTTTTGTTGCCCCACGGGTTTTGGTTTTTTAGCGAGAGCCGGGAGCTTTGGGGCCTTGGGAACCGAGACTGGAACGTTAAGCGGAAGGAGCTCAATGTCTTTGTAAAAAAGAGATTCCACGATTCCGATTTCACCACTGAGGCGGGCTTGTTGCAGGTTTCCGGCGAGGAATAGAGCGGCATCGGCGCGTGAGTTGATGTTGTCGTCACGCCATACGAGGGCCTTGTCGGCATTGAGGCGAAGGTCGAAGGTGGGGTTGCTGGTGTCGGCAATCCCGATGGTGCCGCTGAGGTCAAAGAGGCCTCCGTCGACCGAGGTGCTGAAGGGGGCTATCCGAATCTGGTTATTAGCAAAGTTGGCTTTCAGCTTTGTCTGCCGCACCCGTCGTAGGCGGTCGATGTCGAAGCGGGCCTTGGGAAGGTCGAGGTCCACATTGCCAGTCAGGTTGGGGGTGCGAAAGGTGCCGTCGGCACTCACTTGGAGCGCAAGACTCCCCTCAAGCCTCTTGATGGCAGGTGACAAGTCCGCAAAAGGAGCTAACTGAATGTTAGGTGCATTGGCTCGTAGTGTGAAAGATTCGTCCAGAAATTTCTCGGGGTTTTCGGCCCATTTTTTTGGGTAAAAGCCAGTGCTGCCAGTCAGGCTAATGGCGTTGCGGTTTTCAGGCTCCAGAGTGCCGTCAAGAGTCAGGCTCTGACCCGCTGTGGCCCATGCGAGCCGGGCGGTGGTGGGCGGAAGCTGGCTTATTTTTTCCAATGAGAATTCGTCGAGAAGAATTTTTCCACCTAAGGATGGAGAGGCAGGCGTTCCTGCCACACTGACGTCCAACGTGAGCGCGCCTTGCATACCATCAGGGATGACGAATCCCAACAGGTCGCTCGTTTCCGGTATATCCAAGTTGTCCGCCTTCAATTCCACCGACCAGGGCTCGCTGATCGTAAAGTATTTTTTAAAATCGATATCGAGAGAGAACGGTGCGGAGATTTTACCAGTCACCAACTGTTGCTCTCCTTTGATGAGAGAAAGGCTGGGTACTTCGACTCGTTTGCCATCCCAGACGGCACGAGTAGTGAGCTCTTGATCATCTTGTTGAATGGCGAGTCGGGAAAGCTCGACGCGACTCAGCCCTTCGTAATTGGCACTCAGGGCAAGTTGGATGGGGGTTTGTTTTTCGATGGAAAGGCGAGTTTGCTCAAGGTTGAGTTTGCCGCGATGGCTGTTGATGTCGGGGAGTTCTCCGTTGCCCTGCCAATCGAGAGTAATGTTGCCCGCGAGAGGGAAGTCGCCCACCGAAAGCCGAATGAAAGGCTGGAGTGTTTCTGCGCGAAAATCTTTTGCTGAAAAGGTGGCTGCGTAGGCTTGTGTAACTGGGTGGAAGCTGGCCCGAGAGGTAAGGGCGGCACCTCCGCTTTGCTCGATCAGAAGGTCGGCCTTGAGGTCGGAGTCCGCATCAACGTAGTCAACCGTCAGTTCTCCTTTCTGGAATCTGGCCTCGGCCCAACGGAGTTCGTTGAAGCTAAGGGAGGCTTGCGACTTGGCAGGCTGGCCATCCTTTATCCCGATGTTGGCGCGCAGGAGAGCTTCGCCATCGGGCCAACCGTCAGGAGGGGTGGGGAGGTTGAGTGAGGGCGAGAGGCCCTCTAGAAAGGCCGCGAGAGATGCCAACTCTGTTGTGAGTTGAGAGGTGGAATTTTGCCAAGCCGTAGCAGGAGTTTGCGCGGTTTCGGGGGCGAAGGTGGTGAGTAAATGAAGTTGCTGTGGTTGCTCCGGAAGCTCGAAACGGAGGGTGGTCTCGAACTGCAAATCCTTCTTGAGTAAAGTGAGCTTGGTTTCGGGGATGGCCCGTTTTTGGAAGCTGTTGCCATCGAGGGTAAGAGCCAGATCGAGTGACCATTGCGAAAATTCCTGATCGAGCTTGGAGGCGGTCGCTTGGAATTGAGTCAACCTCCCGGTGGCCTCTTGGGTGGTGGGAGCGAGTTCAAAAAAAGGCGCCAGATCGAGAGGTTGAGAACCGAGGCTAGCCGTCACTTGGGAGCGAAGGTCGGTGCTGAGATCGAGTTCGCTTCCGTAAGCCAACAAGCGCCCGTCCACTTGCAATGGATCGACTTCTAATTGAAGAGCGGGAAGAGAGAATTCCTTCGCGAGCGGAATACGAGTGAGGGCAAAGTCTTCTTCCTGCCAAACAATTTCGGCAAGGGGTGGCTGGAAGGTTTGGTCCTCAAAGTCGGTAACGGTCCCAGGATTCAGCCTGAAAGTAGGGGAGCTTTTTTGGTGACTGAGACTGGCCTCTTGCAGCTGATAATAATTTTGCTCGCCCTGATGAACATGGAGATTGAGTTCCTTGATCTCAATTTGGGGGTAAGTGGCGATGGGCCGATATTTGGCAAGAAGTTCGCCGAGGGTGGTCTCGGAAGGCGGCTCTTCCTCTTCTTGTTCTTTGGGCGCGGATTGACTCAGATCGAGATCGATGGTCAGCGAGTCGGCTGTGAGGCTGTCGATTTGCAGGTCTTTCAAGGCCAGTGCCCGATAGTCCAGCTTCAGGTTGCGGGCCCGCAGGGTCTTGAGGGGTGAGGTCTCGCTGCTCAGGTCGATTGAGTCGATGCGGGGGCCAGAAAGGAGGGTGCCGGAGAGTTGGAAGTCGGCACTAAATCCTTTTTCTGCCAGAAAATCGGGGCCATATTTTTGGGCTAACCAGCGAAAGCCGGGCCCATTCAACCAAGCAAGAGCGCCCACCAAAAGAGCGAGAAAGACCATTCCGGCAATACCGAGCCGCACCAAGCAGCCCCGGCAGCCTTTCTTGGATTCGGGGGCGGAGTCTGTTTCCTCGGTTGGTTCTGAGTCGGACACGAACCCCACTATCAACTCATTTTGGGTCAAGGCAAAGCGGGATACCAGTCAAGATGGAATTCTTCGTGGACGGAGAATGGGGTGGACTCCCGCACCTTCAGCACTGATTTTCGCGCCATGGCAGTCTACTCGGAGGTGTTGGCGGTGAACACGAGCGGAAAAGGAACATACGAAATATCGGATGAAGTCGCGGCAGTGGTCGCAAAAGCGGCAATGAGCGATGGCACCGTGACAGTCTTCGTGCGCCACACTTCGGCCAGCTTAGTCATTATGGAGAACGCGGATCCTTCAGCCCGCACGGACTTGGAGGCGTTTTTCGACCGTTTGGTTCCTGAGGATAGTGACTACTTCATCCACACCCATGAGGGGCCCGATGATATGCCCAGCCACATCCGAATGGCTTTGACGCGGACTAGCGAGGTCATTCCCGTGATGCGCAGTCGAATGGTGTTAGGCACTTGGCAGGGGATTTTCCTCTTCGAGCACCGACGGGCCCGGCATACGCGAGAGATTGTGGTGACGGTGGTGGGCGAGTGAATTTTCGGGCTTGGTTGCGCGGTCCACTTTAGCGATAGTAGAGGTGATGGATACTGCTGTTTCCCAACTCATCGACATCGCGCTCGCCGAAGATATCGGGCCGGGTGATGTCACCTCGACCTACTTTGTTCCTGCCGACCGACGTTCGCGCGCTTTCATCAATGCGCGGGAAGAGGGCGTCATTGCGGGCACCGAGGTGGCGGCCGAGGTCTTCCGCAGGGTCAGTAGTGAGATTGAGGTGCGAGTTTTGTTGGAGGATGGTGCCCGGGTTTCTCATGGCGCGTTGGTGATTGAGGTCGAAGGCCCATCGCGGGCGATTTTGACTGCCGAGCGAACGGCTTTGAACTTTATGCAGCGGTTGAGCGGAGTGGCGACTTTGACGAGCCGCTTTGTGGAACAAGTCAAAGGAACCAGCGCGCGCATCTTGGACACTCGCAAAACAACCCCGGGCTGGCGTTTGTTAGAAAAAGCCGCTGTAGCAGCGGGAGGAGGCACCAATCATCGCATGGGCCTGTATGACCGGGCCATGGTGAAAGACAATCATCTCGTGGCGGAAGGGAAGTTAGAGTATTTGCAGGAGGCTATCCGGAGATTAAAAAGTGAGAAGCCGGAGGTGGGGATTGAACTGGAAGCGGACCGCTTGGACCAAGTGAAGGATTTTTTAGCCCTCGAGGGAGTCGATTACATTTTGTTGGACAATATGTCTCTTGATGAGCTGCGGGAGGCCGTGGCCATGAGGGAAGGAAGTTCACCTGCCTTGGAGGCTAGCGGAGGGGTCAATCTTTCGACGGTAGCAGGAATTGGCCAAACCGGAGTTGACTTCATTTCGGTGGGAGCGGTCACTCATTCGGCCGTCGGTTTAGACTTGGGCTTGGATTTTGTAGAGCAAGATTAGCGGACGATGGTGGGTTATGATTGGGAGGCCATGCGCGAGGAGTGGGGCCAGAGGCTGCATTCTTTCGAAGAGCTGGACTCGACCAACGAGCAGGCTCTTAAGTTGGGTCGTGAGGGTGCAGGGCATGGTTCGGTCGTGGTGGCCGAACGCCAACTAGCGGGAAGAGGTCGGCGGGGAGCTGCTTGGTTGAGCGGGGAAGGCAGCGGTTTGGCCTTCACCGTTCTTTTACGACCGCAGATGGAGCGTGCTCTTTGGCCAAGGCTTTCGTTGGTGGCGGGAGTGGCGGTGGCCCGCAGCATCGAAAGGGTGGGCTTGTCTCCCGAGATTAAATGGCCCAATGATGTGCTGGTCGCGGGGCGCAAGGTTTGTGGCATTCTGGTGGAGGCCGAGGGCGACTTTGTGGTGGTAGGGATTGGTTTGAATGTGGGAAAGATGGAGCTCCCAGGCGAGTTACAGGAGACCGCAACCTCCTTGGCTACGGAGGGGGCGGCTCAGAAGCACCGGGAGGAGTACTTATCGGAGATTGTTGCCGACTTCCTCTCCCTGACAAAATTGGTGGAGCGAGAATTTACCATCATTGTGCAAATGGTGCGCTCGCGATGTGCTCTTGTTGGGCACGAAATTGAATTTTTGGAAGGCCAAGAAGAAGGCCGAGGGCTTTGCGAAGGAGTAGGCGAGGGAGGGGAGCTTTTGGTAAGAGTAGAGGGAAACTTAAAGAGATACTTTGCCGCAGATCGGATTCGAGTCCTGAAAAGATAGTGAATGATTGCGAGTGAATGCATCTTTCTGTTTTTAAAAATGGTGCTTTTGAAGAGAGACCATTAGGCTGAGACTAATGATTTGGGTTTGGTCTAAACTATCGGCAGTGAAGTGGATGGATGCCTGGGAGGAGCGATTCTATGGTAATCAGAATGCGGTTATCAGTCTCCTGAAAGGTGGATCGCGCCTACGGGTAGAAGTTTACAATGAGACTGAACAGGAGGCCAATGAGCTTCGGGAATACTGGGGAGGCTCGGTGCGGAAAATAGCTCGGGAGGATTGGGTTGCAAAGTCGGCGGTGGTGAAGGCACCCTTAAAGATTAGGAACGAGATTGTGGTGACCATGGAAGGTGATGGTCCGAGGCTGGACGAATTGCGCAAGGAGTATGAAGGGCGGCTCGTGATTTCGGTTCCGCCGGAGATGGCTTTCGGAACCGGCGACCACCCGACCACCGCTAATTGCCTGAGATTGCTGGTGGATGAGGCGCGCAAGCGGAAGGGGACAAGCTGGAATTTTTTGGATTTAGGCACAGGTTCAGGTCTGCTCGCGATTGCAGCCCGTCATCTGGGAGCAAAACGAATCGAGGCCGTGGACTATGACGAGGCGGCTATTGCGGTGGCCCTGCGCAACTGCGAACGCAATGGTCTTTCGCTCGTAGACCAACAAGCGACGGTGGAGGTGGGCGACGTCTTCGAGTGGCAGTCCAACGGAAAATCCGAAGTGGTGATCGCAAACTTGTTTTCGGATGTTTTGATAGCAGCCATGCCACGGATGGCCAGTTGGCTGGCAGCGGAAGGCACTCTCATTCTATCAGGCATTCTCAATGAGCAGTGGCCTGCCGTGGAGGAGGCTGCCAAGCGAGAAGGACTGGTCTTTGGCGAGCCGCTGGTGCGTGGTAAGTGGACGACCGCGATGGGCGGACGGGCTTGAGTTCTGGCTCAATGCTCAAGAATGGCACCACCCGATAGGGCACCGGAGTTGATTGCTAAGGAGGCAGATGGTGAACTTTAAGGGCTTCCTGTCTGAGAGCGATTTTCTTTAAGAACTGATGCAATCCGTCTGATATCCATTGGTATATCCGATGCGGGCTTGCGGTATTTGCTGAATTGTGACGGACTTAGGGCAGATGAACTACTTCACGCTACTTTTCTGTTGGTGTCTAACAGTCTCTTTTAGTTGGGCTGCTCAAGAGGGCTTGTCGCGGGAAGTGCCGGCCCTGTATTCGGAGCAGTTAGAGAATTTGCTCACACCGGTGGAAGAGGTTCTCAAATGGGAAAACCCCTTTTTGGATAGCGATGAGAGTGATGGCACAGTTTTGCTTTCGGAAAGAATCACTTGGGTCGATGAAAAGGGCTTGTGCGTGGACGTCATTCACTCGGTCTTCCAAGCCCACACCGATGCTGGGGCTTCGCAATTGGAGTCCGACCGGGTAGGCTACTCGGCGCTGCTGGAAAGCCCAATTCTCGTCTATGCTCGCACTCTCGGGAAGGACGGCCAATGGACCGAGGTCGGCGAAAAAGAGGCTTTCCTCCAACGAGGTCGGGGGAATTCTCGGAGTCAAATCTATGACGACCGGGAAGAGGTGATTCTGATTTTTCCCGAGGTAGAAGCGGGTGCGGTAACCGAGTCGATCGTTATTCTCAAAGACAAATCCGCACGGGTGGAAGGCGAATATTTTTCTGTTAATTCTTGGGAGGCAGGATGGCCGTATCTCATGCGTCGCCGCGTTATCGACTTACCGGGTGAAATGGCGAGCCAGTTGCAGGAAAACACGCTTGGTAGTGGCGTTCCGAAACGAGTTGAAATGGAAGCACCAGATGGCCGTTGGCGGGCCAAGTGGGAAAAGCAGAATCGAGACCGCGCCTACTGGGAGCCCTCCCGGGCGCCGACCGCGCAAGTTGGTCCGGCCACCTATCTCACCACTTGGGACAGTTGGGGTGACTTGGCAGCTTGGTATTCAGAAAAACTGGAGAAGAATTCTCAACTCGGTCCCGAGCTTTTGGAAGAGGTTGCGAATTGGCTCGGAGAGGAGAAGGACAAAGAGGTCATTGCTCGCATTCTGCTGGAGAGGATTTCCCTGGATGTTCGCTACACTGGCTTGGAGTTCGGGCACTCGGGTTTGGAGCCCTATGGCTGCATGACGGTCTGGAATCGCAAGTTCGGCGACTGCAAGGATAAGGCCAATCTTCTTGTCCAGCTTCTCCGGCACTACGGCATCGAGGCGAAAGTGGTGCTCGTTAATACCGAGCATGCGGGATTGGTGAATCGTAAGTCTCCCAGCTACCAAGAGTTCAACCACGCCATTGCCGCCGTTCGACAAGGGGAAGAGTGGGTGTTTTGCGATCCGACCATCCCGGGCACAGAGCTGGGCCTGCTCGCGCCTTCCTCGAGTGATCGGGAAGTCTTTTTAATCGGAAAAAATGGGGGCGAATGGGCACGAACTCCGGAAGGGGAATTGCCTGTCTTGCGATATGAATTCGAGACCGGGTTGGATACCGAAGGCCGACTCTCGGGATACATGAAATTGCGGGCGAGCGGTTACTATGAGCAAAGCTATCGCGACGATTACCGCGAACGGAGTTTGATTTCTGCGCGACGCTTTCTCACCGACCAGTTGAAGGAGTTTTTCGAAGGAGCAGAGGTCGTTGACATCGAGTTTCCAGAGGACGAGGAAGGCTTTGTGGTGAAGGCTTTCTTTACGGGTCAACCTTCGGAACCAGACTCGAAAGGAAGGCGAGTGCTGCCTTTCCCAGTTTCTTCTAATCTGTTTTTAGATTTTGGCGAAGGAGATGACCGCGAGACCAGCTTCTTCATGTGGCGAGACGAGATTGAGGTCAGCTCGGTCACAACCCTTCCCGAAGGACTGACGGTCGAAAGTTTGCCTCGACCAATCACTTTGGAAAACGAGGGCTACCGCATTGCCGCTAGTTGGCAAAATGCGGAAAGCGGATGCCGTGCGGAGCTCAAAATCTCCAGTCGCGACTCCTTGTTGACTCCGGAAGAAGTCTTGGTTGTCGCTCAAGCCAACCGGGCTTTCGCGAGCTGGTCCGAGAGTCCCGTCTTTATCGTTTCAGGAAAAAACGATCAACCTCATCAGGTGGAGCAGGCAAGTCCCAAGATGCCGCTGCTATCGTCGGGGGAGGCCCAATTAGAGTTAGTGGAACAGTGGTTTCCGCTCGGTGCGGATTCAGTGAGGCGGCGAACTGCGCTCCGCGATGTCATTCGCTTTTTCCCGAATGACCAGGAGGTGTCTTTCGATGTAAAGGCGCACTTGGCCTACCTCGATTACTATGAGGATGAGAACGAGAAGGCGGTCCAGCAATACCGCGCGCTGGCAAAGAATACTCACGTCTCCGCCGAGCAGAAGGCTTACGCAAGCTACATGTTGGCCGTTGTTCAGGATGAGCTGGGGGAACGGGAGGAAGCCCGCGCCATTATGAAAGAATTGGCCAGACAAGAAAACCTTTCGGAGTATCGTCGCGGTTGGTCCGCGTCATGGGCTGCCACTTGGCTATTGCCGGATTCTCCCGACGAGGCCGAGAAGTATGGCCGCATTGCCTTATCGCTGGAAGGAGACTTTCGGCCGAATGCCTTGGATGCATTGGTTGGTTCTCTTTTGAAGCAAGAGGAGAAGTCCCGGTTGGCAATTTTTCTCGAAGAAGAATTGTCCCAAGATGAGGAGGCCTTGCCGCAGGAATTGGCGCAAGTGGTGAAGGTGCCGGAGAATGGAGCCGAATCGCAATTGATGGCGGAAGCGTTCGAGGTCGTGCTGCAAGGATTACCCGAAGATGATCCACGCCAGCAATTGTTTCGTGGTAGCCGCGAAAAGGTGACGCGAGGTCTGCAGCAGCAAGAGGCTTCTCGCGAGATTGTTAAAAAACTGCGCGCTCTCCTTGCGGAGGAAAAGCCAGAGTATTTTCATCGCGCTCAAGTGGCAGCCGAAGATGAAACCCGCGAGGACTTCGAGGACAAACTCTCGACCTATTACAACGAGAAGCACGACCTCTGGTTGGCCTATGCGTCAGAATATATTAAACGCTTCGAGCCCGATGATGAGTTCACCACCCTCCTGTGGTATCTGCTCGGTTACATCGATTGGCTGGAGGATCCAAGCGATGAGAAAGAAGACTTTTTCGGCAAGTTGGTGCGTCTAACCGATGAAATTCCTCACGCCGACGATAACTATTGGGAGTGTCAATTTGTCAAAGCCTCTTGGTTAGAAAAGCGGAAGCGATACCAAGAAGCCAACGAGCTTTACGCTGCGATGGCAGTCGATCCGGACTTTAACGAAGACTTCAACACCAGTGCGGCAACTCGCCAAGGTCTAGTGTTAGAGAAGTTGGGTAGATGGGCAGAAGCTGTCGACTGCTATCGGCGGACAGAAGGCGAGCGCCGAACAGTTCTGAACCAAGTCCATCATTTGGTTCGGGCTGCCATTTTGCTGGTTCATTTGGAACGCGATGAGGAGGCCCTTGAGGTCTTCAGT
The DNA here is from genome assembly GCA_964529725.1 of uncultured Roseibacillus sp. Lineage (GTDB taxonomy): Bacteria > Verrucomicrobiota > Verrucomicrobiia > Verrucomicrobiales > Akkermansiaceae > Roseibacillus. The sequence goes on from CAZGXV010000037.1 coordinate 24,437, forward strand.
CTTTTCCGCGACGTGCCGACCTCGCTCTACGAGGACAGTGAGCTCAGGCCTCTGATAACTGAGGGACTCTTCTTGCTAGAGAATGCTGACGGTGCTCGTCAGTTCTGGAGGTCGAGTCGCGAAAACTGGAGGAGAGGCTTCGGAAAAGGTTCATCGATTCAGCTGAACAAGCCCTTCGGGTCCGTCTACCTAATGGACGAAGAGTTGACCGCCTTTGACCAAGAATTTCCGAATGCGCTCAAGACGAAAGACCGCCAGCGAAGAGACGAGATGACTGCCGGAGTTTATGCAGTCGCCTCGGTCTTTCCGTCCCGAGTCGAAGTGATGACGACCCTCACGATGACTTACCTTAAGCCGAACGAGCCCGCTGGCGAGACCGAGTCGTATCGCGCCTTGGTAGGTTTTGCGGAGATTGTTCTCGCGGCCCCCATCACCCAAACTGTGAGGGAATTCTGTTGGCGCATTTGCGGTGGCTTGAAGATTGATATGGACGAGGAGGAAGAGGCGTTCCTCATCATTGCCAAGTGCGTGGACCAGTTCAACGATGCCAGTAGCCGCGAGCATCAGGAACGGGCGAGCTACCTTTATCTTTTGGCTGCCATCAAGGCAAAGAAAAAGCCGGACGATGTCTTGGCTCAGGCGGAAAGAATTTTGTCGGAGGAGATGAGTTACCTGGAGCGTTTGGCATTCGTGCAGTCGGCAGCCCAGTTGGTGGCACAAACCCAGGGACCAGAAGAGGCTTTCGATTTTGTGATGGCACAGAGCCAAATTCGCGCTGGTGATTTGACGGCATCGGTCAAGAAGGACCTAGTAGAATTAGCCGAAGGCTTGCGAGGGCCTGATCGGGTGCAGCGCGATCTGGTGGATGCATTCGACGAGTGGATGGGTGACTTGAGCCTCACTTGGTTCACCCACATTGAGCCCCAGGTGATTGGTGTCGACGAGTTGGATGAAGCGCGGCTCTTTCTGCGCACGGGCGAGAACGATCGACATCCGCTGGAACTCTTCAAGCTCATGGCCCAGGTCCTTCGCTCTCCCGATGCGGGAGAAGAGTTGGCTACTGATGCCTTGTATCATTGCCTGTCTGAGGATGAGGTGTGGACCAATTCTCATATGGTTTCTCTCGAGAAAATGAGTGAGGCGATCCTTGATGAGCGATTTCCTCACGCGATACGCTCAAAGCTTTATCTCAGTGTTTTGGCCTTTGCTGCCTCTTTAGGAGAGGTGGAGGCTTACCAGGCACTCAAGTCGAAACCTATTTGGAAAGAAAAAGGGTCACCGATTGGCTCCAAGTTCGCCGCTTGGTTGGATATTCTTTTTGAAGCCCACACTACCCAAGAATTCGAACCCGTGTTGGCGCACTTTCGCGCAGCGCAGGAAAAAGCGGCGTTGGAGTCCATCGACATCAGCGTGGCTGGAGGCTATTTCGAAGTATTATTGAGTCAGGGTGAGCTGGAACTCATCGCTCAACTATTGAAGGAGTCTAAAGACTGGAAAGTTGAAGCTGGAAGTCGAGCTGTTCTGCAGGAAAAAAGACTCACTTGGGGCCGAGCGCTGAGACAGCTCAAGCCCTATCGCGAACTGAACGAATCTCTCCGGGCTCTCCTATCTGACCTTCTAACAGGAGACGTTGCCGATGCTCCCAAGGATTGGTCGAAGCGGACAGATGAGACCCTCAATGATGATTGGTCGGACGATGAGAAAAGGGGAGTCTTAGTCGCCAAGCTCTCTCCTGAGCTCTGGAAGGCCTCGAGTTTAGATCCATTTTTATGGACGAGTGATTGTTTTCTTTGGGCGGAAGATGAGGAAGGTCAACTCCACGAAGATGAGGTCCTCAAGGCAGTGGAGGTCATCCTCAATTGGTCGCAGGATACCGATGCCGCAATGGCCTTAGTCTCCTTCTTCGACCTCGATTATTCGAAAGAGGGCGAAGAGCGGATGTCCGAACTCTTGGCTCCCTACAATGACCCTCGCGAGAATCCCGAACTATACGCGGTAAAAACGCTATGGGCCGCTCTCAGCCAAGACGAACCGGGCAAGCTCCGTACCGCGGGCTTGCTTGTGGCTGCGGAAGAAGCCTCGTTCTTTCAGGAGTTCATCGACTTCACGACTCTCTTCTTCGCAATCAGTAACGGCAACCGCAAGGAGTCGGAGAAAATTTTGGACACAATGGAAGGGGAGCGTTTGCTGAGGCCCCGAGTTCTTTTGCCATCGATCCGCCTGATGCAGGATGTTGGAACGCGAGATATTGAACTTGAGATTGCGCAGGAAAAGGCTGCAGCTGCCATCGATGAAGCGGTATTGGACTCTTGGCAGAATCCGCAAATCTACTTCGCCCATTTCGCCTGTGAGTTGGCGGCCTCGGTTGGAGAGGGGGAGAGGCTTCCTAAGGTGTGGGCTCGTTCTGTTCGAAGAAAACTTCCTGAGCGGGAAAATCGGCTCGCGTTCGACGCGGTCCTGGCATGGGCGAAAGAGGATTGGCTCAAGTTGGAAAAAGCGGCCTCGCAAGCCTATGCCATCTCACCGGAGTTCGATTATCAAGCGCTCTGGGGCAAGGCACTCTTCGAGCAGGGCAGACATGAGGAAGCGCTCGTCCACTTACAAGCTGCCGTCGAGGTCCCCGTGATTGACCGAGATATTTTCTTAAACGTTGAGTCGATTTTGCAAGACGCTGAACAGGAACTGCAGAAGAAAGAAAACCCGTGAAAGAGAATTTGATTCGAGGACTCTAGGCCGCTTCGAGGTCGATGAGATTGGCATCGAGTTTTTTCCCAAGGCTTTTGATGGTCTCGTGATGAGTGAAGATGAGGACCTGACAATTTTTGCTAAAGTCCCTCAGCACCTCAAGGACCGCAAGAGCGCGTTCGTCATCGAAGGTCATCAAAATGTCGTCGAGGATGAGGGGTAAGGCTGGCTTGTTGTTAGCCATGTGAAGACGCAGCGCAGCCAAGCGGAGGGAGAGATAAAGTTGGTCCGCGGTCCCTTCCGAAAGCTGGGTCACGGGGACCTTGTGCTCCGATTTTTCCTCGCAGGCGTAGAGTTGAAGAATGTCCTTCTCGTCGGGTTGAACCAGAATCCCAGAGTACTTCCCGAGGGTTAATTTTTGGAAGTAATCAGAGGTGTATTGCACGAGTGGGCCCTGATTGAGTTTACGAAAGGCTTCGATTTGTTCAGTGAGAAAAGTGATCGCAGCCTTGAGGGTCAAGTAACGTTTGCTGGCAGTGACCAGCTCGTCGCGGGCGAATGCGATTCGTTGTTGGGTGTCGGCGGCAGTTTGATTGGCCTCTTGATAGTCGGCTTGTCGCGCGAGGGCGTCCTGACGTTGGTCGCGGATGGTGTCGCGTTGGTCAATCAGATCGCTGCGGTGGGTCTTGAGCTTGGAGATGGCCGCGGGGAGACTCTCTGCCTCGTGCAGTTGAAGAAGTTCTTTGATATCTTTGAGAGAAGCCAAGTCCGGGAAAAGCTGCTTGAGTGAGTCTTCTCGTTCATCGACTTGTTTTTGGACTTCCATTCGTTTGCTGAACTGCACGAGAAAGGGACCGATGGTGGTTTCGTCTTTCAGCGAAGCCGATGAGAGAAGGCCGTTGAGCGCGAGCTGAGTGGCCTGCGCTTGACTCTGCTTCTCCTGAAGCTGCTGCTTGTGTTGGTCGAGTTGAGATTGCAGCGTCTCCCGGCGGCTCTGTCGCTCGGCTTCCTCTCGCCGTTGCTCTTTGAGGAACGCCCACTGAACCGACGGTTCCTGCTGCGAGAGTTGACCTGAGACGAACAGCGAGGAGGTGTCTCGAAGAAGATTACTTTGATTGTCTTCGAAGCTAGAGATTGCCTCTTGCAGTTGTTTTTGGTCTCTCTCGAGATTTTCGATTTGGGACTGGGTGGTTGCGAGGTTTTTGCGTGCTTGTTGCAACTCGAGAAAGCTGGAACTGGTCAATTCAGACAACGGTGGTAGCTGGAATCCTTTCGCGTGCAGCGACCAGTCTTTTTCAAGAGAGGAGAGTTTTTCCTGCAGAGATTCGCGATTCTGGAATTGGGTCTCTTGAATTGTTCGTGATTTTTGGAGCCTGCTTTCGTAGTCGTTGCGCAAGGCTTGCCTGTTTTCCTGAGTTTGATACTGCTCCCCGAGAGCTTCTGCCGCTTCGCTAAATGACTTCGGCTGCTTGGCCAGCAACTTGCTCTTCACGAACAGAGTAAGCAGTTCTTGGGACTTTGCCGCTAGCGAAGCTTGCAGTTGTTTCTTTTGGGCTAAGAGCCGGCTTTGCGCAAGAAGCTCTCGCCAGTGGCGGGCTGCCTCCTGATAATCGTCGAGGGTAAGGATGCGTATCGGTAGTGTGGAAAAAAGGGCCTGCCATTCGCCGTCAAGAGTCTCTTGGTCAGCCCGCGTCTTCTCCAAGGCTGCCTGGGCGCTCTCGAGTTTGTAGCGGCTTTCGGAGATGATTTCTTGGAGGGTGGCCGCTTGTGCGAGAAGGTTGGAATTGGCCCGCAGAGCATCTGCAATCGTGTCCGCTCGCAGGGTGAGTTCTTGTAAGGTCACCGCATCGAAAGTCTGGCCCCGGAGAGCTTGCGCAAGCACCTCGTCTCTTTCGCGGCGGGCTTCGATAAGCTCTTCCTGCGTGTGCAAGGCTCCCTCGGTCTTGAGCGACTCGAGTTTCGCCCGAGCGATTCCTAGCTCTTGTTCCAGTTGGTAACTATCCTGAGAAAACTGGCGATGATTGTCGGTCAACTGTTGTGCGCGACTACGATAGCGCTCGTAGCTTTCGTGGGGAGGAAGACGCAGTGTGAAAAGCACATCGCTAGAGGCTGATGCCTCAATTCCAAGTTGCTTTCGCAGGTGAGAACTCTCCCGAGTCAGTTCCTCAATTTCTTGCGAAAGTTCGCGATGGGTTTGGAGTTCTTGTTGGTGGGATTGCGCCTCTCGATGGAGCTTTTTCAAGTAGCTCAAATCAACGGAGCCTTGGAGTTCAGCGAGCTTTTCCTCGGCAGCCTTAATGGCAGAAGCCTCTCGGGCAAGAGTCTCTTTGCTTTCGGTGAGTTCCGCTTGGGTCACACCGAAATCGTCGACTAAGAGTCTGAGTGTCTGCTCTTCGGCTTGGTGCGGAAGATTTGGGGCTTTTTCAATGCTGGGGAGGTTGAGTTCGGTAAGTTGGGAGGTCAGCTCCTGTCGGAGACTCATGAGTTGGCGGTCGCATTCTTCGAGTTGGTTGCGATGGGATTTGTGCAGCTCTTCCCGCTCCTTGAGGGCGTCGATTCGGCTAAACACTTCCTGGTCCAGATGATTTTTGGGGAGAGCCTTCAGTTGAGATTCAGTTTCCTGCAGGGTCGCTAGCAGAGAGTTGAGCTCAGTGTTGGCTGTCTGGTGTTGTTCGCGTGCGAGGCGCAGTTGGTCTGGAAAGTCATTCGGAAGCTCCGGGAGTTGGTAATCTGCCAACTCCCGTTGACTGGCAAGAGACCGTTCATGCAGGGGGATGGCCTTTTCGATGCTCTGCAGATTGGAGAGTTCTCTCTCAGTTTTCGCGATTTCGGTTTCGATCGCATTCAGTTCGTCAGTGAGTTCCTGGCAACGTTTCTCGCAACGAGCATACTCGCTCGGGTCGAGAGTGTCTTCTTTGAGCTGTCGGCGAGCTTCTTTCATCTCGTCGATCAGCTGATAGATTTTGAGCCCTTTCGACTTTCGACTTTTGAAAAGATGGTCCGCTTGGGCCCTCAGTTCTTGCAGAGCTTGTGTCACGGAGGAGCCTCCTTTGCTGGCTGAGAAAAGGATTTCACCCACGGAGCCTTTGCCGGAGAGAATCTCCTGCGAGCCTTGCCTCAACTGCGCGGTATTGAGCCCGAACATCTGCCCGTAGTAATCCCGGTTCGTGCCTTGTAGGAAGGGGGAGAGGCTATCATCGGGAAGGACCGTTTGGTTAGGATTCAGAAGGCTGTTTTTGATTCCGTTTTTCCGAAGGAAGGACAAGCTCTGCTCCCCATGGGACACCGTGGCTCCGATGCGGATATCGGTTTTCTTGTGAAGATAATCATCCTGAATTTTTCGCGGGATAGCGAAGAGAAGGTGATCGACCGCCCGTAGGAGAGTGCTTTTTCCCGCTTCATTCTGGCCATAGATGATGTTGAGGTCAGAGTGCTCGCTATCTACCAACGTAATCGTCTTGTCAGTAAAAGGGCCGAAAGCCTTGAGATGAATGGCATCGAATCTCATCCTGACGAGGGGGTAGAGGATTTTAGAGTAGAAAGAATGACCTGTCGGACCTCTTCTTTAGTGGGATACAGGGAGTTTTCCGATTCGTCTTCGCCAGAGGCTGTCGTGGTGAGGAGAGAACCAAGTTTGCTCTGCAATTCCTGACCGAGGGAATCCAGATCGAGTTCTTCCTTTTCCCAATGGGTAAGAACGAAGTCAGTAAGCTCATCTGCCTGTCTGAGTTCTGCGATATCTACTAGAGGAGTCGTTTGATTGCGGACCTTTTCGATCCAAACGGAGAAGGGTAAATTCTCATTGAAGAGATGCTCCTGCAGCTTCAGTGCAAGCGCGGTCTCCAGTCGTAACAGCTCTTCGTGGGCACCGGATTGACCGTTTAAAGTCACGCGAAAGACGGCCAACTCGATTCGTGTTGGGAGATTGAGTTGGAGAATGGTCGCGGCGAGATGACTCTCGATATCCTCCCAATCGGAAAAGATTGAAACATCGACCTCCAGGTGTTCCCAACGAAGTGTCTCTAGAGGGTGAAAAGTGAGGTCCACGAGCTGATGGGAATCGTCGACCGACGCGAGATAGCAGCCCTTTTCCCCAGTTTCCCGAATGTGACGTCCTTGCGGAATGCCTGCGTAGACAACGGGGGTTGGCGATTCCTGTAGAATCTCAGGTTGGTGCACATGACCAAGGGCCCAGTATTGATAGTCCTTAGCATTCAGCTCCGCGAGGGTGCAGGGCGCGTAGGGAGCGTGGCCCTGATGGCCCTCCACTTGGGTATGGAGGACCCCGATATTAAAGGAGTCGGCCACAGCGGCTGGGTAGTCGAGGGCGAGGCGGTCATGCACGTGCTGGGTCGCGAAGCCTTGGCCATGGAGCGCGATGGCGTGTTCTTCTAACAAAAAGGTCTCGGGGACTTTGGTATCGAAGACGAAAACATTGTCCGGCAGCGAGAGTTGCCGCGTGATTTTGGACTGGGCATCGTGGTTCCCGAAGAGGAGATAGACCCCGATGCCTTCTTGTTGCAACCGTCTCATCTCCGCATTGAAAAATTGGCCCGTGCTATAGTCCTGCCAATCGCCATCGTAGAGGTCGCCTGCGATGATGACGAAAGTGACTTGCTCCTTGATCGCAAGGGTCACGATGCGGGTGAGAGCTGCCCGAGAGGCGCCTCGAATTTGCTCTTGGGGGGCGTGTTCGTGGTTGCTGAGCCCCTTGAGAGGAGAGTCGAGGTGGAGGTCAGCCGTGTGCAGGAACTTGGTCATGGAACAGGAAAAAGACGTTGGCCCAGGCCATGCTGTTAGGTTTTGAAAAGGCTTTCCGCAAGCTCTAGGTCGCTGGCATAAGTCACCTTGGGGTTGGATGAGGGGTTGGGAACCAGCTTGATGGCATGACCGAGATGTTGCAGCGCGGAGACTTCGTCGGTGA
>CAZGXV010000038.1:0-25341 GCA_964529725.1 uncultured Roseibacillus sp.
CAGAACGATGAGTTTGAATTCTTAAATCTGATTCATCCCATCCATCCTGGTCTCAGGTCACCGAATTTTTCCCTCGCTTGATCGCCCTGCCCCCCCCTTAAACCCAGAAAATTTTCGGCACAAAACCTGCTGGATGACAGTGCTTCTTGCTCAGAAAAAACTTATCGTCTTTCGTTGCAGTCTACCTCAACTGAGACATATTCCCCTAACTAAAATACTCTCTTCAACAGTAAACATCATGCCTACCGTCACTAAACGCGACCTCGTCAATCGTATCAGCAATCTCACTGGATTGACCCAGCAGCAAGTCTTTGATGTGGTTCAGAAAACACTCGAAGAAATCACCAGCGATCTTGCGAAAGGCGACACTGTGGTGATGCGGAATTTCGGCACCTTTGAAGTCAAAGTGACGAAGGCCAAAGTCGGGCGCAATCCTAAGGATCCGGGCAAAGACGTCCCCATTCCTCCTCGCGCGGTCGTCAAGTTCAAGCCCGGCAAAGAGATGAAGGAACAGGTGGCTCCTGTTCTGCCGATGGTGCAAGAGCGCGAGTCTTAGCAGAGGTCTTGGCGCGGCCTTCACTTCATTTCTTTTTCAAGCTCGTTTTCCATTGCCTCTCTGGTCCAAGAAGGGTTCTCTACTGCCTTGCCCCTCATTACCGCCACAACCAAAATCAAGGCTCCCCTTGAACGTGTTTTTGACCTCTCCCGCAGTGTCGAGTTCCACCTCGACAGCGCGGGCGACTCAGAAGAAAAGGTGGTTGCTGGTGTCCAAAGCGGCTTGCTTGGTGAGGGAGATGAAGTCACTTGGGAGGGTTCTCATCTGAAGTTCCGGCAGAAATTGCATGTGCGCGTATCGGCTATGGACCATCCGCGGAGCTTTACTGATGAGATGGTCAGCGGACCCTTCAAATACATGAAGCACCATCACCGCTTCGAGGAAGACGAGAAGGGCACGTTGATGACCGACGAATTCGACTATCAATCCCGTGGTGGTCCAATTGGCTGGTTTGTGGAAAACTCCTACCTAACGGCTCACTTGCGACGCTTCATTGCCGACCGCAATCAGGTCCTCAAGCAAGTGGCGGAGTCCGATGAATGGAAGAGCTATCTTTAGCCCGCCGCCGCTTTCTTTTAATTTTCTTACCGCACACTGCTAACGGGCATCGGCATGCCTCAGCCTGAGATTGGGCATGGCATGGCCTTTTGGTAGCCTCAGCTTTGTGAAAACAATTCTACCCGCTCTCACCGTCGCTTTTTGCGCCCTTTTCCTCGTCTCTTGCGGGGGCGACTATGGGAATTATAAAGGACTGCAAACACGCTCCTACACCATTCGCGGCATCCACTATCAACCGATGTCCGTCGAGGAAGCATTGCATTACAAGGAGCGAGGAATCGCATCTTGGTATAATGAGTCCTCGTTCTTCGGTCTCAAACGCGGCAACACCTCGCTGGGCGAAAAGGTGATGCCGTGGCACATCTCCGCCGCCCACAAGACCCTTCCCATCCCCTGCGTGGTCAAGGTGACCAATCTGAAGAATGGCAAAAGCCTCAAGATGCGCGTCAACGACCGCGGGCCTTTTATCGCAGGCCGGATTATCGACGTGACTCCCCGAGCGGCCAAGAAGCTGGGCTTCGAGGAACAGGGCCTCACCGATTGCGAGGTCGAGGTTGTCTCCGTGGGCGATGGCAAATACAAGCGCAAGGCGAAGCGCGGTGGCTTCCGCCTCTGGCCATTTTAAGCGCCTGAACCGCCAAAGGCTGCCGCTAAGTCCGCCAAATCGGTGGGTGCTGCCTGATCGGCCGCGAGAATGGCCTCTTTTTGCTTGGCGGTGATTTCCGAACAACCCTTTTTACCCAACTTTACCATGGCAGCCATTTGCTCATCGGTGAAGGTCGCTTCTTCGCCCGACATTTGCATCTCCACAAAGGAGAGATTTTCGGTCATCACGAGATTGGAATCGACGGTGGCTGCCTTGTCCTCGGGATAGTTGAGGTCGAGCACCACTTCCCCCTCATAGACGCCGCAGGAGATGGCGGAGATGAGGCTCTTCATTGGAAAGTCATTGAGCTTACCAGCCGACATCAGCTTATTGATGGCAATCGCAATCGCAACACAACCTCCGGTGATGGAAGCGGTGCGGGTACCACCATCGGCCTGCAGGACGTCGCAATCGAGCCAGATGGTGCGCGCGCCTAGTTTTTTCAGATCAACCACCGCCCGCAGGGACCGACCAATGAGCCGTTGGATCTCGGAGGACCGTCCATCGAGACGACCGCTAGAGATATCGCGACGTTTGCGGTCATGGGTCGAATAAGGGAGCATGGAATACTCGGCGGTGAGCCAGCCCCCCTCCACCTTTTGATAACGCATCCAGCCCGGCACCGACTCCTCGATGGTGGCGGCGCAAATGACGCGCGTGTTTCCAAAAGACACCAGAACCGATCCCGAGGCATGCGGAGCGACATTGGGAGTAAAAGTCAATTCGCGCATTTCGTCGGGCTGTCGTCCATCGGGTCGGTTCATGGCGCGAGCCAACTCGAAAGCCCTCTTTGAAACCAGAAAAACCGGAACAAAAACGCAGGTCAGTCGCGATTGGGGCCAACGCCCTTTTGCCGCTTCTTGAACCCGACCGAGGGACCTTGTGAAAAATTTCACAAAGTCGGACTTGTGAGTCCAATCCTGGAGGGTAAAGTGCGGCAGCTATGGTCACGAGCGACACTTCCGAAGGTTCTGCCGAAACGCATGCCGCCTACGATTCCAAGATTGAAGGCAACATTATCTTTACCCGCGTCGATTCGGCGGTGAACTGGATGCGGAAGAACTCTCTCTGGCCGATGCCGATGGGCTTGGCCTGTTGCGCTATCGAGCTCATGGCCACAGGTGCCTCCCGCTATGACATCTCCCGCTTCGGTGCCGAAGTGATGCGCTTTTCGCCCCGCCAGTCTGACGTCATGATTGTCTCGGGAACGGTGACCTACAAGATGGCCCTCGCCGTCAAACGAATCTGGGACCAGATGCCGGAGCCCAAGTGGTGCATCGCGATGGGTGCCTGCGCTTCCTCTGGTGGCATGTATCGCAGCTACGCCGTGCTCCAGGGTATCGACAATTTGATTCCGGTGGACGTCTACATCTCCGGTTGCCCACCCCGCCCGGAAGCTCTTTTGGAAGGTCTCATGCGTTTGCAAAGGAAGATCGAAGGAGAGTCTCTCTTTACCAAAAAAGAAGCAGAAGAAGAGCCCCAGACCCAGAACGCATGAATTCCGAGCTTATTTCCGCCGACGTCGATTCTCTCCGTCAAAAATTAGGGGCCGCGCTTTTGGAGACGGTGGAGTTTCGTAATGAAACCACCGTCGTTGTCGAACTTGCTTCTTTGGAAGCCACTTTGAAGGAGGCTTTCGCCCTCGGTTACGACTTTCTTCTCGATATCTCCAGCATCGACCATGACCAGGAGGAGCCACGCTTCGAGATGGTCTACGAGTTGGCCAACGTCGATGACTCCAAGCATTTGCGCGTTCGCTCCAAAGTGGAAGAAGGCGAGAAGGTGCCCACTGCGGTCAAGATTTGGAAGACTGCCAACTGGCACGAGCGCGAGGTCTACGACATGATGGGCATCGAATTTGCCGACCACCCCGACCTCCGCCGCATCCTGATGTGGGAGGGCTACCCTTTTTACCCACTGCGCAAGGATTTCCCCCTTGCTGGCAAGCCAACCGACATGCCCGACGTGGCCTCCACCGGAGTGGCCCCCATGGAGGGTGGACCTTTCGTCACTAGCTCGGGCGGCAACCGGGTCTCGGCCGAGCCGCGTGCTAAGGGAGAAAGTTAGTGCTGGCAGCCACGCCCAGCGAGCAGCTCTTGATTTCCACTCTTTGGAGCGGGTTACTTAGAGTGGGTTACTTTCCTCGATTTCCCCAGCGTTCCACTGACGGGCTGCGCGTGTTCGCGTCCAATCTCGAGCCTTTTCTAAGCAAAAGCTTCCTCTCGGGGACGTTTCCTGTATTGTGCCACATCTCTTGATGCAGTTTCAGCCGAAACGCCTTCGATTTCCTCGCCCGGGGTTGAACTTTCACACCCTCGCTCCTCTGACCCTACTCGTTCTCTTTCTGGCGACCCGGGTGGAGTGGTATCAAGCACTCGGACTTTCCCGCGAAGGCTTCCTTCAGAACGGTCAAATCTGGCAACTGGTCACCCATCCCTTTCTGCATGGCAACCTCACCCATTGGCTCACCAACGCCTTTTTTCTCTATTACTTCGGGGGGCGGATCCACGACATTTTTGGCGAGCGCGAGGTGTGGCGAACCGCCTTTTGGTCCACTCTCGCGGGTGGCCTGTTGCACCTTCTCTTCCAAGGCAGCTTACCTCTGGTGGGCGCTTCGGGAGCAGGGATGGGACTCTTCATTGCTCTGACCACTGTCTCCCCCGAGTCGAAAATGTTTCCCTTGCCACTGCGCGCTCGCAACCTTCGGAACGGCGTCGTATTGGGCACCGTGATTCTGCTTTTGATGATTCCCGGGCTTGGGGTTCCTGTTTTCAGTAGTTTGGGACGGCTTTTAATTGAGAACTATCAAGCAGAAGCCCTCCTCCAGATCGGACACGCCTGCCACTTGGGAGGCGCATTGGCTGGGATGCTGACGATGCGGAAGTATTTTCGCAAACCAGTCACCTTGGCCCAGCTACGAAGCGAACGAGCGGCTCGCGAACAAGACGAGAACGAAGCCGCCTAATCTTCTACCTTTGGGGGCACGCAACCGAGACTACTGAGAGAACCAGGGCTGACAAACAGGGCGATTCCCTCAGCGTTTTTTCTGCCAAATTTTTTCCCTGATTAGTAGTATCTCCCGACACCGCACGAGGAGCCCCCGCCCCCGTAATATCCCCGGCTAGAACGCTGATAGCTACCGCGATAGTCACCCCAACCCCGGCTAGAGTAGTTGGACACTGGTTGCAGATAGCTTTGATGAAGCGGAAAAGCCGAACGCACGGGGCTCGAATAGTGGTCAGCTCCAGATTGGTAGCCCGGGAAGGCAGGCTGATGGACAACTGATGATTGCACCGCAAGAGGAGCGCTCGCATATCCGCCGATAGCGGCAGAGTCGTATCCGTAATAGTCCGCACACGAAGAAAGCACCACAGCCGCAGTTCCACCCAAAAGAGAAAACAGGTTTTTCATCAAAATCTTCAACGGTCCCGGTTGCCCATTCATTCGAACTCTTTTCCACTCCGAACGAACATTTGACATTGCCTTCCCGATCCCATTGCCTTGTGGCCTCATAAATATGAGTAAAACCACTACCCTCGTCGTTGGCGGGGCAGGCTACATCGGTTCCCACACTGTTCGTCTTCTCGCCTCCCAAGAGCGAGATGTTCTCGTCCTCGACAATCTCGTCTATGGCCACCGCGACGCTCTCGTTGATGACCGCGTTCGCTTCATCGAAGGCAGCCTCTCGGACCGTCCTCTTTTGGACAAAATTTTCAGCGAAAACCAGATCGACGTCGTTCTTCACTTTGCCGCTTTCATCAACGTCGGTGAGTCCGTGAAAGACCCGCTCAAGTATTATCAGAACAATACCGCCGACCCAGTCGTTCTTCTGGAGGCCATGCGCGACCATGGCGTGAAAAACTTCGTCCTTTCCTCCACCGCTGCCGTTTATGGCGAGCCAGTGGAAGTGCCTATCGTCGAAAGCCATCCGCTCCAACCCGTCAACCCCTATGGTTGGTCGAAGTTGATGCTGGAACAAGTCTTGGCCGATTGCGACACCGCTTGGGGCCTCAAGAGCGCTTGCCTGCGCTACTTCAATGCCTCCGGCTCTTGGGGCGATGGCCTCATCGGGGAAGCCCATGAGCCCGAAACCCACCTCATCCCCAACGTCCTTCTCGCCGTGCAGGGCAAAATTGAAAAAATGACCGTCTTCGGCACCGACTACGACACCCCCGACGGCACGTGCATCCGCGACTACATCCATGTCCTCGACCTAGCCGATGCCCATGCCAAGGCACTCGATCATCTCAAGGGTGGCGGCGACTCCATTCGCTGCAATCTTGGCACTGGTCTGGGTGTCTCCGTGCGCGAAATTCTCGATGCAGCCCGCGAAGTGACCGGCAAAGAGGTCCCTGTCGAATATGGCGATCGTCGGGCCGGTGATCCCGCCCGCCTCGTTGCTGATCCCTCGCTGGCGAAAGAGGTCCTCGGCTGGGAAGCGACTCATAAAAAGGCAAAAGACATGGTCGAGTCCGCTTGGCAATGGATGACTGGCCCCCGCCAAGGACATTTCGAGAAGTAGAAGAGAGTTTCTCGAAAAAATTCGACCTTTGGCTGCAAATGTAAATACGTTTTCTTGCTTTTCGCTGGCCAGGCTCTACGTTCTTTTGCACAAACTATCCTCCAATGATGAGAAATAATCTCCAAAACTCTCCGACTCCGCGCGGCTTCACACTCATCGAACTTTTGGTAGTCGTTGGCATTATGGCAGTTATGCTCTCTGTCGCCGCCATTGGCATTCAAAACGTCGATAAGGGTCAAGCCACCATTACTGGTCTTTCGCAGACCCAAGCTCTCATGGATGAAGCTAGAAATCTTGCCATCGGACGGGGAACGAGAGCTCGTCTCTGCATCCACGCCGAGGCAGGTGAAGAGGAACGCAATCTTCGCTTCATGGTGGTGGCTTACGAAGAAATTCAGCGTAATGACTCTGGTGAAGAGACCGGTCGTCAGTGGAGAGTCGACTCCCGAGGCACCTTCCTCCCCAGCGGCGTCTACTTTCATCCTCAGTTCAGCCGCGATGCCTCCTCCTCCATCAGCGGGCTCGGCACTCACGGTGAGAACGGGAGTGGTATCCGCTTTCCTGGAGACAACAAGACGACTCGGAATCCCAATTATTACTACTACGAGTTCAATGCGGAAGGCCTCTGCGTTGAAGAAGGCGCAGGTGCCCCCGGGGCGGCCTTTGTTCTTTGTCGTGGTGTCACTGGTCCCGGAGCTTCCGAGCCTCGCGTGATTGGTAAAGACGTCGGCGGCTTCATCGTTTGGCGAAATGGCCGCACCTCCCCCATCCGCGACACCAACGCCATTGTCAACTAGGCTCAGCAACATCCTTCAGCAACTCACATTCCATTCACAATCAAGCTATGAACAAACACTCTCGCCACGGTTTCACCTTGATGGAGACCCTTCTTGCCATCGCGGTCGTCGCGGTTCTCCTCACTACCTTCTTGGCCGTCTTTGGGCCCGCTACTAACAGCATTCGACGTGCCGTCAGTGTGCAGGATGCCGACCGTTTGTCCTCTGCTCTCGAGAAAGAGCTCAGCACCCTGCGCGAGGATGAATCGGGCGAATACAACACTGCTTTTGACAAGGCCTTTGATTGGATTTCCACCTCGGCTTCCCTCGATAGCGCCATCGTTCTTTTTAACTATCGCGGCGACACTTCCCAGATTACCGACGGCAAGTTGGAGCCCTTCCTCGATGATAATGGCGAGCCAGGTAAAGACTATCTCGTACAATCCGCAGTTCGCCGTCTCGGCGGTGGTAAAAAGGATTTGGAACAGCTCATGAATGCTGTCGAAGGGCGTGTCTTTGTCGTTCGCATGCGTCAACTCGTGCGCGACAACAACGGAGGTCTCACCGCTGCCCAGGCTGGTTCTGGTTTGGTGAGTGCCGGCGGGAGCGGAGCGTCCAATGCTGAAAACTTCGAGGATGCAGTCATCGCCTTCCAAGCCGACTTCTTCCTCCTCCCTGCCAATAGCTTCCAATATGTTTCTGGTCCCCTTGCGCAAGGAGGCACTGACTTCGAGGGCAGCTTAGGCGAGCCTCTTTTCTCTCGCGCGATGGCCGTTCGCCGTTAATCGACCACCTCACCACCTGTCATGAAAATCAATCTTTCCACCCGCGCCCCACGTCTCCTTAAGAAAGGCTTCACCCTTGTCGAACTTCTCGTCGCCCTCGCTGTCACAGCAGTGATCGTGGCCATGTTAGTCACTATCACCGCGACTGCCTTGGACGGTTATTCCACCAGCCGCAATCAGGTCAAAGCTTCCCGCGAAGCGAAAGCAGCCTTCGACCAAATGGCACGCGACCTCGAGTCCCTCGTGGTGCGCTCCGGTAACGACTTCGAGTGGCTTTGGATTTCCTCCGAACAATCTGCTCCTGGACCTGCTGGTAATCCTAGCCCCAATGCCTCGCGTGCGGTCTTTTTCACTGCCGCGACCGATCGCTATGATGGGGAACTCAATACCGAACAAGACCGCGGTGGCGACGTCTCCACAGTTGCTTATCGCCTCCTCTTCCGCGACCCCATCGCCGATACCGAAGACGAGGAGTTTGCCAGCTTCATCCTGTATCGCCAGCTTATCAATCCCGACGAGACCTTTGAAAACCTCCTCGGACAAACCGATTTGGAATCCGCCTATCGCTCCTATGAGGCCAACGAGTCGGACCCCGGTAATTTCGTGTGCGAGAACATCTATGAGTTCAGCCTCTCCTTCGTCATCGAATACACCGAAGACAATGTCACTCGCACCGAACGGATTCTGGTGGTGAACTCGGGTGGGAGTGGGAGTGCAGAAGATTTCCGACTGCGAGGTAACGGAATCGTCGCGGACAATGATTCCGATACTCCCTACGCCAACGGACGCATTGTCGCCGCAGACCTTTCCCTCACCGTCATCAATGACAACGCGCTCGAACAGCTGCGCGCTGGCAGTCTACCCGAAACCGCCAAAAACCGGATTTTGGAAGGCAACAGTTACTACTTCGCTAAGACCATTCTCCTACCCCAGCCATAGCCTTCGGCTGCTGGCAAATCTGGACGCGCTCTGTTACTCGACACCGAGTTCCAAAGCGCGAACACTCCCGGGTAGCAAGAGTCATCTGCGGCCTAGGTCGTTCGAGTTCGGGAAATTTTGGTGAAATTGGACCAAGCTGGAATCGATGAATCGAATTCAAAAATTCAAATGGGATGTCCTGAGCCGAGTTTTGAAATGCCCTTTCCTCCAAAAGGTTGCGGCACTGGTTTTTCCATCAAAAAATCCCATCTCCCCTCTTCATCTTGGTCCAAAGATTGGCTAGCTCGGGCAACTTGTCCCCTAGCTTAATCGCTCTAGTCTGAGATCAGAACTCTCTTTTCTTTTCGCTCCAAGCAAGCTCCATAGGATTGGGGGCGGCTCGCACTAAGTCTAAGGTGAACGGCATCATGAGCTCAGTGGCAAATTCCACCGGCTCAGGATCGAGAACCAGCTTTTTAAGAATCTCTGCTGCTACCGGATACCAACGAGCCGCTTCGCCCTGCCAACGAACTTGCACCCGCTTGTTTGCCAAGTCTTTTCCGGCTTTCAAAAAGGCCAACTCTTCTTCGAGAATGGCTTCGAACTCTTCCTTCGCTACCCGCCCGTGATTGACCTCTGCCCAGAGCTCCCAACGTGAGCGCTCGGTGGTCGCGAGGTCATCCATCACTCGGATGAAGACGGTTTCTCCCCGGCTATTCCGCATTGTAGCTGGCAGAGCGACACACCCATTTCCAGTGAGCCAATCACAAATATACTGCAAGGCTTGGAAGACATTATACCGCACCTCTTCGGGGTCATCATTGGCAATCACGTCCGAGGTCTCCAGTGTTGCCGCTAACACCGCGCGCAAATAGCGGGGGTCCTCTTTATCCAATCCTTGAACATCTTCAGCGAAGACAAATTCTAACAGATTATCACATTCTAGCTTGTCGGACACCAAAGCACTCACCAGCTCGCGCACACTTTCGGGGCCTCGTCGCCAAGCTTCAACGAGGGCCAGACCTGCTCTAACAAAGGCCGGATGGGCAACCCAGAAGCCATTCAACCCCCGCTTCAACTGCGTCGCCACATCTCGAATGTAACCCACCATACTGACGAGGTAGGACTGCTCGTTACCTTCCTCATAGAGCACACCATACATGCCCCCGATGCGGATGGCCTCCATGGGTGCCAAGGCATCGACTAGAATGCGATGAGACTCGCGGATGTGGTTGATAACGATATTCGGATCCGCCTTCACTGGTATCCGGTAGTTCGGATCATGCTTAAAGAGTCTCGCTGCCGACGCCAAGAAATCGTGCCAGCCCAAACTCCCTCCCAAGAAGTGAGGGGACAAGACGCGCGCGATTTCTTGGATTCGAAAAATGGCCCGTGGGTTCTCAAAGACGATGAACAACTTGACGGTTCCCAGCTGATAACCGGGTTCAATCGCTTGCACCTTTCGTTCTGCGGAATCGATGAGCCCTTTGAGATAGGCAGCTTCGCTCTCGTTCTCCAATTTAGGAACGTAGAAGACGAGCGCTTCTGGCCGACTCCGGTTGTGCCAGAGATGCATCGCAAAATCGAACAAGTGCAAGGGCAAAGGATTACCTTCTAACAAGTGATTACCATCCGGCAAAGCGAGCCCGGGAATGCGCTTGATGGGCTTGGAAAGGCCCGACTCATCCAAACGATAGCTCTTTCCCCGTTTCTCATCGAAGAACTGCAAGGTGCCATCGAAGCAACCGACAAGATTTTCGCAGGCTTGTAGAAAGTTGGCCATGATGGGCGTTTTGGAGTCTTCATTGTCCGCGCCCCAACGTGGAACCTGGCCTGCCGCCTCTGCCAATTCGGTCACGATTGCTGGTTCATCAGGACTGATCCGGTTGAAGGCATTCATGGCATTGATGGACATCTTCGCAGTGTCGGGTGGGCCGAAAAGAGTGACCTGATCACCCTCAAGAAACTTGGGAATTTGAACCTTCACTAGCTCGCTATCATTCGGCTCTTCGGCTGGCCCCACCACGACACGGCCCTCGTCGTTTTTCTTTCCCAACACGGTCTCATACTCCGGGGAAAGGTAAGCCACTCCCTCGTTTCTCTGCACACAAGCGAGGGTCTCGCGGTCCATGAATTCACGGTCCTTTCGACGCGCCTCTAAGACCTCATTTAATCGCTCACGGTTCTCGTGGTAGAGTTCACAAACAAAGGCCAAAGCCTCGTCGGTCTCGATGTCGGGGAACTTTTGCCGTAACCCCGGTGCCACCCGCAAATCCGAGTAGCTCTCCACGACCTCCGCTTCTTGCCACAACTTCTTGAGCAACGATTCCGGAAGAAAAGAGAAATAGGCAGGGATAGGGGAAGAACTCATCGTCGGCAGCGGAAGAAGTTAAACGGGAAGCAGAAACAAAGCCATAGCCAAGTTCACTTCCAGGATTTCCGCATGGCCGAAAACGTGCTACAACTTTCGTCACATGAAGAGCCTCTTGTTCCTGTCCTGCCTTTTGGCTTTTGCTTGTGCGCCCACCAGTCACGAACCTGAGAACCTTTCCACCCTCAAAAAGAAGGTCACCGAATACAGCGAGTCCAAGCTCTACCAAGAGGACCTCGCAAGTGCAGTGCACGATGCCGAGGACTTTCTCCGAGTGCGAAAAACTCAAGGAGGCGAGAACCTCGCCGTCATCTTCGATATTGACGAAACCACCCTTTCTAATCTGCCTCACATGAAGAAGACCGACTGGGGTTATCAGCCGGATGTGTGGGATGCGTGGGTCGCCACTGCGGAAGGAAAAGCGATTGAACCACTCAAGAAAGTCTATCAAGTCGCAATCGAACTCGGGCTGAAGGTCATCTTCCTCACGGGTCGTACCGAAGCCGACCGACAAGCGACCGCCCGCAATCTCCGCCAAGAGGGGATGGGCATTTATGAAAAACTCATCCTACGACCTCGCAAAGGGACCGCTCCCTATCAGGATGCCGTCGTCTTTAAGACCAATATTCGAAAGAATCTGACCGCGGAAGGATACACTATTGTCGCCAATTTCGGCGACCAGAACAGCGACCTCGAAGGCGGCTACTCGGAGCGCGTCTACAAGCTCCCAAACCCTTTTTACAAAATCGACTAGTAGCGCAGTAGTTGCGGTTTCGCCGACAACTTACTTGTCACTCTCCTCGAAGCACCACCACCCCAGACAACAACGTGATCGAATTTCTCAGCATCTCCTTCCGCATGATTCACGTCGTAGCCGCCATCATGTGGATCGGCAATTCCCTCCTTTTCACTTGGTTCGAGCTCAACCTGCGTCGCAATGAGGAAGACGGCGAGTCTTCGCTCGGCTCCATGAACATGCTGCATGGCGGGGGCATCTTTTTTCTGCAAAAAAGAATCATCGATCCCAAAGAGATTCCGCAACGGCTTCATATCTTTAAATGGCAGTCCTATACCACTTGGCTCAGTGGCTTTGTGCTGCTTGTGTGCCTCTTTTACACTAAGGAGAGTAGCCTTCTTGATGCGGGCAAGACCGACCTCCCCGGCTACATGGGAGCAGTCATCAGCATTGCATCCCTTTTAGGCGGCTGGCTTTTTTACGATCTGCTTTGGCGTAGTCCGATTCGGAACAAAGAGCTTCTCGGTGTTCTGATTTCTTTCGCAGCGCTCATTGGTTATGGCTACTGGCTCGACAATGTCTTCAACGGGCGAGCGGTCTATCTGCATCTCGGAGCGATGATGGGCACCATGATGAGCGCCAACGTCTTCTTCCACATCATGACCAATCAGCGTAAGATGATGGACGCCTTGATGGAGGGTAAGCCCCATGACCTTAAACTTGGCAAGCAGGCCAAAATCCGCTCCACCCACAATCACTACATCACCTTTCCGGTCATCTTCATGATGCTAAGCGCGCACTTCCCGGCTACCTATGGCAGCCCCCATAGCATCCCCATTGCGGCGGTAGCGATCATCACTCTCGCTCTCATCAAGCACCTCATGAATTGTTACCACTCGCTCCCGCGTTGGAAGGAGCTTCTGGGACTGACCTTCCTCGTCGGTTCCGGTATCATTGCCTTGTTAGTCAGCCAGGGCCGCGCTGCCGAGAATCAGTCCCTCTCTCCCGAGGCCCTCGCGGGCCAAAAAGTCTTTGCGGCCACTGGCTGCAACGCCTGCCACTTGCCAGAAGCCGGAACAATCGCTCCCAGCCTCTACGGACTTTTAGGTAAAGAACGCGAATTTGCAGATGGCAGTTCTGGCGTTGCTGATGAAGCTTACTTGCGCGAAAGCATCCTCAATTCTACCGCCAAAGTCGTCAAAGGCTATCCCCCGGCCATGCCTCCCTACGCCACGGTCCTCAGCGATGAGCAAGTGGATCACCTCGTGGCCTATCTGAAGTCTCTTGAGTAGATTTTTGGTCTTTTGGAGACGGTTGACTTAGAAAAAGTTCCTACGACCTGCCTCTCACCTCCAAAAGCTGCGCCACAATACTGATCGCAATTTCAGCTGGCTCATTGTTACCTAATGGCAGGCCAAGTGGACAAACTAAAGTCTCCAATCTTTCCTCGCTGATTCCGTCCTGGCGCAGTTCTCGTAACAGGACCGCTCTTTTGGCGGCGCTGCCTATCACGCCGAGGAAAGGAAGCTTCTTCTCGCGCAATAAAAGCTCGCTCAGAACGGGGCGGTCCGCCGAGTGCCCCTTGGTGATCGAAAGCACAAACGAGTCCTCACGCACAAATTTGACACCGTCCTGGAATTTTTCCACCTGGTGAGGCGTCACACCCGCAAGGCGGGGTAATGCCGCCAACCATTCCTCTCGCTCATCAACAACATCAACACGACAAGACAGCGTTTTCAAAATGGCCACCACCGCTTGTGAGACATGCCCAGCACCGAACAAAACAATATGCCAACCTTCTGAGTCTCCAAAAGACTCGAACAGCAATGTCATCTCACCACCGCATGTCATGCCGACGTCTTGTTGCAAATTCCAGGTCACCAATTCACATGCCTGACTACTCCCCCATAGCTTCTGAGCTTGATCCAAGGCGCGGGCTTCCACCTTGCCGCCCCCTATTGTTCCTGCCGCTAACCCTTCTGCTCCCACTAGCATCTTTGCTCCCACCTCAGTCGGCACACTGCCTCGGACCGCAGCCACGGTCACGACCACCCCGGCCAAGCCGCGTGATTTAAAAGAAAAAACTTTTTCCCAAACTCCCGATGCTTCTAACTCGCCTTTCATAAAATTGCATTCTTTCAAAGAGACCCATTTTTCCCTAAGTAAAACCGTGAACAGCCTCACACATCCTCCCAGTTTGACCACCCTCGCAAATCTGAACCAAATGACCAAGCTCGAGTTCGTCCGCTTGCTTGGCTCCATCTACGAGCATTCCCCTTGGATCGCAGAAGAAACTTATGAGGAACAGCCCTTCTCCAATCGCGAGGACCTCACCTTTGCCCTGAGAGCCGTTGTCGAAAGCAGCAGCGATGAAGCCAAGCTTGCACTCATCCGAGCTCATCCCGACTTGGGCGGCAAACTCGCCCGCGCGGGCCAACTGACGCAAGAATCCACCAAGGAGCAGGCGGGGCTGGGACTCGACCGCCTGAGCGATGTCGAATACGAAAAATTCGAGACTCTGAATACCGCCTATCTCGCAAAGTTTGGCTTTCCCTTCATCATCTGTGCCAAGCGCCATACCCGCGCCCAAGTTCTGGCTGCCTTCGCAAAGCGAATTGAAAACACGCGTGGTAAGGAAATTGAGGAAGCTCTGCGTCAAATCCATTTCATCGCCCAAATGCGGCTCGAGGAGAAAGTTGAAGGCGGGCAGTGATGCAGTGATGTCGTCCTTCAAGGATAAGTGACCTACTAGAGCAACCGTTTTATCGATTCTTCAATTCCCCGGCCACTAGCTCTGCCGTCAGGGCCGCATAGCCCGGAATGAGAACCCGCTGCATCAACCGCACGCGCTCTTCATGAGAGGAAAAGGCGCTCTTGGCTGCGCTCATTGTCATCTTTTCTAACTCTGCTATCGTCATCTCGTAAGCTGTCGTCGCTATCTCAAGCTCGCGTGACATCTCGGTGCGGCTCATGAGCCTATCATCGGTATTCAAGAAGGTGCGGAATCCAGAACGAAACAATACCGGAAAGGGATGCTCTTCAATAGACGAACAAGCCCCTGTATCCACGTTACTTGAGAGACACATCTCCAAAGGAACCCGCTGGTCTAGGACGAAGCGGGCCAAACGCCCCATTTCTAAAGAACCATCCTCTTGGACGGTAATGTCTTCCATGAGTCGGGTGCCATGTCCGAGACGATGAGCACCGCAAAACTGCAATGCTTGCCAAATCGACTCGGGTCCGAAGGCTTCACCGGCATGAATGGTGATTGCGAAGTTGGCCCGCTGGACCGCCTGGAAGGCAGGGATGTGGTCTTTGGGAGGATAGCCTGCCTCTTCGCCCGCGAGGTCGAAACCGACCACTCCTTCATCACGCCACTTGATGGCTAACTCCGCCATTTCTTCCGAATCCTTCAGATTGCGCATGGCACAGACAATGAGACCCCATGACACTCCGAACTCCTTTTCCCCCTCTCGCAGGCCTTCCAAGACCGCCGCCATCACCTCGTCGTAGCTGAGACCAGCTCCGGTGTGAAAAACAGGGGCAAACCGAATCTCAGCATAGACGACACCATCGTTCTTCATGTCCTCCAGAAATTCTTTTGCAACCCGAGCCAAAGCATCGCGCGACTGCATCACCGCGATGGTGTGTGCGAACCCTTCAAGATATTCCGGTAAGTTCCCTCGCTGCGCGCCCCGGTGAAACCAATCCGCCAGCTCGCCTGCGTCGGTGGTTGGCAGGTCTTGGTAACCGGCCTCGGCAGCGAGCTCGATCACCGTTTGTGGCCTCACCCCTCCATCCAAATGTTCGTGCAACAGCACCTTCGGCAAGCGCCGAAAGTCCAAAGCTGCCACCAAGTCTTTCCCGGTGGGCAGTGAGGATTCCACCTCACCTGCTATTCTCCAAAATTCCATCGTAAGAGACTAGCAGACAAAGAGCCAAATGGGCAGTAAAAGCGAAAACAAGCTAGAAGAGCTTACCCAACAGCTTTGTGAAGACGAGCTCGAAGCCAGAAGCGCTTTCTTGCCGTCAGGCCCGCCATCTGCTGAACTCATTGTATGAATAAGGTCAGCACTCATGTTCTCGACACTGCCCACGGCAAACCTGCCGCCGGGGTCCGAATCCAACTGTTCGACGAAGGCAGCAACCTCCTCATCGATACGCAAACCAATGACGACGGGCGCTGTGACGAACCTCTTCTGACCGACCCGCCCGCTGGTAGCTATCGTCTCCTCTTCGCCATCGGGGACTACTTCCGCAGTCTGGGGGTGGACTCACCCTTCCTCGAGACAGTGCAAATTGACTTCAAGACTGAGGCCAACCAGTCCTATCATATTCCACTTCTTTGTTCTCCCTTCGCCTATTCGACCTATCGCGGCAGCTGAATTTGATTCGCGACAATGTCCACTATTCTCCAACAGGCAATCGACCGCATCGAAGAACTTGGCCGCCTCTCAGACGACCCTCATTATTTGATTCGCACCTTTCTCTCTCGCTCCAATCGAAGGGCTGCCGCAACTGTGCTCCACTGGATGGATGAGCTGGGAATGGAAACTGCTCATGCCAAAGACGGCACCGTGCGTGGTATTCTCCCAGGAAGTCATCCCGACGCGCCTCCGCTTCTCTTGGGTTCCCACATCGACACCGTGGTCAATGCTGGCAAATACGATGGTCCGCTCGGCATCATCAGTGCCTTGGCCGCCCTGCAGACGCTTGCCGAGCAGAAGGTCACTCTGCCCTACCCCGTTCACCTGCTTGCCTTTTCTGACGAAGAAGGGGCGCGCTTTCAAACCACGTATCTCGGGAGCCGAAGCATCATCGGCAACTTGGACCATGGCACTCTCAATCAAGAAGACGAGAACGGGCAGTCGCTTTCCTTCGTGCTCGCCACCGAGGGTTGGCACGAGGGTGCAGAGGTCTTTCGTTATCAAAAAGGAGAAACTAGGGGATACGTTGAACTCCACATCGAACAAGGCCGCGTCCTCGAAGAAGCCAACGAACCCGCCTGCATCGTCACCAGCATTATGGGGCAGACCCGACTCCTCGTTACCTTTACTGGTCACTCGGACCACGCGGGAACAACCCCAATGAACCTACGAAGCGACGCGTTGACAGGTAGTGCGGAGGCTATTCTTGCTGTCGAGAAAATCGCGCGCGAAACAGACTCCTTAGTCGCCACCGTGGGGCAAGCCAAGGTGCGTCCCAACGTCTCTAACAGCATTCCGCAGGAAGTCGCTTTCACTATCGACATCCGCCACCCCGACGACGAAGTAAGGCATCAGGCCGAAGCCGATATCGAAGCGGCCTTTGCACGCATCACTTCCGAGCGCCATCTCCAATACACATGGAAAATTGTGCAAGGCAACGATGCCACTCCCTGCGAGCCCAAGCTCACTGAGCAGCTCCTCGAGGCGCTCACGGAAGTCACTGGCCACAACCGCCTCCTGCCGAGTGGAGCGGGGCATGACGGTGTCGCTCTGGCCGCGGTAGTGCCCATCGGTATGATTTTTGTGCGCTGCCGGGATGGTCTTTCCCACCATCCTGATGAGTATGCGGCACCGGAAGACATCGAAGTAGGCATCCAAGTGCTCACCCAGTTTCTCACAAAACTCGAACCTTTAAAGTGCTAACCAGCTTCGCAAAAATCGAATCTTAAAAAACTCAAAAACCAAATCCTCGAGTTCATTATCTCTTGGAGAGTTCGATGCATCCCAACCTTCGAAAATCTAAAAACGAAAAACCTAAAAACGAAATTTCGAACCCTTCACTCCCCAAAAATGAATCCTGCAAAATCCCGTGAATCCTGTCCAAAAACATCACAAAGCCATTCGTGAAAATTCGTGAACAAGAATTCTAACAAGCTTTCATAACCTAATTCTTAGTGAACTTTGTGTCCTTTGTGTATCAAAAAATCTCTTCCCAACCCAATGCCCACCCACGACCTCCTCATCCACTCAACCACCCCCACTGGCTCCTCCCAATCTCTCGCGGTCACTGATGGCACCATCACCGAAGTCTCCCCCCACCTCACCGGCTCCGCCAAAGAAGAAATCGATGCCACCGACTGCATCCTCGTTCCTTCTTGGATTGACTCCCACGTCCACTTTAACCAACCCGGGCGGGCGGATTGGGAAGGCCTTCACTCGGGCTCCCTCGCTTTGGCCGCCGGAGGAGGTGCCGCCTTCTTCGACATGCCTCTCAACTCTTCGCCCCCGGTGACCGATGGGGAGACTTTTGAGCTCAAAAAGGCAATCGCTCTCGACAAATCCCATCTCGACTTTGCCCTCTGGGGTGGCCTCGTTCCCGAATCCCTGCCCCATCTAACAGACATGGCTCAAGCTGGCGCCATCGGGTTCAAGGCCTTCATGTGCCACTCCGGTCTTGATGAATACCCAGCCGCCGACCGCGCGACTTTGCAGGAAGGGATGAGAATTGCGGCCAGTCTCGATCTCCCCGTCGCCGTCCATGCCGAGATTCCTCATGGACCAGCTCCTACCGGAACCACGATGCAAGCCTGGCTCGATTCGCGACCTATCACCTTCGAGACCGATGCTATTTCCTTAGCCCTCGAATTGGCCGCTGAGACCGCATGCGCGCTTCACATTGTTCATGTCACTTGCCCCGAGGGGATTGACCTTGTCACCAAGGCCAAAAAGGCGGGCGTGAACGTGACCGTCGAGACTTGCCCTCACTACCTGCTCCTCGATCACAATCAAGCCAACCGCATTGGGCCCCTCGCCAAATGCGCACCTCCTCTTCGGCCAAGCGAGACAGTGACCGCCCTTTGGGAATGTCTTTTGCGAGATGAGATCGATACCATTGGCTCCGACCACTCGCCTTCCTCGCCAGAACTCAAAAGCGGGGAGGACATCTTTGCGATGTGGGGCGGGATCGCGGGAATCCAACACGGCTTCCCTCTCTTACTCGATCGTAGCTACGACCTGCTCCCGCAGACGTCTAGCAAAGTGGCAGAACGCTTTCGCTTACCAAAGAAAGGCCGCCTCGCATCCGGTTACGATGCTGATTTCACTCTCCTCAAAAAGACGCCAGCTACCGCTATTGCCGATGAGCAACTCACGCGCCATCCCCACTCGCCCTACGTTGGTCTTCCCCTCGCCCACCGCGTGGTGGCTACCTATCTCCGTGGCGAGCTTGTGACTTCCGAGACTCGCTCTCGATTTCTCCGTCCAATGACGTTATCCTAAGGCCATGCACACCCGAACCCGACTCTCCGGCCGCCACGCCCTCATCGCTCCCGATGGCCATGTTCCCTCCGAATTCCCTGGTTGGGTCGATGCCATCGCCAACGTGATTCTTTCTCCTGCGATGGGCGCCGATCTCTCACAAATCCTCGTGACCTATGCCCAAGAAAACGGCACCGCCAACTTCCCTGCCGATGAGCATGAGCACGCTTGCTACCTTGAGGCCGGGGCCGTGACAGCCCATCTCGAAGACCAGAGCATTGACCTCGTTGCAGGTTCCTATCTCTTTGTGCCGCCGCATACCGAGGTCACCTTCCAAGGCGAACCCGGCGCCCGCCTCACCGTCTTTCGCAAAGTTTATCAACCACACTTGGAACACCCCACCCCGACCATCATCCACGGCAATGCCAAGGATGTTACTGGCGAGCCGTTCATGGGTAACGAGCGGGCCATCTTACAAACCCTCCTCCCCATCCATCCGTCCTTCGATCTAGCCATTAATATCTTCACCTACCAACCCGGTGCCACCCTCCCTTTTGTCGAGACCCACATTATGGAACACGGCTTGCTGATGCTCAGCGGCGATGGCATCTACCGCCTCGAAGAAGAGTATTATCCTGTTCATGCTGGTGATGCCATCTGGATGGCGCCCTACTGCCCGCAATGGTTCGCTGCTATCGGTGACGAGCCTGCTTCCTACCTTTATTACAAAGATATTCACCGTCTCCCCGAGTAAGCCACCATGCCAGCCACCATCACCATCAACGGAAAAATCACGGATGTCTCGGCCGCACCCTTGCACCAGAATGTCCTCGATTTTCTTCGTCACCAAGGCCTCACGGGCTCCAAGGTTGGTTGCAATGAAGGTGATTGTGGAGCTTGCACCCTGCTACTACTCGAGCCCTCGGGTCCGCCCCGTGCCATTAACGGATGTCTCGCCCTTGTTCACTCTCTCGTTGGTCGCGAGATTCTCACCGCCGAAGGCTTGGAGACGAACAAGTCTTTGCATCCTGCCCAAGAAGCCATGGTTACCTGCAACGGCTCCCAGTGTGGGTATTGCACTCCTGGCTTTGTCTGTTCGATGGCGGAAGGATCCGCTCGCGGCATTCAGGACGACCCCGCTGCTATTGCGGACCAGCTTTGCGGGAACCTTTGCCGCTGCACTGGCTATCGGCCTATCCGCGAAGCAGCCGCTCTTGTGCCCCAGACCGACCTCCCGCCCTCTCAGGCAATTGTCCCCGAGGCCACCGACCACTACTACTGTCCCACTTGTGTCGCGGAGGTCTTTATTGCCAAAAGCCATCATCCTGAAGCGCCCTATATTGCCGGAGCGACCGAGTTGGCGGTGCTGATGAACAAGCGTCATCTCCGCCCAGAGACGCTGATTTCCCTCGAGCATGTTCGTGAACTTCGCGGCCTAGAGGAGACGGAATCGCACTGGCACATCGGAGCCGCCTGTCCCCTCACCGACCTCGAGCCTGTCGCCAACGAATACCCGGCCTTTGGCAAAATGCTGCGCCTCTTCGCCTCCCGCCAAATCCGGCACCGCGCGACCTTGGGTGGCAATTTGGTGACGGCCTCGCCCATTGGCGATTCCGCGCCCGTCCTCCTCGCTCTCGATGCCAGCGTGGCATTGCAATGCCCGCAAGACCAGCGGACCATTCCGCTTAGCGAATTTTTCACAGGTTATCGGGCCACCGTCCTCAAGGAAGATGAGCTCTTGGTCACCATTAACGTTCCCCGCAAACAACTGGGCACCGTGGCCTTTTCCAAGGTTTCCAAGCGCCGCGAGATGGACATCTCCACGGTCTCCCTTGCTTCCCGTTTAGTCATCGATGATGACGGCATCATTCGCGAAGCACGCCTGGCCTATGGCGGAGTTTCGGCACATCCCATGCGCGCCTTCGAGACCGAGAAAGCCCTCCTTGGACAAGAGGCAGGAGAACTTCCCTCGCAAGTCGCGCGAACTCTTTCGCAGGAATTCACTCCTCTTTCCGACCAACGTGGCTCCGCGTCCTATCGGCAACTTCTCATCGCCTCTCTTTTAGAAAAACACCTAGCTGCGCTCGCGAATCCTAGCTTGTTAGAAGAAGAGATTCCGCTTCCTGAAATCGAAGAGCCAACCCAGCTCTCCAGCCCCCACGAGTCTGCGGTCGGACATGTCACCGGGCGGGCCCTTTACACCCATGACCTTGGTCTCAACCGCCACGCTCTCCACGCTTACCCCGTATTTTCGAACGTTGCTCATGCCAGCCTCGACAAGCTCGATGTCGCGTCCGCGCTTGCCTCACCCGGGGTCCATACGGTGCTTACCGCCGAGAGCGTCACGGGCGATAATAACACCGGTCCGGCTCGGCACGACGAACCTCTCTTTGCCACCGATACTATCCACTACCATGGCCAGCTCTTGGCCGCGGTCATTGCCGAGAGCCACGAAGAGGCCAGGCTCGCAGCTGAAAAAATCATTGTCGAGACGACTCTGCGCGAACCTCTGTTAGGAATCCATGCTGCGGTTGCCGCAAAGTCCTTTCACACCGAACCGCACATCCTCGGACGGGGCGATGTGGAAGCCGGGTTCGAGAAAGCACCCCATCAACTCGAAGGCACTCTCGACATTGGAGGCCAAGAGCAATTCTACCTCGAAACCCACGCCGCCTTTGCAGCCCCGGATGGCGAAGATGCCATTTTCATCCACTCATCCACCCAGCATCCGTCCGAAACCCAGACCATCGTGGCCGAAGTTCTCGGCTGGCCGCGCCACCGCGTGACGGTAGAAAGTCCCCGGATGGGCGGCGGTTTTGGAGGCAAGGAAACACAAGCTAATCCTTGGGCGGCCCTTTGCGCGCTAGCGGCCCATGAATTGCAAAAGCCTGTCACTTTGCAGCTGGACCGCGACCACGACATCGCCACCTCCGGCAAGCGCCATCCCTTCCACGCCCGCTTCCAAGTAGGCTACCATGATGATGGAAAAATCGAGGCCGTTGCAGTGCATCTCTTCTCCGACGGAGGTTGGTCACTCGACCTCTCCCAGCCGGTAAACGATCGCGCTCTTTTTCATCTCGATAATGCCTATTACTTCCCCCACGTTCACTTCGAGGGACGAGTCTGCAAAACAAATGCCACCTCGCATACCGCCTTCCGAGGCTTCGGCGGTCCGCAGGGCATGGTTATCATCGAGGATATTTTGGCTCGGGTAGCGCTGGCGCTGGGCCTTCCTCCCGAACAAGTCCGCGCTGCTAATTTTTACCATTGTGAAGGTGAGACCGCCACCACCCACTACGGAGAGCTGGTGGAAGACAACCGGACCCACCGCATCTGGGATGAACTCCTTGAATCCTCCGACTTCGATGCTCGTAAGCTCGAAGTTGAGAATTGGAACAAGGCTCATCCTCAAAGACGGCGCGGGCTGGCCATCACTCCGGTCAAATTCGGGATTAGCTTCACCCTCAAGCATTACAACCAAGCAGGAGCGCTCGTCCTCATCTATGCCGACGGCTCCGTGCAGGTCAACCATGGTGGAACAGAGATGGGACAGGGCCTCCACAGCAAGATTCTAGCTGTCGCGATGCAAGAACTAGGGCTTTCCGCTGACCGCATTCGCCTCATGAATACCCGCACCGACAAGGTGCCTAACACCTCAGCCACGGCGGCCTCCTCGGGCTCCGACCTCAACGGGATGGCAGTCGCCGATGCCTGCCGACAGCTGCGCGAGAGGTTGGCGCCCCTCGCTGCCGAGCGGCTGGACTGCGAACCCTCGGAAGTCATTTTTGCCGACGATGGCGTGCACGCTGGACGGCACAGCATCCCCTTCACCGAGCTAGCGCATGCCGCCTATGTGGAACGCGTTCAACTCTCGGCAGCCGGTTTCTACAAGACTCCGGACCTCGAGTGGGATTGGTCCCAGGAGCGACCGAAGGGGCGGCCCTTCCACTACTACGCCTTTGGAGCAGCGGTCAGCGAAGTGGAAGTCGATGCTTACACAGGTATGCACCATCTTCGGCGGGTCGATATTCTCCATGACGTTGGGAACTCTCTCAGCCCCGACCTTGATCGCGGTCAAATCGAGGGAGCCTTCGTGCAAGGTGCGGGTTGGCTCACCTGCGAGGATCTGCAATGGAATGAGGAGGGACTTCTCCTCACCCACAGCGCGAGCACCTACGCGATTCCTGCCTTCTCGGACGCTCCTCTCGACTTCCGGGTCAAACTGCTGGATGAAGCGGCGCAGGCAAATACCATCCATGGTTCCAAGGCGGTGGGCGAACCACCTCTCATGCTGGCAATCTCGGTTCGGGAAGCCTTGCGTCACGCGCTTGGACCCGAGGCCCACGACCTCCCCTCACCTCTCACCCCCGAAGTGCTCCAAGCCTCCCTCCAATAACGCGCAAGGTCGACAAGTCTCACTGACTGGCGCGAAAACGGATCATCTAGAGACTCGTCGAGAATCATGGCTTGTGGTTGATGAAAAAAATTGGAGTTAAAGACAGGTAGGGGCGTTTTGAGAAAACGACCGCGAAAGGTTGGGGGTGAGTTGAGGGGGGTGAGCGTGATTCGCAAAATGATTACGAGCTAGAAAGCAGAAGCCGACTTCGCGGACCATTTATCAAATGGTCCCTACCGGCCAAACCGTCTTCAGAAATCGGCAGCGATGAGTTGAGGCGGTGGTAGGGTCGTTTTGATAAAACGACCGCGATTCAGTCTCGAAAAGAAACTTGATTTATTCGCTCAAAAGAACATTGTTCATGATAACAACTTCATCCTCTTTTGAAACTTCAGAAAAAGCTCTCAATCCTTGCTGATGCCGCCAAATATGATGCCTCCTGCGCCAGCAGTGGCACCGACAAGCGGGATTCCTCAGGGAAAAACTCACAAGCCTTGGGGTCGTCGGGAGGTGCGGGGATTTGTCATAGCTATGCTCCTGATGGCCGCTGTATTTCGCTGCTCAAGATTTTGCTCACCAATGCCTGCATCTATGACTGCCATTACTGCATCAACCGCCGCTCGAGTGACACCCCCCGTGCCCGGTTTACTCCTCAGGAGGTGGTGAAGCTAACCTTGGATTTTTACAAACGAAATTACATTGAAGGACTGTTCCTGAGCTCGGGCATCATTCGCAATCCTGATTACACGATGGAACAAGTGGTGGAAATTGCACGCTCGTTGCGAGAGGATCATCACTTCCGCGGTTACATCCATCTCAAAACCATTCCAGAGGCTTCGCAGGAACTGATTGAACAAGCGGGTCGATACGCGGACCGCATTAGCATCAATATTGAACTGCCCACTCAGAAAAGCCTAGAGACCCTCGCTCCTGAGAAAAATCTGCGCCGAACCCGGCAGGCAATGGGTGGCATTCGCATGCGGATCGAGGAGAATAAGGAGGCTCGCCGAGACAAGACCATTTCGAAAGCAAGTAAGCCCAAAGCCTTTTCCCCTGCGGGGCAATCGACCCAGATGATTATCGGAGCCGATGAGGCGAATGACCACGAGATTTTGCATCGAAGCAACGACCTGTATAGTAGTTACCGTTTGCGGCGAGTTTACTATTCGGCCTATAGCCCCATCCCTGATTCTTCCCCCATCCTGCCAGCGAAGTCTCCCCCTCTGATTCGCGAGCACCGACTCTATCAGGCCGACTGGTTGTTGCGCTTTTATGGCTATTCGGTGACGGAGATTGCCAATGAGCAAAACCCCACCCTCGACCTCGAACTAGACCCCAAACTTTCATGGGCTCTGCGCAACCGCGCCCTTTTCCCGGTGGATGTCAATCGTGCTCCCAAAGACGATCTCCTGCGTATCCCGGGAATCGGGGTGCGCTCGGTGAGCAGGATTCTGAGCAGTCGCCGCCATCATCCTCTGCGTTTGCGGGATTTGCAGACGTTAGGAATTTCGTTGAAAAAGAGCCGTCCGTTTTTGGTCGCTCTCGACTACCATCCCCCACCCAGTTTGTTAGAAGGGGATCGGCTGCGGCAATTTTTTCTACCGCCCCCCGCTCAATTGGAACTGGATTTCGCAAGCGACTCCGCACCCAAAACGACGAAAGCAATCGCCTTCAGTGCCGCCACCGGCGAAATCTGATTTCTCTCACTGGGAGCGCTGGTCTGTGACCGGCCCCGCTGCCTGAATGAAAATACTAACCGTTGAGGCCGGTCGAAGACCAGCGCTCCCAGTATCACCTCCTATGCACACTGTTTCTATTGAACCTAAGCTGGCTTCTTGGCGGGAAGAAGCGCGAGAGCTATTGTTGGAGCGAATCTCTTTTGAGAAACCTGTC
>CAZGXV010000038.1:25441-31529 GCA_964529725.1 uncultured Roseibacillus sp.
TTGTTGGAGCGAATCTCTTTTGAGAAACCTGTCACTGACCCCGCTGTCCAAACAGGATGAACAACCGTGGGGGCCGGTCGAAGACCTGCGCTCCCAGCATCACCTCCTATGCACACTGTTTCTATTGAACCTAAACTGGCTTCTTGGCGCGAAGAGGCGCGGGAACTTTTGTTAGAACGGGTGTCTCCCGAGAAAGTGGTCTTCGATGACGGCACTCAGACTCAGTCTCTTTTCGGTGATGAACTCGCCTCAGTAGCTCAACCGCGGTCTCACTACGACCCGCGTGACCTCAATCAACTCCGGATGCCAAAGTCCTTTCTCAGTCTCGCTGAGCTTGTCGCTTGCCACCGTGATAACGAGCGTTGGGCACTTCTCTACCAAGCCATTTACCGAATCAACAACGGAGAAAAATCACTTTTGCGCATTGCGACGGAACCAGTCGTCCGAAGGCTGGAGGCTCTTGCCAAAGAGGTATCGCGTGACCGCCACAAGATGAAGGCCTTTGTTCGTTTTCGTAAAATTGGTGAGCACCCCGATAGCGGCCGAGAGCAGTTTGTGGCTTGGTTCGAGCCCTCGCACTTGATCGTCGAACTGACTGCTCCTTTTTTCGCGAAACGCTTTGCCTCCTTCGACTGGTCGATTCTTACCCCCGAGCGTTGTGCGCACTGGGATGGTGAGGAGGTCACCTTTACGGAAGGAGTCGAGGCATCGGCAGCTCCGCAAGATGATGAACTGGAAGACTATTGGCGCACTTACTATGCCAGCATCTTCAACCCCGCACGACTCAAGTTGAAGGCCATGCAATCGGAGATGCCGAAGAAGTACTGGAAGAATTTGCCGGAAGCTCCTCTCATCGCAGAGCTCACCTCTTCGGCGGCCAATCGTGCCATTGAGATGGTTGAACAAGGTCCCAATCTCGAGCGCGCGCATGTCTCTGCTCAGGTGCCGCTGGGTGCCCAACACCCCGACACTGATGAGGTCGGCCTTTCTCCGGTAGAAGCTCGTTCCCGAATAAACGAACTCTCTCTAGAGCAAATTGATGAGGCGGCGACCGCGTGCCGTCATTGCCCCTTGTATGAAGCGGCCACCCAAACCGTCTTTGGCGAAGGCCCGCCCAATGCCCGCATCATGATTATCGGCGAACAACCCGGTGACCAAGAGGACATCTCGGGGCGGCCTTTCGTTGGTCCGGCGGGGCAGCTGTTAGACCGGGCTCTAGCGGAAGCTGGAATCGAGCGCGAGGAGGTCTACCTGACGAACACTGTCAAACACTTCAAATTCAAATCGCAGGGCAAGCGTCGCCTGCATGATCGGGCCAGCAAAGAGGAGATTCATCACTGCAAGCCGTGGGTCCTTGCCGAGATTCTCAAAGTTCAGCCCGAGGTGATCATCACGCTCGGAGCGACTGCGGCGCAAGCGCTCATCGACCCTGACTTTCAAATCCTCAAGCAACGTGGTTTACAATCCGGTGAGCATCGTCATCTGGCCCCCAAGGTGGTAGCCACCGTTCACCCAAGCTTCCTCTTGCGCTTGACTGATCCTTTGCAAGCAAGCCGCGAGCGGGCGCGCTTTGTCGATGACTTACGACTCGCGCTTTCTGAGACGCGCTGACTCTTCATCGACAAGGAATGAGCCACGTAGTAGTGTCCCAAGATGAGCGAAGATTTAATCCGATCTTGGGACCGCCGACGATTCCTCAGGAAAGCAGGCCTAGGAGCGTCGGCATTCTTGATTCCGGGTGCCTTCGCAGAGGCTCTGCAGCAAACACCCCGCCAGACTGAAGGCCCCTTCTTTCCTGACCAACTCCCGCTCGATACCGACAACGATCTCGTGATTATAAGCGATAGTCTCACGCCTGCAGTGGGTCGGGTGACCCACCTCTCCGGCACGGTAACCGACCTCAAGGGCAAACCTGTTAGAAACGCTTTGGTGGAGATTTGGCAAGTCGATGGCAACGGAGTCTATCTCCACAGCGAGGCGCCCAAGAAAAATCAGGACAGGCACTTTCAAGGCTATGGCCGCTTCTCGACAGACTCCAAGGGGCGTTACTACTTCCGGACAGTAAGACCGGTCACCTATCCGGGACGCGCGCCGCATATCCATCTTGCAGTGAGCCAGAAGGGAAAGCGTCTCCTCACCTCCCAGTGCTACGTCGCGGGAGAGCCCGAAAACAAAAAGGACTTTCTTTACAAGCAGCTTGATGCCAACGCCCAGAAACTGGTGACGATTAATTTCGATCCCCTGCCCGGCAACGAGAACGACGAACTAGTCGCACGCTGGAACCTTGTGATTGGATTGACTGCCGAAGGCTGATGCCGCAGAAAGTGGCTCCATCATGCCCTCCCGCGGACGCCATCAATCCACTTCCAAAGAATGTCGTGTTCTCATCAAAGAGATCGAGGCTATCGATGGCGTGGTCGCAGTCATCATCGGTCGATCCTATGGCGGTAAGTCCTTGGGCAAAGGAAGTGCTACCGGGTCCATCCGCATCCAACGCGAGGTCAGCGGAGGCCTGAAGGCGGTGATGCAATCGGAGAAAGGTCTGCAGGAAATCTACATTCGCACTCATCCTGGGGAAGCCGCGCGCATCGCGAAGGCCATCGCGGGAGACTAACGACGACAGCCACGGGTTGCCATTTTGTCCTCTTCACGCTACCAGAGCTTTGCTTTTGACCACTTCTGCCACCATCAACCCGGTTCCCGCTGCCGCTGCTCGCGAGATTTCGCGAAGGCGCACCTTTGCCATCATCTCTCACCCAGATGCTGGTAAGACCACCCTCACGGAAAAATTGCTGCTCTATGGAGGAGCCATCGGGCTGGCGGGCAGCGTCACTTCCAAGAAGGAGCAGCGGGCGACTTCGAGTGACTGGATGGCGATGGAAAAGGAGCGCGGTATCTCGGTCTCCTCCACCGTCTTGCAGTTCGAATACAATGGGTGTTGCGTCAATCTTCTCGATACGCCGGGTCACCATGACTTTTCGGAGGACACCTATCGCGTTCTGTCGGCCGTCGATGCAGCGGTCATGGTCATCGATGCCGGTAAGGGAATCGAGGCTCAGACGCTCAAACTCTTTGAGGTCTGCCGCCGCCGGGGAGTCCCGATTTTCGTCTTCGTCAATAAAATGGATCGACCCTCGCGACCGCCCTTGGAGCTGATCGACGAACTAGAGGACGTGCTCAAGCTGGCCCCCGCTCCCGTCAACTGGCCCCTCGGTGATGGCCCGCGCTTTCGGGGCGTTTATGACCGGAAGAAAGAGGAGGTGAACCTTTTCGAACGCACCTCCCACGGAGCCTTCAAGGCCCCACTTGAAGTAGCCGGAATCGCAGACGAGAAGGTACGGGATGCACTGGGAGAAGAACTGCAGGAGACCGTGACTCAAGAAATCGAGCTTCTCGATGGCCTCACCGAGCCGCTGGACGTCGAGCGCGTCCTCGCTGGTGAGCAAATGCCGATCTACTTCGGAAGTGCGATGAACAATTTCGGGGTGCAAAATATGCTGGAGAGCTTTCTTGAGATGGCCCCTCCCCCGGCTGGTCGTCTCAATAATGGGGAACTCGTCGAACCGGGCACCAACAGCTTTTCGGGCTTTGTCTTCAAGATCCAAGCCAACATGAATCCGCGCCACCGCGACCGCGCGGTTTTCGTGCGCATCGTGAGCGGCATCTTCGAGCGCGACATGCAGGTCATCGACCAGCGCACCGGGAAAAAGGTTCGTCTCGCTAGTGCGCAAAAGCTCTTCGGGCAGGATCGCGAAACTCTCGACACTGCCTTCGCGGGAGACATTCTTGCTCTGGTCGGCAACTACGACTTTCTCATTGGCGACACCCTCACCAGTGATCCGACGGTGACATACAAGGAGATGCCTCGCTTCACTCCCGAGTGCTTCACCTACATTCTCAACAACGATACTTCCAACATCAAACGCTACCGCGCGGGTATGGAGCAGTTGATGAAGGAAGGGGTGGCCCAGGCCTATCAAGTCCATAACAGCGCGCAGGCCGTGCCTTTGTTAGGTGCGGTAGGTCCGCTCCAATTCGAGGTTTTGCAGGCTCGTCTGTTATCCGAGTATCAAGTGGAAACCCGGCAGGAAGCGCCCTCCTGGACCATCGTGCAATGGTTCACTGAAAAAGAACCCGAGAAAGGGCGCAGCGACCGAGACCCACCAAAAGTTCTTCTCCCCTCGGGCAGCGTCATCGCCCGCGACCAAGATGGCCAGTGGGTCGTTCTTCTTCCGGCCAAGTATCTCGTTGCCAGCCTGCATGATCGCAATGACCACCTCACCTTCCGCGACCACGCGTATGATTAAGGGAGCGGCAGAATAATCACCAAGCGAACTTGACTCTTGCCCCGTTCATCCTAACCCTCCCAGCCATGTCTGCTTTCGAAATCAAAGGCAAAATTCACTCCATCCTCGACCTCCAGAGTTTTCCCAGCGGGTTCTCGAAGCGCGAGTTCGTTCTCGAGACCACCGACGAGAAGTACCCTCAGGAAATCAAATTCGAGTGCATCAAAGACAAGATCAGCCTTCTCGACGACGTCTCCAAAGGTGACGAGGTGCAGGTTCATTTCAATCTTCGCGGCTCTGAGCACAAGGGACGTCACTACGTCAATTTGCATGCTTGGAAGATCCTCAAAGGCGATGGCGGCGACCCCAATCCCGCGACCAATAAAGCCCTCTCTTCCCTCGAAGCGGCATTCGACAACGAGCCCGATCCGGCAAATCGCGTCGATGATGAGCCTCCCTTTTAGGTTCCTTTCTTTCCTCTTCGAAAAGTCTGGATTCCCGACGCGGGATTCGGGACTCTCCCTCGCATGAGCACCCCTCCCACCGACGACCTGCGCATCAAGGGCATCAACCCTTTGATATCGCCCGCAGTTCTCAACTACTACCTCCCGATTACGAAGTCGGCGGCCGAACTCGTTTCGGAGGCTCGCGAACAGGCCACCAACATTTTGCACGGCAAGGATGATCGCCTGCTCGTCGTCATCGGGCCCTGCTCCATCCATCATCCCGAGGCTGCGCTCGAGTATGGAAAAAAGCTTAAGCCCCTCATCGAGCAATATGCCGACGACCTCCAGATCGTGATGCGGGTCTACTTTGAGAAGCCTCGCACCACCGTGGGTTGGAAGGGTCTCATCAACGATCCTCATCTTGACGGCTCCTTTGACATCAATCGTGGTCTTCGGGTCGCCCGGGGGCTTCTCCTCGAGCTCGCGGAGATGGGTGTCCCCGCAGGCACCGAATTCCTCGACACCATTTCTCCCCAATACATCGCTGACCTCATTGCCTGGGGTGCCATTGGTGCCCGAACCACGGAGAGCCAAATTCATCGCGAGCTAGCCTCCGGGCTCTCTATGCCAGTAGGCTTTAAGAACGGAACGGGAGGTTCTGTCCAATTGGCCCTTGATGCTATTGGTGCTTCGGCTGGTTCGCACCACTTTCTCTCCGTCACCAAGCAGGGAGTCTCCGCCATTGTCTCGACCACGGGTAACGATAGCTGCCACATTATCCTTCGCGGCGGTTCGAACGGACCCAACTACGATGCTGATAGTATTGCGGAGACCGTCACCGTGCTCAATGAAAAGGGTCTCCCACCCTACCTCATGGTGGATTGCTCGCATGGCAACTCGCGCAAAGACTTTAAAAATCAACCCGTGGTCGTGAAAGCTTTGGCTGACCAAATCTCCGCAGGATCCACCGCCATTAGCTCCGTGATGATTGAGTCCAATCTCGTGGAGGGTAACCAAGGCTTGGGCGATGGCGACCTAGCGAAACTCACCCATGGCCAGTCGGTCACCGATGCCTGCATCAGCTGGGAAAGCACGGAAGAGGTGCTCGCTACCCTTGCCACCGCAGTACAGAAGCGACGCGGTTAGAGCTTGTGGTAAGGGTCGGTGATTCGTTGCCTGAAAGCAGCGGCAGAAATCACAACTGCCCACCACGGCTTAGCCTTGCAAGTCCGCATAGACGCCGCCTTTGGCGAGAAGCTCGAGGTGGGTTCCCTGCTCAACGATCTGTCCCGCAACGAGGACACAGATGATGTCGGCATCTTGAATTGTCGAAAGCCGATGGGCGATGACGAAGCT
>CAZGXV010000039.1:0-31313 GCA_964529725.1 uncultured Roseibacillus sp.
GAGAACTGGGATGGTGATGATGGATACACTGGAGACCAGAATGGAGATTTCTAGACCGAGCTGGTAGGGTCGTTTTGATAAAACGACCGCGAACAAGAGAATAGACATTGAATAGCGAATGGCGGAGGAACACCAACAATTCTCCGCACGCCTCCAAACCATCGCGGACCATTTATCAAATGGTCCCTACCGACCTCTGCAACTCGGAGGGAAAGAGCCGACCTTGACCTTGTGCCAATCTTGCCGTCGTATCTCTGCCGTCGCATGGAAATCACCAACCTCACCAAAAAGCCTCTTCAGGTTCCTCTTCCTGCCGGAAAGAAGCTGTTCCTTGGGCCAGGAAAGTCAGGCCAGATCAACTGGAAAGCCGCCGAGCGCCCCGCCGTGCAGAAGCTCATTGAATCCGGAGAGGTGAAAGTCTCGCAAGAAGGTAAGAAGGGACCGAAGGCAAAAGGTGTAGCTCGCATCGACACCGACGCCCCCGGTTACACCGGGTCTTACTACTCCTCAAATTAAGCTCACCGGGAGCGTCGGTCTGCGAACAGCCCCGCCAGCATGTCCATCCCGAACTGACCACGACAAGAGCGCAATCGTTCTTCAGCGAGCTTTCTGTTAGGCAGCGTAAATTTCAGACTGCTTGGAAAGCGAAGGAGAAGCGTCACTTTGTGTTTTGAACGGGCAGTGGGGCCGGTCGCAGACCAGCGCTCCCAGTAGGGGGCTAACCCTTCACGGCGGCACTAGAGTAGGGCCAGTCTTTCGGTGCCGCACACAGTTTGGCTTTGACCGGATTGCTCCGAATGTAAGCCACAGCATTATCATAATGCTCAAAGTCGCGGATGTAACGGTCGTGATATTCACGTTCCCAAACCGAACCAGTGGATTGGTTTGCGAGATTGATTTGCCGGGCAGTAAAAGTCTTCCAACTCTTAACGATGTGGGAAAGCGGTTCGGTGTCCGTTTTGATAAGAGTATGGACATGATTGGGCATGATAACCCACTCAAGGAGGCGGTAGCGTTCGCCATCAAAGTAGAGAAGCGCGTCCTGCACGATTTTGGCATTGGTTGGATCAGCGAGGAGACAAGCGCCATGGCCAGCGTCTTCATAGTGGGCGATCTTGCGAGAAAGTTTGATGCGGGCTTCGGCTTCATCAAAGTCACGGAGTTGGGTGCGCCATTTCTCGAGAACAGATTGCGGCAGAGAGTCCGCTAGCCGAAAGGTCAAAGCCTGAATGGTGCCATTGCCATCAAAGTGAGGCAAATACCCACGCGAGTGCCATCCTTTCTTCTTCATCACTGGGAGCGCCGGTCTGCGACCGGCCCCGCCAGTATGTCCATCCCGAACCGACCACGACAAGAGCGCAATCGTTCTTCAGTGAGCTTTCTGTTAGGCAGCGTAAATTTCAAACTGCTTGGAAAGCGAAGGAGAACCGTCACTTTGCGTTTTGACCGGCCCCGCCAGTATGTCCATCCCGAACTGACCACGACAAGAGCGCAATCGTTCTTCAGCGAGCTTTCTGTTAGGCAGCGTAAATTTCAGACTGCTTGGAAAGCGAAGGAGAA
Organism: uncultured Roseibacillus sp.; assembly: GCA_964529725.1. Classification (GTDB taxonomy): domain Bacteria; phylum Verrucomicrobiota; class Verrucomicrobiia; order Verrucomicrobiales; family Akkermansiaceae; genus Roseibacillus. Next base: position 1,561 of record CAZGXV010000039.1, read on the forward strand.
CCGCCACTTTACGTTTTGAATGGGCAGTGGGGCCGGTCGCAGACCAGCGCTCCCAGTGGGGACTATGTTTTTACGAAGGCGCTGGAGTGGGACCAGTCCTCGGGGGTCGCACAGAGTTTGGCTTTGACGGGGTTGTTGCGGATATAAGCGACGGCATTGTTGTAATGGTCCAGATCGCGGATATAGCGATCGTGGTATTCGCGTTCCCAGATGGAACCGGAGGACTGGTTCGCGAGATTGATTTGACGGGCGGTGAAGGTTTTCCAACTTTTGACTATGCGAGGGAGAGGTTCGTTTTCGGTCTTGATGAGGGCGTGGACATGATTGGGCATGATAACCCATTCAAGGAGGCGGTAGCGCTCGCCATCGAAGTGGAGAAGAGCGCCTTGCACGATTTCAGCGTTAGCTGGATTCGCGAGGAGACAAGCTCCGTGTCCCGCGTCTTCGTAGTGGGAGATTTTGCGAGAGAGTTGAATGCGAGCTTCGGTTTTATCTAGCTCGCTCAGTTGAGTGCGCCATCTTTCGAGAACCGATTGGGGAAGCGAGTCGGCGAGGCGAAAGGTCAAAGCTTGAATAGTGGCGGTGCCATCGAAGTGAGGGAGATATCCACGAGAGTGCCATCCTTTCTTTTTCATCACTGGGAGCGCTGGTCTGCGACCGACCCTACCAGTATGTCCTTCCTGAACCGACCTCGACAAGACTGCAATTGTTGTTCAGCGAGCATTTAGCTTTAGTCACTGCCGAATTGGTTGGAGTATCGAACTGGGAGCGCTGGTCTGTGACCGGCCCCACAGGTCAGTCCATCTTGAACCGACAAGGATAAGTTTGCGTTTGCTCTTCCACGAGCATTCGGCTCCAGCTGCTAGAGCCATTAGATGCGGTATTCTCAATCTGCTTGAGAAGTGGAGAGGAGTCGTCGTCCTATGTTTTGATCGGGCAGTGGTGCCGGTCAAAGACCAGCGCTCCCAGTGACTGACCGTTTATTGGCCGATGGCGTTTGCGAGGGTCTGGCTGGGCTTCATGGCGGCACTGACTTTGGTTTCGTCGGGTTGGTAGTAGCCGTCGATGTCGGTGGGTTCGCCTTGGGCGTTGATGAGTTCTTGGGCGATTTTTTCCTCGTTGGTGGTGAGGGACTCGGCGAGGGGTTTGAACTCTTCGGCTAGTGCGGCGTCGTCGGTTTGGGCGGCGAGGGCTTGGGCCCAGTAGAGGGCGAGGTAGAAGTGGCTGCCGCGGTTATCGATGCCGCCGACTTTGCGTGCGGGGGACTTGTTGGTGAGGAGATACTGGGTGGTGGCGTCGTCGAGGGTCTTGCCGAGGATTTTGGCCTTGGGGTTGTTCGTGGTTTCGCCGAGGTGGTCGAGGCTGACGGCGAGGGCGAGGAACTCGCCAAGGCTGTCCCAGCGGAGGTAGTTCTCTGCTAAGAATTGTTGCACGTGCTTGGGAGCGCTGCCGCCAGCTCCGGTTTCGAAGAGGCCGCCGCCGTTCATGAGGGGGACAATGGAGAGCATCTTGGCGGAGGTGCCGACCTCGAGGATGGGGAAGAGGTCGGTGAGGTAGTCGCGCAGGACGTTTCCGGTGACGCTGATGGTGTCTTGGCCAGCCTTGAGGCGCTTGAGGGTGAACTCGGTGGCGGCGGTGGGGGCCATGATTTGGATGTCGAGGCCATTGGTGTCGTGCTTGGGGAGTTCCTCGTTCACCTTCTTGATGATTTCGGCATCGTGGGCGCGGGTTTCGTCGAGCCAGAAGATGGCTGGAGAACCGGTGGCGCGGGCGCGGCTGACGGCGAGTTTGACCCAATCGCGGATGGGGGCGTCTTTGGTTTGGCAAGCGCGCCAGATGTCTCCGGCTTCGACGTCGAAGGTCATGAGGGTGCGGTCTTCTGACGTTTGGGAGGGTAAGTTGGTGGTGTCGGAACTCGCGTGGTTCACAGGCGAGACGCCTGTGCTCCTTGAGGCTATGACTTCGACTTTGCCGTCGGCGGGGATTTCGAAAGTCTTGTCGTGGGAGCCATATTCTTCCGCCTTCTGCGCCATGAGGCCGACGTTGGGGACGGTGCCCATGGTGGTGGGGTCGAAGGCGCCGTTCTCGCGACAGAAATCAATGGTAGCCTGATAGACCCCGGCATAGCAGGAGTCGGGGATGACGGCGAGACAGTCTTGGCGCTGACCGTCCTTGTCCCACATCTTGCCGGAGTCGCGAATCATAGCGGGCATGGAGGCGTCGATGATGATGTCGGAGGGGACGTGGAGCCCAGTGATGCCTCTATCGGAGTCGACCATGGCGAGGTCGGGGCCAGCGGCGAGGATCGTCTCAAGGTCGGCGGCGAGCTGGGTGGTCGCTCCGTCATTGAGCTTGGCGGTGAGGTCGCCGAGGCCGTTATTAAAGTCGACGCCGAGTTGGTCGATGAGGTCGCCGTGCTTGGTGAGGAGGTCGCGGAAGAAGACCCGAACCCCGTGTCCAAAGATGATAGGGTCGGAGACCTTCATCATGGTGGCCTTCATGTGCAGGGAAAAGAGAATGCCTTTTTCTTTAGCTGTTTGAACTTGTTCGGCAAGAAAAGCGACCAGTGCTTTTTTGCTCATGAAGGTGGCATCCAAGATTTCGTGGGGGAGGAGTTCGAGGCCGTCCTTGAGGATGGTCTCGGTGCCATCGGTGGCGGTGTGCTTGATTTGGATCGTCGCTCCATTTTCGCAACAGGTGACCGATTGCTCGTTGCTGCGGAAGTCGTTTTTGCCCATGGTGGCGACGTTGGTGAGAGAGTCTGGGGACCACTCGCCCATGCGGTGAGGGTTGGCTTTGGCGAACTCTTTCACGGCCTTGGGAGCGCGGCGGTCGGAGTTGCCCTCGCGGAGCACGGGATTGACGGCGGAGCCTTTCACTTTGTCGTAGCGGCTCTTGATGTCTTCCTCCGAATCGTTGGTAGGCTCGTCGGGATAGTCGGGGAGGGAATAACCCTGTTGCTGCAGCTCATTGATGCAGGCTTTTAGCTGGGGGATGGAGGCCGAGATGTTAGGAAGCTTGATGATGTTGGCTTCGGGGGTTTTGGCCAAGGCTCCGAGATTGGCGAGCTCATCGGGCACCCGTTGACTTTCGTTGAGAAAATCGGGGAAGACGGCGAGGACGCGGGCAGCCAGCGAGATGTCGCGCAGCTCAACGTTGACGCCGGACGACTGAGTGAACCGTCGCACGATGGGAAGGAAAGAATAGGTGGCGAGCGCGGGTGCTTCGTCGGTCTTGGTGTAGATGATGGTGGACATGATATTCTGGCGCTGCGTGTAAGGGATGGAGTCCGTTCGGGCAATGCGGAAGTCTGGTAAAACGGGGGCATGATTCGAGGGACTTTGGCGAATGCCGAACAGTTGAATCCGGGCGAGATGGCGAGGCTTGCGAGATTGTTGCCAGACTCGGAGTGGAGCGGGAGATGAGAGTCCTTTTTAAGTTGGAGAGAGTCCCGATGAAGCTCTAGGGTTTGGCGAGAAACGATGCCTGATGATTCTTTTGAAATTGCAGCCCGACAGCGCGGATTCCGCTTCGTAGCGGGCATTGATGAGGCGGGACGTGGGCCGTTGGCGGGGCCAGTTTCGGCGGCGGCGGTGATTTTGCCTGCTGGCTTTCGCTTGGAAGGGCTTAATGATTCTAAAAAGCTGACTGAGAAGGCACAGGAAAGCATTTTTACACAAATTTCGGATAGCTCAGAAGTGCGGTGGGGGCATTCCTTTGCGGAAGCAGAGGAGATTGACGAGATTAATATTTTGCAAGCAACTCATGCAGCCATGGCTCGAGCGATCGGCAAGCTTGCGGAAGCTGATTACGCGCTCATCGATGGGCGCCCGGTGAAGGATTTCCCTTTGCCTTCGGAGGGGATCGTCAAGGGTGATGCCAAGAGCCTTTCCATCGCCGCTGCCAGTGTCATTGCCAAGGTTATGAGAGACCGATTGATGAAGGAGTGGGATGCGAAATATCCCGAATATGGCTTTGCGCGGCACAAGGGCTATGGCACCAAGGTTCACCTTGAAGCTCTCCGTGCCCATGGCCCCTGTCCGCTGCATCGTCGCTCGTTTGCGCCCGTTGTTGAGGCGGCGCGTGTCCTTGGGGAGGGGTGAGGAAAGAATTTCGACGCAGGCGATCGGGGACTTGGGTGAGAAGATGGCGCGCGAGTGGTTGTGGGCCTCGGGATGGAAGGTGCTCTTTCGTAATTTCCGCGCTCCGAAGGGTGGCGAAGTCGATATTATCGCTCGCGAGGGCCGCGAGTTGATTTTCGTAGAAGTCAAAACTCGAACCAAGCGCGGTGGTGGACGTCCGGTCGATGCGGTGGATCATGCCAAGCAGGAATTAATCGAGCGGGGAGCCCGCGAGTGGCGTCGGCTGCTAGGGCGGAAGGAGATTCCGTGTCGATACGATGTCATCGAGGTCATTCTCATCGAGGGTGAACGACCCGACGTGACCCTGATTCGGAATGCTTTTTGAGACGGACTTTTCTGCGAAAATCTCTTCCTTGAAGTGAGAAGGGCACTTCGTGCAATTCCCGTCCTTCAATGTCTTGCCTTTTTTCGGATTCCAATGATAGGCTCCGCACCCCTCGCCCCCTCACCGGGCGGGAGTCACAGTTCTCTATTATGTCGGAATCCTTGATGTCCTCTTTGAACCCTGATCGGGCGACCCTTAACTTTCTTAATAGCTTTCCTGAAGCGGTGCAAAAACGCGGCGAAAAGCTGCAACAGGAAGGGGGAGTTTCCCAAATCTTCGGAAACCACCTTTTCATCCAGGGTCGGGTGGAAGAAAAGGGCAATACCCACCGCACGACCTTGCGTTTGCAGGGAAATCGCTGGTTTGGAAGCTGCACCGCTGAAGACGAAAAAGCGTCTGGCGCAGCTCAGTACGCCACCATGTTGGAGCGTCTTCAGCGGGGAGAAGATTTGCCGGAGTCGCCTAACGAGTTCGATGACGCACCGGTCCTGGACCTCATCGAGGAAAAGCTGGATCGCGAGTTGGACGACAAGGAGGCCGACTTTGTCTCCAAGGTAGAAAAGCGCTATCGCCGCTATGCGATCGAGGGCGAGATGCATGATCATGACATGGTTCGTCTCAGCCCACGGTGGGAGATCCAGAGCTACGAGCCCCTTGAACTCTGGCCCGTTCCTCCGGGAGATATTCTCGAATTTTGGAACTACATCGCCTACGCCTTTTATAAGAAGAAGCTCCCGTATCCGGAGTTCATGAACTGCATCACCGATTTGGCCGAAGTGCAGAAGAAGATGAGCGAGTGGGAGCAGGAGCGCGAGATTGCTGCTTGGTACGAGCGTATCGAAAGCGTCAATGAGCGTCCCCCGCAGGAGCAGCCAGTGGTTGTGGAGTTGCGCATTGTCGCCACCATGAACGAGGCCCGCCTGCAAGCTCGCGAGATGGCAGGGAAGGAATTCAAAGAATGGTATCCAGTTGCGGAGAAGCCTGAGGTCGAACGCCTCCGCTCACTCTATCTCGACTCCGCATTGCGCATGGATGCCTCCAGCCAGATTCTCTGGGAAGAGTTCGTGTCCTACTTGGATCGGACTAATGATGCCAAGCTCGACCTCGACGATGAGGAGGCTTGCTCAATTATGAACCGCCTCTTCCGACAGGACGCCTTGAAGGGCTATCTCGTCAACTTGGACGAAAAGCACTTCAAGGTCGTAAAGGATTCGTTGAAATGGCAGTGCGAGGATATCATAGGCACCAAGGAGGTGTTTGCGCTCCAATTGGTCACCAAGGCTGGCGAGCCCGTTTCGCACTCGGTGCGTCTGTTGCCAGGTCGCGAAGAGCTTTACCAGTCCGACGAAACCGTTTTCCCGGGGCCGCCTCGTTGGCTCGATGACACCGAGGTGATGCCTCGTTACGAGATTCCTTTCGGCGTGATTGATTCCCTTGAGGGCGTTGAGTTTTTGCGAAAAATCGGAGCCACTTTGCCGAAGTCGATGAAGCGTCGCGTTGTCGACCTCGACCTCTATCCGCGCTTCCAGATGCGCATCGAGCAAGGCCTCACCGCAGCCGAAACCGAGCACCTCGTGATGGATGTCACCGCCTTGGAAAAGAAAGAGCGGCGCACCGAGAAGCTCATTCGCGGTGGTTGGGATGTCATCGAGCAAAAGCCAGTAAAGGGGAATCAGCTCCTTCGCTTTGCGCGTGAGAAACTCTATCCCGTGCCGGACCTTCTCGCTGAGATGGGTCTCACTTTTGATGAAAAGTTGGGCGAGTTCAAATCGCGGGTCACCAAGCAATTTCCCGAGAAGTTCGCGGAGTGGGCTGAGAAGATGCCCGACTTCGTCGATGTGGTCATGGACGGCAAGCTCAAGACGATTCTTGCCGACCCGGTTTCAGCCGCCATCCGTTTTGAGGTCATCAACCAAGAGATCGACTGGTTCGACCTTCGGGTGGTGATCGACGTCGAAGGAGTGAACCTCTCCAAAGCACAAATCCGCCAGCTGGTAGCTGCACGGGGTGGTTATGTGCGCATGGATGATGGGACTTGGATGCGCCTAGAGATTAAACTCGATGACGACCAGCGTGACGCGGTCACTCGTCTCGGCCTCGATCCTTTCGACCTCTCCGGAGAGACCCACCGCATGCATGCCATGCAGCTCGCCGATCCCAAGGCTGCCGAGGTCTTCGATCCCAAGGCCTGGAAGCGCATCAAGGATCGCGCAAAGGATATTCAGTTAGATTCCAAGGCCGAGGTCCCCGACTCGCTTGATGCCGAATTGCGTCCTTATCAGGCGGAAGGCTTTAAGTTCCTGGCCTATCTCGCCACCAACGGGTTTGGCGGGATTTTGGCAGACGATATGGGCCTTGGAAAAACGGTCCAGAGTATCGCTTATATTCTCTGGTTGAGGGAGGCCTCCATCAAGGCCAAGAAGAAGACCCCCGCACTTGTGGTTTGTCCCAAGTCCGTCCTCGATGTTTGGGCCATGGAGACCACGAAGTTCGCCAAGCAGCTCAACGTCCAAGTATTACGAAGCCGTGATGAGTTTGACGAAGAGAACATCAAAAAGAACGTCGATGTTCTCGTTCTCAACTACGCCCAACTGCGTGTTTGTGCTGATGAACTCAAGACAGTGCGTTGGAATGTGGTCATTCTCGACGAGGGACAGCAGATTAAGAACCCCGATTCCAAGGCGGCCAAAGGTGCCCGCGAGTTGGAGGCCGAAAACCGCCTCGTATTGACCGGAACACCGATTGAGAACCGTCTCATGGACATGTGGTCTTTGATGGCCTTCGCGATGCCCGGAGTGCTGGGTAGTCGTGCCTACTTCAAGAAGCGTTTCGATAAGCGCAAGGATCCGCTTTCGCAAAATCGTCTTGCCGCGCGCCTGCGTCCCTTCCTCTTGCGCCGGACCAAGCTCCAGGTAGCGAAAGACTTGCCGCCCCGGACCGAGGAAGAGGTTTACTCCAAGATGGAGGGCATCCAGATGGAGATGTATAAGGCCGAGCTCAAGCGTATCCAAAAGGCGTTGCTTGGTTTAGATTCCGACGAAGCGGTGAAGAAAAATTCCTTCGCCATTCTCCAAGGACTGATGCGTCTGCGTCAGATTTGTTGTCACCCTGGTTTGATTGATCCGAAGTATCTCAAGGAGGAGAGTTCTAAGCTCACGTCTTTGTATTATCTCTTGGATCAGTTGCGCGACGAGGGGCACAAGGTACTCGTCTTCTCTCAGTTCGTCTCGATGTTAGAGATCATCAAGGCCCAGCTCGAGGTCGATAGTCGGCCTTTCAATTACTTGACCGGACAGACGAAAGATCGTCGTGGAGAGATTGAGAAGTTCCAGACCACCAAGGATCCTGCAGTCTTCCTGCTTTCGCTGAAAGCTGGAGGTGCTGGGCTCAACTTGACCTCGGCATCCTACGTCATTCTTTACGATCCCTGGTGGAACCCGGCGGTGGAAAACCAAGCCATCGACCGGACTCACCGTATCGGCCAGAAGAACAAAGTGATCGCCTATCGTTTGCTCACTCGTGATTCCGTTGAGGAAAAAATCCGGGTTCTTCAACATCAGAAGACTGCCCTGGTTACCAACGTCCTCGGTGACGAAGGTTTTGCGAGTAATCTCGGTATCGACGACCTCCAGTTCATCCTTAGCCACGGTGGCGAGATGGAGGAGGAAGATGAACCCGAGACTGAGTAAGTCGCCCCGAGTTGCTCCCAAGTGACCTTGTAGAGGCTCAGTTCTCGCAAGGTCGTTGGCCTTCAAGGCAAGCCCGCCACGAGCAGTGGCACGCGGTCGGTTCTTGATAGACTCGACGGAATAGTCGAATCTCTGGCGGCGGGAGCATGACCAAGGCTGCGAAACTAGATAACCGACGCGAGATTGAGCTCGCAGAGGGGGTGCATATCCATTTGTGTCCCGCAGGGCTCTTCCCGCGTCTGTTGGCGCGGGCGATCGATGCCACCATCTGGACCGCGATCTACTTCGCAGCCCTTCTTATTTTTTCCATGATGGGGCTGGTCGTCGGTGGTGAGGGTGGGGAAGGGTTTGCGCTCCTGACCACGTTCATGATGATTTGGTTTTACGACCCGCTCTTCGAGGCGAGCAAGTTTTCAGCGACCCCGGGTAAGATGGCAATGAAGCTGAGAGTGGTCAGGCGTTCGGGCGCTCCTGTTGGTTTTGCTTCCGGCTTCTTGCGTTGTCTCTTATTCTGGATCGACTTGCTGCCAGGTTTGGGAACGGTGGCGATCGTGTCGATTTTAGCGTCTCGTCATTCTCAACGTCTCGGTGACCTTGTGGCAGACACTTTGGTCGTCTATCGGAATCCTCCTATCGTTCCTGAGATTGCTTCCATTCCTGCGCCTCCGGTGCGCCCGGGTTTGCTTTTGCAAAGAGAGGAACAGTTGGCCTTCATCGGTTTCGCTGACCGCAGCCCGCAGTTGAGTGCAGCCCGGCAAAGTGAAGTGACCGCTCCCTTAGCAGGCCTTGAGGCCGCGCGACAATCACCTTCCACCGTCAGCTTCGCACTCGGGGTAGCGCGTTGGTTGTCCCAAAACGAAAAATGATTTCGCGCAAACAGTTCCAGAAAATGAATGAGGCTCGCTGGCAGGAAAGCGAGCAGCAGATCGCCCGTCTGGATGGCAAAGGCCAACTGACGCCGCAAGAAGCGAGGGAACTCCCGGCTCATTTTCGCAAGGTCTGTCAGGACTTAGGGGTGGCGGGCGAACGTCTCTACGGTCTAGCGCTTTCTAACCGATTGAATGCTCTCGTGATGGGGGTTTTTCGACATCTCCATCGCAGTCGAAAGCGGATGCAGCCGGTCCGTTTTTTGACGCGCACGTTCCCGGGAGCCTTCAAGCATAACTTGGGGTTGTTCTGGATCAGTGTGGTGTTGTTTTGGTTGCCGTTTTTTCTTTTGGCTTTTTCAGGGCAATGGGGACTGATCTGGATTCAGGCTATTTTGGGCCCTGAGGGGATGCAAAGTATGGATGCCATGTATGGCAAGGATGGGGATGCCCTCAAGCATGGACGGGAAAGCTACGGCAGCGACTTCATGATGTTTGCGTTCTATATCCAGAATAATGTCAGCATCGATTTTCGCATTTTTGCGGGTGGGATATTTTATGGCATCGGAACTCTCTTTTTCACGATTTTCAATGGCCTTATGATTGGTGCAGCGGCTGGTTATGTGCAGGCTACTGGTGACCCCATGAAGTTTTGGACCTTTGTTGCGGGGCACTCGGCCTTTGAGTTGGTCGGTCTGCACATCTCGACGATGGCTGGCCTGCGCTTGGGTTGGGGTTTGGTGAGACCGGGACAGCTGACGCGAATGGCGGCCTTGGTGAAGAATGCCCGGGAGGCACTTGTCTTGCTTGTCGGTGCCGCCGTGTTGACCTTCTTTGCCGCCTTTATTGAAGGTTTTTGGTCAGCTCATCCTAATCCGCCCACGCTCAAATTTGCAGTGGGCGCCTTCTTCTGGCTCTTGACCGCAGTCTACCTCATCTCCGGAAGAAAGGAGTGGTATGAACGTCCGTGATTTGACCATCGTGCTGCGTCCTCGCAAGGGCTGGGAGGCGGTGGACTTAGGGACAGCTCTGAGTAAGCGCTATTTTCGCGATCTCTTCCGGATTGGTTTCATGGCTTTCATGCCTGTCTTCTTGGTCTTGGCTCTTTGTTGCTGGAAGCTGCCGCTCTTGTTGCCCGTTTTGATTTGGTGGCTGAAGCCTCTCTTGGATCGCTTTTATTTATTCTATCTCAGCCGGAGAATTTTCGGGCAGCAGGTGACAGTGAAGGAGACTTGGCGGGAGTGGCGACGGCTGCTTTTTCGCGGCACTATCGGCTTGCTGACTTGGCGTCGCTTTGCGCCTTCACGTTCGATGACGATGGCGATTTCGGATTTGGAAAATCTCGCAGGCGCGGCGAGGTCACAACGTATCGGGGTTCTCTTACGGATGCATGGCGGAGAGGCCGTGCTGGTCACTCTGGGTGGTCTTGTTCTCGAGTTGATTGGTCTGTTGAGTTTGTTGTTTCTTAGTCAGCTGTTCATGCCACAAGGTCAGGGACCTGAGTGGGATGGGATGGTGCTTTGGTTTGGTCAAGGAGGCGTGGGGCAGACCGTTTTGATGCTGTTCTTTGGGCTTTCTTATGGTCTTTTGGTCTTCCTGTTAGAGCCATTTTACCTCGCTCATGGTTTTTCCCTCTACCTGAACAGTCGGACCAGCCAAGAAGGTTGGGATATCGAGTTGCGATTCCGTGAATTAGCCTCTCGGGTAGCCAAAACACGATTGCAGAGTCCGGCAAGCGTTGAGCCTCCCTCGTCAGACCCCTCTTTGAATCAGGAGCAAAAGCCGAACTTCCAGTTTGTCGGTTCAAAGCAGTCTTTGGCACTTTTCCTGACGATGGGTCTCGCTCTTTTGACTGGAGGTAGCGAGCTTTTGGCGCAAGAGCTCGATCCACAGCTGGTGGTCGAACGAGTTCTTCAGCACGAGGACTTCACGAATCATGTTGAGAAATACAAAGAGTGGGTCCCGAATGAAGGGAGCTGGATGGAGCGTTGGCGCCAGTGGTTGAAAGACCGAGAGGGTAGGAATGGGAGCGGCTCCAACGGGGCGAGGACCTCCTCCGGTTCGGGCGGTGCTTTCAATGGCGTTTTTCAGCTCCTAGCTTACATGGCTCTGGCTCTTCTGGCTTTGGTTCTTGTCGTGCTGATGGTGAATTTGTTCCGGAATCGTTCACCCCTCGCGAGTGAGCGTCAGAAGAAGTTCAAGCGACCGCCGCCTCGGGTCATCATGGGCATGGAGGTCACTCCCGAGTCGCTGCCCGACGATTTGTTAGGCAAAGCTCGTCATCTCTGGAGCCAGGGTGAACATCGCTTAGCGATGTCCTTGCTGTATCGTGGTGCTTTGAGTGATCTCATCACCGAGCAAGAGGTTGGCATTGAAAGTTCGGACACGGAATCGGAATGCTTGACTCAAGTGGAGGCTGCCGCCCCCAAGATTTTGGCTGGCTACTTCCAGCTCCTATCTAGTCAGTGGATGAAGGCGGCCTACTCGAACGAGCTAGTGGAGGCTGAAGCCTTCGAGAGATTGTGCACCACTTGGCCTTTTGGAAGGAGAGGCAGATGAAGCGAGCGGCACCCATGTTTTTCTTGCTGATCTTTCTTCTCTCCGGCTGTGGCGAGTATGAGGAGCGGGAGCGTGAGGTGGGGTTCAAGGGACTGGCTAAAGTCAATCATCTCTTAGCCGCCGAGAGGATGGCTCAGAACATGGGTCTCCAAGCCTCTAGCTATGCGGGGGCACCGTCCCTGCCGCCGCCGCCCGGAACGACCTTGGTGTTGCCTGCGGAAGCCCTCCAAAGTGACGGGCAGTTGCAGGAAATGGAGGATTGGATTCTGGAGGGGGGGAATCTTATTGTTTATCTAACACTCAAAAATCGTCTCGCGATGAGGTGGTCGGGTGGCGGCGAGTCCGAGCTGCCTTTTCAATCTTTTTTGGAGTTCTTCGAGATGGAAGTGACAAAGGTAGAGGCGAAAGAGGACGAAAATGGCCTGAATGGAAAGATTACATCGTTGTCCTATCATGAGGACGATGAAGAGCCCTATGAGACTGATTTTTTCTCGCCCTATCTGTTGATAGAGTCAGGTAGTAAGAAGGAAGACGCTCGCGCTTTTCATTGTTATGACTACGGAGAAGGGACTCTTACCGTTTTAGGTTCGGCCCAGTTGTTCGATAATAAGCATCTTGGTAAGGCGGAGCATGCGAAACTGCTGTGGGACTTATTGAGCTTCGGAGCGGAAGAGCAAGTCTGGTTCATCCATTCAACGCGACTCTCCTTCTTCAAGTTGCTCTGGCAGCGAGCACCTCAGGCGGTTCTCTTACTTTTGGTTACGCTGGCGTTGCTGGTGTGGTGGGCGGCACGAGGTTTTGGCCCCAAGTTTGTGCGGGGAACGAATCCTTCCGCGAGATTGGATGAACATTTAGAGGCCAGTGGCTCCTTTTTCCTGAAGCACAAAGCGGAGGGTTTGGTGGTGGTCCGGCTGAAGGTACGGCTCCTTCGTAAGCTAGCACGCGCCACCAATCTGCCAATCAATGCCAGCGAAGAGGAGCTATTGGCGGCTGCCAGTAAACAGGAGATTTTGAACGCGACAGAATCGGAAGCTCTGACTGCTGAGCCCCAGCCCAAGACGCTCTTGGGCACCCTGCAAACTCTCAAGAATCTTGAAAAACGATTATGAATACTGATGACGAACAACTTCAACCGCCTCCTTTGACTGAATCTTCGGCTGAAGAGATTGCTCCTCCTGTTTCTTCCGGAGAACCTGTTTCTGCTCCTGCCAATACGACTATCTTAACCCGTATCCGGGCACAAATCGAGCGGGTTTTCGTCGGCCAAGAGGCATTGGTAGATAGTGTTTTGGTGGCGTTTGTGAGCTCGGGACATATCCTAATCGAGGGTCATCCGGGATTGGGAAAAACGCACTTAGTCTTGTCGCTGGCAGAAACATTTCAGGGGCTTTTCAAGCGCATTCAGTTTACGCCCGATCTGATGCCATCAGATGTCACCGGACATAGCGTCTACGATATGACGAAACAGGCTTTCGAAGTGAAAGAGGGTCCGGTCTTCACTCATCTCTTGCTGGCTGATGAAATCAACCGAGCACCTGCAAAGACTCAGTCGGCCTTATTGGAAGTGATGCAAGAGCGTCAAGCCACCATTGACGGGGTCTCTTATCCGCTGCCGAAACCGTTCATGGTACTGGCGACACAAAATCCAGTGGAACAGGACGGCACCTATCCTTTGCCGGAGGCTCAGCTGGATCGGTTTATGATGAAGGTGATTGTTTCCGAGCCCGGTTTTGAGGATGAAGTTCTCATCGCAAGCCGGGCCACGAAGTCGGGAATGGAGTCATTGCAGCCAGAGCAAATCGAGTCGGTTTGCACACCGGATGATATTGAGCAATTGCGCGAGTCATTGGAGAAAGTGACCATTTCCCCAGCAGTGATTCGCTACGCAGTGGAGCTCGTGCAAGCGACGAGAACCTCGCAGATGACCTCCTATGGCGCTAGCCCACGGGCCAGCATCTCAATGGTGCAAGCGGCGAAAGGTTTTGCGATGTTACGGGAGCGTGATTACGTGGTCCCGGACGACGTCAAAGGATGCGCAATGCAAGTTCTCCGGCATCGGGTGCGGCTGACCCCGGAGGTGGCAATCTCTGGTCAAACTGTCGATGAGACAGTGGCTGCAATCGTGAATTCAGTAGAAGCTCCGCGGCAGTAGACTATGCGTCCCTCCGCCCAGCTCGTTATTTTGTCCGCCGTTTTGTTAGCGATGGCTGTGGTGCTCGCGTTTACTGGTGGTTGGGAGTCCCTCTTTTTACTGGTGACTGCCGGGGTCGCTTTTCTGGTGCTGGTGGATGCCGTCCTGATGTTCTTGCTGGGTCCTGTCGTTTTTAGCAGAGAAATGCCGTCCCGATTTGCTCTCAAACAGAATACCGAGGTGCGGTTTGTCTTGCAGAACCGAGGAAGGCTTCCTCTGCGATTGCGGTTCTTTGAGGGCTTGCCGGAAGAATGTGCCTACGAGAATCTGCCATTCGAGGTCCCAAAGTTAAAAGCCGGTCAGCATCTTTCTGCAAGCTATCGGGTGACCTTCCTCCAACGGGGTAATTTAGATTTATCAGCTGGTTATTTAGAGGTGCGAACTTTACTCGGACTCTGGTGGCAAAAGCGCCGGGTGGGGGAGGGCGAAGTGGCGAAGGTTTATCCCAACTACGTGCCCGCGTTGAACTATGGTTTGCTCGCGACTGCGGATCGGGCGGAATTGATGGGAATTGTGAAGCCGAAAAACCGGGGGATGAGTAAGGAGTTTCACCAGTTGCGCGACTATCAGGAAGGAGATGGGCTTTCTCAAGTGGACTGGAAGGCGACTTCACGTTTCAATCGCTTGATCACGCGCGAATATCAGGAGGAGCGGGACCAGACCATCCTGCTTGTCCCTGACTGTAGTATCCGTACTCGAGCCATTGATGGAGACTTGCCGATTCTCGATCACTTGCTCAACGCCGCCATCCTTCTTTCCTACATTGCCTTGGGGCAAGGCGACAAGGTGGGGGTGATGTCCTTTGGGGGTGAAGTCCGTTATCTCAGTCCCGTTAAAGGAAAGCATGGCATGGCCCGAGTCTTGGACCATCTTTACGACTACCAACCCACGCGCGATTATGGGGACTATGCCGAGTTAGTGGCCCGAGTGCTGCGGACTCAGAGCAAACGGTGCCTGGTCGTAGTTTTGACAAATTTGCGAACAGAGGACCAATTTGGGTCTTTGGGTGCCTTGCAACTTTTAACGAAGCAGCATTTGGTTCTCTTGGCTTCGGTGCGGGAAACTGCGGTCGAGAAGGCATTGCAAGAAGAGATGCAAACTGTGAAGGATGCCAACTGCTATCTAGGCGCACTTGCTTATGAGGAAGACATTGAAAAACTCGTGTCCGAGGCTCGAGGGCGCGGATTTAGCGCTGTGCACGAGTCCTTAGATTCTTTTCCTATTGCGTTGGCGAACCAGTTTTTGGATTTGCGCAGTTCAGGGCGTTTTTAGTTGGGAAGAAGATTGAGAGCTTGTCATAGCTCTTCTTGCGCTTGAAAGAGAGAGCAGAAAAGGGCATTACTGTTCGGTGAAGCTCACCTTATCCGTACTCGCAGCCGCTTTTTGCCTCCTCTCTTGTGCTCCTGTTCATGAGCATCAGGCTGGTGGAGGTGCCTTTGATGAGTCGCAAGTGGCGCAGGCCTTGGATGCCAATGCCCCCTTGCCACAAGACAGCATTGATGGCGCTCGCAGCTTTGAGGAATGGAGGGAACGCGAGTGAAAGACCCCCGTGTTTCTCAACTTGCCCGTCAGCTCACTTCTTATTCGACCCAGCTGAAGAAGGGGGAAAAGGTCTTGCTTGACCTTTATGACATCCCGGAAGCGTTTGCGGTGGAACTCATCAGGGAGGCCCGTCGCCGAGGTGCCGAGCCTCTGGTCCGCCTCCACTCGGCGGGCATCACCCGTGAGCTCCTGCGCGGCGCAAGTGAGGCTCAATATCAAGTCACGGCCAAACACTTGTTGGCGGAAATGAAGGACGTGGATGCTTATATTGCAGTTCGTGGTTCTCATAATATTGCCGAACAGAGCGACGTCCCACCTGCCAAGATGGAGCTTGCGATGAGCTTCATGCGCAAGGTGATTGACCACCGTGTGAAGAAAACGAAATGGTGCGTTCTTCGGTGGCCACATCCGGCGATGGCCCAGCAAGCGGGAATGAGCACCGAAGCCTTTGAGGATTTTTACTTCAAAGTTTGTCTACTCGATTACAAATCCCTGCTCCCGGCCATGAATGCGCTCAAGCGTCTCATGGAAAAGACGGATAAGGTCTGCTTGCAGGGACCGGGGACGGACTTGAATTTTTCGATTCAAAATATTCCCGCCATCGTTTGCGGGGGGAATTATAACATTCCTGATGGTGAAGTCTTCACCGCTCCAGTTAAGAATTCGGTGGAGGGTGTGCTCTCCTACAATGCGCCTAGCATCTATCGTGGAATTCCTTTTGACGGCGTTCGCTTCGAGTTTGAAAAGGGGAAAATCGTGAAAGCAACCGCAGCGGGGGGGAAGACTCGCGAGCTCAATAAAATTTTGGATTCCGATAAAGGAGCGCGTCATATCGGTGAGTTTGCTTTGGGCTTCAATCCGGAAATCAAAGAGCCGATGCGCGACATTCTTTTTGATGAAAAAATCGCGGGTTCCTTCCACTTTACTCCCGGGCAAGCTTATGAAGAGGCCGATAATGGCAATCGCTCGCAGGTGCATTGGGACCTCGTCAATATTCAACGTCCCGACTATGGCGGGGGTGAGGTCATCTTCGATGGCAAAGTGATTCGAAAGAATGGTCAGTTCTTACCTAAATCGCTCTCGCAATTGAATTGGTAGTCGGCCGCGAGCCACCGCGAGCCAAAGTTAGCCCTACGCACCTAGGCAGGGTTTGATTTCCGCGAGGTCAGCTACGGGAAACTATGGGCAGCTACGGGAGGATGTTTTTGATTTCTTGGGAAAGTCTTTTCACTTTCTCAGGATGTTTCTCCGCGAGGTTATTTCTATCGTCGGGATCGGTCTGGAGGTTGTAAAGCCGGTTGCCTTTGGGGGAAGCAATGAGCTTGTCCCAACCGTTGATAAGAACCCTAGACTTCAAACCGCTGGCCAGGTCGTCCAATTGGTCAATGTCGCTATCGTGTTCGTAAACGTCGACAAAAACTTGATTACGTTCTTGTAGTTGTTCGGGTTGACGAAGGTCAAGTCCACGCATCGAGGACGGAACCTTGATGCCGCAGGCCTTGAGAATGGTGGAGGCAATATCGATATTACTGGCCAGCGTGGTGGAGTCGCGTCGCGCTTCGATTTGACCTTCGTGAGTCAGGAAGATGGGAGTGCGAATACCGTCTTCAACAGCCTCGCGCTTGGAGCGGATGGACCTGTTCTTACGCTTGGGATCCTGCACCCACCCGTTGTCGCAGGTGTAGACGAAGAGGGTGTTCTCATAGAGTCCACGAGCCTTGAGGTCCGCAATGAGTGTGCCACAGGTTTCGTCAAGCCATTCGACATTGGCCCAATACCAAGCGGTGGGTTCGTCAGGTGCAAGGTCCTTGTATTTGTCGAAGAGTCGCTGAGGTGCATTGTGCGGCGAATGGGGCAGATAGACCCCATACCAGATGAAAAAGGGTTGGTTCTTGGCGGAGGCCTCGTCGATGAAGTCGTGGATAGGCTTCATCGTTTCACGACCAATTTTAAGACCCTTGTCACCGTGACGCCCGCCTTTGGTGGGGTCGCCTACAGTCATGGCGTGGGTGAAGCCGTGGTCCTTGGGATTGCCTTCCCACCACTTTCCAGTTTGGAGGGTCGCGTATCCGTTTTGTTGGAGCAGGCGAATGAAGGAGGGTTTCTTCTCCATGATTTTGTCCATGCGATTGGTGTAGCGAACCCAGCCGTCGTGGTCGGTCTTGCGGGTGGTGCCATCTGGAAGGACAGGATCATTGCCTCGGATACCAGTCTGATGAGGATATTGCCCCGCTACGATACTCGCAAGCGAAGGGCGACAAAGAGGTGAGGTGACGTAGCCCCGTTCGTAGAGAAGGCCCTTGCCCGCTAAGTCATCAAGGTGCGGAGTTTGTAAATGGGGATGCCCCATAAAGCCGTAGTCTTCCCACCCTTGGTCGTCGCTGAGCAAAAAAACAACATTGGGAGGAGCGGCGTGGAGCGCCAGAAGTGAAAGCAAGCTGGCAAGCAGCGCGATGATTTTCATGGTTGTCGAAGAGGTGATTGAAAGTTCGCGAAGACTACTTCACCTCGAGGTGCGCCTTGCCTGTCACTGGTGCTTCTAAGACCCAACGGTCCTCCGTAACCTTGGCAGCCACTTCCTCACCGTTGAGCAATACTTTCGTGGAACCTTCGAGATGGGGGAGGTCAACGAGTGCCACCATCTCTGCGGGAACTTCGAGCTTCAGTTCGAAACCGTTCTTTTGGCTCCAGTCGATCAGGATGGGGCCGAGTCGGGTGGGAACTTTTCCTTTCGCTGACTCAAGGTCGGCTACCTTGGGGGAAATCCGCGCGGTGACCCAACCCGGTGATAAGGGTTGAGCGCCCAAGAGGTAGCGAGGAAAGAGGTTGGCAGGTCCGGCACCCCACGCGTGGTTCCAATCCTGATTAGCTTTGTATTTTTGGTCCCAAGCTTCGTAAGTGATGGTGGTGCCGGTATTTAGCATGTGCTTCCAGCTGCGGTCTCCGTCGGCAACGATGAGAGCGAGAGCTTCGGTGTCGGCTCCGTTTTCGAAGAGTGCTTCCATGAAGTATTGAGCGGCATAGACGGACATCGTCATCCCGCGCTCGGCCAGCCACTGCACGTGTTTTCCACGCAACTCCTCGGGAGTGATCTCAAAGGCGAGGGGAAAGAAGTTGGCGTGGGAAGATGAATGGTCGGTTCCGATTCCATCGAGATAAAGCCCCGTCTTTTTGTCTAAGAATGTTTCTTGGAAGGCTTTTTCGCTCGCCGCGAGCTGTTTCTCAAACTGAGCGAGATCATCGACTGCCTTCACGGCACGAGCCATCTCAATCATTAGCTTCAAGGTCTTGATGTGAAAGGAATTCACCACCGTATTGCGAGGCGTGAAGACATACTTGTCACGCTCTCCTTTTGGCCAATCGACGATGTCATGCCGACTCATATCGAGGTCTTCGCTGAAGATGAGATCATCGTCTCCGCGGCGATGAAGAAGCATGCGCTCTTTCAGAATATTATAGCGACCTGCCATCCAATTGAGGTCCCCGGTGTGGAGGTAGTCGGCGTAGACCATCAAGACCATATGCGGGGCCCACTCGGTAGGCCAAGTGCCGTTGAGAAGAAGATGATCGATGGTGTCGCGGGCCATCTCCTTATCACTATCGGTGTAGTAGTGGCTGAGTTGATTCAGGTAGGCGTCCGCTTCGTAGGGAATGCGTTCGCGGTCGCCATCGACGTAGATACCAGCGAAGGTGGTCGCTTTGATAGAATACTTGCAGAGCTCCCAAATTTGATTCAGCAGCTCATCGGAAGATTCGAAATGGGCTGCGTCTTCGTCCCAATTAACGGCATAGGCAGTCTGGCGCACAATTTGTGCCGCCTCAAGTTCGCCGGGCCAGCCTTCGATTTCCACCCAGCGGAAAGGCAACACTACCCCCCATTCGGGTGGAGTGAGAATCGCAGGCGGATGGGGATGTTTGCGGGTGGAGATCAGGGCTGTATTCCTGACGTCGGCTGGTGGTTCGGCAACGATGGCCTTGTCTCCAGCGAGTGTCACAGTGGCTTTGTTGTAGCGCACGGTCCCGGGAGGTTTACGATTGATACGCCCCTCCTGGAAATCCTCGCCAAAGTGAACTGTGATCTCACCCTCTGCCGAAGCCGAAGGCGTGAGGCGAACGTTGCCGTAGGCCGCTTTTCCGAAATCAATCAAGATGACGTTCTCGTTAACTCGACTGATCCTTACCGGTTCCTCATCGACGAGGTGGGTTGGTGCTGCCGCGAGATTGCTGAGAGAAAGGCCAGCCATGAGTGCTGAACTGATGGCCAAGGCGAGGCTCTTGTTGCGGGTGAGAGATAATTCCATAGCTTGTATTTAAGGGTGAGAGAGTGTGGAGACTAACGTGAGAAAGGAGGATAACGAGGAGGCCCTTGCTGTCCTGTCACTAGAAAATGGGACGGGTCTTGGTGAAAGATTTTCTGAAAAAGACAGGCCCGGTAGCAAGGTTGCCACCGGGCCTGTGTTGGATTGCCAGGAAAGTCAGGGTTTGAAGAGCGCAGTGCTCTTGAGCATCTGAGGATTAGTGAGCCTGTTTGGGTGATGTTATTTCGTTCATTCGGGACATTTCAGAGTCAAAAAGCGGAGTGATGATGGAGCGATGAAAACAAAAAACGGCTGTCGAGAGAGGGAGCCATCGAGGCAAAATTTTTGAGCGAGATAGACGGGGAGGCAAAGAAGAAAGAACGTTCGACGAGATGAGTGTGCGAAACGATTCTTAAGCTGTCACCCGATTTCACGTCTGCTTCTTTTGTCCAAATCGTGTTTTTGGTTGCCGTTTTTGATTCTAGGGACCTGCCATCAAGCAGGACGCTGGAGGGCGTTGGGCTTCAACTGCACGTAAACAGCAGTTGCTTGCGCGCGCGAGTGGACGTGAAGTTTCTCATAGATCCGTCGGCGATAAGTATCGACGGTGTTGTGGCTGATGCCGAGCTTGTCCGAAATTTCTTTGCAAAGGTAGCCCTGGGCGAGCAGATCGAGCACTTCTTCTTCTCGCTTGGACAATTCGCTGAGTTTGTTGTCTTCGGAATGAGGTAAAGGTTTACGGAAGCACTTGACGACCTTGCGGGCGATCCCACTGCTCATGGGGGAGCCGCCTTCATAAACTTCGATGAGTGAGGCGAGGAGTTTCTCACGCGGTGTTTGCTTCATGAGATACCCCGTGGCTCCTGCTTCCAAGGCTCGAAAAATGCGGTTGGAATCCTCGTAGACGGTAATCATCACGAATTGGATGGTGGGGCACTTGAGCTTGAGGCCACGGACCACTTCCACACCATTCATTCCAGGGAGGTTAATATCGCTGAGAACAACATCCGGCTTGTCATCGGGAATGGAGTCGAACGCTTCTTGGCCGTCATCGTATTGGCTGACGAGATCGAACCCATCGGCACTGTCGATCCATTCCGCGTAGATGCTTCTCAGCGAGGCATCATCTTCCACGATGGTGACTTTGATTTCTGGGGTTTCGGTGCTCACGATAATCTAGTATTTTCTACTTCTGACCTTAGCTGATATCAGACTTTCGGCTTGTCACTAGTTTCAGTGACATTTGTTTTTAGAGTTGGTTTTGAAAGGGGATCTTAAACTCGATGGAGGTTCCTTGACCCAATTCGCTGATGATCTCACAGGTGCCGTCGATTTCGTTCATGCGGCTCTCCATGTTGGCTAGACCGCGGCCCGCACCTGGACGATTAGGGTCATTGGGCGAGTTCTCATCAATTCCTTTGCCCTCGTCTTCGATCCTCAGGATGAGTTCTTTATCGGAAGTCTCAAGAATGATTCGGACCTCAGTTGCTTCCGCGTATTTGGCAATGTTGTTGAGAGCCTCCTTAAATGCGAGAAGAAGGTTGTGTCGGATTTGTGCCGAGAGAGTTTTTTCAGGGAGGTCAACTGGCATCCGGATGCGGCACTTGATGTCTCCGACGCTGAGAAACTCCTGCGCATAGCTACTGAGGTAGTTGGCTAAGTCGTCCAGTGTGTCGTGTTCGGGATTGATGGCCCACACCACTCCGTCCATCGAGCGCATCATGTGTCGAGCGGTGTTGTGGATTTGCCCCAGCTTGTTCTTTGTCACTGGGTCTTTAGGTTCGACGGCTGGTTGGGCTAGCAGGCTGATGCGAGTGAGGCTTGCTCCCAAGTCATCGTGAATATCGCGAGCAATGCGGCTTCTCTCTTGCTCAAGAGCTCGCTTCGTATTGAGGCTCCGCATCGCGAGTTGATGTCTTCCGCGCAGTCCGAGGAAGACAAGTCCACCGGCAATTAGGGCGGTGAGAGCGCCGACGGCGAGCTTGAACCACCAAGTTTCCCAGAAGAAGGGGGAAACGATGATTTCCAGATGAGTAGTTTTGCTCGGCCAGTTACCGTTGTTGTTGGCGGCGATGACCTCGAAGAGGTATTTGCCAGCGGGAAGACGGGTGAATTGTGCTTCGTATTTGTTATCGGAGATTTCCCACTGGTCGTTGAGCCCCTTGAGCCTATAGCGGATATTAATGGTCTCGGGAGAGGCCATACTCAGGGCCGCAAATTCGATGTTGATCTTATTGTGGTCGGGGGGCAACCGGAGAATGCTGTTTTCGGAGCTCAGATCGACCAGTTCAACGCCCTCCTCAGTGAAGGTCCGTGCATCCCGCTTGTGATAGATGCCTACCAGTTGATCGTCTACGAGTGCTTTTTCCAACAAGACTGGCGGGACCTGGCTTTTCTCACGGTATTCGGCTGGCTTCACTTCGAGGAGTCCGCTTTGGGTCCCAAAGTAGAGATTGCCTTCCGCGTCTTTCCCGGAAGTCGGAGCGAAGTTGCGACTGATTTGAAAGCTCGGTAGACCATCGTTCCGTCCGAAGGTGCGCATGCGAAAGGCCCGAGGGCCAAAGATTGAGGGATCGAGCAGTTGCGATTGTTCCACTTGAAAGAGACCGCGATTGCCTGCTAACCACAGAGAACCAAAGTTGTCGTGTTGAATTTGGGAAATGTAATTGTCGCGCAGACCATCATCGACCGTGATTCTTCGATAGTGACCGTCCTTAAGGTGCCCGAGGCCGTCACCAGCATATCCGATCCAAAGGCTTCCGTCTGGCGTCGCATGAAGGGTCCGGATTGAGATGAGCGAGCTTCCTTTGACTGTGGTTTCTTCCAGCAAACGGGAGCCCGCCACCCGGAACAAGCGGCCTTGGGAGGTGCCGACCCAGATCGTGCCATCAGGGGTTTCCGTGAGACCGCGGATGGCCTGCAGTGAGCCTTCGTGCTGAAGGAGTTCGAGCTTTCCTTTCGAGTATCGATATAAGGAATCGGGGCCATCTGTCCCTATCCAGAGGTCTCCGTTTTTTGCGACCAGAAGCGCGCGAACAAAGGCACTATTGAGGCCTTCTGCGGGCCCAAAACGTTCATGACCATTCTCGGTAATTTTAAAGAGACCATGCTGCCTTGTACCCGTCCAGACGTGACCATCGTGATCGGCCGCAACACAGATGAACTGGATGCTACTATCCTTTGTTTGGTAGAATTGCCATTTGCTGTCGCGTTCAAAGGCAAGCCAGCCATCTCGATTGACTACCCAGATTTCTCCTTCGGGAGTGAGCGTCAAGGAATCGACCGAAGAGACAGGAATGCCGTTCTTTTGATTGGAAAGTTGGATGGCTCGGGATTTGATGACATTGAGCCCGCCTCCGATCGTTCCGACCCAAATATTGCCCTCATGATCCTCGGTAATACCTTCAATCCACGGGTAAGAGGTGCGAATGGGTTGAAGGTAGCCATTGGCAAACCGAATGAGGCCAGTTTTTTGAGAGCAAATCCATACTGCTCCCTTGCTGTCCTCCAACAAGTTCGTGACTTGCGTGAGGGGGGGGAGCGAGATGACCGTTTTGAGTTCGTCATCCTGATTCAGATGCATCAGCCGAGAATCTACCGTAATCCAGATTCCGCCGTCGTTGGCCTTGGTCATTCGGAGGGAGGCCTTCTTGAAGTCTTCAAAGAGACGAAAATTACCCTCGTCGAAAACGTGGATTTGACTGCCGTTAGTCAGCCAAATCCGTCCCTGGTTATCGCAAAGAATCCTTGGCTCACTCCCGATCGGGGTCCGATTGGGAGCTTTGAAAGAGGTGACCTGATTTTTCTCGATACGGCAGATCTCGTTCGCGTAGACGAGCCAAATTCTGCCTTTGTCATCGTCGGTGATGCTGTGGACCCTCTTGTCGGGCAGTCCGTCGTTACTATCAAAAATGATGAAGTTGTCTTCACCTAAACCTACGACCGGACCCCGCTCGAAGGAAGCCCAGAGGCGCCCTGTTCGGTCTTGGAAAAAAGCACGCACTTCCCGACTCGGCAGATTAAGAAGACCTTGCAGGGGAATGGGGATGAACTCGTGACCGTTGAAGCGCAGGAGACCGTTGGACCCTAACCACAGGTAACCATCTGGAGTTTGGGTGACGTCGAGAACACTATTAGAAGGTAGACCGTCCTCGGTTTGCCAGCTACGGAAGAACCAGTCGGAGGACATCGAGTCGCCAGATTGGCCGCATACGCTTCCAATCATTATTGCAAAAACCAAGAGGACTGTTCCCAAGCGATGCATTCAGTGAGAAAGAGGATAAGCCAGCTTGCTAGAAGAGCCCAACATCAAAATCGGCGGAGGGTTGAAGTTTCAGGGCAATTGGTCTCTAAAGTCCTCAAGTCGTTGCCTGCTTTCCGGTTTGTGAGCTAGGTTGTGCCATTCGTGGGGATCGTTGCGGTGGTCGTAAAGTTCTTCGGAACCTTCATAGTAGCGGATGTAGCGCCAATGCAGGGAGCGGATCGTGTAATTGTCTTGGTCGAACGAGGTGAGGATATGTCGTTTGGTCTCTGTCGAAGGTTGGCGAAGCAGCGGCAGCAGGGAAGATCCGGCGAGATGGGGGGCTGGCTCAAGTTGGCACCAATCGACGAGAGTGGGAAACAGATCGAGGAGACTGACGGGCTGTTTGCATCGGGCACCGGGTGCAGCGAACCGGGCGGTTTGGTTTTTGGGAGGAACGATGATGAGAGGGACTCTTGTGGAGCGCTCCCATCCCGTCCATTTTCCCCAATGGTCTTTTTCCCCTAAATGCCATCCATGGTCGGACCAGACAACAATGATGGTATTGTCGGCATGAGAAGATTCATCGAGAGCACGAATCAGTCGTCCGATTTCGGAGTCAATGTAGGTCACACACGCGAGATAGGCCTCGACCGCTGTCTGCCATTGTTGATGTTGGAGAACTGTGGAGTGCAATCCGGCAGTGTCGGGATAAATTGCCCAGTGCTTTCCGGTCTCGCTGAGGTCGTCGAGGTCGTTCTCCAAGGTGGGAGGGAGAATGCCGGGTTCGTCTTGAAAGCGTTCGAAAAAACGAGCTGGTGCCCAAAGCGGAATATGGGGGCGGTAGTAGCCGAGCGCGAGAAAGAGAGGCGAATCGTATTTCTTCTTCAGTTGAGCAATGGACCAGTCTGTGATTTGTGAGTCACCAAAGTCACGGTCGGGAACATTCCAAGGGCCCCAGTCAAAGGACTCGGCAGACTTCTTCTCGGGCGCCCGATCCGAAGGCATACGATTGAGGGGAAGAACGACTTCGCGATCAGTTGAGTCCCTCACGAGGTGGCGAGGGTTATTCGTGCCTTTGGAGGGAAGACTATCTTTCGTGTAATCTGTCGCGGCTCGAGAGAGAGGACTCCAGCGTTGTTCGACTGTGAAATAATCGTCAAAAGCGGACACCGCGCGGTCGTGAAGAAGTTTACCTGTCCCGAGGGTGTGGTAACCAGCTTGCGAGAAGAGATTAGGAATCAGGATCGCGTCTGGTTGGAGCTTGCTGAGAGACTTCGAACGGTTGGACCAGACTCCGGTTTGGCTGGGCCGCATGCCGGTAAAGACAGCTGCTCGCGAGGGCTGGCAGGCGGGCGAGGCGCAGTGGGCATTCGTGAAGAGGACACCCCGCGCCGCGAGTTCGTCCAGATGCGGGGTGTGAGCTTGGGGATGTCCCTGCAGGCACCCCAGCCAGTCGTTCAAATCATCAATTGCGATGAAGAGGACTTGAGGCCTCTCTCCGCGGAGGCAAAGAGAGCCAGAGAGGAACCCAAATGCCAGCGATAGCACAATTGTTCGAGAGAGCATCTTGGGTGATTTTTCCGACTAACCTTCAAGAGTCGAGAGTAAGTGCAAAAAGGAATGTCACAAGAATCAGGGACGTGCATTCTTTTGAACTTGTGAGCAGTATAGGGGCGTTGTTTTTGAAAACAAATTTGAGGAATGACACCTAGAGGTATGAAAAGAGATGCTGTGATGATGCGAGCCTGCTTCTTGTTTGGAACGCTGATGGCTTTGGCCGGGACTCCGGCTTGGGCTCGAGAGATCGCGCCAACGCAACTGAATTGGTTTAAGTCGTATCAGAAGCAGCTCAACGCTCCCGACCCTGCGGCTATGCTGCTCAATGAAGACTCCGAACCTCCGTTGGAAGATGGTTTCGTCTACCTATTTAACGGGGTTGACCTCACTGGCTGGAGACGGCTTCAAGGGGAAGCGAGCTTCGAAGTGAAGGATGGCGTGATTATAGGAACGGCTGTTCCCGGAACCCCCAGTTCTTATTTGAGCACCGAGCGCGAAGACTACACCGACTTTGTCTTCACGTGCGAAGTCAAGTGGATCGAAAATCTCAATACGGGAATCATGTTTCGCGCGAGCAAGCGGAAGACAGAGAAGTTGGAGCAGGAAGTTTATGGACCCCAGGTTGAAATGGAAGGTATCGAGGGAGACAGATGTTGGTCGGGTGGAGTCTATGGCCAATCCTGTGGAGGATATTATTACCCTTTGTGGTTGAAGGAGCATGAGAGAGCCCGCGCTGCGATCAATCGCGAAGGCTGGAACCGAATCACGGTAGAAGCCAAGGGTAAGGTGGTGAAGACTTGGTTGAATGGGGTGCCTGTCGCGCATTGGATTGGCGATGGCACATTCTCTGAAGGCTTCTTTGGATTACAGGTTCACAAGGCCAGATCCGGGCAGGTGATGTTCCGAAATATCCGTCTCAAGGAATGATAGCGTTCACGAGCGAGGCACCCGCGAGAGGGATGGCCTTGCGAACCTAACAGGGCAGTTGAAATAAGCGGAAAGCACGTCACTTTTTTGAGGCGAAGGCTGAGCAGCCGATGGTATTAGGTTAGTGAATCCGATAGTCCGCGACGATGAGCGCAGAGGGCCTGCCGTCGATTACTTTCGAGCTGCGAGTCCGCTTTGTTACCGAGGGCTCTTCTTGCAGATAGAGCGAAAGGATTTGTTCGGATCGCCAGCGTTCTAAATCAGGGATGGCGTCAGCTGCAATGGTCTGCTTTTTGGGAAGGGCCAACTGCTGCCAAGTCCAACTTGTCTGTGCTGAATTCGGAACGCCTTTGGCAAGGTGGAGCCTCTCGTCATCGGAGAAGACCAAAATCATTTCCCGTTCTTTGTTCATCAAAAGTTTCGGGCGATTGCCAGAGAAGGGGAGTTCCTGTTTCTTCCAGACTCCTTCTTTGCTCCGCCAGTAATGCTGGTAACGACGAGCGTTCGAATTCTTGGAGCGATGGAAAACAACGATGTGGATGCTTCCATCGGGAAAGGCGTAATGGGTGGTTTGATTAGAGAGTCGGCTATTGATGGGAATCCGTGCGACGACCAGACCCTGAGAGTCGAGGTGAATAGGCTGCTCGCCAGTGACGCCAATCACTTCCCCCTGAGTGTTTTGCCAAGTTCTGCCATGGTCATCACTGTAGGCATAACAAAGACTGTGATTATTTTGAGCGAGGGTCTTCTCGAAACGGTCTCGCCAGGTCCACGAGGCATGAAGCCGGGAACCGACATAAGAGATAGAATTGATGTAAGGACAGCGAAAGTGGCTGGTCTTTCCTTTTACCCTCAGGACTCCCGTATCTCGGGAGATGAATTTTCCAAGCCCCGGCGTCCAAGCCTGTTTCTCACCGTCGTATTCTTCGATCATACCATCACCATTGGCAGAAGTCACAGAGCGGTAGTAGAGCATCAGATTACCATTGGGAGCAGAGAAGAAGCGGGGATAGGTCACCCGTTCCGTTGTCGCGAGCTTGCCTAAGCTGTGTTGCTTGTTTCCGAAGAGGTCTCGGTTCCAGGTGGTGGAGCCCGGTTGGTGGGCGGCTCCTGTTTTGGAAACTCGGTAATTGAGCCGAGTCGCGTGATGGTCGAAGGCCATGTGGATGGTTCCATCCTTGTCGCAGATGCCAATGACGCTGGTGTTGTGCGAATCATTGGTCTCGAAGCGGTGATCTTGGAACTCGATCACTTGCCACTCACCAGCCGGGAGCTTGCGCCTGGCAATGCAGACCTGGCGTTTGGCATTGAAGTAGGTGGTGTATTGGTAGCCTCGATAGCTCAGTATGGCTGTCTGCTGATGGCTACGACCGTTGACGCTGATGCCAAAGCGAGTGGCCGACCCCTTCGCAAAAGTGAGGGCCTTCTCTTCGACCACCGTCTTGGCAAGCAATTGGACCTGACTTTCTGCGGCAGCAAAAGGAATCACTCCCCACAAAAAAAGGGAGAAGAGGTAGGTCGAAAATTTGGTGAACGATAGCATTGGGAGGCCGAACTTACCTGCTACTCACTTCGTTTCTTTCTTCAATTTTGCAAAAGTACAAAGAGGGTGAAGCGTGTGTCACGGAAAGGTGTGACAAGCGGGTGTTCTTGATTTCTGAGCAGACTCTTTGGCAACTTCAAGGGACACCTTAGCCTCAGGAGTTGATGCAAAATTTATGAAACCAAAAATCTTCTCACTCAGGTGGATTCGGCAGTCGCTGGCTCCGCTTTCGGGATTGTTCCTCACGCTTGGTTCTTCTTCAATACTGGCGGAAGAGAAGAACGTGCTCATCTTTTTCATCGATGATTTGCGGCCTGAGCTCGGTTGCTACGGTGTTGATAGTATCAAAAGCCCGCACGTCGATAAGCTAGCCGCAGAAGGGGTTCTTTTTGAACGCGCCTACTGTCAACAAGGCATCTGTGCGCCTTCACGGATCAGCATGATGACCGGGCTTTATCCGGATACGACGGGGATTTACGACCTGTGGACGCCCGTGCGGAAGGCGATCCCCGACGTCATGTCCTTGCCGCGTTATTTCGGGGAAAGAGGTTATCATACCGCCTCTTTCGGTAAGGTTTATCATCATCGGATTGATGATCGGGAAAGCTGGTCAGAATTACCGGAACGCCCGGGGCTCCTTTTTGCGGATCCGGAAGTTCTGGCATCGATTGAGAAGAGAAAGAAAGAGGCACGAGAAAAGGGCCTCACCAAAGTAGCGCTATCGTCAGCGACGAAGGGACCTCCCGTGGAAATGGCCGAGGTAGAGGATGAGGTCTATCAGGATGGCGCAGTGGCTCAACAAGCGATTCGTTCCCTGCGGGAAAATAAGGACAAGCCTTTCTTCATGTGCATCGGTTTTGCAAAGCCTCACTTGCCATTTGCAGCTCCCAAGAAGTATTGGGACCTCTATCAACGTGAGCAATTTAAGGCTCCCAAGCGAGAGCTGCCAACCGGCGCGCCTGCTCTTGCTTTTACCAAATTTGGCGAGCTACGTAGTTATCTCGGGATGCCCAAAGAGGGGCCTCTGACAGATGAGCAAACGTGCGAACTGATGCACGGTTATGCCGCTTCGGTGAGCTTCGCTGATGCGCAAGTAGGCAAGGTCATGGCCGAGCTTGAGAGTTTGGGACTGCGGGAAAATACCGTGGTCGTGCTCTGGGGCGATCATGGCTACAAATTAGGTGAATACGGACTTTGGTGTAAGCACACCAACTTGGAACTCGATACGCGGGTGCCCTTCCTGATTTCTGCCCCCGGTTTCCCGACAGGGCAGCGCAGTTTATCCTTTGTCGAGATGGTAGACATCTTTCCAACAGTCGCTCGTCTCAGTGGAGGTGAGATTCCTCCTTCTTGTGAGGGGGCTAACCTGGCAACTGTTCTGAAAGATGTCGCCCATCAGGTGAGACCTTACGCCTTTTCGCAATATCCAAGAGGTTCCAAAATTGGCTACACCATGCGCAATGAGCGCTGGCGCTATACGGAGTGGATCGATGCCAAGACCCAGGAGATTGCCATTCGCGAGCTTTATGACCATCAACTTTCATCAGTTTCTCATCAGAACTTGGCAGGCCTTGCCGAGCATAAAGAACTGGTAGCCGACCTTTCGCAGCAACTGAATTCCAAGAAGAGGCTTCAGAAGAGGGTAGAGCGGTCTTCCAAGTAATGGGACATCGTTTGTGAAGGAGCTTGGGGAATTGGTTCCCAAGCCCAATTGGTGGTGCTCAACTGGTAGAGCCAATCTGGTGGCTCCCACTGAGCGGTAAAATCACTCGCTGTTTTTCTCACAGATCGAGATGTTATTTTGGCTCTGTTCCTACAGGGCGACCAAGCTAGGGACCAAGTTTCTCTCTTTAGCCAATTCTTGGACCAAG
>CAZGXV010000040.1:0-30471 GCA_964529725.1 uncultured Roseibacillus sp.
TTTGGGAAGGTCGGGATTTGCCCGCTCTGCACCGAGTTCAACAAGTCCGTCACGTTGACCTATCAGAATGACAAGTGGGATTACGATTACTAAGCAGCCGCCGTCACAGGTCGAGATTGCCAAGTGATTTCTTCGAGCGTGCCTAGGGCGAACAAGGGAGAGGAAAATTGGGTGAAATGAGACCAGGATGGATTGGCTGAATCAGATTTAAGAATCCAGATTGATTGTTTTGAGGTGAGCCTTGAAGTGCCATTTCCTAAAAAATTATGCGGCTCTGGTTTTTCCATCAAGACATCCAATCTGGCCATCTTGGCTCAAGAATTGGCTCGAGAGAGAAACTTGGTCCCTCGCATGGTCGCCCTGCTGGGGCGTCCTTGATTTCAGTCTGGACTCTCTGGCCTCGATTCCCGACTCTCCCCGCCCTCATGGACGACATTCAAATCACCATTCACACCAGCAAAGGCGATATCAAAATCACCACCTTCCCCGACGACGCACCCGTCACGGTTGCTTCCTTTCTGCATCTCGCCTCC
Source organism: uncultured Roseibacillus sp. (assembly GCA_964529725.1). GTDB lineage: Bacteria > Verrucomicrobiota > Verrucomicrobiia > Verrucomicrobiales > Akkermansiaceae > Roseibacillus. The sequence goes on from CAZGXV010000040.1 coordinate 534, forward strand.
AGCGGGTTCTATGATGGTCTCACTTTTCATCGGGTGATCTCCAACTTCATGGTTCAAGGAGGCTGCCCCACTGGAACTGGCACTGGTGGCCCCGGCTACAAGTTCGAGTGTGAGTGCAAGCCCAACCGTCGCCACGACAAGCCTGGTATCCTCTCCATGGCCAATGCGGGCCCAAACACGAACGGCTCCCAGTTCTTCATCACCCATGGTCCCACTCCTCACCTTGATGGCAAGCACACCGTCTTTGGCGAAACCACTGAGGGTCAGGACGTGATCAATAGCATCCGCAAGGACGACACCATCAAGAGCATTACCATCCACGGCGCTACCGACGATCTCTTTGCCGCACATGCTGACCGCATTGCAGACTGGAAGGCCGCTTCCTAACAGCTTTCTTTGATTTCAAAGGCCGGAGCAGGATTGTCTGCTTCGGCTTTTTTGTGGCCAGGCCGCTAAAAAAACGGAAAACTCTTCTCGTGAAAAGCCTCCTCACCCTTTGGTTCCTTTGCTCGGCTCTCACGGCTGCGCCGCCCGAGGGCTATTACCAGTCAGCCAAAGGTCTGCGGGGAACAGAACTCCGAGAGGCCCTCCACGACATCATTGATGACCACACCATCATCAAATACAGCAAAACCCGGGAAGCAATGGCTCTTCTTCATGAAGACCCCCGCAATTCTAAAAAGCTGATTCAAATTTATACCCAACGGTCGGTTGCTAAGAAAGACACCGAGAAATGGAATCGTGAACACCTTTGGCCACGAGCGCGGGGAAACACGGACAAGCGCGGCCCTGACGATAGCGACCTTCATCACCTCTTCCCCTCCGACTACGACGTCAATGCCGAGAGGGCTTCACTGCTCTACGACATCACTTCCCCGCCCCGCCTCTCCTCGCGTTGGTCGATGGATAACGACTCATTCCAACCACCCGCGAAGGTGACCGGTGACATTGCGCGAGCTCTTTTCTACATGGCGGTTCGCTACGATGGCTCGGACCGCCAGACCTCCAACCTCACCCTGGTTTCGAAGGACTTTCATGGTGCAGAGATGGGTCATCTCAAAACTCTCATCAAGTGGCACCTCGCCGATCCGCCGGATGCTTTTGAACGGAGACGAAACGACCTCATTTTTGAGAAATTCCAACATAATCGGAATCCCTTCATCGACTTTCCTGAACTCGTTTCTGCGATTTGGATGACGACTGACCTTGAGGGCTTTGCGCCTGAAAAAAATAATGATACTCTGGAGCTACCATGCAAAAAATCCTCCTCTTCTCCCTCCTCCCCTTCTTCACTAGTTGTGCCGACCGAACCGTCGGAGACACTGGAGCAACCGAAAAACCAGCCGCCGTCGAGCCAGCCCCAGCGCAGGTCGAGCCCCAACCCAAGCCCAAGCTGATTGCCGGCAAGTATGTCGTCCGCTCCACCCAGCGAGGAAAAATGTCTTGGTATTCAGTCAAAACAAACCGAGGCACGCAAACCGCCTCAGGCAAACCCTTCAGTAACAATGGAGCCACTGCTGCTCATCGCACCCTCAAATTCGGGACCAAAGTGCGCGTCACCAATCTGCGAAACGGACGCTCCGAGATTGTCACCATTACCGATCGGGGTCCATTCATTAAGGGACGTATCATTGACGTCTCCATCGGCACTGCCCGTAAACTCGACTTCGTGAACGCCGGAGTTGTTTCCTGCAAGGTCGAGGTCCTGAAGACACCCTGACTTCTCGATGTCAGGGTTGGGCTTTTTCGCGATTTCCGAGGTAGACGAATGCCTTCATCTGTTCAACGTTCACGCCTCCAGACATGACGTATTCTGAAGCCATCGATTGGCTCTATTCCACCCAAACCTTTGGAATCAAGCTCGGCTTGGAAAATCCCACTCGCCTTCTACGTGAGTTCCTCGCCTTTCCCAAACACACCACCAAAGTCATCCAAGTGGCGGGCACTAATGGCAAGGGATCGACCTGCGCCTTTATTGATTCTCTGACCCGAGCGACCGGAGCCCGAACGGGCCTTTTCACCTCGCCCCACCTCGTCACCTACCGTGAGCGCATTCAAGTCATCGGCCAGCAAATCCCCGAAGAGGATGTCGCCAAAGGCCTGACCGAGTTGCGAGCGCTCGTTACCGATTGGGAGCATCACCCTACCTTTTTCGAGCTCACCCTCGCTCTCGCGATGCGCTACTTCCGAGAGCAGGATTGCGAGCTTATCATTCTGGAAGTTGGCATGGGCGGTCGCTTCGACGCAACGAGCGCAGTGCCCTCCGACGTCTCGGTGCTCACTCCTATCGACCTCGACCACCAGCAATGGTTGGGCGACACTTTGGCTGAAATTGCAGGAGAAAAGGCCGCCATCTTTCGAAAAGGGAAGCCTGCTCTCTCGGCCTCGCAGGCCGCGGAAGCTGCCACGGTGGTCGAACAAACCGCAAATGAGACGCGCGCTCCTCTCTCTTGGGTGACTAGTCCGTTGCTGGGCTATCCACTGGGAATCCTCGGTGAGCATCAACCTGCCAACGCCGCTCTCGCGCTGGAGGCTTTGTATGCTGCTGGATATCAGCTCAATTACGATACTGTTCTCGAAGGCCTCTCAAAGGCGCGGCACCCCGGCCGCTTTGAGGTCGTCGACCTTGGTGAGGAGCGGAAGATAATTTTCGACATAGCCCACAACCCCCATGCTACGAGACATCTCGTAGCAAGCCTCGAAACTTACTTTCCCAAACTGAAAGCCAGTCTCATCTTCGGTGCCGCGGGCTCTAAGGATATCGCTCAGATGCTGTCCCTACTGAGCGATGCGGTGGAGGACATCCACTTCACCCCTATCAACTCTCCCCGCAGCACTCCCACAGCCGAACTGCGCGCTGCCCTTGCAGAGAACTCGACCAAGGAAGCCCGCGAGCACGAGAATCTCGCCGAGGCCCTTGCCGCTTGCGAAGAAGCACCCCTCACTCTAGTCACGGGTTCTGCTTTTCTCGTAGGAGAGGCAAAGGCTAAATTGAGGGCGCAGCCCCATCATCGGAGCGACCAGTAACAAGGACTGAGCACTAGAACCGAACAACTCCGCGCATCTGGGCGCATCTGGGCGAGTTGGCGCCATATCGGGATTACTCTGCGGTCACGGCAGCGCGGTCATCATCAAGACCACTTTTCTCGATGAAGTAATCGTAGCCTCCGGTGTAACGGGTCACGGTCCCGTTGTTGATGTGCAGAGTAGTCTCCGCCAAGGAACGGATGAAGTGAACGTCGTGAGAGATGAACACTAAGGTGCCGGAATACTTCTTCAACCCCTGCACGAGAGCATCGATGGAATTGATATCAAGGTGAGTGGTGGGCTCATCCATCAAAAGAAGGTTGGGAGGATCGACGAGAAACTTCACTAAGTTCAAACGCGATTTCTCACCTCCGGAGAGGACGCGTATGCGCTTATCGACATCAGCTCGGCGAAACAGGAAGGAGCCGAGAACAGCGCGCACCTCGTCTTCGGCGAGAGTCTTGTTCGCGGACATCACCTCATCGAGGACAGTATTGTCTTCGTTGAGAGAGTCGGTACGATGCTGCGAGAAGTAACCCATCTTGGTGAGATATCCCACCTTGCGCTCTCCTGCCTGAAACTCCAAATGCCCAGAGATGATTTTGAGCAAAGTCGATTTACCTGCTCCATTGGGACCGACTAAAACGATTTTCTCGCCCCGTTCCAAAGTCAGATCGAGACCATCATAAATGACTTTTTCGCCATAGGCTTGTTCGATTTTTTCAAGCTCCACTACCTTCTGGTTAGGGCGCGGAGGTTCTGGGAAATTGAATTTGAAAACCTTCCGTGGGGCCCGGGGCTTTTGCATCTTTTCCTTCATCTTTTCGAGCTGACGAATCCGATCCTGCACCTGCGAGGCCTTGGAGCCCACATTGCGGAAGCGGTCGATGAACTCCTGCACCCGGTCCATCTCCTTCTTATGGTTACGCCAAGCTTGCACCTTCTGATCGTAGCGAAGCTGCCGCTGCTCTTGATAGGAGGAATAGTTGCCAGTGTAGCTGACTAATTCCATTTGGTCGGGGTCAATCTCGACCACCTGCTCCACGAGGCCATCCATGAAATCACGGTCGTGCGAAATCATCAAAATCGCGCCCGGGTAGTTCGAAAGGTAGCGCTGGAACCAGAGCAAGGACATCAGGTCCAAATGGTTAGTCGGCTCATCCATCATCAGCAAATCCGGCTCCATCACCAACAGGCGAGCGATGTGCGCGCGCATCACCCAACCTCCTGAAAACTGGTTGGCAGCCCTTTCGAACTCATCCTGCTTGAACCCCAAACCGGCGAGAATCTTTTTGGCCTTCGGCTCCAGTGCATAACCATTTAATTCCGTAAAGCGGTCCTGCGCCTGCGCGAATTCGGGAGTGTCCAGCTTGCCCGAGGATTCACCTTCGCGAATCGCTCGCAAAATTTTGACCATCTCCTCATCAATTCCCATCGCAATCTCGATGATGGTCTCGTCAGTCGGCTCGCCTGCCTCCTGAGCGAGAAAGCCTGTGATGGCATACTCGTCGCGATCCACGCTGCCTTCGTCCATCGTCTCTTCATCGAGAATGATTTTAAACAGAGTGGATTTGCCAGCGCCATTGGGCCCCACCAGAGCTACGCGCTCGCCCCAGTTCACGGTCAAGTTTGCTTCCCGAAAGAGCGTCCGGCCGCCCATGGCCTTGGTGAGATTTTTAATCGTCAGCATGTGTCGCCAGCGTCATTGCGAATCCACGGCTACCTTTCAATCCCCGATTACGGATTCTTTTCGGTTCCCGGGCGTCGATGGTGAAGAAAGAATCAGTCTTTCCCCTGCAAAAACCACTACCGCCTTTTCAAAACCGCTCTATTCTCTCCCATCGCCGATAAGTTCATCCATTGCATCCTACTCGTGCTCGGGGCTCTCGTTCTCTCGTCTTGCATCGAGGGTGAGGAAGAAATCTGGATCAACCCCGATGCCTCGGGCCGGGTTCGCTTCCAAGTGAGCGCACCCACGGTAGCCTTTGCCAAGTTCGGAGGAGTGGACCAAGTGATCACCGATGCGCGAGAAGGTCTCTTACAATCTGAGAATGTCACTCTGACAAGCGTGGAAGCCGCTGCAACCGGAACCAACACCACCCTGAAGGCCTCGTTCACCTTCAAGGATGCTCGCGAGATGGGCAATATCCTCAAGAGCTTTCGCGATCCCGACACCCCAGATGAGAAGAGTGAGGAGGAAATCTTTGTGGGCGAAACTGACCTCACCATTGGCATCCCCGACCTCTCTTTTTCCCGCAAAATCGATATTCGCGAACTGCTGCCTCCCGAAGCCCAGAACCCCATGGCCCTTCGTCTGCTGGGCAATTCTCGCTTCACCTACCGCATGCATCTTCCCACCCCAGTTCGCACCCACAATGCCAGCAGCGTTTCCAAGGATGGCAAAAGCCTCGCTTGGGAAGTGCCCTTGCAGGAACTCTTAGCAGGGCCAGTTGAGATGAAGTTTACCGCTCCCTTACCGTATCTCGTTCGTTACTTCTCGCTGGTAGCTCTCGCCCTCCTCGCTATCATCGTCAGCGTTTTCTTCCTTCTGAAAAAAAGAAAAAAAACTCCCACTAACCTCACTTCATGAGCGGCATTACGATCCCCGAATTTTGCGGAACCATCCTTCTTCCCGAGACTGTGCTCTTTCCCCACGGAGCTCTCCCACTGCACATCTTCGAAGAGCGTTACCGCACCATGTTGGAAGACTCCTTGGAAGACCATTGCATGATTTGCGTCGGCACCTTGGTCGCGGAGGAATGCGATGAACTCACCTCCTGCGTCCATCCTATCGGCACGGTGGGTCTCATCCGCACTTCGCGAGAGATGGAAGACGGTCGTTCCAACCTGGTTCTTCATGGCGTTTATCGGGTGCGCTTCTCAGCTTGGCCCGGCGGCAAAAGCTACCCCGTAGCCCACATTGTCCCCATGACCGCCGACCCCTTTCCTTCCGATGAAGGGCCGCTTATGGCCTCCAAGCTTCGTGATCGGGTCAATGAGGCGCTCTCGGGCTTTCCTCTCGAAGTGAAAAAGGAGATCAATCATGTGCTCGACCGAGCCAACGATGAGCCATCTATTCTCGCGGATGCGGTCGCACAGCAGTTTGTGCAAGACCCGGAAATCCGTCTGCAGATTCTGAGCGAACCCTCGCTGGATGCTCGCTATGAGCTCCTTATGCGCTACCTGAAGCTGGTTCGCGACCAGACGTGAGTGGAGCTCTGCGCGGCACCGCTTCCAAATTGCGTCCGCTCCTGCTCGCCCACCTGACAAAGCAGCTGCTCGACAGCAATCGATTCCACTCTCAAGTTGGCGATGTTGTGCTTCGATTAATACTGATGCTTCTCACTCTCGGTTTGGTACCTCTGGTGGCAAAACCTAAAATCGCGGTGGTCAACATCGATACTATCTATGCCAAGTATCATCGCAAGCTGACCATTGAGAAAGAAGTCCAGGACAAAGTCGATGCTCTCAAAAATTCATCCCGCGTGCTTGCGGTGGAAGAAACTGACACCAAGCTCCAAGAGCTTGCGGAAACTGTTAGAGATAAAAAACTGCCTGCCGAAGCACGCGAGCTGGCCGCGGAAGAATTCAATTCCCTTGCCATTGAGCACCAGGCTCTCATTCGCGAGATGAAAGATTTTTTGCGAGAAGAGAAGCGAAAGACGACCCGCGAATTGGTCGAAACAGTCGAGCAAATCATTGTCGAAATCCGGGCCGAAATTTCGAAAATCAGTCAAGAACAACAGTTCGACTTTGTCTTCGAAGAAGGAGGGAAGACCTCGACGCAAGTTTCGCCCATCATCTATCTCCGCGAGAAAATCGACATCACCGAAGCCGTGCTCGAAGTCCTCAATGCGGACGCTCCGGATGCTCCTGCTCCCGAAGCGAATGAAGAATAAGGTCCTTCGCGTACAAAAGACCGCCGCCAGACTCACTCGAGCCCGGCGGCGTTGTTGTCGTCGCTTTTGGACCCGCACTCGCGGACAAAAGCTAACTCAAACACTTTGTAACCATTTTATGAAGTTGAACACCGTGTTCCAATGCGATGTTCAGAGGTTGAGACTCTCGACACTTGAAGAAGTTCAAACTTCCTTGAATATTTTTTCGCAAAAAGCACTTTCGATCGCCTCTCTCCAGCACTAGAGGCTTTTTCGACCCTCAAAGGCTCGTGTCAGCGTCAGGTCGTCGGCAAACTCCAGCCCTCCACCAGCGGGTAAGCCTTGGGCCAGGCGCGTCACTTGACAATTTTTCCCCTTGAGGACGTCCGCGAGATAACTTGCTGTCGCCTCGCCCTCCACATCCGCGCCCACCGCGAGAACGACCTCCATCTCTTCCTCGCTAGCCGAAACCCTCCGCACCAATTCCCCGATGCGCAGGTCATCAGGAGTCACGTTATCAAGCGGTGACAGCTTGCCTCCCAAGCAATGATAGCGACCTTTGAAGACCCCGGAACGCTCTAGCGGTAAAACCTCGGCAGGCTGTTCCACAACACAAAGGCGATGATTTTCCCGACGTGGGTCACTGCACACCGGGCAGCCTTCCGGAGTTGCGAAAAAACCACAGGTGGGACAGTTCGAAATCTCGGTCTTGGCTCCGTGAAGCGCGGCTGCAAGTTCCAAAGGATTGGCGCGCTCGCTCTGCAAAAGCCAAATCGCAATTCGCTCCGCACTCCGCGGCCCCACCCCGGGCAAACGTTTCAATTCACCAATCAGCTCCCCCACCACTTCTGGATAATCGACGCGCGCCATCAGGCAGGATGCTAGCGCAAGCCTCCCAATGTGCGAAAAAAACCTTCGTCACAAAATGAGTTCATCCCACGCGCCAGAAGCCGGGGCCTTAACCGAACAGCGGCATCATGAACTGCCCCGTCTCTTCGGCATCGGGAACGACTCGGGGCTCTTCAGCTACTTTCATCCAGCCCGTGACCTCGGTCTGGGACGCGACCCTCACTTCCTTCAATCCCAAATTTTCGAAGACCGCGCTCGCTACTGCGGCAGTGTTGCAGTCCTTGCTCAGATGCCCCAGAACTACCCGCTCCAACCCGCCTGCTTGCAGCTCTCGAGCCACCTCACAGGCCTGCTTGTTAGAAAGATGCCCGTGTCGAGAGGAGATTCGCTGCTTCAAAGACCAAGGCCGCACTTCATCATCCTCCAGCATCTGATCACAGTAATTTGCCTCCAAGACCATGGCGCTAATACCAGACAACTTGGCCAAAAGCCGTTCGCTGGCATGACCCAAATCCGTCACCAAAGCCGCTTGGCGTCCTCCATAAGTAAACTTGAAACCCACCGGATCGACGGCGTCGTGTGGGATGGAAAAACTTTCGATGGCGATTCCCCCACACTCGAACACCTGTCCCGCAGAGAACAATTTCCACTGGTTCACCGAAGCCACCTTGCGAGCTAACACCTCCTGGGTCAAAGCGGTGGCATAGACTGGGATTTCGAACTTTCGACAAAACACTTCGAGCCCTCGCACGTGATCGCCGTGCTCATGTGTGATCAGAATCCCGCTCAATTCCTCGGGTTCGATGCCGAGAAGCTTCATGCGGAGGACCAACTGCTTGGCACTGAGCCCTGCGTCCACGAGCAAACACTCCCGACCATTGTCGAGCAAAGTCGCGTTTCCCCCGCTTCCACTTCCTAGCACAGCCAACCTCATGCAGTGCTGAGCCTATGCCATCGCCTTCCTTGGCCTCAACCCCGCAAGCTGTAATTCTTTAGATTTTCCAACTGGGCACGAATTTCCAGTTGGAAAAGTATCAACTGCCCTTAAGCTTGGCCCATGGACACCTTTTTGGAATTTTTGAAGAACCCCTTTGCTTGGGGCTTGGCGATCGGACTTGCACTCACCTTCTTCACTTGGAAGTCGGCAATGGCAGCCAAAATGAATCTCAAGAAGGAGAACAAGCGCTTACAAAGCGAGATGCGTGAATTGGAAACTCACCTCAATACCCAACTTAAAATCAACGCCTCCGGCAACAATACCATTCAAGAGAAAGTGGACACCCTGCAGGAGCAGAATGAAACCCTCCGGGTCAATTTGGCCGCCCTTCAAAATAAGCCGGGTCGAAGCGAACTTCGCAGCCTGCATACTATGGAGACCGCGGTCCGCCTCATGCGCGAGCAAGCCCCGGGCTTCGCCTCAGCTTGGGAAGTTGCCCTCCGCCAAGCCGAAAACGAATACGACGAGGCTGCCGGCGGTCTTCGCAAGCTGGTCCGCAAAGTCATTGCCCTTCCCTCCCCAAGCGAAAGCAGCGACTCCGACAGCAAGCGCGACGACGACTAGATCGCCCTTCCGTCTCCCCCCCTTTGCCACGCAAAGAAGCTCGAAAGAACCCTAAAAAGCCATTGCCGTGGGGACAGCAATGGCCTCATGAGGCGGGGAAAAATCTTTGCTCCTAAGGAGTAGACTCCACCACTTGGAAGAACTGCCTGCCGGAAAGGGTTTGCCCAACGGACATTGTGCCTCCATTTCCGGTCATCATTGAGCCCAGGTCACTGAAACCGCTCGCGAGGTCAGAGGACGACTGAAGTTGATAACCAAATCCATTTTGGGTCTCCCAAGAAAGAATCGCTCCGGTGGCAGCCATGGCAGGAATGATGCCCACCTCTGAGTTGCTAGTGGTCGAGAGGGAAACGTCATCGATGAGGACCTCGCCAAAACCACCGTCAACCGCCCCGGTCTCGGCAAAGATTTCGATAATCGCGGAGGTTGCGGAGGGAGGAGGAACGAGACCGCTGATGGAGGTCTCCACCCAACTGCCGGTTCCAGCAGCAAAGCTACCCGAAATCGTTTCTCCCACAATGCCAGTCTCATCGGGTCCTAGCCAAGACATCTTGTAACCTTGGACATAGCTCGGCCCGGTGCTCACCTGCTTGGCCCAGAAGGCAAAGGTGTAGCTATCTCCAGGGGTGATGCTTCCTCCAGCCAACTCAATGTTTTGCTGGGTCAGACTTTTGCCCGGAGTGGCTCCGGTTTCCGCGTTTTCGACCTTGAGTTGCATGGACGCGTTGCCAGTACGGACTTGGTCAGGAGTGGCCAAAGCTTCCGGGTATTCGTCATTGTCCAGAGCCAATCGGGTAGCGAACTGGTCAATCTCGTCACCTGTGACGCAAACCCAACCATCGGCGCAAAGATCGTCTGCAGGACTTACATCCTCGAAGCCTCCATTGATGAGGTCGTCACGGTCTTCAATCATGGATTCGACAACCTGATAGAAGGCAGATCCCTCTTCATCGAAAAAGGAGGAAACGGCATCCCCGACATTCAACGGACCCAAGTCCTCATACGTCACGCCGTCATCAGAGCTTTGCAGCTGATAAGAGTTCTCTGGCACGGTCGGGACCCAAGTGATGACATTCCCCTGAGAAATATTGATGCAGAACACCTCTTCCGCAGGACTCACCGTAGCTCCCAAGCTGACGTTATCGAAGGCCACCTCGGCACCCGGATTGGGAGCCAAGCCAATTTTTGCCTGACCAGGTGAAGCTGGCACAGTGAGTTCAATCGAGTAAGAAGCCCACTCCGAACCGTCGCCATCCAAGGCAGGACTCCCGCCGTCAGTGAAACCAGCGGGGCCAATAAGGGTTACCCCTCCTCCGCTTCCAGAAATGACCTTCATATCGAAGTTCACCACATAGACTTCGCCGGGCTCCAACCCAAGCGAGGCAAAAGTGACCTCCGCACCACCGAAAGCAAAAGCCGCGGAGAAGTCGGGAGTGCGAGACAACAAGACATGCCCGCCAGGATTTCCTCCGGTAGTTTCAAAACTTCCGGTGCCCTCAATTGCCCAACCCTGACCACCAGCGATCTCAAAATCACCGTTTTCAATCTCAATAGGAACGAACGGGGGGGGTTCTTCCGCGGCATCATCTCCACCCACATTGTCGAACCCGACCGCAGAAAGGTCTCCGCCAGAAATCACAGGGACAAACTTGAGTCGAGTGGCACCAGGGACAATCGTGTAATCGTAAGAGTAGGTTGTCCATGAGTCGGTGATTGCGGTCAAATTATCGCCGCTGTTTCCGAGTTGGTCGGTCTCATTCCAACTCTCAATCTTCAGACCCGCCATCGTTGCGCCTGCGTCGAGGTCAATCATATCGAGGCTGAAGGTGTATTGCTCACCAGCCACTAGTCCCGAACCGAGTGAGGACAATGGAATCCCCCCTCCTTCTGCCGGGCTGGGGCCGGTACCACCCTCCTGAATCAAAACTGCCCAAGCCCCGCCAGCCGAATTGTCAATCTTACCATAACCTCCGGTTCCTCCACTGCCGCCGGTGGTCTCGAAGGTGAAGATTGTTTCGGGAACCTCGGAGGCGGTGTTCCAATTTTCTCCATCAGGAAGGGAGAAGTCTCCATTGGGGACCAGATAGGGGGCGCCTATGGCAGCAAGCGAGAGTCCGAGCCAGGACGTCGCGCATAAGTTTCGAGTGTTAGTTTTCATGATTTTTGGCTTTTTGGCTTTTTGGCTTTTTGGGCCTCCGATTGAAGTCTCCTCTTAAGACTGATCTCGGGTGCTTCGCATCGAGTCCCCTGTATGCAACTTTATGCAATCTCAGCCAAAGAGATAAAAAATCAAGTGAAAAGCCAGCATTTCGTAAAACAGACACAGAGAGCCTCTGCGAATTCCTTAAGAAAGGTCTGCTTCCACATCGCTGCAGAGTGAACTGAACAAGTCCTTGAGAGGAGTGTTCGTGCGCTGACTTCCCCCGTCAGCCAAGCTGATGGCAAAGGGCGGCTACTCTGGCGCACAGACAACTTCCCCGCTTGCGAAAAAGGCTTGGCAAATCCATAGTCCGGCCCACCGCCGAACGATGCATTACTTCTCTTTTCACGACAACTCGCTCCACGCCGAACAGGTCTCTCTTGCTGAAATTGCCGAACAACAGGGCACACCTACTTTCGTTTATTCAGCCAACACCATTCGGGACCATTACCGCCGTCTCGATGAAGCTCTCGCCCCCATCGACCACGATGTTGCTTATGCGGTGAAGGCCAACTCCAACCTGGCCGTTCTGTCACTACTGGCAGAGATGGGTGCCTCCTTCGATATTGTCTCGGGAGGTGAACTCTTTCGCGTCGTGAAGGCAGGCGGAGACCCAGCCAAGTGCACGTTCGCAGGGGTGGGAAAAACCCGGGAAGAAATTGAGTATGCACTCGAGTTCGGGATCCACGCCTTCAATGTCGAGTCCGAGGCCGAACTCAACTTTATCAACAAGGTCGCTGGCGAGGTGGGGAAAACGGCTCCGGTTTCCATTCGCATCAATCCCAACGTCGATGCCAAGACACACAAATACATTTCGACCGGGAAATCCGAAAACAAGTTTGGCATCGATTTCGACGTCATTGCCGAGGTCTTCGAGCGCGCTTCGAAGATGGAGCATATTACACTCAAGGGCCTCCAAATGCACATCGGTTCTCAGCTGACTACAGTGCAACCCTTTCATGATGCGGTCACGAAAGTCGCTCCTCTCGCCGCGGATCTGAAGGCGAAATACGGCATTGAATTCTTCTCCATCGGTGGCGGTATCGGAATTATCTACGACCCTGCTTTGGAATCTGGCAGCACCGAATGGTGGGACTCGCATCACCCTTCCGACAAGCCCCTCACTGCTGCGGAATACGCAGCCAAGCTCATTCCAATCCTTGAACCACTCGGGCTCAAAATCTTGCTCGAGCCCGGTCGCTACATCGTGGGTAACGCCGGGGTTCTGCTGACGCGCTGCCTCTACGAGAAAAAAGGAAAAGCCAAGACCTTCAAAATCGTCGATGCCGGGATGAACGACCTGATCCGTCCCGCTCTTTACGAAGGCTACCACGAGATCGTGCCTGTCAATCAAAGCGGCCCCCTCACGACCGTGAAAACCGACGTCGTGGGTCCGGTCTGTGAGACAGGCGACTTCTTCTGCCAAGACCGCGAGCTCCCCGACTTCAAGGAAGGTGAACTCATCGCTCTCATGTCTGCCGGTGCCTACGGTGCAGTAATGGGCTCTAGCTACAACTCTCGCCCGCTGCCCACCGAAGTCCTCGTCGATGGCAACAAAGCCACCGTGGTGCGCAAACGCCAAACTTTCGACGACCTTATCGCGCAGGAAAGCCAGTGAGAAAACTGCAACGCTACCTTCAGGAGGCGAGAGGACTTCTTCTTTCTCCAGGAAAGTGAAAAGAGCTCCCGCTTATTCGCCAACTGAATTACTAAAGTTCTCGTAGTTTTCTGCTCTCGTGCAAGGGAAGGAGTGCTTCTCTCGGAGCGCTTTCGTGATAATGGCAATTTGTTAGAAAAAAGACCTCACTCCTCTTCTTTCTTCTCAACTTTCCACAAGGTCGGCTCTGCCCAGAACACTCCTTTCCCCCCTTCCAAAGACACCACCGAACCCGGTTTCGCCGGAACCTCAAGCAGCTGCCAAGTGGGACTGACACGTTTACCCGCGAAGGCGATTTCTCCATCAATGACAATTTTGCCCTCGTCATCACCTCCCAGCCAAACCCGGAGATGAGTGACCGTTTCCCTCTCGGTAACTTGAAACTTGTGGGCACCTTGGAAACCTTTCCGCTCCAGCTCATCCCACGCAATCTCCTTCTTCGCTAGCGCTGCTACCAACTCACCTCGCTGGGGAGCTTCCCAATTCTTAGGGAGAGGCTGTTGCGGTTTGACCAAACGAGACTCGGCAGGCACCTCCTGCGCAATCATCGGCAGCTGATCCGGTAGATGCTTGAGCCAGAAATCCCGATATTCCACCTTCATCGCTGGTCCCACATGGACTTGGATCCCAAGCAAGCCTTCCAAGGCGCGCCCTGCTACATCGTCATCAATCGCATCGGCGGTTTGGTGCCCGTCGATCCAATGTTGATGACGATTCCCTTGCACTAAGACTCGATAATCTCGCCACTCCCCAGCCGGGAATTCCTTCACTTCCATCTCACCTACGACCCATGGCATGCCAAAGCGATCCACAATCACCTTTTCTCCCGTGCGTCCTAGAATCCGTCGGCCTTGCTCTTCGTAAAACATACCATTCAAGCCCACCTGACCGGGAAGGACATCGGACTGGTAACCCGACATCACCCACTCACCCAGGTCTGGCCTCATGCGCGCTCGATATTGCAAGCCACTGTTCCCGCCCTTGGTGATTCTCACCTTCGCTCTCAGTTCAAAGTTTCGCACCTTGCCATCGGTCCAAGTGAGAAAGCGGTTCCGTTTGAGAGAGCCGTCGGTGGTCCCCACGATACACCCGTCCGCAACCGACCAATGCTCGGGGTTGCCGCTCCAACCCGAGAGGTCCTCGCCATTGAAGAGGCTGACAAAGCCCTCCGGTATCTGCTCACCAAACGCAAGGACGCCACTCGTCAGCCAGCCAAGAATCATGAAACGCATACTGACCAACCAACGTCGTCCCCACGGGCCTTCTTTCGTAGCGAGTGCTTTCATTTCTTTTCTCTGTTTGCCCTTCATCTCAACTCAACTTACTTAACTCAAAAAACTTCTCTTCTCACCTACCAGCAACCTTGGTCACATAGGCGCCCATTGCCTCTTCAGCTTTTCCGATTTCCTCAGCGAGCTTCAATTGCGTTCGGGCTCGGTCAAGATTCTGCCGCTCATGCTTGACTCGGAAATAGAGATCCCCGTTCAGGTAGTCGGCTAGAAAGCGCATGCTTAGCTCCAAAGCCAACAACTTCCCGGAAAAGGGCAAGAGCGATATCTCGGTCTCGTTCAAGACCCCGCCTGCGGACTCGAGATATCCTTCCACCAAAGCTTCGAAAATTGACATCCGCATGGTCACCTTGGAAAGATCGGGCTCGTCCTCGGCGGCCGGATTGACAGATGTTCGGATGAGATCGCCGATGTCATAAAGCGAAAGCCCCGGCATCACAGTATCGAGGTCGATGACGCAAACGGCCTCGTCACTCGCGATATCGAACAGGACATTGTTGATTTTAGTATCATTGTGAGTGACCCGTTCGGGAAGCTGACCTTCCTCTTGGAGCCGAATGATGCGGTCCATCTCTCCTGCCATCGCCTCGATTCGCGCCAGCTCACCACTCACCTCCTGCGCCCGGCCCGCAGCATCTGCAGCCACCGCCTCCCCTAACTGTCGATAGCGTTGCGGGGTATTGTGAAAATCTGGAATAACCTCAACGATTTCCGCTGGAGCCAAATCGCTGACTAAGTCCTGAAAAGCACCAAAGGCGAGTCCCGCCTGATAGGCTTGTCGGGTGTTTTCCACAACATCGTAGGTCCGGCAACCTTCGATGAAATTGTAACAACGCCAGATTCCGCCCCCCGGCCCTTCGACATGACTTTTGCCACTGCGGCCGGGATAGAGATTGAGAGTCTGTCCGCTGGCATCCTTTTTGACGCGCAGCACCTTCTGGTTGATATGATGGGTGACGGCTTTCACGTTCCGCATCACGTCCAGCGGGTCGCCAAAGACGGACTCATTGATGCGCTGTAGGATGTAGCGGGCCTGGTTGCCACGGTCATCGCGAAAGGAAGCCAACCAAGTGGCATTGATGAGCCCAGTTTCTACTTCCTCCGCTTCGACAAAAGCACCCTCGATCGCGAACAAGCTCGCGATTTGCCCTATCTGTTCACTCACCAATCTGCTCACCTGCGTTCAGACTAGCAACTCTCCGGAGACCACCACAACTCCCAACCACGTCCCCGGATTTTTCCCAGCCTAGCCGCGCATCAATCGAGAGTAAGCTGCAAATGGTGACCATCCTTGCCTAGGCTGAAAGCTTGGGTGGTTGTTTGGCCCTCATGCTCCACGGTGACCTCGTATTCGCCCAAGAAACCACGCATCTGAAGCTGACCGTCGCTTCCGCTCTGCCCTTCTTCATCGGTCCACCACTGGTTCTTGACCAAATCGACAAAGACCTCCCCCGAAGGCTTCAGACTCCAATCGGCATTCCACAGCGCTGCCTGCGGCTTCCAATGAGCATTCTCCCAAAAGCCCCACTGCACAATGGCAACGAAATTGGGGTGGCTGAAGCTGGCAATGAGAACATCGCGAAAGTAATCGGCCTGCAGCTGTTCGTCATCTCCAGCTTCGACATCAAGTTCGCTCAATTGCAGACGCGGAGCGATGGTTGCAAAGTCGTCATAAACTTCCAGCAATTCCTCAGGAGGAGTCAATGAGGTGAGACCAAAGTGCGCCATAAAGCCAACCCTATCCGGTGCTTGACCTTGTTCGTTCATAGCGCGAATCACTCTCTTATACGGCTCCCGTTTGTAGCCATCAGGCAAGACCTTACCTTCGTTAATCGCATGCTCTGCCTGAGGAGCTAGGCGCCGAGCTTCGGCCATGATTTCTCCGAAAATTTCGGTGCCACCATACTCCTTTTCGTAAGTGTGCTTTCCCCAAGCAATGATGTGATTGATGGTATCCCACTCGCTTACAAAGTCGTTGGTCTGAGTTAAGACGTCATCCATATGCGTCCAGAGCCACTCCCGGTGTCCCTCCGGATTACCCACATACTCCTTTTCTAAGGCATTGTAATCCATTGCCCCCCAAGCGAGATAATGCCCTCGGACCTCGATATCATTATCTAGCAGCCAAGGCACCGCACCCTCGGTAAGGACGCGGTAGCGCTTTTGCCATCGAGGGTCTGCTCCCTGTTGCAGCTTCCACACGTGAGGACGGAGTTCACTCTCGAAGGTGACGGAGTTGAAGTATTCCTTGAGAACTTCACGATACTTTTCAGCGTCCTCCCAACTGACGGGATACTCTTTGCCCGCCTTCTTGTTCATAAAGGGAAAATCCTTTGGCTCTCCTCCAATAATTTGGGCATTGACGGCATTGCCGAATCCAAAGGCGTGACTCTTCATTTGCACCCTCACTTTGGCACCGGAGACGGCATTACCCTCTCCATCGGTCACCTTGACGGTGAGGTCACCTTTGCGAATCTTCTCGATCCGGGCCAGAGCATCCTTGCGCCACTGGGCGTCAGCCTCGCGACCTTGGTAAGTGACGGCGGACTCCGGGAGCGACTTCATATCAAAGTCAGAACCGTAATTGAGAAGCGTCAAACCGCCGACCTCGATGGCAGGCCCCGCTTTGGCGAGATGGATGCTGATGTGGGAATTTTGAGCTTTGTAATTTGCCGGAGCTTTGAAGGCCCGCACATGCTGCTGCCATTCGCGGTATCCCGAGAAGTGATATTGATAGCGGGGTTGGTCCTCTCGACCCTGTAGGAACACGGTTGCCGGCCCCGGCTCGCCGCCAGAGCGGGGACGTCGAATCCAGAAGGATAAGAGCATGACGTCTCCCTTTTCGATTTCCTCGCTCAAAGGAACCATAAGTTGGACCTCTTTCGATAGCTGTGCCGTTTTTGCGATATCAATTCGATAGACTTCGGAGAACGACACTCCGGAAAGCGACTTGTCCGCTAATGTCTTCCAATCGCTCTCGCCGTTGACATTTTCTTTTTTAAGACGAGTGCCCTCGCCTTGAAAAGTGAGCACGGCTTTCCCACCTTCGGGTGGGAGAAGCTCCTCTGCTGCTTGCGCGGAGCCAGAAAAGAAAGAGAAAACAGCCAATGAGACGAACAGGCAGAGAGCATTGGGGCTCGCTGCGCCCAGGCTGGAGAAAAAAGGTGGCTTCAAAATAAGTGGAGTGAGCAAAAAAACGAGGGTCGCACCTCACAGCGCGACCCTCAGTAAGAAAATTCAAAGACTTAACTAGCGACGGCGACGAAGCAAAGCAAGACCTCCGAAGCCCAGAAGAGCAAGGGAAGAAGGCTCAGGAACCAAAGCTCCAGAGATTGCTACGTTGTCGAGGAAGAGGTGATGACCACCGCCTGAACCGGTTCCGCTAGTGAATTCAAGTTGGAAAATTGCGGTTTCACCCGCGTCCAAAGTGAAGTCAGCAAGTCCGGCCAAGCTGATGTCAATATCGTCGTGCTGGTCGTGAGTCAAAGGATCGGTATCGTTTGTCAAAAGACCCCCACCGAGATGAGTAATTGCATCGTCGCTGGAAGCGAAAACAACTCCCTCTGTGATATCACTTCCTGCCAAAACTTCCAACCCGTAAGTCCGAGCGGCATTTGGTCGGAAAGCAACAGCATCGAAGTGGAAGTTTTCCAAGTCGTAGGCGACACTTCCATTGTTCACGATGGTGATGGTAATTTCGCCATCAGTCTTACCGTTGGTTAAAGCGAGATTCGCGCTGCTGACGTCGGTGACAGTGCTGGCAGCAGCTGGCCCTGCGAAGGTACCCCAGGTGCCATCTCCACTCGAGCCACGGCCTGCATTTGCGGCTCCTTCTGTCGACCAATTGCCATTCGCCGAAGCAGTAGCAGTTGCCGTGATGCCTGCTCCTGTCACGCCCACAGTGGGAGCGGAGGTGCTGTCGAAGGCGTCAATTCCCGCGACAACAACCGCGCCAGAAGAGCTCAGCGTGGCTGCCGCAAAGCTCACCGCGAGTGCTGGTATGAATTTTGTATTCTTCATGATTTTTGAATTTCTAATAATATCCTTCGAATTTTTCTGAATGAAAACTACGAAGACTAAAAAAACCTACAAACTGAGTGACTTATGTCACGTCACGTAAAGAGACGACGCCTGTAACTCTTCTAGTAAACTTATCCAAACTTGTTTCGCCACGAGGTCCAGAATAATCTTAACTTTCTTCAAAAAACAGGCTCATTTTGCCTCCACTCTCAATCGATAAAAGCGCCTCGTAGCAGAAGGTCGAGGATCATTGCTGACAATCCATCCCTGCTCGTTCTGAGCTGGGGGAAAGTCCTCTGCGGAATCAAAGAGAATCGTCGCCTGCGACCAGTCTTCCAGAGTCTCAGTGGATTCCACAACCATGCGCAGGTCATCTCGTCCGCTCTCAAAGGGAAATTCGAGCCCAAAACCCGAGGGGCCAGTCACAAGACGAGGTAAATAGTCTATCGCGCCTTCGCCCGCAGGAACTCCGAGCGCATAGCGTAGCAGGTTGGCCACCCCATCGTCAAAGGGAGCGACCAAGGGGCCTGAAATCAGAGGATCCAAAAGCTCTGCGGCGTTGAAGTTCGCTTGTTGCCAGGCCTCGAAGCTGGTGAGAGGCCCTTCTCCATTGGTCAACTCCAAGATGCGAACTTGGGTAAAAGGCGCTGACTGACCCAACTCGGCGGCCACCGATGTCAAATTGAACTCTGGAACGGGGCTCCACGTCTCGCCACCGAACTCATGTGTTCCTGCGGTGTCTTGGGAAAAGACGCGAATGGTCGCAGAGGAGACAGAATTTTCTAAATCTTCTGCAAATGGAACAAGGAAGCCCCCCTGCGAAACAGCGCCCGCTTCTTGCGCGGACCCCGAGAGATAGAAGTCGAGAGTCAGAATTCCCGTTGGGGCAGTCTCCAATAGAGCGGTCGAATTAGTGGTGGCTGCCGGAACTCCCAAACTAGGTGATCCCGTGGCACCAAAATGAAACGAGTAATGGCTGGCACTGGAGGCAGGTGCTTCCAATAAGGTTTGGTCCAAGACAATCGCGCCTTCCCCAGTAATGGCTGAGGTGTCTCCAAAGCCTTGCAAAGTGGCAGTGGGCGCCAAATGAATCGCCGATCCCATCGAACCTTGAATCTCGAGAGCCCCCGCAGCGACAGAGATGGGATAATCAAGCGCGCTTTGGTCACCTGCAAGAGAGAGGGTGCCTCCTCCGGACTTGGTCAGAGTATGGGCTCCATTGAGAGATTGCGTGAAACCTAACCAATTGGATGAACCTGCGACGTGGACCTCTGCTGGAGCAGCCAAAGCAATGGGCGTAGAGACAAGAGCAGTGTTGTCGGAGCCGCCAGGTTCGTATCGCAACGCACCTCGCTTGCCGTTGCCGTCATTATCAGAAATCTCACTTCCTCTCCCTGAGCCTGCAAGTGTCAATACTCCTCCGAATGAGTAATCTCGCGCAGGTTCTCCAACGCCTGTGCCCGAAGTCAGCCGCAGCTGTCCACCGGGAAGAACCGCGACCCCACTCGTCAGGGACGGGCTCGCCGGGGAGGTCAATTGCAGAACTCCTTCCTCGACAACTGTTGCGCCGAGATAGTCTTTGCCCTCCCCCGTCAGGGAGGCAATACCGAGACCAGCCTTGGTCAAACCACCTGCGCCGGTCCAATTGCTACGCAATCTCAAAGCCCCGTATTCGCCGTCACCTTCCTGATGCAAGACATCGACGCGCAAGTCATTTTGCAAGCGAACGCCCGCTTCCACCTCCAGCTCCGCGTAGCCTACGCCCGATCCAGTGACCGAGATTTCAGCGGCATTGGCAGGGTCGTCGAAGGTCAAACTATTGCCAGTGCTCCGATCACGCACCCTGCTTCGCTTTTCGCTCTCTTCCAAATCGAAAATCAAGCGACCTATCGTGATTGGTTCACGGATGTTGGCGTTCCGCGAATCTCCTGAAACACCGGGAACAATCGCAGTCTCCCCCACCCCGTTGGGATAGTTGGCGGGGTCACTCGACCAGTTGGCATCCTGCGTCCAATCCGCACTAATCAAAGGCAAGAAGGTGGGATGAGCAAACGGAAGCGAGAACTCAAAATCTAACTCGGGACTCCAGTCTGCGCCATTCAGAACTCGTGCTCTCACGCGCGTGTTTTCACTTAAAGCAACAGGAGAGCTATAAGCAGTTCCAGCTGCGGCTCCGCCCAAAGCCCGAGGGTCGGTGCCATCCATCGTATAGTAAATCGTGCCGCCGCCGTTAGGGTTCCCCAAAGTCAGTTCGAATCCTTGCGAAATTTCTCCTCCATATTGACTCATGGTTGGAGCGTTGGTTATCGGCCAAGCGTCTTGCTCTATCAACTGCGCGGAGAGTTCGTCGAAGCGTCTCGAATTGGCAATCCATCCTGTGTAAAATGAACTGCGGAAAGGAGACCCGATCGTTTCCTCAATGATGGGGGTCACCTCTTCTCGTAATTCGTTGTAGACGGCAGAAACCTCCGAGGTGACCAAGGCCCCTCCGTGATAGAGATGCTTTTGTGCCCGGTCAGCCATCCGAAGACGAAACTCGGGCGACTCCTTCAAAAGAGTATAAAGCGCGGGAACGTAGGAACGGTTCGTCGTTTGCGCATCCGAGATAATGAGTTCCGAGGTAAAGGAGTCGTGCCCCGTACTCCGCCCCGAAAATCCGAAGGCCCCTTCCGCATCCCAAACATAAAATCGCCAGCGCCCGACCGAACTCCGCTCCCTAGCCGCAATCCAGTTGTTATTAGGCCAGTCTCCCATTGCGGCGTATGCATTGAGAAGGATGTAATCAATGTAGTTATCGACATCGAGATAATCGAGAACTCCGGCATAGCCACTGGTCGTGCTCAGATCGGTGGTCCGCAGATAGCTGAACATCTCGTTCCAGTGGGTGGGGTCACCGCTGGAGAAGCTGTTCACCTGTTGGACGTCCCACGACTCCGAGCTGTTGTAGTGAGCTTGCATGAACCCTTCGCGCACTCTCTCGGCCGTGTTGTAATAGCCCTTGTAGACGCCGTTGATCCAAAGAGTGTGAATCATCCCGTAACTACCCACCTGACCACAGTTGATAAAGAGACGGCGCATGAGTTCGTCTTTGATGAAGGGATTGTACCAATCGTTTTTTCCCGCCCGCACGCGGAAGCTATCGAACTCGGTCACCGAGTTGCTGCCGAAGAAAGGATAGTCGATGGGACGATCTCCAAACTCGGGTCGGAAAAAGATATTCATGGAAGGCTTTTGAAACTTCGTGCCGCTGGTCGAGGTCGAAGTGAAAGGCTGATCCATCGGATCGGTGATGCGGTAACGCTTACGAGTGTGCCCGCTACCTGCCACCCGCAGGCCCAGCTCCACTCGCAACGGCTCTCCTGACAAAGGCAAAAATTCCATCGCACCATATTTTTCGGCCGAGCGACCACGTCGATCAGGATGGTTAAAGTCATTCTCTGCTCCACTAGAGCTCCAGACACTATTGGTATAACTCCCGCCGTTGATGGCGAAGATGCCTTCTCCATTGGATGGACCACCTGTGGTGTTGGGACCGTAAAATGTTTTCTCCGGATCTCCGGACAAACACATCGCAGGCAGACTCTGGTAAGCAGCCCCTTGGTTGATCAAGTAAGTATGGGTCACAATTGCCGACGGAATGGCATTGAGAAGGAATGAGCGGGCGCGAATAGTTGTGTTCTCCGCCACCGTGAGAGGCCCGGAGTAAACTAATCCGTCGAGAGGGTCAGTGCCATCAGTGGTGTATCTAATCGTTGCCCCGGGAGTCGAACTGGTGAGGGCCACACTTATCGAGGAAGGGTAAAATCCCCCTTCTACGCTGACCTCTGGGAGACCTGGAGCCTCACTCAGCGCAGGGCCGACATTAGCTGCTCCCGGAGTCCCCAAAGCCAGATATCCGAAACTACCATCTGATTGACGCCCGTAGGTGTAGCGCCATGTTTGTTGGGGGAAATTAGTAGCCAATTCGTCCACAATCTGTCCGTCGGGACTTGTTAGAAAAAGACGTTCACCACTGGATGAAAGCTTGAAATTCGTGTGCGGAAAGGTGGTCCCGTTGGCGGCAGGCGTGAGGTCGAGATTACTGGCTACGACTAAATAGTATCCATTGCCGGGGATAGTTGCCCCAGAGGGAAAATTCCATTTGCGCGGATTGCCAGGCTCATCGCTTAAGGACCAGCCCTCCAACAAAACATCAGTCGAGCTCGTGTTCGCAATCTCGATCCAGTCATTCTCAGAGTCAGGAGGTTCTTCAATTGTCCCGGTATCCTCTTCCCCCACTTCCCCGCCCGGGACAGGTTCCTCCAGACCCACAAAGTATCTCACTGGATCGGTGGGAGCGGACAAAACCCGAGGAGAGGAGCCCGTGCTGCGAAGAGTGGCCAAAGCGATTAAGTCGGAACTCGTCACAGGAGAGTTGTGAAGCTGGATACCAATAATATTGCTTCCTTCGACAAGAAGGTTCCTTGCTTGGTCGAGAGTTACGGTAACCGAACGGTCCTGCGGATTGCCGCCATCTCCGGTTGCGGGATGATTCACAGTCGCCTCGACGGAGTGCTCGGTTGGAACTCCGGCCGTTCCCAAGTTGTCACGGAAGACTTCCACCCCATTGAGGTAGACGATCATTCCATCATCAAAGTCTGCTTCCAGTGAGAGCGGGAAAGCGGAATTCGCTTCGTCAGCACTGACCGTGAAGGCACTGCGGATATAAACTGAGGGTGTGATCCCCCTCATCTCACTCGCTAAATCGACACCTAGGTTGTAACTCGGTGGATTCGAAGTCTCGTAGCCAACCGGGCCATTACCAGTCGGCCAGACGGAGTCGTCAAAGGAAGTGGTGGCCCATAAAACATCGGCCGCCTGCTGTTCCTCTAAAACTAAAAAACCCTGATCCACCAAACCTCCCGAGGGCTCGGCCAAACCTGCGAAGTACCTCCAAGCCGACGTGCCATCCACGACCACTGTCCCATTGGCAAGCTGCAAGTCAGCCGCTATCAAGAGGCTTGCGTCTCCGGCCGATCGATTGTGGACTTGGATGCTCAGAAGATTGTCTCCGGTCTCCAAAAACGAGGCCGCCTCTCCCACATTGATCGTGGTCAGCGCGGTGCTGGTGCTGGAGTTGTAGGACGTCTGATCTCGATAGGCAAACATGCCGGGGAATCCCATGTTGCGGCGCGCAATTTCCTTCCCATTCAAGAAGGCGATGAAACCGTCATTGTAGCGAACTCTCAACTGAAGGTCAGCGTTGCTACCAGCCAGAGCAGCATCCGCTTGAAATGATTTTCTCAAATAGAGGGCAGGAGTCTGACCA
This sequence comes from uncultured Roseibacillus sp., assembly GCA_964529725.1. Classification (GTDB taxonomy): domain Bacteria; phylum Verrucomicrobiota; class Verrucomicrobiia; order Verrucomicrobiales; family Akkermansiaceae; genus Roseibacillus. The sequence continues at coordinate 24,323 of CAZGXV010000040.1, forward strand.
CGGACCTCCCCCTCCACATTCGTTCCCAAAGAAATTCCTCCCGTGTTGCCAAACCCAAAAGGACCTTCGCCTATTTGCCAATTGGAATCGTCGTAATCTGCCGCCAACCAAGAAATGGTATTTCCTACCCGGGGATAATTTCCAGCTTCCCTGACTAGGAGACGGTCAGAATGAGTTGCCGAAAATTCATTGATGAGAAGCTGTCCCTGTAGTTCGGCCGAACCCCACAGAAGAATGCTCGTCATCCATAGGTTTAGGAGGGCTTTGCTTGCCAAGATCGAAGCGGAAGACTGGGTTTGTTTCATAAGACACAGAGTAGAAGCACCTTTGTCGCCGACTACAAAAGCTCCTCCACTCTACTAATAGACGACTAATTCCTCGAAAGGGCACACCTCAATTTGTCACATGAATAGGTGACTCGTATCTCAATAAGCCTGAGAACAACAAAGCCAAAGACTTGTGTTCATGACAAATTGCTTCCGAAGAGAGAAGACAGCAGGGCCTTCTGTGACTTGCGGTCGCTAGGCTTCTTCACATTTCGAGTTCGAAGCGGTGACTCCCGGCCAAAACAGTCTTAGTCTCGCGCCCATTCGGAAATTCGATCGTAGCCGAGGTGTTGGGAGGAACTTCCACCACGAGCTCCAGCTTGCCTTCTTTCAAAACCCAACTACTGGAAGCCACTCCATAACCCGTCTCCAATCGAGCGCTGGCGGAAGTCAAAGGTCCTCCCACAAGCGGACGAATATAAAAATGCTGGTAGCCAGGCTGAGACGGATCGGGAGCTAGGCCTGCCACCCGCTCATACATCCATTGCCCGATAGCACCGTAGGCATAGTGATTGAATGAATTCATGCCTTGGGGATGAAATCCGTCCGCTACGGTGTAGCTGTCCCAGCGTTCCCACATCGTGGTCGCTCCCTGATTGATGGAATAGAACCAAGAGGGGTAAGTCTCGTTGAAAAGCAAAGAAAAGGCAGTTTTCGCATTCCCAGTCTCATCCAATACCTGCGCGATGTAGGGCGTCCCCAAGAATCCGGTCCGGAGATGGCCTTCCGCTTCCTCAATGAGACGGAGAAGGTGAGCGGCTGCCTGAGCCTCCATCTGCGGGGGTAAGAGGTCGAACTCGAAGGCGAGGATGTAGGCGGTCTGGGTCTCGGGAGCATTTTGAAGCTTCCCCTCCTCGTCGAAGTAGTGAGCCACGAAAGCTTCCCTAACAGACTCAGCTTCCGAACGATATTTTTTGGCATCGTCTTTCTTTCCCAAGACCTCAGCTGAATCGGCGAGAAGCCGGGCACTGTGGGCATAAAAGGCAGTTCCAAGAAGAGGAAAAGGGGTGTCGCCCTTGTTATCCTTCGCATAGGGCTGCAGCCAATCTCCGAAAGCACTGATTCGGGGAATCAGATTCTGCTTCGCCTTTTTGCGGTAAAAGCCAACTAACCCCTCCATCATGGCATAATTTTCAGCAAGGATTTCACGGTCGCCGGTTCGCACATAGATGTTCCATGGCACGATGGTTGCGGCATCCATCCAACCTGGACTATCAGGGCCAGCGAAGACGTCGGGAATCACGCAGGGAATTTTGCCGTTGGGCAACTGATCATCCCGCATCGAGCCCAACCAACTCTTCCAGAAAGCGTGGGAGTCGAAGTTGAACATGGAAGTTGAGAGAAAGGCCTGCGCATCCCCTGTCCAGCCCATGCGCTCGTCGCGCTGAGGACAATCGGTCGGGATATCAAGGAAGTTTCCTCGCTGTCCCCAAGTGATGTTCGATTGCAATTGGTTGAGCTTGTCGTGGGAGGACTCAAAGATTCCGATCTGAGGAATGTCAGTGCGGAGCACAAGCCCCACGACCCAGTCTTTCTCAGGAACGGCTGCTCCCTCGAAACCGGACAACTCGACATATCGAAAACCGTGAAAAGTGAAGGTCGGCTTCCACGTCACCACTCCGTCATTGGCAGCCGTATAATAGTTCGTGGACTTTGCCTTGCGGTAATTCTCGGTATACACCGTGCCATCGGGATTGAGCATCTCGGCGAACCGCATGGTGATTTTTTGCCCCTTCTTGACCGGAATCTTGATCTCGGGATAACCGACCATATTTTGTCCCAAGTCGAACACAAATCGCCCCTCTTCTGGCTCGGTCATCTCGAGAGTCGGAAGACGTTCCTTGATTCTCACAGGGGCGAAGGGCTTGGGAGTTAACCGAGCTTTGCCCAAGTCCTCACTTGCCTGAGCCTTCTTCCAAGCCTTGTCGTCGAAGCCTGTTTCACTCCAACCCGGGAGCTCCAGATTGGCATCGTAGTTCTCACCATTATAGATGCTTGAAGTGCGAATCGGTCCTTGGAATGAGGTCTTCCAGTCGCCATCGCTCACCACAAGGAAAGTACTGCCGTCAGCATACTCTCCCTCGAGTTGGAGCAAGAGTTCGGGCTCTTTTCCATACCGATTGCTCTCATCACGAAAACCGATTTTCCCGGCATACCATCCCGTTCCCAAGAGGGCCCCGAGAGCGTTATCTCCCGCCTGGAGCATCTCGGTGACGTCATAGGTCATGGTGTCGAGCCGATTGGCATACGAGGTCCATCCAGGGACAAACTCGTCGTTGCCGACCTTGGAACCGTTGAGATGAACCTCACAAAGCCCCCGCGCTGTGACAGTAAGACGCGCCTTTTTCACATCCCCTGCCAAGGCAAACTCGCGGCGCAGATAGGAAGTTGATTCCAGTTCGGGCACATCCTCTTGGGGTCGAATCCATTGCGCCTGCCAATCATCGTTGGAGAGAAGCCCGAGTTCAAAGGTAGCAGGTTCGCTCCATCCCAAGGCCTTTCCCGATTCGTCACGGACGTCAACTCGCCACCTTAAGCCCTGCCGAGAGGACAGCGCTTCGCCATCGTAGGGAACGAAAAGCGACTGCTTGGAGTCAACCCAGCCACTGTCCCAAGCCATCCCCTCTCCTTTGACTTCGATGCGATAAGCGGTCTGCTTCGAAACACCGTCAGGCAACTTCCAAGAAAACGTGGGAGAGGCATCATGAAAGCCAACCGGATTCACAAAACCTTCTCCCACGGTCAACGAGTGAGGCACGGCATCGGCCAGCGCGAAAGAAGTTGGATTCAAGAGGAGAAAAGTCAGAAATTTGAGTGAGTTCAGGGAAGACATTGGATGTGAATGTGCCTGTTCATATCACCGAAAAGTCGCAAAGTCCAAAAACCGTCCCCGAGATTTGTCACATAAGTTCGTGACGTTTCAAATGAAAGATTATCTGCGAGAAAGGGAGAGTAAATAAGCTGGAGAACCTCCTTCTGCTCACTCGGAGCGGCTTATTCAACTCAATTACGAAAACCATGATTAATCCCCACTCAGAAAGTCGAGGGGCATTTGGTAATAAACCAAAACGCCTATTCTCACAAATCGTAAGTCCGAAGACGATAGCTTCTCTCGCTGTCGGTCTCCTAGCCACATCTCCCCTCTCCGCACAAATTGTAGCTGGATGGGACACCTTCACCGGCACTGGCGCTGGTGGCGAAGCAGTCGATGCCCCGGTCGTAGCAGCCGGAGTAACAGCCAGCTTTGTCACCACTACAGAACAGAATGCCTGGAACACTGTTGATGAGCGCGGAGCCAGTAACGACGGCACTTGGGGAACCAGCGTTGGCCCTCCGGCTGCAGATACCACAGTCGGGACTGCAAACGATCAAAACTTGGAGTTGCCGAACGCGACCTCCGGAGGAACGATCACCATCACCATCACCAATGGATCTGGTGCCGACATTAATTTGGAAGCCTTCCACTTCGACACCTACGCTTTTCGCCCCAAAGCAGCTCGTGCTTATGAGTTGAGTGTTCTTGCAGGCGGTGCCATCACCGAAGGTATCATCTTCACCTCTGGGGATGACGAAATCACACATGTGGGTGGTGCTTGGGCCAACGATGCTCATGACCAAATCGACCATGACCTCACTGGTCTCGCCGATGCTGTTCTCGAAGATGGCGGCACCGTTGAATTCCTCCTCGCCTTCTCTAGCGGAGTCGGCGACAACTCAGGTGGTCACGATCTCTGGGTTGATAACTTGGCGGTTTCATCAAGTGCAGCTGGTGCTGACCAACTGGCAGTCAGCATTGCGCCAGCTAGCGCTACAGCAGGAGAAGACTTCTCCGTCACCATCGAAGCTCAAAATGGCGGCGGCGCTCCCTTGGCCGGAGGCGTCACCCAAGACACCGAGATTCTTCTCACTGCTTCGGGAACGGGTGTTCTCAGCAACAATACTGCTATCATTCCCATGGGCAGCAGCTCAGTCACTATCAGTAACCTCCAATACACGGTGGCTGAAGACATCACCTTAATCGCCTCTCAAGTCTCCGGCGACCTCCTCGTCCCCAGCGCGGACAGCTCTATTATCACCGTTAATGCCGGTCCCCCTACCGTCCTCACGGCAGAAACTGCATTCGACGGCACGGGCTCCGCGATTGAGAACACTAACTTCCGAATCAATGATCCGGCAGACACCCTTGAGCTCTTTGCCATCTCCCGCGATTCCGTGGGTAACTTCATTCAGCTTGAAACAGGAGCCACTCTGACCCTGGATAATATTACAGGGGCTCTTCTTGCTTCCGACTTGGTTGATAATGCCGATGGTAGTGCCACCTTCACGGCGCAGAATCTGGGCACCGCTAACGTTCGCATTGCAGCGGCTGGATTTACCGATGGAGTTTCTAACCTCATCACTGTTGAAGAACCTCAGTTCCGATTCACTGGAGTTGGAGTTGGTTCTTGGGGTATCGCCACCAACTGGCTCGACGATATCCTCCCTCCGTTCGACAACACTACAGACCTGTTTTTCTCGGATGAGTTCTCAACCAGTTTGCAGACTTTCGTGGCTGGCAACCGAACAGTTCGTTCGTTGAACTTCACCGATTTCCTCCAAGCCTCAAATATTTCGAATTCTTTTGGAGTTCGTTATACCCTCAATAACAGCGATAATCCTCAGGACTTGATCATCGATACCGATGCTGTCGATGCGCCTGCTGAAATTAATGTTGAAGCTGGCAATTTGGTAAACATCAACCTTGGTAACGTGAATGCCGCCTTCCGCGCCGACACTTCGGACAACTATGGCGACACCATTCTCGCAGATTCACTGCTCATTACCCACTTGGGTGCGGGAAATCTCATTTTCTCCCGTCCCCTCACCGAGATGGGTGGTTCTTTCGGCGTCACAATCGACGCATCGAGCACCGGAACCGTTGTTTACAGTGGCGAGAACACATACACTGGCCCCACTACGGTCAGCGGCGGAGTCTTGCGACTGAACGATGAGGAAGGCAACTCCATTGCGGACACTTCCACTTTGGTCATCGATGGTGGAGTGGTTGATGTTTTGGTTGATGAACGAGTGATGGGACTGACCCTTAACGGCGTTTCCCAACCAGATGGCGTTTACGGAAGCTCGGAGTCCCTCGCTCCCAACCCCGATGATGTCAACTTCTCTGGACCTGGCACCGTTACCGTAGGACCTCCTCCAGTCGCTCCAGAAATCATCATCACCAACTGCTTCAGAAGCAGCCCTTCCGAATTCACCATCGAGTTCACCTCTCCCGTGCCTGTCGATGTCTATGGCTCGGAATCAGAAGATGGTTTCAACTTTGTTCTATTCGACAGCGAAGTTGAGTCTGGAACTTACGTCGACACCATCGCCACTGCGGATAGAATTTTCTACGCATTGGTCCCCACTGGTGAAACCTTCCCTCCCGACCCTTAAGAATTCCGGAATACCTCAATTCCACTGAGGACTCATTTCCAATCAACTTTCAACGACTCGGCGGTTCCCACTGCCGAGTCGTTTTTTTGTATACTGAGAACTACGCGAGATGCAGATACTGTCTCTCACTGCTAACTCTCTCCTGTTGTGAAGAAGTAGATGGGGGGCTCTGGTTCTTCTCTCAAAAAATCCAATCTCTCCTATTTATCTTGGTCCAGGAATTAGCTAGAGAGCAACTTGGTCACTAGGTTATTCGCACGCTCTCCCTTTGTTCGATGAACTCGACTGGGATAAGCGGGGCTTTTTTCAGTGCTGAAACGAGACCGCTAGGAACAGGGCAGGGCGATCAAGCTAGGGAAGAATTCGTTGAAATGAGACCAGGATGGATGG
>CAZGXV010000041.1:0-29887 GCA_964529725.1 uncultured Roseibacillus sp.
GTCACGACCAAGCCTACTACTCTGCCCAAAGCGGAAAGGCACGTGGCATCCCCGCCACCTACGTACACGGGACGGGCGACCGTGGGCCCCACGCTTGGGTCGAGTTCATGCCCAAGGAAAACATCTGGGACACCCACGGCAGCCAAGGCATCATCAACGGCTTCGTCTACGACCCGCAGCGCGGCAAAAGCGTCTCCTCCCGTCTCATGTGGCTCGAAAGCACCAAAGACTACGCCGACGAATCACGAGTCCCCATCCTCCTCCTGCTCGAACTCGCCCGCTCCGCTCGCAATCAACAAAAGTGGGACTCCGCTCTCACCCTCCTTGAACAAGCCCAGCGCAACGCCCCTCTCGTGGTTGATATTTGGAAAGAGAAAGTGGCCCTCACTCGCAGCAAAGAAGGCCCAGTCGAGGATTGGAAGAAACTCCTCGCCGCCATGGAACGCAACTACGACGAGCACCCTAACATCCTCGAAGACATCGCCTCCATTCGGAAGGAACACCTCCTTCCCATCCTTGACGAAGCCGAAATGATTAAAGCGCTCGAAAGCGAAATCCGTAGCGTCGCGCGCAAGAACGGTAGCGAAGGCGACCTCGTGTCGGACGCCGTTTCTTCCCTCGCCGCCATCCTCGTGGAAAAGAAATCCGCCAAAGCACTCCGCAGCCTCTACAAAAGTTCCTTCCGCAAATACGGGGAAGACCTCGAAATGTTTGGCAAGCTCATGACCAGCTACCAAAAGCACGGCAAGAGCCTGCCCGAAGTCGCCCCCGAAATCCCTAGCGACCTCGAAAAATTCTACAAAAGCGTCGCCGAAACCAACTCCGCCGAATTCTTCCGAGGCGACATGGAGCTCAGGCTCTATCGCCGTATCGCAAAGGCCTACCGCCAGGCAGGCAATGCCGACGAGGCCAATTCCATCACCAAGAAGATCGAGCGCCGCCAAGAATCCCTCGACCGCAAAGCCCTCTAAAGAGTGCTCCACCACCACCAAGAGTATTGACCTCCGAGCAACCGAAAGAGTGCAGATAGAAATGCCCAGATAGAAATGCCTGGCCTTTTTTTATTTGCTTCTCCATTGGAAGAAAAATTGACAGGGGTTCCTTCTTGTTAGATTCTCGGTCCTGTTATGGTAAAAACGATTGGAATAACGTTGGTGGCCGCAGCTGGTTTCGCATTCGCGGGAGATTTTTACGAGGGAGCTGCAAGTGCGCCCGTTTCTGCAGGAACGACTTCTTTTGGTAGTAGCGGGAGCGGTGGTAGTAATTTCTTTATCGGCGGGGGGTATGACTATCTTGATGATAGCGAATTGGACCTTTTCTCCGCTCACATCGGTTACGATTTTGGAAAGTCTTCCATTTTTATTGAGGCAGGAATCGCAACAGAAGATGACGTCGTCTTCCGCGGTGTCGATTTTCAATTCATCCCGGTGACCGTGAACTATAAGTTCGAGGCTCCGATTGCGAGCAACCTGAGTTTCTATGCTGGCGGCGGAGTTGGAATCGCCTTCATTGAACTGGAAGGCCGCGGAGGCTCAATCAACTCCGAAGCACTCGTTCTTCAGGCGTTTACTGGGCTCGTCTATAATTTCAGTGAGTCCTTCGAAATCTACGGAGGTCTGCGCTACCTTTTCGTCGATGAATACAATTTTGGTGGTGCCGAAATCGAGTCTTCCGATGAACTCGGCTTCGGGGGTGGAATTCGAATTAACTTCTAGATTAAAGTTGAGGATTTTGTGAGGCGCTATTCCTGAATGGGATAGCGTCTTTTTTCTTGCTCAGGAAAGTTCGTGATTTCGATTGGGGAGTGCCCATTCTATTTGAATTCAAGTAAGAGACCTTTCGGTTTCCAAAAGTTGACCAGTTGCCCGCTGACGGCAGCTGGGTTCTCCAAAAGAGGTTTTGGCTTCGGGTGAATTTCCTTCTCAAGGACATGGTTTAGGTAATCGGTCAGTTGGGTCCGACGCTTAGTTCCTCCTTCCAGATGATAGTGTGCGAGTAGAAGGGCAGTCGCGTAAGGGCGGTAACGATCTTCTGGCAAAGCGGTGCGGTTGTTGCGGAGCCAGTCGCGGGAGCCACTACCTGCTAGGCTGCTGGGAGAAGGGAGAATAAGATGAGGAAAGCGCTCGATAGGATAGAACTTTTCGATGTGCAGTTTGAGCAGTCGGGAGCTTTGTGAAAAATCATAGAGGCCCTTGCCGAGGTGGCAGGCTGCAAAGTACTCCGCCAGTCCTTCGGAGAGCCATGCTGGAATGCTGGCTCCATATTGATGCATCGCGAGATGGGTGAGTTCGTGGACAAGGAGGTCTTCGTTAGGTCCTAATTGGAGTTGGGACGGCCGAGCCTGGGGAGGGTTGAGAAATAGGTCGCCACGAATAAGAATCTCTCCGCTACGAGGCTGGTAATAGCCGGCAGCGTCAGAAGGAGCTCCTCTAGCAACGAAGCTAGTCTCACTTCGACAAAGCCGAACGACGGCTTTTTCTGCTTCAGGAGGGACCCAAAGCGGGAGCGGAAGCTGCTGAAAAAGGAGAGGAACACTCTCCATTGTTTGCGCGAGAGTTCTCATCCTTGGTGGCGTGAGTTCAATTTCGCAAACGATGATGAAGTGACGGCTGGACCAAATGACAGCGTCGTCCTTCGGAGGAAGCTGCTGGAGAGTGGGTGGAGGGGACTGAAAACGGGCTGGCCAGTTTTTCTGCCCATGGAGAAAGAGCATCGAGGAGAGAAGGGAGAAAAATAGGAGTCGTTGTTTCATGAAAGGAAGGACTGAAAGAGGAAGCGTCTGCAATGAATGGGAAGGGAATACCAAATCGATTGACCAAGGCGAATAGGCTTTTACCAAAAGCTGTTCTAGTTGGCGTCGAAACGAACAGGCCTAGTGCTGGGGCGGGTGAAAAGATGAATTTGGAATCAAGCTGAGATTGTGAATTGAGCTTATGAACATTCAATTGCGAATCATGGGAGTTGAGATGATTCTCCCCAAACGACGTTGAAAATTTGATTGAAAGGTGCGCATTCTAAAGAAAAGAGGGTGTGATTTCAGTACTGAATGAGGTTGTCGAGTCCGCGAATTCAATGAGCATTGCGGCAGATGAAACTCAAAACCTTAACCCTTGCAGGGGCTCTTGTTGGAAGCGCATCGGGAGCAATCTCGCTGGTTTCTTCCGACGCGAACGCAAACGGAAACGGAACTCCCTATTCCTCAAACTTTTTTACCGGAGTAGCTGTGGAAGCTGGAGATGTCATCGTTCTCACTCATTCCAACAACAAGCGGGACAATGGTTCCAATACGATCTCGGCGAGTGCCTCAGGGACCGCCGCTACTGGTGCCTTTACCACTCTTTCTGCTGGAGATAGTGGTGGTCAGGCTGGAGCATGGATTTTTTACTCTACCGTAACCGCCAGCGGGTTGCTTGACCTCTCGTTTGCCACCAATAATGCCAGCACGAACGGTTCTAAGACAAATGCCTATTATCTTCTTCGTCCCGACACTGGGGAAGTGATCGAGCTGGTCGATTCGCAAGCAAATGCCAACGTCGCTGGAACCTCTATTGGGCTCTCTTTCGATAGCTCGGTATCGGGTGGTTTTGGAGTGATGTCGTTTGCCAATCAAAGCGCGACCACCGCAGTAGTGTCCTCGACAACCGGATGGGACCTCGACCAAGCGGGTGGGGGTAACGGTGAGTTCCGGCGCGTTCTCTACAGCGATGCCAATGGCGATGGAGTGGACCCTTCCTTCACGGTGACTAATACCGAGAACGAAGCTTTGGTAGGAGCCTATTTCCAATCCGTCCCCGAACCAACTTCAGCGGCTCTAATCGCTCTTGCAGGTTTGGGCCTTCTGAGACGCCGAAGGGTGTAGTTTCGCGTTTTCTTTATCTTCTAACAGAGAAGCTCTCCGCAAGGAGGGCTTTTTTTATGATGGTCGCAAATTCAATGGTCGCGCGCAGTTTATCGTTGATAGAACAACTTTTTTCGAAGGATGAAAAATGGCATCACAAGAGGCGATGTCAGCAATTGCAGTCCAAAAGCCCAAGAAGAAAGATGCGAACTTTCCGCAGATTGGAGACGAGGCCACCCCGCATTCGGCCTACGGATACTTTGACAATGATGCTCGTGAGTTTGTGATTTCTGACCCTCGAACTCCGACCAAGTGGGTCAACTACATTGGCTCTTTGGAGTTTGGAGGTATTGTCGATCAGACCGGAGGTGCGTTGCTTTGTGCAGGTGATCCAGGCCTCAATCGCATCACGAAGTACATTCCCCAACTGCCTGCGAGCGACTTCCGAGGAACCACCCTCTATCTCCGGATACGCGGCAATCATGGGTTCGAAGTGCTGACTCCGTTCTTCACCCCCGGCTTAGAAATGCCCGATGAATACCGTTGTCATGTGGGATTAGGTTATCAACGCATTGTGACGGTGATGAAGGGCATTCGCGTAGAAGTCACCATCTTCGTGCCTCATGGCGAGCCAGTGGAGGTACGTGATATCCAGGTGACCAATGAGCGCGCCACGAGCGTGGAAGTGGATGTCATCCCAGTGGTGGAATACAGCCACTTCGATGCCCTCAAGCAATTGGCGAATGCGGACTGGGTGCCTCAGACCATGATGAGTGAGGCCGAGGCTACCCTCGATGGCCGCACTCTCCTCTATCAATATCCCTTCATGCGCAAGAACGGGGAACCTAATTTCTTCAGCGCCAGCCGTGCGGTCGATTCCTTCGAGACCGATCGACATCGGTTTTTGGGGAGCAACGATTACGGCACCTGGTCCTCTCCCGAGTCTTTGCAAGAGGAAAGCCTTTCCAACTATGAGGCTCGTCGCGGTGACAACATTGGGGCTCTTCTCATCTCTTTGGGTAGGTTGGAAACGGGAGCGACCGAGCAAGTTTCAACTTTTCTGGGGCAAAGTGATCGGGAAAAGATTGCTAGTTTGACCGAGAAGTATTCCCAGCATGATGCCGTTTTGCAGGCTTTGGCCGAGATGGGTGAGTTCTGGGAGAATTATCTTAGCGTCTTCCAATGCCAGACTCCAGATGCGGATTTTGATGCAATGGTCAATGTCCATAATCCTCGGCAGTGCCTGATGACCATGAACTGGTCGCGCTACTTGTCTCTCTATCAGTTGGGGATTGGAACCCGTGGTCTGGGTATGCGGGATAGTTCGCAGGATGTGCTAGGTGGGATGTCTGGTGCTCCAGAGACCGCTAAGGAACTCATGAGAAAGCTCCTGAGTATCCAGCTGGAGGATGGCTCGGCGATGCACCAATTCTATCCTGCCACCATGCACGCAGACCATGGCGATGCGGAAGAGGAGAATACTGATAAGAAAATTTACGGCGACGATCACCTGTGGATCGTGGCCTCGCTCATTGGCTACCTTAAGGAAACAGGTGATGAGGATTTTTTGAAAGAAGAGATTTCGTTTTACGGAGAATCTAGTAGTTCGGCAACTGTCTTGGAGCACTTGAAGCGTTCCCTTGCCTATTCAAAGTCTCACACAGGGGTCCATGGCTTGCCCTTGCTTGGCTTCGCGGATTGGAATGATTGCGTGAATCTGGCCGGAAAGTCCGAAAGTATGTTCAATGCTTGTCTCTACGGTTACGCGCTCTTGGAGATGATTGAGCTTTGTGATCATCTTGGCTTGGAAGCGGAGGCCCGACAGTATCGCGAGGACCACGCTGCCATGGCTCAAACTGTCAATCAGTGTTGGGATGGAGACTGGTATATTCGTTACTACCGAGAGGACGGAAGCCCCATCGGATCCAAGAATAATGAGAAGGGGAGCCTCTTTACCAATGCTCAGTCTTGGCCGGTGATGGCTGGCTTTGCTCCCGCAGAACGCGCGGAACGGGCGTTGGACTCGGTGCGAGAGCGCCATCAGACTCGGTTTGGCATCATGTTGAGCAGCCCCGGCTACGACGAGTATGATCCTGCCATTGGAGGTGTCACTACCTACCCACCCGGGGCCAAGGAGAACGGTGGCATATTCCTTCACTCCAACCCATGGGTCATGATTGCGGAGACTAAGCTAGGTCGCGGGGACCGGGCCTTTGAATACTACTGTCAAATTAATCCCGCCAAGCGACTAGAGGATATCGAATTGTATGAAGTTGAGCCTTACTGCTATGCTCAAAATATTCTCGGCAAAGAACATCCCCAATTCGGTCTGGGACGAAACAGTTGGCTCTCTGGGACCGCGAGTTGGATGTATCATGCAGCCTCCAAGTACATTCTCGGGATTCGTCCCGCCTTGGATGGACTCATCATCGACCCCTGTATTCCTAGCGAGTGGGGAGAGTTTAAGGTCACGCGCAAGTCACGAGGCGCGAGCTACCAAATTACCGTTAAAAACCCCAATGGTGTAAACCGTGGTGTTGCCAAAATGACGGTCGATGGCGAGGAAGTCACGGTCGGCACTATTGCTTGGAAGCCGACGGGAACGACCTGCCGCATTGAGGTGGTGCTAGGGTAACAAGTTTTGCTGGACGCAAAAGCTGTGCAAGAGCGTGAGTCCTCTTTGGGATTTTTCCCCTTTCTCGAGAGGGCGCTCTCTTGCACAGCAGCCTCTTTCAAGCCGTTGTAATCTTTTTTCTCTGCAAGAATCTAACCAATTTGGCCTCGGCGTTCTTCGAGCAGATTGCGGATTTCTTGCGAGCGTTCTTTCGTGAGTTGGAAGCGGAGGATAAAGAAGAGCGCGACAACGAGTCCGATGATGGGAATGACCGCGAGGAAGAGTCGCATTAAGGTGAGGGCGCTTTCGGATTGCTCTCCGCCGAGGCTTTCATCGAAGCCAGACATCGTGAGGACCAGTCCGGACCCACCCATACCGATACCGAGCCCGATTTTCATGAAAAACGAGCCACAGGCGGAGAAGGCTCCCTCGCGACGCTTCCCGGATTCGAGTTCGTCATAGTCAATCACGTCGGCGCCGATTGCGCCATAGAGCATCCAGAAGCCTGCCATCGTAAAGGCATTGAATCCGGCGGTGACCAATTGCAGGTAAGGGTAGTTGGGATTGTAGAGAACCCAGGTGAGCCCAAAGGCCAAGATGGAGAGAGAGAGCACGAGAATCATGGCTGTTCGTTTGGTTGTGCGATGGGCCACCGTCGAAAAGAAGGGCACTCCCGCGAAGCCAACAAGGACCATGGACGCTCCCATCGCGAGATTCCAGGCACCTCCCTTAGCCCAATCGCCACCACTGACATAGTAGACCGTAGTGTAGAGCCCCAGGGTCCCGACCATGCTGGTGCAGGTGCCGTAGGAGGCCGCCATCGCTAGTTGAGTGCGAAAGGGTTTGCACCTGAGAGCTCCCACAAAGGTTTCGACAATGGTCACCCGGTTTTTATCAGTAGCGGCTTGTTCGTAATAGCGCTCTCGGGTCCCCAAGAAAACCGCAATGCCCGCACCAATCATGAGGGAGCCGATAATGAGGGAAAAAATCTTGGCTCCCCAAAGCTGATCGCCCTGAAAGATGGCAAGAGTAATGAAGGCTGCCGCCCCAAAGTTGGCAATCTCAGCTGCTTTTTGAAAGCCGCCCCGGAAGGCAAAGACTGAAGTGCGTTCTTCATAGTCGGGAGTCATCTCAGCTCCGAGACTTTGATAAGGCATATTGAAACAACTGACGAAAGTAATGAGAATACCGGAGGCGATGAGGAGATACCAAAAGTAGGCCTGCTCGGACCAACCGGGTTGAATGAGCCAGAAGAAGGCAATCATGCCCAATCCGGAGATAATGGAGCCTATGAGGATAAAGGGGCGGCGGCGGCCATATCGAGTGCGGGCATTGTCCGACGCCCAGCCGAAGAAAGGATCGGAAAAAGCATCGAAGAGACGGTTAACGAGAAGGGCAAGACTAACGAGGTGAGGAGCAACCCCAAGAAAGGCATTGAAGACTGGCCAAGCTATTCCAGGAAGGAGCCAGTTGCCCCAAGCATCGTTGGCAGAACCCACCCCGTAAGATACCTTTTCACGTAAAGGCAGTTTACCCTTACGAGTGGACTTGCTGTTGCCAAGGGGGGTGGGCGAGGGGGATGCCGAGTCGGCGGAGATGGGTTCTTCAGGTTGTTCGCTCATTTTGCTTACAGAGGAAATCATGCCGATTTGGGAAGAAGGTGAAAAGGCCTTTCAAAAGTGAACCCGAACTCCTTGACGCTGAAAAAGCACCCCGGTAAGTAACCTTGTTCGCAAGAGAAGCAGTTGTGGGCGGGATTTCATTGATAGAATGGATTGGCGCTTGGGCGGAAAATGGTTCAGCTTGGTGTATGCGGATAACTTTGCTGAAGAGCCTGAGCGCGACTCTCCTTATCGTGAACGCCTCGTTCGGTTTGGTGAGCGCCAATCAGGCTCCTTCTCCTCTCGATATTCCTCAGGACGGAGTAGCGAAAGGGGTGGGTCCGGCCACCATCGCTTTGAGTTGGAGCGACCGTTCCTTGCAAGAGACTGGCTACGAGGTCGAATGGATGTCTGGAAGTGTCTGGACTCCGTTGGTGACTTTGCCCAAGGATAGCACCCACTACTATCATCGCGGACTGGGAGAGGAATCAACGCATGAATACCGTGTCCGAGCAGTGGATGGGACGTCACAAAGCGAGTGGTTGAGCTTGGGAACCGGAACGACCACCATTAAGATGAACCTGATTTTTTTCTTTGCCGATGACATGGGTTACAAGGACATCGTGGGTCTTCGTCATCCAGCGGTGGATGGCCCGACCTTGCACGAGACGCCCAACTTGGACCAGCTTATCAGCGAATCGACGGTCATTACCAATGCCTATTGTTCGGGGCCTCGCTGCGTGGTCTCGCGTCGCAGCATCTTGACCGGGAGCTACGATTGGCGTCCCGAAGTAGTGGGGAATGCGAACAACTACTTGGACCCAGAAACCAATCAAAAGACCAGTGGCGGGATACCGGGCGAGGTGCCAACCTTTGGATCTCCGTTGCAAGCGGGTGGCTTTCGCACCTGTTTTATCGGAAAGTATCACCTGGGGGCTTCTGATGATGTTCCGCAGAATGGTGTCGCAGCTCGAGGTCCGGCCAATCAAGGCTTTGATATCGAGATCGGGGCCGGGCACGAGGGCGCGCCGCCTAATAGCTACTTCGCTCTCGCGGATCCGGATAGCCCGGGAAGCTTCACCTATGAGCAGCATGGCAGCGAGATGGATAGCGTAGAATTCATGCTGCCTGCGGAAGCGGCGGTGACTCAGGAGGATGAATATCTGACTGATCGCATGACGAAAAAGGCGACGGGTTTCATTCACGACACCGTGACCAATCATGCCACTGAGCCCTTCTTTCTGACCCTCGCGCACTATGCCGTTCACACCCCAGTGGAGGCCAAGAAATCCGATGTCGATTACTTCCAAGCTCAAAAAGTTTCTCGCGCAGCCGAGTTGGCAACCCATCCCCAAGCCGGGGAAGCGTTGGTCAAGGACTACTCGTCAGCGACTCGGCTCACACAGGACAACTCGGTCTATGCGGCGATGATGAAGAGCTATGACGATAGCCTTGCTTCGCTTCGGAGCTATCTGGCCGCTACTGATGACCCGCGATATCCCGGCGAGAAGCTTTCCGAAACGACGGTCATTGTGGTGTCTTCGGACCATGGGGGAAAATCGACCACTGCCTACGGGAGCGGTAGTAGCCCATCCAAGGAGTTGGAGGATGATGCGACCGATACCGCGGTAACGAGCGGAGCCATCGCCGAGTCAATTGGCTTTGGCAATGAATACAGCAACTACCCGACCTCGAACTACCCGTTTCGCCAAGGGAAAACTTGGGTTTATGAAGGAGGTTTAAAAATTCCGCTGATCGTGTATTTTCCTGAGGTCACGCAGGCGGGGGCGGTCTCGAATGCTTTTGCTCATGGCGCGGACTTTGCGGCGAGCTTTTGTGATATCGCCGGAGTGATGCCCGATGCGCAATTCCGGGATTCGGAAAGTTTCCTCCTGCCTGCCGCTCTCCCTCGTAGGACTGCACGTAAAGAGCAGTTTCATTTTTTTACAAATGCCAGCACTGGAACCGCCAACCCGGCCCTCGCCAGCTATCGTGATGGTGATTACAAGCTACTTTACTTCATAATTCAACGCCGGGCAGAGCTTTACCATCTTGGGGCTGATCTTTATGAGCAAAATGACCTCTCGGCGAGCCGTCCGGAGCTGGTTGCCGAGATGCTGGAGAAAGTCTATCAGCAGCACCTTGCGACGGGTGCCAAAATGCCTAAGCCAGGTTCGAACAGTTGGCGCAGTGAGCAAGAGGTCTTGGTGGACAATGGGGTCATTGCCGCTTTGCCTTCTCCTCCTGATGCCGCGCCGACTGGTCTCACTCTCACGCAACTCTCGGAGACCGCTATCCAACTGGACTGGACGGTGAATGCAAGTAATGCCACCCATTCGGTAATCTACCGGAGTGGGGTCGATGAGCGTGGCTTCAATGGTGGTTCAGATAGTTATCGAGAAGTGGCGTATGTTCCTGCTGCGCAAACAACTTGGGTTGATAGCTCCTTTACTTCTGCTGTGGGTGAGAAATACAAGTATCGCGTCGAGTCCGAAAATTTGGCGGGATGGAACGGTGCAGCTCTTGACTCTAGTGGCTTGTTCTCCACTCAAGTCACCAACAATGGCTCTACGAATACTGGCAATGTCACCCTGACGCTAGTTTCAGGTGGGACTCGGGCACTTGTCGCGTCGGATGATGTGGTTACGGTAAGCCCGGGGGAGTTACGTGTCTTTGACCCTACTCTGAATGATACTGGCGAAGGAGGACTATTGATTACGTCCATCACCCAGCCAACAGACGGTTGTGCGTGGACTGATGGCGAGGTGATCTACTTCGCAGCAGACGAGGCCTTCGCGGGTGGTTTGACGCTGACATATACCCTGACGGATGCTGCCAGCCAGACCGATTCGGCTACCGTGAACCTAAGTCTACCGCTGCAAGCAAGCAGCGAGGCGCTGGAATGTTGGGATTTTGCGGAAGCGGTAGGAACCAAGCTAGCCGATACCGTGAGCTCGGGTGCGGCTTCTTTCAGCGGAGACTCGGGAGCGATTCAGACAAACGGGGCGGGCGAGCTGGTATTGAGGCAGGACACTTCCGATTCGTTTCGAGTCGCGCAGACACTCAGTGGCGGACCTTATTCCGGCGGGCGCTTTGAACTGAGCTTTTTGGTGAGCGAGGTCAACCTAGCGGGGAGTTCTTCGGGAGCGGGTTTTGGGTTTACTTTTCGCGACCAAGCCGGTGGAGGCAAGAACTTTGGGACTTTTCGAATTCGTAACAACAACGGTGACCTTGTTGTCGAGAACCGGGTCGCGAACTCCAATGAACAACTGTATCACCTCGGGGCGGCTTCAGCGGTTTACTCGGATCTGCTTCTTAAAATGGTCTTAGATTTGGAGGCCGACACCTTGAGCCATAGTCTCACGATTGGTGGCGGAAGCGAAATCGAACTGGCCGTGTTGGCTAGCGATCCTGCGGCTGTGAGTTTGGATTCTATTCGCTTTCAAGGAAATGTTTCGGCCCCAAATTGGGGTGTGGCAGACACCGTCAAAATTGAGACCCTGAAAGTGAGTAGGCTCCTTAATGGGTCTAAGGTCTACGATGTTTGGGCGAGCACTTTTCCTTGGAATGGGAGCTTGTCACAAGGTCGCAACGAAGACCCTGACGGCGACGGACACTTGAATTTGTTAGAGTTTGCTTTGGGTCAAAATCCACTGCTTGCGGATTTTGACAAAATGCCAAAGGTGGGGCCTGGTCCTGCCCTTCGGTTCACTCCCGTTCGCGATCCGGCTTCTTTGCGTTATCGGGTCGAGTTTTCTGAGGACCTCAGTGTTTGGGATGCCTTCGAGGTCTTCGACGTCGCCACTGGAGCAGGGTTGCCTGTCGCCGCGAGCTTTCCCACTGACGAACAGGGCTTCGGCCGACTGGTGGTGAGCGAGAAGTAGCAGGCCATCAAAGGAGGTTTGTTTCGTGAACGACCAAGCGCTTGGCGTTTTTCACATGGCCTCGCTGGTAAACTTCTGGCGGTATTCGCGTGGTGAGAGGTTGGTGTCTTTCTTGAAAGCGAGGCTGAGGTTGGAGCTGTTGCAGTAACCGCATTCAACGGCAATTGCTTCGATTTTAGTATCGGTTTGCGCGAGCATACGCTTGGCGTGATCGAGACGAATACGGCGGAGCTCAGAAGCAGGCGAACGATGGAGATGTTTTTGAAAGGCTTTTTCCAAGCCTCGTTTCGACATCTCAACGGCATCGCAAACTTGTTCCAAGGTGAGACCGTTGCCGAAATGGTTGCGCATGATGAAGAGCGCTTCCGCTACCTTGGGATGCGCAACCGCCAGAGCTTCCGAGCTGCGACGGCGCACCACTTGACCAGGCGGAACGAGCACCGGAGGCTCATCATTGGTGATTTCGCGATTTAAGAGACGCTGTAATTGCCGGGCTGCCTGATAGCCGAGTTCTTCCAAGCGCGAGTCAATACTGGAGAGAGGGACGCTGAGACTATTGCAGAGGAATTCAATATTATCGACGCCTAGCACCGCGACCTCGTCGGGGACATGGATGCCGCTTCGCACGCAGACGTCGATGAGGGTGGAGCCCAAATTATCCTGACCAGCAAAGACACCTAATGGACGGGGTAGCTTCTCGATTTGCTCCAGGATGAACTGGGTATGGCCGACCCAATCGCTCAAAGTGTCAGCTGGAGGTTGCTTGATGACGTGTATGTTTTCAGAGGAGACTCCTGCCGCCGATGCGGCCTTTTGAAACTCCTGATGGCGAATGTCGTTCACCGCGATACCCGGCCACGAAAAGTAGGCAATATTCTGATAACCCCGTTTTTGAAAATGGGCCACGGCGAGTTCCGCGATTTTGGCATTGTCGGGAAGGACCTTCGGGGTGGGGGACTTCAGCTGATGCATGCTGATATCAACCTTGGGAATGGACAGGCTGTCGATGAAGTCCGCGATGTGCTCGCCATAGCAGGTAATGACCCCATCTCCCGGCCAATTGTAGGGAATGTGGCGGTCGGAAAAAAGATAGGGAGATAGGTGCCAGTTGGCCTCGACTGCGAAACGGGCAATCCCCTCGTAGACTCGCGGGTCGAACCAATCGAAGGCCAACAGAATATTGGGCGACTGCGTGTGATCGATGGTCATCCGGTCTTGGCTTGGCTCGGTCGTATTCATGCGTTGTTCTCGGAAAAAGTGTTCGTTATCTCTTCCTTTTAGCATAACTCCGTAGAAAACCACTTGAAAAGCGAACTTTTATTGCCTTGGGTGCTTTCAGAAGTTCGCGTATTCGCAAATTCAATTCTCATAAACGGGGTTCACTTGGTTTGAATCTTTTGAGTATCCGCACTAGCTTCATTGACTCATGCGAAGAATTTTTAGGACTGTTTCTTTCGGGGTGGTGGCAGGACTTTTTGCAATAAGTCCAGTTGTTGCAAATCCGGAAGCACCGCCAAATGTGCTCTTTATCCCCATTGATGATTTGGTGCCTACCTTGGGTTGTTATGGTGACGAAGTGGCCATCAGCCCACGCATCGACGGGTTGGCGGCACTGGGAACCACATTTCTTAATCACCATTGCCAGTGGCCAGTCTGCGGTCCTTCGCGCGCGGCTTTGAGCACTGGTTTGATGCCGGAGGAAACGAACGTACGTGGCTTTCGGCCCATTCGTGCAGTCCTGCCGGATGTGATCACCTTACCGCAACATTTTCGCGAGAATGGTTACGAAACAGCAGCAACTGGAAAGTTCTACGACCCTCGAACCGTTGGAACCATTGTCGACGGAGACAGCCCGACTGAGAATGGCTCCGAGATTGACGACGTTCTGTCTTGGTCTATCCCTTATGTCAAAGCCGCTTCAGGGTTTTCGCCAGCGGGAAGGCCTGCCGTGGATAGCTCCGACCTGCCGGATGCCGACTATGGGGACCACAAGATTCTAACCGAAGGGTTGACTCTGATTGATACTTTGGCAGCCGGAGAAAAGCCGTTCTTCCTGGCAGTTGGTTTTAAGAAACCTCACTTGGCTTTTGTCGCACCCCAGAGTCAATGGGACCGCTATGATGCTGCGGATTTTCGACTGGCTTCCTTCCAAGAAAAACCGACTGATGTCACCAGCCAGCTGAGTGGGCGACTAGACTTTCACAATGAGCTGCTTGGTTACGAGCCCTATAACGTCACGGGTCTACCGACCACCGATGCCGAACAAAGGGAGCTGATTCACGGCTATTATGCCTGTGTCTCGTTTGTGGATTCCCTCGTGGGACAACTGCTCGATAAGCTCGCGACAACCGCAGACCCAGTGCAGGCGGGGAAGATGATGTCAGAGACAACCATCGTTGTGCTCTGGGGTGATCATGGTTTCCATCTGGGCGATCATGGACGTTGGGGAAAGCACTCTAACATCGAGCGTTCGACCTCCTGTCCGCTCATTATCTATGACCCCCGTTCGCCAACGCAGGGGGACAAGACGACAGCTCCTGCCAACACGATCGATATCTATCCCACGCTGTGTGAGCTGGCTGGATTAGCGATTCCCGAACAGCCGTTGAGTGATACTCAAACCACGGGTCGGCCTTTGCGGGGGCGAAGTCTCGTGCCGGTTCTCGCGGATCCGGAGGTCTCCGTGAATGATGGGGCGATTACTCTCATCTCGGATAGCGGGGCGTTTGGATACTCCTATCGCACCGAGCGCTATCGTCTCATTGAGTGGGTGAACGGCGCGAACGAAGTTGTTGCCCGCGACCTCTTCGACTACGTGCGCGACCCGCTGGAGACCATTAATTTTGCTAATGATGTCGAGTATGCCGCTGTTGTCTATCAGCTCTCGCGTTCGATGCGTGCGGAGCCAGCTCTGCAAGGTTCAACGAGGCTCATCAATTCGGCGCCTATTTCAACCGGTGGAGATGCTTTTTTCCCGGGGGTGTCTATCGGAGAAGATTCCGTCACGACCGGAGCCTTGAGGATTGCGTGGCCAAAAGCAGGTGGCATTACCTACGAGGTGGAGCGTAGTTCGAGCCTCCTACCGGATAGTTGGTCCAGTGAGGCGAACCAGCTTGCAGCTGCCTCTCACGCCATCGTTCCCGACCAAGAGCGTGAGTTTTTCCGAGTGGGTGTGGGCTCCAATACCCCGCCGTATTTCGTCAGTGATCCAGTGACAGGCCCAGATGCTCCGGAGGGGGAGGCTTATGCCGGAACTCTGGCAAATTTGGTTCAGGAAAATGACGGTAACGACACCCTTGCTTTTGCCAAGGTCGCTGGACCCGGGTGGTTGATGGTTGCCAGTGATGGCACGCTGACAGGGACCCCTCCTATCGGAAGCGCTTGTCCCGATTACTTTCGCGTCTCAGTGAGCGATGATAAGGGGGCTGTGGCAGTGGCCACCCTGCAGATTACAGTGGTAGAGTCCAATCCCACGCAAACTGCGGATTTTGTGGTGAGTGACGATACCTTTTCCAAGCAGAACAATATCACCTTGGATGCAGGCAATCGTGATAACATCGAATTGCGGCAGATTGGTAACCACACTTTTGCGAGGGTCGGTTTCTTCAAGTTCGAGGTCAGCGGAATCGGGACCGTCACTGAAGCCACCTTGCATTTTCACTCAATTGATGAAGTCGATCCAGTGGTGCTCTATTCGGTGGCCGATACCACGTGGACCGAGAATAGCCTTAATTGGGATAATCAACCTGCTTTGGGCACTGCCTTGGGAACTACTACTCCCGTCGTAAACGATTGGTTTTCGTATAACGTCACATCGCACGTTACCGAGGACGGGACCTTTGCTTTCGCTCTTGAGGAGCAAGGAGATTCATTCCAGAAGTTAACGAGTAAAGAAGGCGGACAGG
This sequence comes from uncultured Roseibacillus sp., assembly GCA_964529725.1. Classification (GTDB taxonomy): domain Bacteria; phylum Verrucomicrobiota; class Verrucomicrobiia; order Verrucomicrobiales; family Akkermansiaceae; genus Roseibacillus. Next base: position 15,843 of record CAZGXV010000041.1, read on the forward strand.
CCGCCTTCTTGCGAGTAACCTGGGAAGTCGCGGACTGAGGTAAAGTCCTTGCGAGGGTAGTCATGAAGGCCGGACGGATCCATGAGGGGCCGTGTTCTACTACCTAGCTAATTGTTGGACCAGGACGAATAGGATAGATGGGAAAATCGATGAAAAGAACCAGCGTCGTAAACTTTTGGACGAAATGGCATTTCAAATTCGACTCATCTCATCCATCGTGGTCCCATTCTTCCAAACGTTCTCCTCGTGTGATCGCACTGGGCATAGAGGGCTCTTTTCACCTGCGAGGAGCCAATGACGGTCAGCTCTCGGGACGTTCGTATTTGAATTGCGCGGTGCCTTCAATCGACTGGCTAGCCGAATGAGCGAACAGGAAATGGAGGAGGGCTTGAAGTTTTCCCTCACTCGCGAAATTCAAGCGTTTGATATAGAAAAAAGGGCTACGACCTCACGTCATAGCCCTTTTTTTTGGATTTCCCGGAAAGGGAGGGGACTAGGGGGCTGGACTGCCGGTGGGAACGAGCACGTAGAACGCCTTTGCATTGCTGGCAACGTCAAGGACCACGTCATCTCCGGGAACAATATTGCTGGCAATGGGGCTGGTCCCAAAGGATTGCAGGTCGAGTGAGCGATAAACATCTACATTGATATCGGCGGTGAAGGAGGCGACAAAGTTCCCTCCCGAGATTCCCGAATCGCTAATGACAATCTCTCCTTGGGCAGTCACGGCTCCAAAGTTTGAAATGGCCTCGAAGTCGTCATCAATCACAACTAAATCAAAAGAAAGGGAGTCGTCGGTATCCATGGCGGAGATTCCTAAACGAAGTTCTTCCAAGACTCCGATATCGAATCCTAAGGACACATCCGAGCTGACTTCGGTGTAGTTTCCAGGGGACCCGGCAAAGGTGCTGTAGGTATCGTTGTCGATATCGATTTCGAGAATAGCACTGGTAACAAAGGTGTCGCCCAGCCCGGGAGTTGAGAAGATGGAGGCTGGCGTTCCTGCTACGTTGCCTTCGGAGGGCAGGACGCGGAGGCGCTTTTGAGGCTCATCGCTGTTAGAGGTGAATTGAAGGCTTACCCGGTTGTCTGCAAAATCGCGGAGGCCTAGTTGGAAGTTATCCGAGGAGTCGTCAGCCGAGCTGTAGTCAAGGACATCCAGCCTAAGGTAAGCCCTGCCGGAAACAATGGCATTGGTCAGAAGCCTTGTTCGGAAAAGGTCGCTACCCGGATAAGTGTAGGTGGCGGTGCCGTCGCCAGTAATGCTGAATCCATTGGCTGGCTCATCAGTATTGTTAAACCCAAGGAATCTCGCTCCTGCTGTGGTGAAGGCATCGAAGTCATTGGGGATGAGGTCGCCATCAAGGGCATCTGCCAAAGTGTCAGCGACGAGCAATCGGTCCACCTGAACGGTATCACTCGGAGCGTAGGATTGGACCTGATAACGAAACTGGTCAAGGTTGTCGAGAGAGGCACCGTTCACGAGAGCGACGTCGGTGAGGGTCTGTGTAAAGGCCCCGGTATTCCCGACACTGGTGTAAAGGTCGTAAGTGTCGTTCTCCAAATCGAAGGCAAGAATTGCACTAATTCCTACCGAATCCGATAGACCGGAAAAATTCACATTTGTAGGGGAGGTGTTGTTTCCGCCGCTCAAGTTATTACCATCAAAAACGTCGAGTCGGACACTGTCGCTGTTGTTCTTAGTTAAGCGAAGGACGAGGTTGCTTGCGGTTGCCGAATCACGAAAACCGTAACCAAAGGTCTTGGTGGTAGCGGAAGAAGCCAGCGTGTGACCGGCAAAGTCCACGCGGAGAAAATACTGACCTGTAGTCGCAGCGGGAGAGAGCAGTGTCTCATTGCGAAAGACACTAACAAATGGGTCGGCAGCAGTGAAAACCGCGACACCGTTGCCGTCAGTCACGTAACTGTTGTCGCCAGAATTGGGGTGGCCTAGACTCCCGGGTGTGCCGCTGTTAGTAGCAGCAGTGACTTGCGTAGCGGCAGCTTCGTTAAACTCAAAAACTGCGAGTTTGGCAGCAATTGATGTTGCTTGGCCAAGTGCGAGAGCCAATGCAACGTGAGCGGTCTTATTTTGCGTTTTCATGATGGGACTTTTTCCTTCGCTTGATGCGATAGCAACCTCCTTTCTATCGAGAGGTGATGAGAAGGGAATGATTTAAGGGGTTGAAAGTCACCTTACGAGAGTTGAATTTGCGAACAGAATTCAGGTGCAGCTGATACTGAAGGCGAAGCGAACTCTCTCCGTTCGCTTTTCCCATCCTCGTGGTTCGAAAATCAGCATCGAAACCGCTTTGCAATTGGCTGAGGCCATCTCTAATGGAGGAAGTTTGAACGACTGCCTGACAGAACGAAGGTAGTCATCAATTAAAAAATTGAGGTGATGAAAAGTATGCAAATAATGGTTGGGCTCTTCTTAGTGGGAGCATTGAGTCTCACCGCCCAAGAGGGGAACTTGTTAGAGAATGGTGACTTTGGAACAAAGACGGTTGCGCCTTGGAAAATATTTGCGGTGAAAAAGGTGCCAGCCACTGCCCACGCTTTAAAGGAAGGGGTCCTGATAATTGACGCCAAGGAGGCGGGGGACAAGGAATGGAAGCGCCAACTCGCCCAAGACGTGGCCATAGAATCGAACACAAAATATGTCCTCACCTTCAAGCTAAAGGCGGCACTGGAAGCTCCCGGCAATCTGCGGCTACTCCTTACCCGAACGAAGGACCCTTCTAAGCCCCATTATGGTCTTTGGAAAAACATCAATTTGAAGTCTGCTGAAGAGATGAAGGAGCATACGGTCTACTTTACGACCAAGGAGATTGACCCTGAGGACCCAGCAGGCCTCCGTTTTCAATTGGGAACTCTGAAGGGCACGCTCGAGTTCGACGAAATTGAATTAAAGAAACGCTCGTGAACCGTTCTCGTTCAATATGCCGCTTGCTACTGCTTCTGGTTGGAGGGGTGGTCGGACTCGGCTGGAAAAGCGCCTTCGCTGATGGTGTTGTGGAAATCAATGTCCGCTCCGACGAAGGTCGTCCCGTGGATTGGGGGCACTTGGCGGGGGGGAATCTAGCTCTTTGGTTCGACGCAGAGCGTCTCGAAGGAGATGAGGTTACCGATTATCTTCAGCAGTGGAATCCAGGCTTAATGCGTATTCCCGGTGGTTCGTGGTCCGATGAATTTGTCTGGAATGGTCACGGGGTGAAAAAGGGAGATGACATCGACTCCAGCAAACTCGTTGGCGGTCGCTGGCAGATTGACTACTCAGACTACGCGCCTGGCTTCCGTCTACAGACTGTGACGGGCGAGCCACGTGAAGACGGCTTCCACGGCAATGTGGACATTCGCTATCTTCACGAGTTTGCCAAGAAGCTGGGCACCCCTTTGGTGGTGACTGTGAATGCAGGTTTTGGCGATGAGCAGATGGCCGCCGAGTGGGTGCGCTTTGCCAAGGCGAATGACTACGAGGTTGCTTACTGGGAGGTCGGTAACGAGCTTGATGGCGAGTGGGAGCTGGGTCATTTCGGCCCGGATGGGGAAAAGATGACTGGTGAGAAGTATGCCCAACGGTTCTTGAATTTTGCTCGCGCTATGAAAGAGGTCGACCCTTCGATTAAGGTAGGTGGGCCGACTTGTTCGAACGACCGCTTGCCTTTTGTTGAGGACTTGATTCGTATTGCGGGTGAGGAACTTGATTTCGTGAGTTTTCACACCTACCCGGTGGAAGGAGAGGTCTCCCGTTCCGGGCGCTTTGCGGCTGCTGGACAAGTGCAAAGGGCGGTGAAGCAGATTGAGGGCTGGGTTGAAAAATATGTTCCCAATCGCAAAGGGGAGATAGAGATAGGGGTAACTGAGTGGAATAAGCAAGTGATGGAGACTGAGCACACCGTTGATTTAGAAAGCGGTCTCTGGACGGCGTTATTCTTGGGGGAGTTGGCCAAAGCCGGAGCTGATTTTGCAAATCACTGGGACCTCTTCTCAACGACCAAAACAGGAGGACATGGGCTTTTCGCGGAAGAGCCGGGTCATGGTCCTCGCGCGGCAGCACGGGTGATGGCGTTCTGGTGTCAGGAAATGGGGGACGAGTGGTTACCCGTTGAAGGAGGAAGTCCCGAGCTACAGGTCTATGCCACCCGAAAGGACGGGAACCTTTGTCTCGCGATTCTTAATTCCAGCGCCTCACAGGCTCGCCAGGCTAAGCTGAGTTTGAATGGTGAGATTCTTACGGGCACTCTATCGGGCAAGCGATTCTCTGATCGGGAGTATTTCTGGAACCCATTCCAACAAAAACCGGAATGGAGTTTTGAGCCTAGCTCGGTTGCACTGTCAATCGAGGAAGAGGGGGAACTTACGTTGCCTCCCTCGTCATTGCATATTTTTACCGTAGGGGCGAACCATCTGTTAGAAGAAAAAAAGTTAAACGAACCTCAGGTGGAATTGCTTCTTCCTACGGAAGCAGAAGTCGGCTTGAAGGCCCGCGGGTTCGTCCTTGTTCGTCAGAAGAATGGCGAGCCTTGGCCTGGGAAGGCTATGACTATCGAGCTTTCAGCTAGTGAGGGGGTCACCTTAGAGCCCAGCAGACTGAAACTAAATGGACCGGTCGGCGAATTTCAAATGGAATCAACGCAGGAAGGAAAGGCCACCTTGATGGCAAAGTCCGGAGAGCGGAAAGGTCGTGGCACGATGCAATGGAGAAAGGTTGAGCAACGCCCGGTGATAGTTTGGGAGTTTGATAGCATGGAAAGTCTTGGATTGTTGGAAAGCGATTTCACGCTCGAGCTTGACCGCGGGGCTCGGCCGAATCGTGCCGTCCTAGCAGTTTCTTTTCCTGACACGATCACAGACGCTGGCACCACGACTTTGATAGCACCCAAGGAACTGAAGGTTTCTGGGGAAAAGGAAGACATTCGTGGAGTGGTGGGATATCTCGGTGGTTCTTCCGATCTTGCTTGTGCGGATCCGGATGCTGCCGTGCAGGTGGTCATACAGAGTAACCTGAATCATTGGATTTTGGTTGGTCGCATTCCGCTCAAAAGCCTCAAAGGGGAGTGGGATAGATTCGCGTTCTCGCTGCAGGAGGAGAAGGACTTTCAAGCAATGGAGGAGGCCTACTCGGTCCGTTTGCAATTAGGGGCAAAGGAGCCGGTAACAGGTCGAATTTACGTGGGAGAGTTGGGATTTTTGATGGAAGGATGAAGACGATTTCCTTACTACTAGGTTGCTCGTCCTTTTTGCTGGCTTCCGAAAAACCGAATATCCTTTTTCTTCTGATTGATGATTTGGGGCGCCAGGATATTGGGATCCACGGCAGTCGCTTTCATGAGACGCCAAACCTAGATCGTCTTGCTCAGGAAGGCTTGGTGTTCGAAAATGCCTATGCTGTCTATCCGCGCTGTGTGCCCTCGCGTTATGGAATCTTTAGTGGTCGTCACCCAGCTCGCGATCAGGTTCCGGGGCCAGCTGGTGAACAGTTGCCCTTGGCGCGGGTGACCTTCGCCGAGCGATTGCAACAAGCTGGCTATCGCACGGGCTATGTAGGGAAGTGGCATCTCGGTAAGCCGGGTGCCTTCCCCGTTGACCAAGGCTTCGAGTGGTCGGCCTTGGCGGGACAAGCGGGCGCGCCCCCGAACTACTTTTGGCCGTTTCATGAGTCGCGCAAAGGTCAGCATCGCGAGAACGAAGTTTTCCCGGTGGTGGAAGGAACGGTGGGTGAGTATCTCACTGATCGTGTGGCAGGGGAGGCCATTTCGTTTTTGCGGGAGGAGGACGAGCGTCCATTTCTTCTCGTAATGGCCACTTACTCGGTCCACACCCCATTTCAAGCTCCCGAAGAGGTGGTGCAAAAATATCGCTCAAAGCTGCAGCAAGCCAATGAGGAGCCGGGAGGCACGAGCAAAGACGATCCCGACTTTCTGGCCAGCGGTCAGGCGGTGGACAAAACGAGGCAAAACAATCCCGTCTATGCAGCGATGGTGGAGAAAATGGACCAAGCGATTGGGCGGGTCTTACACGTTTTGGCGGAGAGTGGCGAGGCGGCGAATACTCTCGTGGTGGTGACATCGGATCATGGCGGCCTCTCGACGCGTGGCGAGACAAGCGGGCGCCCTTTGGCTACGAGCAATCTGCCCTTCCGCCATGGCAAGGGCTGGGTCTATGAGGGAGGATTACGAGTGCCTCATATTGTGCGCTGGCCGACTCGAGTGAAAGCCGGAACCCGAACAAAGGTGCGGACCTTAGGTTGCGATCATTACGCCACCTTTTTACAGGCAGTTGGCCTCACCGCGCAGCCTGATTTGGACGGGAAAAGCTATCTTCCGGTATTGAGAGGTGGGGGCGAAGAAATTCATTCGTCACTCTTCTTCCATTCTCCAGCAGGCCGTCCTCACTCGACCGGGGACGTCGATGCGAGCGCTTGGATTGAGGGGCGTTGGAAGCTGGTAATGGAGCGTGCCTCCAAGAGGGTTGAGCTTTTTGACCTCGAAGACGATCCGGGGGAGAAAACAAATTTAGCAGGACAGGAAACGGAAATCAGAGACCGTCTCCTGAAAAAAATGAAGGCTCACGAACAACAATGGCAGGTCTTTGAGCGTAAAGAGAAAAATTCATGATGATAAGACAACGGATGAGGACCATGTTGATGGTGGGAATGCTTTCAAGTTCGCTGGGAGCAAATGAGAAGCTGAACGTGCTTTTCATTCCAGTAGATGATTTGAAGCCGATGCTCGGTTGCTACGGGAATTCTCGGATCAAGACTCCGAACTTCGACCGTCTTGCCCAAAGAGGAACTGTTTTTACCAATGCTCATTGCCAACAGGCGGTCTGTGGTCCGTCGCGGGCAAGTCTTTTGACAGGTTGGCGTCCTGACCGAACTCAAGTGTGGGATCTGAAAACGAAAATCCGTGATATCAATCCCGAGGTTGTGACCTTACCGCAATACTTTAAGGAAAATGGTTACGAGACGGTGGGACTTGGGAAGACTTATGACTTCCGGAGTGTGGAAAGTCGCGCCAAAGATGACCCTCGGTCCTGGAGCCGCCCTTATGGCATGTTTGCGTCCTCTGCTGAGTCAGGATATCAGGATTCGGAACTCATTTCTCGCATCATAGCAATCAAGGAGAAACAAGGAAACGAGGGAGATGGATGGCGTTCGGTGATTGAGGAAATGGGGGGGATTCCTGCGACCGAAGGCTCTGCTGACTTACCCGATGATGCCTATGATGATGGTGTTTTCGCTCGCGAGGGCGTGAAGTTGATTCATGAGTTGGGGGCAGGAGAGAAGCCTTTCTTTCTATCGGTAGGTTTTAAAAAACCTCATTTGCCTTTCGTGGCACCCAAGAAGTACTGGGACCTTTACGAACGAAATGAAATCGATTTGGAGCGTTATCAAAAGATGCCGGATGGTGCGCCGAAATTGCATTTTCAGGATTCGTGGGAGCTCAAAAATGGGACCTACGCAGGATACCGTCCCGGGCAACCCATCACCGAGGAGCAGCAGCGCGAACTCATCCATGGTTATATGGCCTGTGTCTCTTACATCGATGCTCAGTTAGGAAAGTTGTTAGATGCCTTGAGTGAGGCGGGGGTCGAGAACGAAACGGTAGTAGCGGTGTGGGGCGACCACGGTTTCCACCTCGGCGACCATGGCATGTTTTGCAAGCACACGAACTACGAGCAAGCCACGCGCGTTCCTCTTATTTTTGCTAAACCTCAGGGCAAGGGCAACCAATGCGAGTCGCCAGTCGAGTTTGTCGATGTCTATCCCACTCTTTGCGAGTTGGCGGGATTGCCTGTGCCTAGCGATTTGGACGGGGTGAGCTTGAGTAAGCTTCTGGATGACCCCCAGGCCAAGGTGAAGAACTATGCAGTGAGTCAATACCCGCGCGGAGGTTCCAAGAACACTGATATGGGTTACGCATTTCGCGACGAGCGCTTTCGCTACATCGAGTGGGTCAAAAAGGACGATATCGCCGGCAAGGTCATCGCGCGCGAGTTCTATGATTATCAAAATGACCCTTTGGAGACGGTAAACGCCATCGACTCCGCGGATTATCGCGAACAAATAACCAGGATGGAGCAATGGGCTGCAGACTTTCTTGGGAAAGGAGAAATGGAATGAAGCATCTAGTAGTTGGGATTTGGGTAAGTCTTGTGACTGTCCTTTCGTCGTTGGGAGAGAGTCAGGACAAACCTAATATTCTCTTTCTGATCACCGATGATCAGTTCAAGGATTTTATGAACTGGTATCCGGAGGGCGAGGGTAAGAACTTGACTCCACATACCGATAAGTTGGCCGCTGAAGCTACCGTGATGATGCGGCAGTATGTCACTTCTCCGGTCTGTACTCCGAGTCGCTACGCTTGCTTGTCTGGGCTCTATCCCAGTCGCTCGAAGTCGCCTGACTTTTTACAGGAGATGAAGAGCAGTGGCGGCCAGTCGGTGGTGCAGTGGAATACCTTCATCACTGATGAGCCTCACACGGTGGCGAGAAAGCTGGATGAGGCCGGTTACTTGACAGGCTTTGTCGGGAAGAACCATGTCTTTACTGCGGAGGGTTGGAAGAAGCCTCAATGGGATGCAAATCCTTCCGATCCCGAGACAAAGGCCTTGTTACAAATGAACAATCAAGTGCAAGTGACACGAGCCAAAGAACTGGGCTTCGATTACGCGGCGAGCCTCTACTACAACAACCCGGTCGAGAATGGGATTGAGGCTCTAGCTAGCCATAATCTCGATTGGATTGCAGAGGGAGCACTCGACTTTTTTGACAAGGCCAAGGAGGGCGAGGAGCCTTTCTTTCTCTATCTCGCCACAACCATTCCTCACGGCCCAACCGAGCCTAAACGCTCTTGGCAGGCTGATCGCCGGGTGACTTCGTTAGGTCTGAGGGAGGAGCCGTTGACTCTGTTGCCATCCAGCGAGGAACTCGGGCAGCGGGTCGCAGAGGCCGATGTCTGGGATTACAATCGCGAGAACCTGCTGTGGCTCGATGAAATGGTGGGTGCTGTTTTGGACCGTTTGGAAGAGAATGGACAGCTCGACAATACTCTCATTGTCTACTTCAACGACCACGGTCAGAAATCGAAGGGCACGGTCTACGAAGGGGGAGTTCACGGCGAAAGTTTTTTTTGGCGAAAGGGTGGTTTCCCTGTCGGTTCTCGCTGCGCAGTTCCGGTTTCGAATGTAGATTTCGCGCCTACTCTTTTGGACTTTGCAGGCGTTGATTATGAACCATCCAGTTATGATGGACGTAGTTTTAAGAGCGTTTTAGAAGGGGAAGAGGGAGAGAAGGATCGGTCGCTCTATTTCGAACTTGGGTATGTGCGGGGAGTGTTGAAGGGAGATTGGAAATACATTGCCCTTCGCTACCCGGAGATGGCGACGGAGATGACTCGTGAGGAACGGCAGCGGCGCTTGGACCAGTTTAACGAAGGGCAGAAACAAAAAGGGCGACCTGTCTACACCGAGGACCCCATGCACCGCTTCAGTCACGTGAGCCTTATTCCTGGTGGTGGTGATGCCGAGCACATGTCGATGGGTAAGTATCCTGCCTTTTATGAAAGAGATCAGCTCTACTACTTGCCGGAGGATCCTGATGAAAAACGAAATCTAGCCGGAGATGTTAAAAATGAGGAGAAGTTGGCCGAGATGAAGGCCGAACTTAAAAAGCATCTTGCGAATCTACCCGGAACTTTCGGCGAACTGAAAACCAAGAATAAGGAGTGAGTGAGACATCCAGAAACTTTCCTCCTCATTTTGTTTGGGGAACCGCAACTTCGGCCTACCAGATTGAGGGCGGACATAATGCCGATGGCAAGGGGCCTTCCATTTGGGATGCCTTCTGTGAAATCCCTGGGCGAGTGGCCAAGGGAGAGTCCGGCAAGGTCGCCTGCGATCACTATCACCGCATGCGCGAGGATGTTGAGCTGATGGCTTCGTTGGGTATGAAGGCCTATCGTTTTTCAATCTCTTGGCCGCGCTTGATGCCGACGGGTCGGATGGAGAATGGGGGAGTGAACGAGGAGGGAGTGCAGTTTTATTCTGATTTGATTGATGCCCTTCTCGAGCATGGGATCGAGCCGTGGGTCACTCTTTATCACTGGGACCTACCCCTCGCCCTACAGATGGAGCATGATGGCTGGCTCAATCCGCAAATTGCAGACGACTTCGAGAACTACGCGCGACTTTGCTTCGAAAGGTTTGGGGACCGGGTAAGCAATTGGATCACACTCAATGAGCCCTGGGTCGTCGCTATCCTCGGCTACGGTCAAGGAATGTTCGCGCCCGGCCGTCGCTCGGATTCTGAGCCCTACCTCGCGGCCCACCAACTTTTACGAGCCCATGCCAAGTCGGTGCACTGTTACCGGAGTGAATTCGCTCATCAGCAAGGTCAGATTGGGATTTCTAACAACTGTGACTGGAGAGAGCCCCTCACTGATTCGGCGGAGGATCGAGAGGCGGCGGAACGAGCTCTTCTATTCTATGTGGGATGGTTTGCTGACCCCATTTTTAAGAGCGGAGACTACCCCGAGGTCATGAGGGAGAGGGTCGGAGAGCGATTGCCTCGTTTCACTGAAGAGGAGAGCAAGGCTCTTCTGGGCTCTGCTGATTTTTTTGGATTGAATCACTACACGACCATGTTCGCTGCCGAAGCTAGAACTGGAGACGGGGAAAAGGCGGTCTACGGCAATGGCGGAATTTCCGAGGATCAGGAGGTGGACTTGTCGGTAGACCCTTCATGGGCCTTGACGGAATTTAAGTGGGCGGTCGTTCCTTGGGGGTGTCGAAAGCTCCTAGGTTGGCTTTCTGCACGTTATCAGTCCCCAGAGATCGTCATCACCGAGAATGGTTGTGCCATGAGGGATGAAGTTGGTTCCGACGGGAACGTTGATGACCAAGACCGCTTGCAGTTCTATCGTGGATATCTGGAGGCTTGCCATCAGGCGATTGAGGATGGGGCCAATTTAGGAGGCTATTTTGCATGGTCCTTGATGGACAATTTCGAGTGGGCTTCGGGCTACCAACTCCGTTTTGGATTGGTCCATGTTGATCGCGAGACCCTGGCGAGAACACCCAAGAGTTCGGCGCGATGGTATTCCCAAGTCGTCCGCGACAATGCCCTGTCTTGAGAAAGACTTCAGCCTAGTCTACTCAATGCTTCGAACTTCTCGAAACTTGCTCTCAATTCATGGTGAGACGAGGTGCTGTCTTTTGCCTAGAACTAGGGAATTCGGGGGATGGGGGCACTCATGAGAGCCAAAATACTCGTCGTTTCGCATTGCAACTCAGCCTGAAATAGGTTTTCTTGCCGCCTCCCCGCAAAAAAGGGCAGGCTGGCAATACCGCTGGCTTGAAGCGTTAGACTCACAATGAGCGAAGAAGTAAAAGAAAACAAGGCAGCGGCCAAAGCGAAGGTTTTGGCTGAGGTAGTGGACCCCACTCCCTACAAGCAACACGACAACGACACCGGCAGTGCTGATTTCCAGATTGCCGTCCTCACTGGTAGGATCCGTGAGCTGACTGAGCATCTCAAGAGCCACAAGAAGGACCATTCCTCACGCCGTGGACTTCTCAAGATGGTCGCCAAGCGCCGTAAGTTGCTCGATTACCTCCGGGCCCAATCCGAGGAACGCTATCAGGCCTGCCTCAAAGGCTTGGCACTGCGCCGATAACCACTTTCAGAACGGCTCCGATTTATTCAATCGGGGCCGTTTTTCTTGGCACCAGTCAAGGGCGAGCTTTCGTAGCTCGCCTCTTTTGATTTTGGCGGCCATCTGAATGACGAACGAAAACAAGAAGATGAACATAGAAAAAATAGAAATTCCGGTGGGCGAGAATCCCATGATTATTGAAACCGGTAAACTGGCCAAACTGGCCGATGGCGCGGTCACCGTGCAATGTGGCGAGACCGTAATTTTGGTCACCGCTGTCTCCCAATCCAAAGTGCGCGCTGGTCAGACCTGGTTCCCACTCTCCGTGGAGTATAAAGAAAAGGCTTCTGCTGCGGGACTCTTCCCCGGTGGTTACTTCAAGCGTGAAGGTCGCCCCACTGAGAAGGAAATTCTCACTTGCCGCATGACTGACCGTCCACTGCGTCCGCTTTTCCCTAAAGGCTATCTTTACGACACTCAAATCGTCGCCCTCCTCTTAGCCGCTGACGGAGTCAATGATGCCGACGTTCTCAGTATGAACGGAGCCTCTGCGGCTCTTTGTCTCTCCGACATTCCTTTTGCTGGCCCCATTGGTGCAGTCCGCGTGGGCCGAGTGAATGGCGAATTTGTGATCAACCCCACTCACGAAACTCGCGAAAACAGCGACCTCGACCTCGTTTACGTTGGTAACAAAACCGACGTAATCATGATCGAAGGTGCGGCCGACGAAATCGAAGAAGACCAGTTCAAAGCTGCTCTCCGCTTCGCTCAAGACGCGGTCACCAAGATTGTGGAAGCGATCGAAGGTCTCGCTGCCAAGGTTGGCAAGCCCAAGCGCGAGTTTGAGGTTTGCGTCGCGAAAGAAGACCTTCTCGAAATCGGTTACCGCGTTGCGGGCGATCGGATTGAGGACGCCATCTACGCTGCCTCCAAGGTGGAGCGCGGTAAAAAAGTGGGAGCCCTTCGCGATGAAGTGGAAGAAGCAATCAAGGCGGAGCATCCAGAGGTGACCGAGTTCGAAATCGAGCAAGTCTTCGAGTACATTCAAAAGAAAGCTTTCCGTATCTCCATTATGGAGAAGGGCAAGCGCGCCGATGGTCGCACTCCCGCTGATCTGCGCGAACTTTTCGGCGAAGTCGGGAGCCTGCCCCAAGTTCACGGTTCTGCTATCTTTGCTCGTGGCGAAACTATGGCGATGGGCATTGCGACCCTCGCTCCTGGCGACGAGCGTCAATATCTCGATAACTACGCAGGTGGCGAAAGCGAAAAGCGCTTCATCCTCCACTACAACTTCCCTCCATTCTCGGTGGGCGAGACTGGCCGTATGGGTGGGCTCAACCGTCGTGAGATTGGTCACGGAGCTCTCGCTGAGCGTTCCATCGTGCCCGTTCTTCCCGACGAAGATGATTTCCCATACGCAATGCGAGTCAGCTCTGAGGTCATGGAATCCAATGGTTCCACCTCGATGGCAACTGTTTGCGCAGGTGTCATGAGTTTGCTTGACGCGGGCGTCCCGCTGAAGCGTCCAGTTGCAGGTATCTCTGTCGGGCTCGTCACCGAGACCTCCGAAGACGGCTCCATCCAAGAGTATAAGACCCTCCTCGATATCATCGGTAGTGAGGACTTCTACGGTGATATGGACTTCAAGCTTTGCGGCAGCGAGGCTGGTGTCACTGGTTATCAGTTAGACCTCAAGCTTCCGGGTCTCCCCCTGAGCATTCTTGAAGAAGCCATTGACCAAGCAATCGGTGGTCGTGGACTTGTCTTGGCGAAGATGGCTGAGTCCATCAACGGCCCTGGCGAACTCTCAGAGAACGCGCCTCGCATCGAGTCCATTAAGATCGACCCCGACCGCATCGGCGAGCTCATTGGACCTGGCGGAAAGAACATCAAAGGCATCCAGGCCGAGTCTGGTGCTGACCTCAGCATCGAAGACGATGGCACTGTCCGTATCTACGCGAGCAAAGGCGAAAGCCTCCAACGCGCCAAGGACATGGTCGAGCGTATGTTCAAGGAAGTGGAAGTGGGCGAGATCTACGAAGGTCGGATTGTCTCTACCAAGGACTTTGGAGCTTTCATGGAAGTGCTGCCTGGAAAAGATGGCTTGATCCACATCTCTGAACTTGCAGAAGCGCGTGTCAACAAGACCGAAGATGTCTGCAAGGTGGGTGACGTGGTGACTGCCAAGTGCATCGGTATTGATGACAAGAGACGTCTCAAGATGTCCATCAAAGCCGCCATCCGCGACGGAAAAGCTGAAGCACCTAAGAAGCAGGCACCCAAGCAATCTCAAAGCCAAGGCGATATTCCCGATAACGAGGAAACCTTCACCTTAGGTTAATCGACTCGTTCGTTAAACTGATTTTAAAAGCGGCTCTTCGAAAG
>CAZGXV010000042.1:0-29812 GCA_964529725.1 uncultured Roseibacillus sp.
CACACATGAAGATCGTTGTCGCATACTCCGGAGGTCTCGATACCTCGGTTCTCCTCAAATGGCTCAAGGATAAATATTCTGCCGAAATCATCGCCTATTGTGCCGACGTGGGCCAGGATGACGAGCTCGACGGCTTGGAAGAAAAGGCGCTCACCACCGGAGCCTCCAAGTGCTACATCGGCGACCTTAAGGAAGACTTCGCCGCCAACTACATCTACCCCATGTTCCGCGCCAACGCCCTTTACGAAGGCCGCTACCTACTCGGAACCTCCATCGCCCGTCCTTGTATCTCCAAAGGCATGGTCGATATCGCGATTCAGGAAGGCGCCGATGCTATCGCGCACGGGGCCACCGGAAAGGGCAACGACCAAGTGCGTTTCGAGCTCTCCGTCGCTGCCCTCGCCCCGCAAATCAAAATGATCGCCCCTTGGCGTGATGACTCCTTCCGTCAAGATTTCCCCGGTCGCGCCGAAATGATTGCCTACTCGGAAGCCAATGGTATCCCTGTGAAAGCCTCCATGAAGAAGCCCTATTCCATGGACCGCAACCTTCTCCATATTTCCTACGAAGCCGGAGCTCTAGAAGACACTTGGTATGACGGCACCACCGAAGCCGACAAGGATATGTATACTCTCTCGGTTGCCCCCGAGGATGCTCCTGACAAACCGCAATACCTACAGATTTTCTTTGACAAAGGCGACGTTGTTGGCCTCAAGACCGACGGCCTCGACGAAGTGATTGCCAAGCTCGGCGACGTGACCGCCACTGGCGAAAGCGACGGCTACACCCTCCTCAATCCCTACGGCGTGATGCGTGTGCTCAACTTCCTCGGCGGTGCCCACGGCATCGGACGCATCGACATTGTCGAAAACCGCTTCGTGGGCATGAAGTCCCGCGGCATCTACGAAACCCCCGGTGGCACCATCCTCCTCGCCGCTCATCAGGACCTCGAAACCCTCGTCATCGACCGCGAAGCCCAGCACGTGCGCGACAGTCTCATCCCGAAGTACGCGCAGCTCGTCTACAACGGATTCTGGTTCGCTCCCGAGCGCGAAGCCATCCAAGCTCTTGTCGATAGCACGCAAGAAAAAGTCTCCGGCGAAGTGCGCGTCAAACTTTACAAGGGCAACATCATCAACTGCGGTCGCCGCAGTGTGCACACCCTCTACGACGAAGCCGTCGCCACCATGGAGGGCGGTCAGGAAGAGGCCTACAATCAAAACGACGCCACTGGCTTCATTGCCCTCAACGCTCTGCGCCTGAAGGCTAATGCGAGGCAGAAGTAGAAGCTCGAAAACTTCTTAAATTTTTTTTCAGGCTCACTTGCTCGCAAGTGAGCCTGTTTTTCTCAATGATGATGGTCGTGGTGGTCGTGCTCGCTTCGTGGGAAGCGGGGCTCGTTCCAGTGACTGAGATCACGATCTAATAACTTGCTCAAACGGGCCACTTCGGGCTCGAATTCTTCTAACAATTCTTCTTCAAGAATGGAATTGATGGACTGGTCCGACATGGGAGCGAAAATTCGATCCGCAAGACGACGGTATTTTTTTTCTAGGGAATGCGAAAACACTTTTCGCAAGCTTTCCCCTCCAGGCAAGCGCGCCATCAGTCGTTTGACGGCAAGGTCCAGATGATGAGTACCTCGCAAGGCGGTGGCCTCCTTTACCTGACTAGGAACGAGCTCGGAGTTGTGGTCCAGATTGAGAAACTCGCAAAGCTCACGCAAAAGCGAATCTGGATTTTCCTGCCAATCTTCCGCGAGCACGACCTTGGTTCTTTCGCGACCGAAGACTTCGAAAAAGTTCTCCACCTGCCCACTCAAGTGGGCGACCTTGCGATACTGCAAGCTTGTTGCGTCGGGATTGCGGCGAGGCAGATCGCGGCCTGCCGCACGCGTTTCCTCCATGGCGAGCGCTTGCCCGAAATCGACCTGATTCTCGAGTGCTTTTCCCAGAAGCTCATGATGTCTCGCGCGCATCGAAGTGACAGGGGGATTGAGCAAAAGAATCGCTTTCAATTGAGGCTGAGATTCTTTCAAAGCGAGGAGGGACGATTTGGAAAAATCTCCCCAGGGGCACGCCAGCCCGCAAACCTCACCCTCAGGCACGCTCTCTAGCAGAGTCCGGAATTCGTCTGCGAGGCTTTCCGCTTCGCTTTTGTGGTCGCTCAAACGATGAAGCGCAGGAAGATGAACCTCGGGATGTTGGGCAAGACTTTCGGCAAGCGCGAACGCCTCCATCGGGGCCGCAGCGGCAAAAAGAAAACAGCGTTCGTTCATCTTTGGGAACATTCACAGGCTCGCACTAATTGCCAATAGAAACCACGCCAACGATTCGTTAATCAGGATGTTTTCTGACTTTCAACTTTTCTTATGTTTCTATTCTGGCAATATGTCATCTTGTTATGACCTATGTTTTCGGGGACATTCATGGTTGCCTCAACTCCTTCAACCATTTGTTGGAGTTCTTGCAGCCGGGTAAGAACGATGAGGTTGTTACCTTGGGAGACTACATTGATCGGGGCCCTTCCTCGAAAGGAGTGATCGACCGGCTCTTGCAACTGCGGGAAGAAACCAATCTGGTAGCACTGAAGGGGAACCATGAAATGATGATGGAAGACGCTCGCCAGGGCCCTCCGTCTTCCTCGTTCTGGCTCCTCAACGGGGGGATTGAGACCTTGGAATCTTATTCAGGACGCTCCCTGAACAACGTGCCAGAGGAGCACTGGCAATTTTTCCGCGAACTCAAGAGTCATCACGTCGTCGATCAGTTTCTGCTGACCCACGCTACTCCCCCATTCAATAAGACTATGGCAGACTGCGATGATGATGACCTCTATTGGAATCGTTTTCGGAAGCCCAAACATCGCACCGATGGCAAGCTTCTGGTTTGTGGTCACACCCCGCAAGATGACCGCCGCCCTGCCCTTCATCAGGGAAACATCTGCTTGGATACGGGTTGCGTTCACCACGGTTTTCTCACCGCTCTCACCTTGGAGACTGGAGAGTATCTTCAAGCAAACGAGGAGGGCGACATCCGGGAGGGCCATCTCGACATCGTTGCCTCCATCGCGGCCGCTTAACCCGAGAAATAGCGATAGTGACCCGTGATGGGAAAGTCGAAGAGACGATCTTCCTCTTTCGTTCCCGAGCCAATGTTGTGAATAACGAGAGGCACCCCCCGAGCATTCCTTTTATCAGAGACGATCATGATGTGTGGGAGGCGACCCGCAACAGTGCAAGTGACTAAATCACCTGGTAGGTAATTCGCTTTGTTTTTGGTGACGGGCAGTGACTTTCCTTTTCGTTTGAAGAAGGTTCGCAAATTCGGAACTCGCCTATGGTCGATGTTTCGGTCCGTCTTCCGAAGTCCCCACCTCTTCGGATAGCTGGAGAAATGGGCTTTCATGTCCTCGTGGACCAATCTTTGCAAATCGTGACCAGTCGCCCTTAAGGCACGGATGACGACGTCGGTGCAAACCCCTGTTTCCTCGGGGACATCACCTCCGGGATAGTCCAAGGCAACGTAGTCCGGAACGTAACGAATCGTGATGCCAATTTGGCTACGCGCTGCCTTTGCAAGGTCCTGATTACTCGGCTTTTGAGCAAGGTCTTGCCCGAACAAGAGACCGGAGGAGGATAAGAAAAGGACAAACCAGAAGCTTCGCATTCTTCACTTACGTCTGGGGCCCTGCCTTGTTTTCAGACTAATAGTCTTCCGTCCAAGACGTCTCTACCGGCGGCAGAAGTGGATGAGCATCGCTCTCCGATTTGATGGACATGAAACGGCTGCCAGTGGCCCTCAGAGGCCGGAACGATTTGGACTGCACCTCCACCTTGAACCCAAGCGTCGATTGCTCTTTCTCCAAGACTTCTAGGAGAACTTCTTGCGCACTTTGTTTCTCCTTCATGGAATTAAAATCGGCATCCAGTTCAGCCAAGCGCTGGGTCAGTTCTTCCCGGTCCCGCTTGAGCTCTTGTCTCAAGCTATCCTCCATCGCTGCCAGACCGTTCTCAACGCGCTCCCCGACTTCGGCGACTTCCACTCTTTTTACCTCTTCTTCTTGGTAGTCCTCATGCGCGGAGATTTGCTTCTCCACTTCGCCATAGTGATTGAATCCGACAGAAGCCATTCCTCCAAGGGACATGGCTGCGGTGATGATAGTCAGGTGTGGGCTCATGATTTCTTTTGCTTTGGTTCGATGGGATTAGGCAGGGTCAGCAGTAACTGCTTGAGGCGGGTCAACATTGACGAAAGCTCTTCTTGCGATTGCACGAGATTCTCATTTTGGGCTTCCACCACTTCGCTCAGATTGTCGCCCGCTGAAGTCTCCAATGGATTAGAAACGGTAAACTTGGACTCATCGCTCCGAATAGGTTTTAGACCAAAGGGGCGCAGAAGAACCTTCTTCTTTTCGCCGCTTTTGAGTTCGACCCATTTCTCAATAAGAGGAGCGTCAGAGAGTTCCACCACTTCCCACCCTTCGGGGACTTCGCCTGTGATCTCGAATTTCGCTCCCTCAGGTTCCCCGCCTTTCTCAGATGCCCATAAACCGATGCAGGCAAGAGACCAAACACTGAACACCATTTTAAACACGATACTCCTCATAGCTCTCCCGTTTTTTTAGTTCGAAAGCCCGAGGACTTTTTCTTCTGTGAGAACTTCTTTGGGAATCGACTTAGAAACCAAGTGATTCCAGTTTTCCAACAATCGGACACCGTTGGATTGCACCTCGCGAACCTTCTCAAGGTGGCTCTCGATGTCACTGGCCAGAACACGGGCTTCCATGATTGAGTCCTCGTTCCACGACAACATGTTCTCTGGATAAAGAACCGGGAGCGAGACCGTGAACTCTTCCAACTCGCCATTGAGAGACTCCACTTTGACAATCTGCTCAACCCCAAGAGTGGTGGGGAGCATGCTCAGCTCGGTTTCGACCACCGGCTCGAAGTTCATGGGTGTGAGACCGGGCAGTTGATCGGCAATGAGCATTTCTGCTTCGGGCCATGGAGAAAGTTCTTCCGGCACCGAGGTTGCGACTGGGCTCGTCTTCTCAACTAGAGCAGGAGATTCGGTCGCCATCTGAGCGACTGGAGAAGCTTCCTTCACGATGACTGGCTTGGTAACATAGAGGAAGAGAAAGACCCCCGTGAGCGTGGTGCTCAGGAAGAGCAGAGGCGGGTAAAAGCGAGTCAGCGACTTGCTCTCGGGTTTCTTGGACTCTGGATGCGGAATCGGTCGACCCTCTACCGCAATCGGCAAAGGCTCATTCCACCGTTTGACCGGAAAGGGCTCCACATTACTGGTGGGAGGAGAGGTGATCAGTTCGGTTTCCTGATCAAGGCGTTGTATGCGATATCCTTCAGCGTTCATATCGGGTTGCGTAGATAATTTCAACATCACTAGTTGATGTTGGAAATTTAGTGAGAGTGAGAAGCTTGGAATCAATGACGAGATGGCGGACCACTTCTCCTTGGTCGGAGAATGCTTGCACCCCGGGTCTCAAGTTTTTGCCCGAGAGGTCATAAACTCCTCCATTACGATAAATTTGAAAGGCGAGAAAATCATCATCCTGGCCGTCGGGACTAATGCGAATATCGATGCCGTCGGTGAAGACTCGAAAGACCAACTTACCTTTAGGTATTTCAGTTGTTTTGCCCAGTTTGGTCACAACCGCCTTGGTCACTTGGAAGGAGCCAATCTCCCGAAAGCCGGTTTCGCCCGCTGGGTCGCTATCAACGAAAGGAGCAAGAACTTCCTCCTCACCCGCGAGAGTGACCACTAACAATGCAAAGGCGATGAATAGACTTTTCCTCATTACTTACCGACGTCCCAAAGAGAATCAGTTGTGCTGGCAGAAGGATCGTAGGGGGAAGTCCCTGACATCAAGATAGGAGGTGCGACTGAAATGTTGATGGTGAGCGTATTTCCGTCCAAGTCCACTGCGGTCGGTAAGGTCGTCGGCCGGCCTGGCAAATAGCCAGCCACTTCGGCTACCGTCAAGGTATCGACCGCACGTTGCGGGTTGTTGGCAAGGAACTCACGCTGAGCGACCTCGACTTCGCGAAGAATGCTCGAAGCCTCTTTCGCCTTCTGCCAATCGCCAATGGAACCGGAAGAGGCAAAGAAGGCTCCCGTGAGACTGAGGAGAACCAAAATGACCACTGTCATTTCGATCAAGGTCACACCGCGGCGACTGAGCGATTGTTTCTCGCATTGCCTTAATTTCATATTACTAAAATATCAAAGTAATTGAATTTTAGCACTGAAATTTTTAGAAAAAATCAATCCTGCTTATTCGCCAGTTTCCCTGAAGATAGCTACCGCCCCCTTGAGGTTTTCCATGAAAACCTCATCACTCGTGAGAGTTCCTAACATCTTGAGAGTCCCTATTGTCAAACCCACCAATGAGAACATCCAAAAAACATTGAGCAAAACGCTTCCGCCTTTGGGTGCGATGATTGGCTTAAGAGGAGTCTTTTTCTCCACAACCTGAGTTTTGAACATCATCCCCGCTTCCCCCAACTTATCGACAAGTTTGTCGGTTGCGGAATTGGTATTGGCTACCAGACGATAGCGAAACTTATTCGATGGTCCCTCTGGTAACTCCCGGACCTTTACGCCTCGCGGCAACTTCTCAGGCAGCCGTAAAGTGTAGACGTGGGTCTGCAGGAGGAACCGTTCGCGAAGCCAGTGATCGACAGGAGTAAGCATAATATTCGAAGGGTTAGAAGCCAGAGTTCATCATCTTTGGTCCCATCAAAAAGATAGGCATAAAGGTTCCGATAAACACGGAAGAAATCAGAAGGACAGCGATGATCAAGACCACGAGGTTAAGAATGTTAGTAAAATCAGTCATGTGGTTCTGAGCTTCCTCTTCCAACATCTCCGCCAATAGCTTTAGCTGCACATCCAATGATGCGGTGCGTTCACCGATTGAAAGCATGTGCACGACCTGATCGTCGGCCGAAGTGTATTTCCCAAAGGCAGTCGTGATCGGAACTCCAGTGTGTTCGTACTTGTCAGCTGCAATTTGCAGCTCCTTATAAAAGGGCGTTCTTTTGACACTGTTGGCCGAAACACGAATCGACTTGGCCAAGTTGATCCCGTTCGAATACAGGAGTTCCATTGTTCCTAGGAAAGTTGACTGCCGTAAACTCATGATCAACAAACGAAAAGTTCTCCACTTGGACATCAAAAGAACCATCGCAAAGTTACGAACTTTATCCACAAAGGCGACTACGCAAATTGCAGCGATCAAAAGCGGAACCGCGAACATCCAGACGTCTTGGGTAAAGTGACTCACCTTGAAGGCGATGGCCGTAAAACCATCCGGAGCCTGCCCAACGTCGGTCAGCATTTCCTCAACTTGAGGAACGATTTTAACCTGCGCCATAATGAAAGCGCCGATCAGAATAGAAATCACGATAGAGGGCATAATCGTTGCCTTCCTAATAGCAGCTTCGAAGCTCAAGTCAGACTTGATCCGTTTAGAGAGCGCGGCGAATGCTTTATCTAGGCGTCCAGAATCAGAACCAGCTTGGATCAAACCGAGAGTCATGTCCGTGAAGCGACCCGTCTTGCGAAAGGCCTCTTGAATAGAGACTCCGGCCTGAATCTCACGATTGACCTTCATCAAATCATTCGAAAGCGTCTTGTCGGGTAAACCTTGGGCATAGAATCGGACGGCATCCGCAGTGTTGATCTGCGCCTTGAGCATGGAGCCAATCCCGCGGAACAGTTGCAGCTGAGCCTTTTTCTTTAGAGGTTTCGGGCCTTTGTTTCCGATAGAAAAAAGAGGCTTGGGAGCAGGCTTGGCTTTTCCCGATGTTTTCGGCTGTTGCTTGATTCCACTGCCTGCGGTTGCTGGTTTGGCTGCTGCACTATTCATCTGTATAAGTCATGTCGATGACCTTGCTGAGAGCCGCAAGATCGGTTTTTCCTTCCGCGAGACTTTTCAGTCCACTCTTACGCAGGTTTGGTAATTTCCCCTCTTCCTGAACTCTCACTTCCAACTCGTAGGGGGTGAGAATTCCCTTCGAAAGTTCGTCCGAAATTTTAGGTGTAATCGGAATAATCTCGAGAATAGCTGAACGCCCTGAGTAGCCACTCTGGCGGCACTCCGAACAACCACCCTTCATCGCCTTGAAGACAGGTCGATCAGCCCACTCGTCACCTAGATTGAAAATGCGACGTTCCCGGTCAGGAATACCGTCCATGGGCTCCTTGCAATGGGGACAAAGCACCTTGAGAAGACGTTGCGCACAAGCAGCCTTGAGAGTCTGAGCAATCTTCCACCTTTCAATTCCCAATTGCTCGAAACGCTCGATGATTTGGGATGCTCGTGGAGTGTGAATGGTGGTGAGGACTTTGTGTCCCGTCACCGCAGCCTCCACCGCGAGTTCGGCGGACTCAAGGTCACGAACCTCACCCATGAGAATAATATCCGGGTCACTCCGCATAAAGGAAGTAATCATTGGCTTGAACTCATCGGCGCTTTTCAAGTCGCAGTGAGTCACTCCGGAAATCTCATCCTCCACCGGGTTCTCGAGAGTGAGAATGTTGACTTCGGGTCGGTTCAACTCGCGCAGCATGGCATTGAGCGTGGTCGACTTACCCGAACCGGTCGGCCCGCTCATCACGATGATGCCTGCAGGCACTTTCATCACACGGTCGAGTTCGAATAATGTCTCGTCGTCGAAGGCCAGCGAGCCTTTACCTAAGGTGACATTGATATGACTCTTGTCGAGGAGTCGCATCGTAACGTGGTAACCGCGGTAAGTACGATGACGTTCGTAACGAATATCAATTGGGCGGTGAAAGTAGGAAATGGTGAAACGGCCCGAAATTCCCGGATGCGTATTCCGCGTCTCGGTCGGTAGCTTCATCAGACTTAAAAAGAAGGCATCGATCCGATCCTTCAGCTTCATCGGAATTTCAATTTTATCACCCAAGTCACCATCGACTCGGAACGAATAGTAGAAAACTTCCTTCTCGACCTTGAAGTGAATATCGGAAGCTCTCAACTTAGTCGCCGTCGAGAGAATCGTTGCTGCCAGTTTGGCAATGGGCTCATCATACTCGGTAGTGACGTTGAAGTCCTTGATTTTATCATCGTCGGCCTCAACCTCAATATCCTCTAGCTCTGATTGATTGGGGCCGGCTGCACTGGAGAGTCGCTCAATAGCTCCGCTAATCTCGGAGGAAGTGGTGACAACCTTCTCGAGTCGGACATCTGGAAAGCGAAGAGATAAATACTCATCAGGGAGCTGGGACCAAGGATTGGCAATCGCAACTAGAAGAGCGCCATCAGTGATGCAAACCGGGGTAAAGCCTTCCCTCGTGAGGATGGCAGGGTCGCACTTTTCGAGCAATGCTGGCGAACAAAATTCAGCCAACTTTGGAAGAAAAGAGAGACCGTTGATCTCGGCCACCGCGGCCATGAAAATGGGACGGGTAACGCGGTTAGCAACCTGATCGTGGGTGAGCTTTCCGTGCGCGGCATCATGCCGTCCCAGACAATCAAGAATCTGAGAACTCACTACGTCGTTAAAACGAATACCATCGAACTCAATCATCGCTCAAACTGCCTCCCACAGATGGTTTGCCAAGAAGCCATATCCAGAAGGAACATGGAAATAAAGGGACTCACCCCCACCTGCTCGTTCACATACTTTGTCACGAATTCGCCAAGCACCATTCCAGCTACGGGATTAATCGTACCAAAGCCAATGACATCAGTATCCTCCGAGAAAATTAAGGGGCACCGGACTGCAGCTGCTGCCTCCAGAATGGTGCCGTATTTCTCAAAGATTGATGCTGATCCCAAGAGCCGATCAGCGAAGGGGATTAAGGCATACCGCTTCTTGATGACTGGAGCGATTGCCCGCCCCCAATTAGCGATAGTGGAAATCTGCTCCTGCTCTGCAACGCCGCGTAATTGGGCCATTACCGGGAAGATATCTCCGCTATTGATTTCATTCGAAACAAGGTAATTTCGGAAACCCTCGCACTCGGCCTCACGGATAATGCCAGCGGTGGTGAGCGCAGTTAGCGTCTCGTCGCGGACTTGTTCCGTAAGCTGGGTTTTGACATCCGCAGCTCTTGGGCTCGCTACGGGTGCAACCGGGGATTTTTCCATGGTTGGCATCGGGCTATGCGGGGGAAACTGTTAGTTTATGCAAAATGAAGTCTTCCTATCGGCGGGTGTTCTTTACCTGGCGTCCCAAGTCACGGCGAATCGCCTGCATCGTGCGGCAATAATCAGCTTCGTGAGCGGGTCCAGGAGCCTGCGGGTTGATAGATTCGTGATGCGGCTTGAGAGACAAGGTCTCGTTCAGACGCTTGTTCATGGCATAGTTTCTCGCCTCGTCTTCGGGCGAATAAGAGGTGGGCGTTACGACGAAAATTAGGCTTGAGCTTTCCTTCTGGTTTTCGCGGCTCTTGAACAGAAAGTTCAGCAGTGGAATATCGCCCAAGAAAGGAACTTTATTACCATCCTTGGAGGTAACCTCAGAATAGAATCCACCAATCAGAAGCGAGTGTCCGTTAGGGATTCGAGCGATGGTATCGATCGTTGACTCGGCCACCCGGGGATAGCGGTTACCGGTAATCCCTTCAATTTCTTCGACCACTTGGGCCGAACGAGGACGCATCTTCAGGCGAATGGTTCCGTCGGGCAAAAGCGAGGGGGTCACCGCGACAGTGATTCCGATCTCACGTGTGGTGGCTGGATCTCCCACAGGGTCACTCTCGTCCACGGTATAACGAACCTCTTCAGTGATGGTCGTCCCTCCAGTGCCGTTGGTAGCGGTGCTGGTCAAGATGGGCACCCGGTCAATGATAGAAATAACCGCTTGCTCGTTATCTTCAGTAATGACAACCGGATTGGACTTCTGGTTAACGAGACTGCCCTCGTTGAGAGCTCGGATAACGCCATTCAGCTCGAATGGAGAAAGAACGAAGTTACTATCGCTTCCGGTGCCGCCAGTTGCCGAGGCTGTAGCAGCCGAAGAAGTGACCCCGAAGAGCGAGCTCAAGTCAGCGATGGCTCCCAGTCCCAAACCAGTCGAACCCAAAGTGGAAGCCCAGTTGGTTCCGAGCCTTGAAACAGCAGTGCTATTGACGGACAGAATCTTCACCTCGACCACAATCTGACCTTGCGGCTTATCGACGGCCTTGAAGAAATTCTCCACGCGCTCGATCCGTTGTGGAGTATCAATTACGACGACCGTATTGGTTTTGGGCTCGTAGTTCACAAGTCCTGTCCCGGGCGAGAGATAAGGCTGCACCATGTTCTTAATCCCTTCAATATCGCTTGGACGCAGGTAACGCAGCTGGTAGTGCCACTCCTTGCTGGGAAGATCAGTCATCTGATCCTTCGTCAAGGCATAGACGGTATTGCCCTTCTCATACATCTCCAGGCCATACTGGAAGGCCAGCTCCTCCATTTTGCCCAGTGGATCACCAGACATAAGGCGGCCTGTCACACGATACTCTTCGGAGGCGATGCGAGGATTATGAAAATACTGGCGGTTGGCATTCTCGGCCAAAAGCTGAAAGACATCGTTGAGGCTCGCATCCGTTAATTGGTAGGCTCCTGAAGCCTTGTCGATGGCAGGAATCACGACAGGAACAGGCTCTTGCTCTGCCATGGATTGCCCTTCGGGTACGGTGTTTCCTGGAGGAGGAGGGGTTTCGGCTTCCGCAGGCTCAGGCAAATAATCATCAAAAGGAGGAAGCTCCTGCGGTGGCGGCTCGGCAGGAGGAAGATCCGCCGGAGGAGGAGGCGTGATCGGTGGCATTTCTTCGGGCGACTGCGCGAAAGCCTGTCCGACCATCAGGAATGGTAGCACAACGGCAAGCGCGCTTAGTTTTTTTGGCAGCAGTTTCATATGTTTGGCAAGGGTGAGAGTGGAGAGAACGAGAGTGAACAAACTCCCGGGTTTAACGGCTATCGACCATCCCATTGAGGTCAATTTTAAAGCTCTGAGTTTTGTTGAGATCAATCTTACGAATGGCATCGTTGCCAGTCTGATTGGTATTGCCTTTGGAAATACCTTTCGGCAGGCGAGTCATTTGGCGAAGTCTCAGTTCTTGGGACTTCATATCGCGGAAATAGGCACCGCTTGACCGAGAGCCTTCGAACCGCAACATGATAGTCTGTCCCTTGTAGGCGAGTTCCAACGTCTCGCCCACTTGCAAGGGAGGAGCTCCACTCAAGACCACCCTGTCGTGCACAGGATCGATTAAGGTCACTGGCAGAGCATCGACAATTTTCTGGAGTGGGACGCTTGGCTTGGGCTTGGCTTTAGCGACCTTGGCAACCTTTTCCTTTTCTGCCTGAGCCTTTTTCGGATCTTGAGGAAGCCCGAAGACATCCATCTTTTTACCCGAAATGGCAAAGCTGCTTTTTCTTTGAGCAATGAACCGGTCGATATCATTGAGATGGTCTCGAGCATCGTTTGAGAGTTCAGTTGATGCCTGACTCGGCACTTGAGCTGAAACTAACAGACTCGAAGAAAACACCGCCCCAAAGAAGAGAATGACTGTTAATTTATCCATGCTGAGTAGTTGATTTCGGCTTCCAGAAGCTGACCGTTCTGTTGCGGTTTGAGCTCAATCGAATTGAGATTCAAGTTAGGCATCTGTGATTCAAGAGAGAAGAGGCTCTCCTGCAGGGCTTGATAGGTACCGCTCAGGGAAATATTGTAGGTAACGCTTGGTTGCTGACTAGCAGCACCGATTCCAGTTTCCCGGTTAAAGGCCTTGAAGGCATTCTGCCTAAACTTGTCGCTTCCATTATATTGGGTGGAAATTTCCTTGAGAAGCCCGGTGACCGATCCCACGTCCGAGCGCTTCAGCAAGTTGTCCCAACTCGCTTTTCGCTTTTGATAAGTTGCCAACTGAGCCTTCACACCCGTCGCTGTCTTTTCGGCTCGCTGATTTGAAAGATAGATTCCTTCTCTCTTAGTGAATTCCTTTGTCACTCTAGATTTCTGAGCAGCAAGAACTCCGAAAATGACGAGTATCACGCAGACCGGAGCGATAGCGCCAAGGGCTAGGATTCCTGATTTATATCTTGGATTCATCTTAAAGTTTGGTGACAGGGATGGCGAGGGTATCCCCGGATTCGATTCTTTGCGTTATCTCTAAGGAGAATTGATAAGGGTAAGCGTTCATTGTACCCTGGGGAGCATTTCGGTTGAAGGAGGTGTTCTCTTCCAAGTCCAGATTGACCATCAGGTTGCGGGTATTCTGACTGAGGTCAAAAGAGCTGTTGCCGGTATTACTCTCTACCGCCTCAAAGACCTCGCCCATCCCCTCTTGGGTATTGAGACGCACAAGGCTGTCCGTCGCCTGCTCCAAAGCAAAACCTTGAATCGTCCATTTCTTGACCAAACTCGTGCTCGGCAACTTTGCGTTTGTCCCCTCTGGCGAGGCCTTGTGCTCTGCGGTATTGAAACGAACTGACCCGTCGAGAGGAAATAGCCTCGCGAAGAGTTCTAAGGTCGCCCAGCCCTTTGAGCGATCGGCTAGGAACTGCTCGGTGGCTTTCACCTTCTTAAGGTCCTTGGAAAGGGTGAGCGCCTCCGAGGTAGAAGCCTGACCTTTTTTCCAACTTTCGGAAGAGGTTTTGGAAAAAGAAGACACTCCCACGTAAGCTCCAAACAGGAGACAAGCGGCAAGGGCAACTCGAGTGAATATTCTTCCCAGTCTCAGAACTTTCATATCCAAAGCACCGGGAAGCATATCCAGTTCTTGGTCCGAGGGCGATAGGAAGTCTTGCAAATGATATCCCTCAGAAATATTTGTCCCGAAAGTTTCCGTCTCGGAGAAAACAAGACCTGGATTATCATCCTCAATTTGGAAGGTACTCAACTCGATCGGCAGTGGCAATTCCTCAGAAGTCGGTGGAACGAACACTTGGTAACTCAAATTGAAAAGCACACCTCCCAACTCGGTATCAAGCGCAGGTGTTTTTTGGGCCCGACAGTCGAAGACCTTCAGCTCCATATCTGACAACTCTACCGAGGCCGCTGTCGTGGTGAGCGTGCTCTCCAAGGTGTGGGGAAGTTGCTTGTTCGCATGCTTGATCGAACGTAGAACAATCAGCTCACCCGCAACGGTATAAAAACCGAAAAATGAGAACTCATCGAAGCGCAACATGATGCAGAAAGCCTTTTCCTGTACTCCCAATGTCCGTGGAAGACGGGCTAAGAGTAAAAGCGGTGAACTCAGCCCCGTGGTCTGAATCGGAAAGTTCGTTTCGTTCCCGACTTCTCGAAAAGCTGCAAGTAACTCCTCACCGCGTCGGCTAGTGGCAACGGCACAACCAGAGGTCGCTACATGCGGCGAGGCCGGAGTCGGAAAGACGCGGAAAGTCATATTCGATTCTGCCAAAGTCCGATCTTGCAGAACAAGAGATGGGTTTGATCGAATGAGTTCCGAAAGTGTCGAGCCTGCCTGAACCTCGTTCCAATCTTGATTAGGAAACTCAAAAACCGAAGCCTCTTGATTGAGATGGAGAACAACACCAAGGGAACGGCAGCTACTTGGAAAGACTTCGAGCTGGAGATATTGAAGGTATTCCTCCAACACGGACGGATCGACTTTGCCTGGAAGAGCATTCACCAGCTGCCACTCATTGGAAGTCTCATTCCAATAATATGCGGTGTAGCGTGTTCCAGTTTCGAAAAGGTGAAGTTGGTTGGACAGAAGATGAGCGTCGCGATACCAGTCGGGATTCTTACCGCGAGAGGTGTTTTTAAGGAGACTACGAGCATAGGAGTAGTCCCTGAGAAAATTGGGAGGATTGGTTTCTTCGTGTTCCATCGTAAGGGCAAGGTGAGATACAGAGAAGCAGTGGTAAAAAGCCCCCCGGCTCGGAACGAACCGGGAAGGCTGAAAGAAAATCGGGATCTACCCGAGCAATAACCTACTGAAGACCCTTAGGGTCATAGAAATCAGAGTCGACATCTGAAGTCATATAGAGAGTTCCAAGGGCAGGAACTTGGTTAGGTTGATCCAAATCAACCCCTTGGTTTTCTTCGTTACCTGGGTGGTCTGGCAACAATCCATCAGCTTTAGGCATACCAGCAGCGTCAGTACCGTTCTCAACATACTTACCTTCGCCGAAGACCTCGTTACGGAGAGTTCCGAGGTCAGTAGGCCAGTCAACAGCGGTGGCGCCGGAATCAACGCCCATGATGTTGGCGTGAGAGCGAACACCTTGCTGGGCATTGCGAATCAAAAGAGCCGCATTGGCACGGTCAGAACCACGCATCCACGCACGAGCGCCGATGAAGAGGACGGAGATGAGGGAAAGAAGAACGAGGATTACAACAGTAAGCTCGATCAGGGTCATTCCCTTGTTAGACTTATTAGTCTTAGTATTAGTCAGTTTCATTTTTATTTCGGTTTGTTTTGTTTATTTTTGCGTTCGGTAAAACGCGGTTTTCCGAGACGCACTTTAGATTCCGTCGGAACGGTTCATTCGTGCATTCTCAAAAGCTTCTTCAGAGATAAGCCCCTTGCGCAAAAGCTGCGTCAGGTTGGCATCCCATTCGACATTGCCGGCGGCGCGGATGACGTCTTCCAAGGCTTGCTTACCTTTGGAGTAATTCATGATCGAACTTGCGGTTCGGTCGTCGTTATTTTGGAGAAATTCATAGGTGAGCACCCGGCGCTCGATACCCTTCAAGAGGCCTTGCGACATGATGCAAACAAGCATCTCACCGAGGCGGTTCAGAACGGCCTGTTGACGCTCGGAAGGATACATTTCGAGAATCCGTCCCATCGTCTTGACGGCTCCAGTGGTGTGCAAAGTTGAAAGAACAAGGTGTCCTGTTTGTGCAGCTTCCAAGCAGGTGTCCATCGCTTCGCGGTCCCGAATCTCCCCTACCAGAATCACGTGGGGGGCCTTTCGGAGAACATCCTTCAGTCCCTGACGGTAGGACTCGAGATCACGCCCAACTTCTTGCTGGGTGATCACACTCTTGGAGGGAACTTTGGTGCCACTGCCATCAGGAGCATCCTGATCGTGCGGGTAGACATACTCAACTGGGTCCTCAACGGTAACGATGTGCTTGGCAGTATTCTGACGCAGCCAATCGATGATAGAAGCCAAGGTTGTCGACTTACCAGAGCCAGTTGGTCCAGTGACCAAGCAAAGACCAGCCCTCCGTTTTACGGCTTGGCGCAAGCAATGCATGGTGTCTTCGTCAATTCCGAGAACATCCAAAGGCGGAATGCTATCGTTCAAGATCCGGCAGGTTAGGCCGAGACCAGAGGAAGAAAGATGAGCTTGAATACGGAGACGGCCCGAAGTTTCACCCGAAGGAAGAGGGATCCCGTTACACGAGAAGTCATCCACCTGCGTGGTTCGCATTTGCTCAAATGCTTGGCGCACTTTGGCATCTCCCCTCTCGTTATGAGAGGCTGCACTCCCGAAACCATGGTTTGCGCTTTCTCGGTTCAGAATGAGAGCTTCGTAAATCGACTTCACGCTTTCCTGAGAGAGAACCCCGAGTGAATCTACGCACTCCATTCCGTTGTTGGTCTCTACAAAGACGTGCCTGTTAGACCGAATCTGAATATCGGAGACTCCACGACGCTCGCATTCGTCGAAAATGCAGGCCAACAACTCAGTTCCCGACATTGCGGCTGAATCCAAAGACTGAGTGGCGGGCTGAGTGGCAGGCGGCGCACTTACCGCAGGAGCAGGTGCCGCAGGAGCAGGTGCCGGGGCGCCGTTGGCAACCGCTGCAGGGATAGGTGGTGGGGCGAGACTGCTCATGAGCTACGTCCTCCCTTTTGAATTTGTCCTGAATTAGTCAACTGTTCCAACACGACGCGGGTCTCGTTATTCAGGCGTTCGAGGTAATTCTTGCGGTCACCAAACTCGTTCTTTTTAGCATCGGAATACGCGTCCCAGCGACCATCTCTTTGCATGGCAGCAACGAGTTCTTCATACTCACCAAGTATCCCTGGGAGCATTTGGCTATAGGTATCGACATCCCGGAAAGTCTCCTCAGGTGACTGATCTTTCGCTGTTCGAGCGGTAAAGACCAAGTCGTAGGCAGCCTGCCCAGCAGTCAGCAAACTGGTCGGGCTCTCGTTATCCTCAAGACTTTCCTGCAAGGTTTGCAAAGAGAGTTCACGAACCTTCATATCGCTTTCGATGACGCCATCATTGAAGCCCTCCCAGAGGAACATCTGATAGATGGAGTAGTTTGCGAAATTTCTCGGATCCATTTTCCAAGCCAAGGAGAGCTTTTTCTCGATTTTGGCCATCGCGAAATCCTCGTAATCGTCGTGCAATTCGGCAGGCGTGTTGCCTTCACCTTTCGCAATGCGAAGTTCGGAGATAAAGTTGAAAAGCCTCTCATCAGGACGACTTGCTTCCACAAGCTTCTGCTCCTTGGAGACCGAACCAATCCCCCGGTCCCAGAACCGAACAACAGGTCCCTGCAGAGCCATACCGACAGTGCGCCCGAAAGGACTCTTAGCTAAAGCACCAGGGTTCGGCTGATATTCGAAGTGCCCCCCTTTTTCCAAGGAAGAAGAAGAAAACGCGACGATGGCCACTCCAGCCAGAAAAACGGGAGCAGCAAATCTGATGGGATCAAGTTTGATGTTCATGCTTTAGCAGTGGTGCGGTAGGCCAAAAATGACCCTGCCGAGGTGATGAGGGACAGCCCCCCGAGATAGATGAGAATATTAAGGAAAAGAGAGCTTTTGAGGTGACCCATTTGGAAGACCAACTGCTCAGTGAGGTCTGCGAGGTGATACTGGGGCGAGATCGCGTAGAGCAAACGGATCAATCCATTAGACTCAACCTTGGTCGCAACTTCCAAGTAACCTACCCCGTAGAGACCATAGAAGGTGATGCCTGCAGTGAAGAGATAACCAATCAAAGGTCCAAAGCGACTTCCTAAGGCCGTCGCCAACATCAAGAGAGGAAGAACGACCACCAAAAAGAGAACTCCATACTGAAGATTAGTAAGAACCCATGAGCCAACATTGCCCGACGGTGAAGCTCCAAGACAGCAAACAAGAATGGCAACGAGAACGAGAGGCACCAACACCGCGGCATGAGCGAGCCAAACCTCTACAAGCTGACGAACAGAACCCTTGCCCATGCTGTGGAAGTAAGTTCCCAAACCAGATTTCACGTTTTGGTCACCTTGGCGGGCAGCCTGACCGAAGAGCCAAAAGGTGGTGACTAACCAGAGAAGAACCCAAGCGGCTTGGGCACGTGCTGGTTCGATCAGTCCCAGCGCAAACTCGCTCGGAACGAGGATTGGAAGAAGGAAGGGAAGAGCGCCGATACAGAGCAACGCCACGACCCAAGCCTTGCGCTCAAGCAAGGTTCGAAGTGTGATTTTGAAAAGGTTCATTGCTAAATGGATTGGGAAATTAGTTCAAAAACTGGCGAAGCTGGCCCCAAGACATGTCTTCGGATTCCTGATGATTGAGAACACCATCGCTGATAATGAGAGCACTCGGGACCGGCATCTCATCAAAGTCGGGATGGGCACTGACCACTCGGACGACGTTGTTAGTCTCGGTAGCCCAACGGTCGATGAAGGCCTGCCGAGTGGGAGCGTCCAAACCCGTGAACGGCTCATCCAAGAAAATGATATCGCTCCCATCGTTCTTAAAACCGAACTCAGCCAAGAGAAGATTCACCTTTCGCTTGTTGCCAGTGGACAGCTTTCCGAACGGCTTGGTCAGATCCAGCTCAAGCTTTTCTGCAAACTCAAGAGCCTCCTTTGCGGACTCTTTGGGCAAGAGTGACTTGAGGATGGCAGGTGCCTTCAGCTCTTGGTCGAAGACTAAGTCTTCGGAGATGAAACGGCAGTTTCCTTCTATGCGAAAATCACCAGCGAGCGGCTGAATCATCCCACAAAGGGTGCGAAAGAGAGTGGTTTTGCCCCGGCCATTGCGACCAAGGAGATAGTGAGTGCCTTGCCCCAGTGAAATATCACCCCGGACTTCGGCAAGACCCTTGTCGTAACCAATCGAGAGCCCACTCGAGAGGGAAATCTCGGAAGTTTCAGGATGAGTATGTGACGGAATTTTCATTAATGAGCGCAAATGTTCAAGAAAACCTTACTAAAAGCGGCTCACCATGACAAGAATTTGATTCTTTCAATTTTCCTAATTTCGGGGAGCAGCTGGTTGAAATTTAAGAAAACCGGACAAAATAGTCAAGCATTCGTTCAATATTTCTAAAATATTTAGCTGCCCTTTGATTTCACAAGGTTCATGACAACATCAGGAGCTTGCGAAGCGGCCTTGTTATGGAAGCAAAACCACCCCTTGAAACCGTTTCTCTAAAAACTTTTGCAAAACGGGGCCCGAATCTTCGAAATTGGCTCCCAGCAGCACAACTCCCCTCCGAAAAGCCCGAAAAGCGTGCCCTGCAGCGGCTTGTCTTGTTAGAGCTCCAGCCAAGACCAGCTCACATCCACCTTGATAGCGGGGTGAAGACTGTGGTTGACGGGACAGCCCATGGCTGCAGCTTGCAAAACTTTCGCCGCAGGGTGGTCTTGGGCGATTGGCATCGTAATCGACACGCCGAGCTTAGAAATCCTACGAGGCAAATCGGGAGACATCTCCTTGGTAACCCGAATCCGTAGCCCTTGCAGGTCCACTTCTTTACGTCGGGCGGTAATTCCCATGATGGTGGCCATACAGCTACCCAAGGCGGTGGCAACCAAGTCTGTCGGAGAAAAAGCCTCTCCTCTTCCCTCGTTATCAACGGGAGCATCGGTCTCCAAGATCGCCTGGGAAGGTCCGTGCAACGCTTCGCAATGCAACTCGCCCTTATAATCAATCGTCACCTCAACCATCGTTGGCAGTCTCATCCTTATTCTCGGTTTTGACCAGAACAACCCGAAAGCCATATCCCTCGCCCGTATCTGGTGCAAGGCGTCGCGCGCTGGTGCGGAGGTGCTCCTCGCGGTAATCCTCCCATGAGCCTCCGCGCGTGGTTCCGAAGCCGGCCTCCTCGCTAGTGTAGAAGTCACTCACCCATTCCCTGACATTTCCTCCTAGATCGTGGAGCCCCAACTCGTTGGGCGGAAAGCTCCCCACCGGGGCCGTGGTGACGAAGCCATCATTGTAACCTACTACCGCATTCTGCCCCAACACCAAGCGACCTGAGCCTTCCACACCCGCGATGTTGGCCACCTTTTCCGTGGGAGGATATTCGTCCCCCCAAGGATAACCAGGGCGCTCCCAAGAGGCTCGCTCGCGAGGGGTCGACCCTTCCTCTAGCTCCACCCCAGCAAGCCGCGACCACTCGGCATCGGTCGGCAGGCGGTATTGATGCCACTCGCGGATGACGTCCTCACGGCGCTCCTTTTCGGTCAACCATTGACAGAATTCGATGGCATCTGTCCGGGTCACATTGACCACGGGATGATCGCGACTTTGAGAAAAATCTGGAGCGGTCAGTTGCTTCCGCTTGGTGGCGTTCACAAAGTTCTGAAAGTCTCCGACACGGGTCTCCCAGCGCGAGGCAATGAGCTCGTCTCCCATCTCCACAAACTCCATCCCGAGACTGTTCTTCCACTCCACATTCTGCCACGGCATTCCCTTGGTTGGCAAAAGTTGCACCAGCGGCAGAGCGAGAGCCTGATTCTCACTGACCTTGACCTCGGTCACGTATTCCTCGTAGCCATCGAGCTCAACCCGCAGCTTCACCCTGCCGGGAAAGACCTCCAAATCACTCAGCGGGGTCGTTCCTTGATATTGGTCATTGAGGTAGACCCACGCTCCGGCGGGCTCGGTCGCAATCGCCAAGCTCCCCTTGCGAATGGGTTCAATCTTAATCCGCAAAGGTCTCAAGCCCGCTTCCCACACCTCTTCAGGGACCCCCTCGAAGCTTCCTTCTTTTTCAAACTCAGCTGCGAAGCGATATTCGTCCGGCAAAACCCCATCAGCGACGCTCTCAGCAGCCAACCAGCGAACGAATTCTTCGCCCTGCTGTTCGGTCACGAAGGCAGCGCGTCGGCGAAGACCGTTTTCACTCACCTCCACTCCTTTCCAGCCCTTATTGCGAGCAGCGGGCGAGCGACGGAATTCCACTGGTCCAACGAGGTAAGCGCTGACATGGGCATCATCGACCGGAAAGTAGCGCTGCCCTAAGAAGTCGCGCCACTCTAACCCGGACTCAGGGGGATAGCGATTGAGCGAGGCCAACAAAATCTCATCAGCCTGGCTCAGCTCGCGCGTCACCTTCTTCGGGACATAGCCCGGATACCGCAACTGAAACTCGACCTCCAAACCGATAGGATACTCCTTGGGCCCATAGGGAGTGGCACCCAAGAGCACCCCATACTCATCATAGACCTCTGCCCCCTCCGGAACACTGGTAATGGTCACGAAGGAAGTGGTGGGAGCAGCCACGAGAGACTGATCGGAAGAGACCACGGTCACTGGAGAAATCGGCAAACCAATGAAAAGACCTAATCCAAGAGCCACCGCCAAAACCGAAGCGGCCAGTCCAAGCGGAGCCCTCTTCTTCTGAATACGCCTAGAGCGATGAATCAAGTCGAGAACCCGCTCGAGGTCCGCGGCTTCAGTGTAGCGCCGCTTTTTGATGCGGGGGTCGCACGTTTCGCAAATGATTCTGTTGAGCGTCAACCAACGCTTGTTGTCTGCCTTAGGGATAGGTTCATCGGGCAGTTCGGGAAAGTCCAAGCGGTCCTTTCCTGTGGCCATCTCATAAAGCACCTTCCCTAAAGCGTAGACATCTGCCCCTGCCGAGCCCGGCCCCTCTGGCGGAACGAAGCCCTCCGTCCCAACAAAGGTGCGCTGATCGCGGGCCGCCACGAGCCCGATATCGGCCAAGCAAGCCTGTCCCTTCACGAAAATAACGTTGGAGGGCTTCACATCGCGATGAGCGAGCCCTTGGCTATGCAGGTGGGTCAATGCGCCGGCTAGTTTGGCCCCCGCTTCCGCGCAGAACCCCACTGCCAGTGGTCGTTTACCAGCGCGCAGCATATCGCTACGCAGGGTGCGGGGCTCATAGTCCGAAGGACGGATCTGCGACCCGTGTTCCACATCATCCCCGAGCTCCATGACGTAAAAGTAGAACTCTTCTTCGCCCGTTTGGTCGCGGCCCACATGCAGGATATCCACCAAGCCCGGATGCTCGCGCGCCACCGGTTCATATTTGAGAATACCCTCGAATTCGCGCTCAAAGGTCCGGTCATCATCAAAGTCGTTGCGGTAGACCACCTTGACTGCGCGCAAGGTATCGGTGACCGAACGCGCCATCCAGATTTCGCCATAAGAACCTCCGCCAATTTGGCGAAGAACCTTCATATCCGGAATTTCCGGCGCTGACCGCACCTGTCGTGCCATCCCTTATCCGTCTTCGTCGTCTTCGCCCAACTTGCGAAGCTTCTCTAACTCTTTTTTCAAAACCGCACCCACGCGGTGCTTGGCCAAATAAACTTGTGCCATGCTCACTCCCAGATGCTCCTGCACCTTGTCGGCATCCCACTGCTTCACCACGTAGTAGTCGAAGATTTGATACTGCTTCGGCGAGACGAGTGACTTAGTGCGGGAGAGGGCCGCATCCGCCAGATTCTGCTTCCACTCCACATCCCACATGCGCTCCAAGAGGTCACCTTTTGGATCTTCAAAGCGGTCGATGACTGCCGTCTTGCGCTCATCACCCCACTCTCCCATCGCCATCGCAGTGTCCTTTTTCCGCTTGCGGAATTGGTCGTTGATGCGCCAACGCGTCATGTTCATCAACCACGTTTTGAACGAACCCTGATTAGGATCGTAGAGGTTCTTCTTACTCTGTTTCGCAATCGACAGAATCGTCTCTTGGACAGCATCGAAGGCCTCTTCGGAACGTAAACCTGACTTCAGAGCCACCGAATAAATCAAACGCCAGTACGTCTTGTAAAATTCGTCCCAAGTCCGCTGGTCCTCCCAGTTGTCTAGACGTGCGATGAGACTCTTACGCGTCTTTTCATAGGCCGCCTCGACCTTTTTCTTGCGGGCTTTCCCCTCCTCGGCGTCGATCTCCTCATCAGCAATATCCTTCGAGATTGCCGTCTTTTTTTTCGCTCGTTTCGCCATCCTTGAATTTACGCTATCACGCCTCCTGTCTCTTGTCTTTCTTGAATCCATCTGTAAACGGACGTTTCGCGCAACTGTTTCATTTAAAAAATGATAGGAAACGCTCTCCATTCCCTCACAACGCCCAGAAAACGGCTTCGTTTCGCGCTCTCATCGACAGCCCGTGCAATCCGGCCGCTCATCAGCGCTACTCTTCCCCATCCTCAGTTGCTTCCCACAAGTTCAAGAACTTCTCTGGGCGCGTCGCCTTTTCGGCATCGTAGGCTGGGTTCAAGCTCGGCAAGTAGTGCTCCGACACTTGGCTTCGCAACCAACCTTGCAACTGAGCAAAAAGTTGATCAACCCGCTCTGCTTGCCCCTCAGATTTTGCCAAATCCTGCCTCTCGAAAGGATCGCTCTCGATGTCGTATAGGCGCCTGAGACCATGCCAGTCCCAGATGAGCTTCCACCTGCCCTCGCGAATAGCGGAATGTGGGCTCACCTCGATGCCGTTGTGAGGCTCCTTCACGATGACGTTGAAGGGATAGTGCCAATAGAGGGTGCGCTCCTTCCCCATCACT
Source organism: uncultured Roseibacillus sp. (assembly GCA_964529725.1). GTDB lineage: Bacteria > Verrucomicrobiota > Verrucomicrobiia > Verrucomicrobiales > Akkermansiaceae > Roseibacillus. The sequence goes on from CAZGXV010000042.1 coordinate 23,672, forward strand.
GTGGTCGGTTCCTGCACGAGCTTCGCAAACGAGACTCCATCCACCTCGGGAGTCTCCTGTCCCATCAACTCCGCCAGCGTGGGCAAAAAGTCCGAACAATGCAGCGTACTCTCATTCCAAATCCCGCCTTCCATCTTACCCGGCCACCAAGCAATGAAAGGCACCCGAATGCCACCTTCGTAGAGATGCGCCTTGCCACCCTTGAGCGGTAAATTTGAGGTTCGAGGCAGGTTGCTCTCCCCGCGCGCATACATCACTCCGCCATTGTCGGAGGCGAATAAGAAGAGCGTGTTCTCCAACTGCCCCGTTTCCCGAAGCGAGGTCACCAGAGAGCCGATTGAATCGTCCAATGACTTCACCATCGCGGCGTAGACCGGGTCCGTATGCCCCCCAAAGCCAATCGTGCTTTTTTTCTGAAAATACGCGACGTCGGCATCCTTTCCCTGCCACGGCCCATGCACCGCGAAGTGGCAGAAGTAGAGAAAGAAGGGTTTCTCCTGATTTGCCCGTCCTTCGATGTAGTTCACTGCCTGAACCGTCAGGTCATCAGTTAAATATTCTTCGCCTGTCTCCGGTCCCGGATCGCCCCATTTGTAGGCACGCTCGGCAGCAGCGAACAAGTTCTGGGGCCCTCGCTGCCATCCGTCCCGCCAGTTGAAAAAAGGCGACCCTCCGGCATCGAACCAAGCCAATTCTTCGAATCCCGCCGACTGGGGCGACTGCTCCGGAGCCCCGTGACCTCCCAAGTGCCACTTCCCTAAAAAAGCGGAATCATGCGAAGATAAGACCTCAGCCAAAGTCGGGACACCTTTCGGCAAGGCAGTATTCGTCTGCCCATTTAACCAAGCTTGCTGCTCAACAATCGCGTCCTTGTGCTCTAGGACATCATGAGGTTGGTGCCCCTCGGGGACTTTTTTACCAGAATTATAGTAGGTCCTGCGAAAAGGAGTTGCGGTTGTGAAACCGATGGCGGCCGCATTTTTTCCAGTTAGAATAGAGGCTCGCGTAGGCGAACAAAGTTGGCAGGCATAAAAGTTCGAGAACGCCACTCCCTCGTCCACCAGCGTATCGAGATGGGGAGTCTCATAGAAACAAACCTCCCGCCCTACTCCCCATTCCCGCGCCGCAAAAGCCGCGATATCCATATACCCCAAATCATCTGCGAGCACGAAAACCACATTCGGAAGCTTCTCCTCTGCCCATCCTCCGGTCGCAAATAATAGGCTCATTCCCCATAAGATTCGTTTCATTAGAAAATTCTTTCCCAAGTCGCCCACCTTGGCCACCTCAAAAAAAAACCAAGAGAAGGCCTCTCACGGTGCTTCCATCTCAGTCGCATCCGAACAAATCTCCTGACCAAATTCCTGACGGAATTCGGCGTGATGAGCCCTAAAGTTGGTCTCAACCTGAGGAGAGCGGGCTGCGGGTGAGCTTCTCCTCAACTTGAATTCCCCTTGCCAAAGATAGCCTCCACCTTCATCTAAAAGTGACTTTGCCAACAGACTCCCCAGACCTTTATTTCGCGCGCTACCGCCTCAAATCCCGCGCCCACAAACTCAACGCCGTCTCCCCTCGCCGCGAATTCGAAGGGGCTCTCATTCAAGTCGGTCACGGCTTCGCCTGCCTCCACCCCTGGCCCGAACTCGGTGACCCTTCTCTCGACAAGTGCCTAGCTGACCTGATGGGCAAGCGTCGCTGGCCTCTGGTTCGACGTGCGCTACGCTGCGCCGAGATGGATGCTGCTGCCCGTCTCAACGAGGATTGGATGTTTGAGGAGCTCGAAGTTCCCCGCAGCCACTTCACCTGTCCCAGTCTCGATCGGGCTGCCATCGAACTCGCCCTTGAGAACCACTTCGATACCATTAAGCTCAAAGTTGGCAGCGACTTGGTGGCGGAGGGGCTTTTTTTAAGGGAGATTTCGGCAGCCTATCCCAAGCTACGCTGGCGGCTCGATGCCAACGAGCGACCGGACCGCGAGGCCATCCGTGATTTCTTGCTCGCGCTCCCCGACACCACCCGCGACCAAATCGATTTCATCGAAGACCCTTGCCCTTTCTCTGAAGAAGGCTGGCAAAGGTTGCACCGCGAAACCCGTGTGCCCCTCGCCATTGACCGGGAATCCGCCCCCAACCTCTCCACCGCCAAGAGCGCTCAGGTCGTCATAATCAAGCCAGCTCTCGACGAGCCTTGGCTCCTTGCCGAGGCCGCTGCCAGCAAGGGTCAGCGGGTCGTGGTCACCAGCTACATGGATCATCCTTTTGGCCAAACCTTCGCGGCCTGGGAGGCCGGGCGACTTGCCCTCCAATTTCCTGGATTGGTAGGTACGTGCGGCCTGCAAACCCATCACCTTTTCGAGCCCAACTCCTTCAGCGACGCTCTTGGTGAAAGCAATCCCGAGTTTCAACCCGTGGCTTGGACCGGGCTGGGCTTCGACGAATTGCTGGAGACCCTTCTTTGGCAAAAACTCTAAAGCCAAGCCAAACAGAGCCGAACCGAGCCTAAAATTTTTTGGGCATTGGTCCCAGCTTTGTCTCTCCTGGTGACCTCCTTGCACAGGGCATCACGTCCTTGACTCCCTCCCCCTTCTCCCCCAATGCTCCCCGCGATGAGCAAACCGACACTCCTCGTTCTCGCCGCTGGAATGGGCTCCCGCTACGGCGGCCTCAAGCAAATGGATCCGATGGGGCCCAACGGAGAGACCATTCTCGACTACTCCGTTTTCGACGCCATCCGTGCTGGCTTTGGCAAAGTTGTTTTCGTCATTCGCGAAGACTTCGCCGAGGCTTTCAAGGAAGGAGTCGGAGCCCGTTTTAGCAGCAAAATCGAAATCGATTACGCGTTCCAAAAACTGGACGATCTTCCCGATGGATTCTCGGTCCCCGCCGACCGCGAAAAGCCCTGGGGAACAGCCCATGCCGTGCGCGCGGCTCGCGATGTGATCAACGAGCCCTTCGCAGTGGTCAATGCCGATGATTTCTATGGGGCCAATGCCTACCAGACCGCAGCCGACTATCTCAGTCAGCTCTCGAACGACGCCACCAACTACGCCATCGTCGGTTACTTTCTCAAGAACACGCTCTCCGACCACGGCGGCGTCAATCGCGGCATCTGTGGTGTCAACCCTAACGGGCTTCTAACCGACGTGGAAGAAATCGTTGATATCTCTCGCAGAGAAGATGGTCGCGTCACTGGCACCGCCATTGACGAAAGTGAACGCGAAGTCTCAGAAGAGGACATTGTCTCTATGAATTTCTGGTGCTTCACGCCCGCCTACTTCACCCAGACTGAAGAACACTTCTCCGCTTTTCTTTCCGAACATCTCAATACGCCTAAAAGCGAGTGTTACATTCCCACCGTTGTCGATGACTTTGTAGATAAAGGGCAGGCCACTTGCAAAGTCTTGCCCACCACTTCGAATTGGTTCGGCGTGACCTACCCCGACGACAAGCCATTGGTGGTGGAGGCGGTGGCAGCGCTCATCACCAACGGTGAGTATCCTGCTCAGTTATCCTAGCAACCTAGCCTAGCGGAAAACGAAGCATTGTGGCTTGCCCGGGCAGGCCACCGGCTCTCCATGGGGAGAAAGCTTTCCGTTCTCTTCCTGAATGGCGAAGACTTGGACATCGTCCGAGAACTGTCCACCTACCAGCAGCCACTTGCCGTCGGGATGGATATTGAAGTTACGGGGAATCCTCACGCCCGCTGAAATCGTCTGCACCCGTTGCAGAGTGCCTTCGCCAGTGACCCGATAAACTGAAAGGCTATTGCGCCCCATCGGGCTCGCCTCGTCACGGGTCTGTAAATCACGCTGCGAGGTGTAAACAAACTTGCCGCTCGGATGCACCACAATCTCGGCACAACTCATCGCCTCCAAATCAGTCCCCTCAGGCACGGCCGGGATGGTGGCCACCTCGGTTAGAGAACCATTCTCCGGGTCATGGCGAAAGGTGGTCACGGTGAGAGTCAATTCGTTCAAAACATAGGCGAACTTGCCGTCTTGCGAGAATTTCATATGCCGAGGTCCAGCGCCATCGGCGAGTTCGCCTGCTCCGGCAGCGGTCAACTCGCCGGTCCCAGCATCAAACTGATAAATCACGACTTGGTCCATGCCGAGGTCAGGCGCATAGGCAAACTTGTTTTGAGGCCCCGCCGCGAAGTAGTGGGCATGTGGTCTTGTTTGTCGCCGAGGATGTACGCTTGAGCCCTCATGCTGAATCACGGAAACAGGTTCCGAAAGCGAGCCCTCTTCTTGCACCAAAAACGAGGCCACCGAGCCACTGCCATAGCTGGCCGCGAAGACCACCTTGCCGCTAGCATCAAGCGAAACGTGGCACGCGCCTCCACTCTTGGTGGGCGAAAGATTGATGACGTCCAGAGTCCCGTTTTCCAAAATCTTCAAAGCACCAATGGCGCCGTTGCTTCCCTTCTCTCCCTCGCCGTAGCAGGTCGCATAGAGGAGCGCCTTCTCGGGATGAAGCGCGAGGAAGCCCACCCCCGGTAAACTCAAAGCCTCATGAAATCCCGTGAGCGTTCCGGTCTCGCTATCAAACTCGCTGACCCGAATCCCAACACTCCCGCAAGCGGCATAAACTCGTTCCACCGCTTGTGAACAAAGAGAAGTCGCAAAAAATGAGGCCAGCAAGAAAGTTCGTTTCATCTCACTAATCCAACAATTAGAGCCTCCTAGTGCAATCGCAATCGGAGGAACGACTTGGAAAGAGACCGATGAAAACTTTCTAGGCCTCCAACCCGCTTGAGATTACGGGGCCTTCCTCACTCTTTTCTTACTCTTGGCCGGATGGGCAATCTGCTGCAGGTAGCCAACGAGACACCACGAGACCGTCATCGCCACCACCAGTGGCAGAATCGGAGTCCACACTCCCCGCCAGTTTAGGAGACCGAGCACGAGACAAATCAGTCCTGCACACAGCACTGCCAAGGCCACCAGCTGCGAGAAGGGGCGCAAGTAGAGTGCTACGAAGGCAACTAACACAATTTGCACATAAAGCAGAATTTCCCAACCTAGTCCCAGCCGATTAAAGACCTCCGCCTGGCCTGGTCGCGGGAAGCGCAACAGGCTCTGCGCCTCGGCAATCATGCGGTGGCTTTTTTCACTTTGGCTACGACTGGTGGTATCGACCAAGACCACTCCCCTAGCGAGCTCTGGCAAATCCACTTCACCCAAGGGAAAAAGAGTTTTGGCCGACACCATCGCCACTTCCTCGGCGTTGCTCTCTCCCACTTTGACGCGCCCAAAATCATCGAGAGGAATCACGGGGCCATTCGCTCCCAACCGGAGATGGCGGCCTGACTCGATTATCAAATCTTCGCGAGCGACTTCTTCCATTTGCATGGCCAGCCGCAAAGACCACGAGGGCAAGAATCCATCTTCCCATCTCGACAAAACGGGCAACCTGCCGGGAGCTCGGTATTGCAAATCCCTTCCGCCAAAATCCGGAAAAGCAAAAACGATTCCAGAACGACCCGAGACCGAGGGCGGAACCGCGACTTGATTCATCAATGGCAAGCTAGAAGCATCGCCGACGAGGTTCTCACGCGGCAAGACCGACTCCTCCAAGTATTGCGGCGCAGACTTTGGCTGCGGAACCTCCGACAAGTCGATAGGCAGCAGGACCTCCCCGAATGGCCTCAGCGAACTATCCAGCGCACGTAATTCCAGTTCGGGGGCGTTCTCCCAAGTCAGGGCTCTCGTGAAAGCCAATTCGCGCGCGCCCGCCTGATGGGCTTTTGCCAACAAGACCGCATACTCGGAAGGCTTCGGGGCCTTGCCATCAAAAAGTTCACTCGCCAACGGGACCTCGACAAAATCCCACTTATTGCTCGGCTCTCTTTCTTCCAGACGGCGCAAGCTCCAGCCATCGGCGTCCTTGTTGGTTTCGAGAATCACCTCTTCTGATTTCATCTCCCGCACCATCGCGAGCGAAGACTGGAAGAGCCCCTCCTCGCTTCGTCGTAAAAGTGGGAGGTCGCCGGTATAGAGATTCAGGATTAGGCCCGCCTCTAAGGTCAAGGCGGCGAGCACAATCCGGGCTGTCCAAGTTCGAAACATACGAAGGAAGTGCCCCTAGCATAACGGACCTGCCTCTTGGAAAGCACCAACTTTCCCTGCCAGCAACTTCC
>CAZGXV010000043.1:0-28863 GCA_964529725.1 uncultured Roseibacillus sp.
AACACGAATCGTGTGGAAGAAAAACTTCTCTCTGATGTGGGATTTTCTCTTCTGGCAAATCCTTCTCTCAGTGAGCGGGGTGGGACTATTCTTGGCCCTGCTAGCAATGGGAACCGATTCTCGTTGGTGGCCGGGTCTCTTGCCCGTGGTTGTGGTTTCGGCCTGTCTCCAGCTCATCCCCATTATTTTCTACGGACTCGGCAAAGTGCTTGTGGGCCGGATCAGTTACATCCAGGCGTTGGGCGTCACCGCTATCGCCCTCATTTCTCTGGGTGGTTATATGGGGATTCAGACTTTGACTGAAAAACGCTCTCCACGCTGGGTCCAGTTGGCCCTCGACAAGGCGATTGAGAAGGACGAAGTAAAAGTTTCTCCCCTTCTTCTAGACGAGGAGTTCTAGGAAAGCTCGATTTCTTCCACCTCCTCGTCGGCGAACCGTTCATCCATCCGGCCTTCGATTGCGATTTCGAGAAGGTTCCGGCTTCGAGACGACAATGGGGAAAGTGAGAGAACCGCGCCGCCGGTCTCTTCTTCGTTGAAATGGAGGTAGAGTCGCTTCCCGATCACCTCGGCATGATGAAAGTCCGACCAGGCCCAAACTCGGAAGTTTGTCGACGGTTTGAAGAAGGGAAAAAACTCGATTCCAACCGGACTCAGGATCAGGAAAGCGTGTCTGGCGCAATGGAAGGAAAGCCAAAAAACGCCTCCCGCCAATAACAAGAAGGGCAGCGCGGCGAGGGGATGGACTGGAGCTTGCAGACCCCACACTCCCGTCGCGAATAAGGTCGCGGCAACCGAAACGAGAATGGCTCCCAAGATAGCGAAATGGATCGCTTGTTGGGATCGGGTGAAGCGAACTTCTTTCTCGGGATTGGAGACCATTTTGCGTTCTGGCCGCTTAGGCTTGTTCGGGAGCAGGCAGTTTGAGAGCAAGAAACTCTTGGATCGTCTCGGCGGGGATGTGGGAACGCATCAGCGTTTCACCCACCAGAATGGCATTCGCTCCGTATTCAAGCACCTCATAGGCATCCTTGGCGTCTTTGATTCCTGATTCGGAAATCAGAATGACGTCATCGGGAGCTTCATCGGCCAGTTGCGCGGTGGTTTTTAGATCGGTTTTAAAAGTCTTGAGATTGCGGTTGTTGATTCCGAGAAGGTCAACGCTATCGAGGTCGAGGGCGCGTTCCATCTCGGGGAGATCGTGCACCTCAACGAGAACATCGAGCTGGAGAGAGCGCGCGGTTTCATAGAGACGGGTGAGGTTATCTTGATCGAGCGCGGCCACAATCAGAAGAATAGCGTCTGCCCCCGAGATGATGGCCTCATGGATTTGGATCTCGTGAATCGTAAAATCCTTGCGAAGAAGCGGGCAGCTTGGCTTTTCGGAAATGCGACTGAGGTAGGCGAGAGAACCTTTGAAGAACTTTTCGTCGGTGAGGATGGACATGCAGGAGGCCCCGCCATCGAGATAACGCTCCGCTTGTTTGATAGGATCGAAGTCGGGATCGATAATGCCGGCAGAAGGAGAGGCTTTCTTAATCTCGGCAATGACACCCAACTGGTCGGGACCGCGGTCAAGAGCGGTTCGAAACCCTCGGAAATCGTTACGCTGCAGGGCGGCAGCCTTGAGATGAGCTGCACGGGGGAGAAGGGCTTCGACCTCAATGTGCTTGTGGGCGATGATTTCGGCGAGTTTATCCATGTCTTTTGTCTAAAGCTTGAAACGACGAAGGCCCGAGGTTTTGTCCTCGGGCCTTCGATTTTGGAGCGGGTGAAGAGATTCGAACTCTCGACATCGACCTTGGCAAGGTCGCGCTCTACCACTGAGCTACACCCGCTTTTGTGTTGCGGAGGCGGAAGATACAAAAATCGACGGGCCCCGCAAGAGAAAATTAGAAGGAGAGGCCATCTTTTTTGTGGGTTGATAGGAAACCACTATTGATGTCACCGCTTCCGTTCTTTTTTCGAATAACTGATTGTTGGGCGACCCTTTAGCGCGCTGCCAAGCACCCCGGGCAATTCTGCACAAAATGCTCGGGAGCCACCTCAACGAGAGCGGGAGCGCTGTCGGTGAGGCACTGCGACGAGTCGCCGAGGGTGTTGCGAGGACGAAACGAACAACCCGATGGAGGAGAGGTGAGAATAGGGGGTAGGCCTTGGATCGTGTAGAGCTTTTCACCTTTGGTTTGGCTGGCGGGAATGCTCTTCAGGAGAGCGCGGGTGTAGGCGTGGCGAGGGTTGGCAAAGAGCAGCTCCGCAGGCGCGCTTTCCACCACTTGTCCGGCATACATCACGTTGACGTGGTCGCAAGTCTCGGAAACCACTGCGAGGTCGTGGGTCACCAGGATAACAGCGGAGCCTAGATCGCGCTGTCGTTGCCGAATCAGGTCGAGCACTTGCTTTTGAACCGTGACGTCGAGGGCGGTCGTCGGTTCGTCGGCAATCAGAAGCTCTGGCTTCGTAATCAGAGCCATCGCGATCATGACCCGCTGGCGCATCCCTCCGGAGAATTCGTGAGGATAGCTGTCCACGCGGGCCTCGGCATTGGGAATCCCGACTTCAGATAGAGCCTCGATGGCCCGCTTGCGAGCTGGCTCACCCTTGATGTCTTCGTGCAAGGTCAGAGGCTCGGTGAGCTGATCGACAATCTTGAGATAAGGGTTCAAGGAAGTCATCGGGTCTTGGAAAATCATCGAAATACGTTTTCCGCGAATCGCGCGGAGGTCTTTCTCGTTTTTAGCCAAGAGGTCGTGACCGTCGAAGAGGGCTTTTCCTTGGTGGATTTTTCCCGGAGGTTTGGGGATCAGCCCGAGCAAGGAATAGCAGGTGACCGACTTGCCCGAACCAGATTCGCCCACAATACCAAGAGTCTTTCCTTTTTCGATGGAGAAGGAGACGTCCTCCACGGCATGAACAACGCCGTTGCGAGTATGAAAGCGGGTGGTGAGGTTGGAGACTTCGAGCAAGGCCACGCTGTGAGTGTGCAGGGATTTTTGGATGGAAAGAAGAGAGAAGGGCGAAAAAGTTTGTCGTGCGAGGCGTTTGAGTGCGGTGGAGGGAACTCGCCAAAGGGGAAAAATTCGAGAAACAGCACTGTCGGGAAAACGCTCGCGGAATCCACTTGAGGCTGGGCGCGTAGTTTCGGAGACTTTTCGCACTGATGGCAGACTGGACAGAGCGATTTTTAGACCGGGGCAATCCGGCGCGGGTGCATTTGATTGGGGTGGCTGGCTCCGGGATGAGTGGTTTGGCTGGTCTGCTTCTGCAGATGGGGCATGAGGTGAGTGGCTCTGATCGGGTCACGAGCGGGGAGGTGGAGCGTCTCAAGGGACTCGGCCTCAAGTTCTCAAGCCCTCACACTGCCGAGGCGGTGGAAGGGGTAGATGCCGTGGTTTACTCGTCTGCGATTCGTCCCGATAATCCAGCTCGGGCAGCGGCAGAAGCAGCGGGCACTCCCTGTCTGCTGCGAGCCGAGTGTTTGGCAGGCATCTTGGGAGGAAAAGACGGAGTGGTGGTATCGGGTACTCATGGCAAGACCACGACGTCGGCGATGTGCGCCCATGTTCTGCGCAAGGCGGGGGAGAATCCTAGTCATTATGTAGGAGCCGAGATTCCGGTCTTGGGAACGAATGCCAATTGGGAGGAGGAAGGAGACTTGATGGTCGCGGAAGGAGACGAGAGCGATGGTACCCTGCGGCTCTATCATCCCAAGTATACCATCGTGCTCAATATCGAGGCAGAGCATTTGGACTTCTACAAAGGCATCGAAGAAATTGACGCAGTTTTCACAACGCTCTTAGGACAGACTGGTGATGCGGTGATCTATTGCGGAGATGATGAGGGCGCGCGCCGGGTTTGCGGCCAGCGGGAGAAAGCGATTTCCTATGGATTGGGTGAGGAGAATGATTTTGTGGCGCGCGACATTTTGGAAGGTCGTGGCACTACTGCCTTCACGGTCATTCGACGGGGAGAAGAACTGGGACGGGTCGAGCTGGGTATTCCGGGGCAGCACAATATCCTCAACGCATTGGCAGCCATCGTTCTGGCTTGCGAGGTGGAGGCCAGTTTTGATTTGGTGGCGCGTGCGCTGTCCACTTTTGCGGGTGCCAAGCGTCGGTTCGAGACCAAGTGGCGGACGAGAGACCTCCGCGTAATCGATGACTACGGGCATCACCCCACCGAAATCGAGGCCACCCTCAAAACTGCTCTCAGTTTGGGAAAGAGGCGGTTAGTAGTTGTTTTCCAGCCCCATCGCTATTCACGCACCCAGCGCCTAGCAGAAGAATTTGGAAAAGCGCTCCAGTTGGCCAACCTCGTCTATGTGGTGCCAGTTTATGCCGCGAGCGAAGACCCCATTGAGGGCATTAGCGGAGCGACAATCGTCGAGGCCATGGCGCGAAACGGTGCGACCGAAGGCTGCTATCTCGAGGACTTTGAGACGGCCCACCATGTCGTAGGGAATGCGTTGAAGGAGGGTGATATGCTCATGACTCTCGGTGCGGGAAACGTGCACGAGATTGGGCGCAAAATTATTCGCGACCAAGCGTTTGTAGAAGAGCTGAAGCGAGATGCGGGTGAAGCTAACCTCAAGGTGAAGCTCTACGAACCGATGAAGCGACACACGACCATGCTCGTAGGTGGCCCGGCCCAGTTTTGGGTAGAACCGCAGACCTTCGACGGCTTCGTGAAATCGGTTGATTACTTTAAGGAAGAAGGGTTCCCGGTGCGGGTTGTGGGACGTGGCTCCAACCTCCTCGTGCGCGATGGCGGTATTCGGGGCGCAGTCATCCATCCTTCTAACAAAGGTGAATTCGGTGACCTTCGGGTGGTGGGAGAAGGGCTTATTGAGGCAGGCGCGGGCGTGCGCTTCAAGAAGCTGGCGAGCTTTGCGCAGAAGAAAGGGATCGGAGGCTTCGAGTGGATGGAAGGAATCCCAGGAAATGTGGGCGGCGGCTTGCGAATGAATGCAGGAGCGATGGGTATCGAGACCTTTGACCAAGTGGTGGAGCTGGAATTTCTAGATGAAGATGGGCAGCGCCGGGTCAGAAAACGGGCCGAGATTGAGGCCTCTTATCGCAATGTCCCAGAGCTGCGACGGAATTATGCCCTCCGGGTTGTTTTCCGAGGAGACCCCGACGCAACTGCGGAGCACATTCAGGAGCAGCTCGACCTCTCGCGTCACAAGCGCAAGACCAGTCAACCGCGAGGAGCGAGTGCGGGCTGTATTTTCAAAAACCCGGAAGCAGCAGGTATAGGAGCCGGTCAGCTGGTGGACGAATTGGGCTTGAAAGGGAAGGAAGTTGGCAAGATCCGGGTTTCTCTCGAGCACGGCAACTTCATCGTCAATGGAGGCAAAGGGACAGCTTCCGAAGTCTTGGACCTTATTGACAGTATCCAAACTTCCGCTTGCGAAGAGCGAGGCATAGACCTCGATACCGAGGTCCAGATTCTTGGAGAAGACGAAGCGACTTTTTAGGTCGATTGTAATCCCTGAAAAAAGGACCTTACTCGTAGGGCGGATCCTCGCGCTTGGGGGTGAGGTTGGTCTTCAGCATGTCGAAAGGGGTTCCGCAGAAGTGGCAGCGAAAACGCCGGGTCACTAGGGCTCGAAGGATGTTGGTGGTCCCGTAGTTGAAGGGAGTAATGCGCACAGCCTTCACGTGCTTGGAGGCCTGGCTATCAAGAAATGGAGTCCCTTTGCACAAAGGGCAGGAAGCTTTCTTTCGCGCGAGAAAACCAAGAGCCCAAACGGGGATGGCCGCAAAGATGAGCCCAATCAGAAGAAAGGCGTTGAACTGACTATCATTGAGCCCAAACCCAATCGCGGCAGTGACAATGGCTATCAGTAAAAGATAGAAGAGAACCGCCCAACACAAGGAAATCCAGTAGTGATACTTGTGGGGAAGAGAGCGGGCTCTTTGCTGAAAAGTGAGTTTACGAGGCGACTCGGACATGGGGACTAACCCATTGCTACCCGAGGTGGGGAGCAATCACAATACTGACGATTGCCATAACATTGATCATGATATTCATGGAAGGGCCGGAAGTATCCTTGAAAGGGTCGCCCACGGTATCACCCACCACGCAGCCCTTATGGGTTTCAGAATTTTTTCCTCCGAAGTGACCTTCTTCCACGTATTTTTTGGCGTTGTCCCAGGCTCCTCCAGCATTGGACATCATGAGGGCCAATAGCAGGCACCCGAGGAGGGCTCCGCACAAAGTTCCCGCCAAAGCTACGGGGCCATTCGCTCCGAACCCAAAGCCAACTACCACTGGTGTGCCCACTGCGAGCAGGGCGGGGAGAATCATGCGTTTGGTAGCCGCCTTGGTGGCAATGTCGACGCAGCGGTCGGAATCAGGCTCGCCCGTTCCCTCAAGGAGACCGGGGATTTCCTTAAACTGGCGCCGAATTTCCGAAATCATATCGAAGGCCGCTTTTCCGACGGCATCCATGGTGATCGCTCCGTTGAGGAAAGGAACGACCCCGCCGATAAAGAGTCCGACAAAGAAGGTGCGCAAGACTTCGGGCTCACCCAAGGTGAGTTCAATTTCGGTCTTTTGGATGAAGGCGGTAATCAGGGCGAGGGCTGCCAATCCAGCGGCTCCGATGGCAAAGCCTTTTCCAATCGCGGCCGTGGTGTTGCCAACGGCATCAAGTCCATCGGTGATTTTGCGGGTTTCTTCCCCGAGCCCTGCCATTTCCGCAATGCCACCCGCATTGTCGGCGACTGGACCATAGGCATCGATAGCCATAGTAATGCCAACCGTACCCAGCATCCCGACCGCAGCCAGACCAACTCCATAAAGCCCAGCAAGTTCGAAGGAGCCATAAATAACTGCAGCAAGCGCGAGCATGGGAACGGCCACCGATTTGAGACCGAGAGAAAGGCCCGCAATCATGATGGTTGCCACTCCAGTTTCGCCTTGGCGGGCGAGTTCGCGGATAGGTTTACCCGCCGTGTAATACTCGGTGATGAGACCAATGATGATGCCCCCAACTGCTCCGCAGAGAACACACGCGCCGAGGGCCGCGCTCAATCCCAGCATACTGACCAACCCGAAAGAGGCGATGATGAAGAGCAAGGCCCCGCCGATAGTGCCGAATCGTAGCGCTTGTGCCGGGTCTTTGTGGCACATCAGTTTGACCACCAAAATCCCCAGAACTGAACACACCAATCCGACTGTGGTGAGCAAAAGCGGAAGCTGCATCGCGAGATTCTTCGCACCTTCTCCCTCAAAGCTGAGCTCGGCTAGAGCATTGCCGCCGGCCGAGGCTGCCGCTGCCGCAATAGCGATGGTGGCGATTTGCGCTCCGCAGTAACTCTCGAAAATATCAGAACCCATACCCGCGACATCACCCACATTGTCACCTACATTGTCCGCAATGACGCCCGGGTTGCGGGGATCGTCCTCGGGGATACCTGCCTCAACCTTGCCTACGAGGTCGGCGCCCACGTCAGCGGCCTTGGTAAAAATACCGCCACCGACACGGTAGAAAAGAGCAACCAGCGAGGCACCCATCGCAAATCCTTCCAGAATCTCAGCCAGCTCTTTGTGGTCATTGAAGATGAAGAAAAGGCCGCCTAAGCCAATCAATCCCATCGAAGCCACCGTGAGCCCCATCACCGAGCCACCGAAGAAAGCAATGGTGAGAGCGGGTCCGGCACCCTCCTGATTGGCGGCAAGGGTGGTGCGCACATTGGCCTTGGTGGCAGTGGTCATGCCGACAAATCCAGCGAAGGAAGAGGCAAGGGCACCGAGGAAAAAGGCCAGACTTTGTTGGGGGCCGTAGCTGCCTTCTTGGAAGAAAAACAGACAGGCTCCAATGACGAGGGCGAAGGCCGAGATGAGCAGAAACTCACGCTTCATGAAAACCATGGCGCCGCGGTGAATCTTCTCTGCGATTTCAGCAATCTTGCCTTCACCTCCCGAACGCTTGGCAATGGACCTGTAAAAGATAAAGGCGAGAACGAGTCCCACCAATCCGGCGATGGGGGTGATCAGTAGTGAGGGTGTCATGGTTTGAAAGTGCTTGCTGTAAGAAGGCCGCGAAGAATACTGATAAACTGCTATGAAACAATTCTTAATGTCGAAAAGAGAGGCTCGGCTGTGACAGTCGCGGAGTAGGCCGTGGGAGGAAGGAAGTGGATGCCATCAAACCGAGAGTCGTTTGCAAGAAGCGGGATTAGTCGATTGCATGAATTTTGAGCGATGGTTACTCTCGGAGTCAGCTCCGCCATGAACAGTTGTTTTGCTCTCCTCGCCTTTGTTTTTTGCTTTTCTCGCCTATTGGCAGACGTCCCGGCTCAGGCTTGGACGGAGCTGGAGGAAAGATTTGAGGAGGTTCGCGAGGACTACGAAGAGGCAGTTGAAAATTCCTCTGATTCTCAAAAAGACCAAGAAGCTCTCGAGCAGGAAGCAATTGCCTATCTGCGCAGTCTTCTCATCTATGAGTCAGCGGTACGACTGTTAGCGATTCCCAACGATGAGGCGGAGGGGCTTGATAAGAATCGTGAGTTCTCGACCCAAGAGCGCCGGAACATTCAAAAACTGCGTCAAGAAATCCGAGATGCGGACCGAGAAAGGATCCGAGAGGCTCTGGTGTCGGATGCGGACTTAGCTGCAGACGAGGATGCTGCGGAATCGATTCTCAAAGACGAGCTCCGATTGGATGGCTTCTTCAAGTCAAACTCGCGCAAGCTCGTGAGCGAAATTTCAAAATTGGAACGGCAATTGGGCAAGCTGCAAGAGCAGACCAATCGGGATGATCCGCGTCGCCAGAAAGTGAAGGATGAGATTGCGGAACTAAAAGAGAAAGTAGCAGCTATTCACGAAGCCGTGTTTGGATTTCGCAATGGCAGTGGCTTTCGAGACTCAAGCGATGAGGGCATGGAAGGCGCGGCCAAAGACCTTTTGACCAAATTGATTGAGTCGCGAGAGAAAGTTTTCGCTTTTCTCAAAGGCGAACAACCTGATGGAGGAGAGGGTGAAGGGAAGGCTGGAACCGTCGGGGGGTCATTTCTTTATAGTTTTAATCTGGGAGTCGTGCTCGATGTTTCGGGCAGCATGACTCCGCACTTGCAAGAGCTGCGTGAGGAGATTGAGAGCTATTTCGAGGCGCCCCGCTACCGCGAGGTGGAAGGCTGCCGACTCGATAGTTGTCATTTCGAGCATTTACGCACCAAGCGTAGCCCCCAAACTTGGGCTACGATGAGTGTGATGGAAGAGCTGATTACGGTTCGCGAAGTGGATACCGTTTACTGGTTCAGCGACCTTCAGGATGACCAAGATGCGATGTCTGTGCGTCGGTTGCGGGAGTTGCTGATGCGCGGGGGAACGCGCTTTCACGTCAAATCCCTTGGGAAAAAACCAAGCCGCGAGTTGGATGATATCATCACTGACTTTCAGGACTAAAAGTCCAGTGGGCCGAGGCTTTTCGTCAGCCTACTCGTCTCCGCGCTACTAGGCGGCTAGTTGAGTGTTGGCGGTCTGCAGGTAAACTGTTTTCAGTTCGTCGCGGGCACGATACAAGCGCATCTTAGTGGCACTCAGTTTGAGTTTGAGCACTGCTGCAATCTCGTCGAGCTGCAGGCCGGAGACATATTTCATGATGATGATCTCACGGTTTTTCTCATCCAGTCGGTCCATGGCAAGACGCAGATTGTCGGAGAGGTCATCAAGATTGGGAGTTACGGAATCGGAGTGCACCCGAGAGGTCAGTTCCTCGGTAACGACCTCGCTGCGAATGCGGCGCTTGGCAAGGGCTGCCTTGCGACTGGAGCACATGTTGACGACGATGCGAAATAGCCAAGTCTTAAAGCTTGAACGCCCCTCAAACTGATGGATTTTGTGGAAGACTCGGAGAAATGCATCTTGGCAAACCTCTTCCGCATCATCATCAGTCCCAATCGAACGGCGGCAGAAGCCGTAGATGAGGGATTCGTATCGGCGCACAAGCTCTTCGTATCCTTGGGTGATGGTTGGTATCTCCTGCTTGCAAAGGGCGACCAGCTCTTCGTCGGTGAGCTCTGCATAGTTCACTTCAGTAGACGTCTTGCTAGTGGTGGAAAAGGGAGTCGTGCTTCCAGCTCGATCACCCATCAGAGCATTTTGCGAAAAACGTGAGGGAGTGCCGGAGGAGTAGGAGATTTCTGAACTGACCATGCAGTCCCTATCGCTCGCACCGTGCCACTTTTGTAATCTAAGTTGTAAAAAGCTAAAAATGAGCAACTTACGGATATTTCCAGTTGACTTGTATTTTGGTTTGCCGTGCAAAAATTGAAAGTTTCTTTCACTTTCATTGTCAGAAAGTTTCCAAGACTCTCTCTTTGCCGAACCCGAAACAATCTGTGGTCAGGTTGCAATCCTGTGGAGCTCGATCTTCTTCCGTAAAGTCACACGAGAAATGCCCAACCAAGAAGAAACGTGTCCTAAGTGTCCGCTGGAAAGTTCCAAGGCATTCACGATAAGTTGTTTCTCGAGTTCGCTCACCAACCGTTGATGCACCTCGCCGCTTCCCTTTTCGCGTGCTTCTTCTAGAGCTTTTCGGAGCGGACTCAGGATTGCGAGCCCAAATGAACTCTCTGAGCCTAGGTCTTCACCGGAAAGGGCCTCGCCTAAGATGCCCGCCAAAGCGGTTTCCACTACCTCGTTTGAAACCGGAAAACCCTGACTACGAACGACGATCTGACCCATGACATTGGAAAGTTCGCGCGCGTTGCCGGGCCAGGGATGAGAGAGAAGACGCTTCAGTGCTGCTTTCGGGATTTCTGGTGAGGTGACATTGAAACGCCCGGCCGAGAGGTCCGCGAAATAGCGAACGAGAAGCTCAATGTCTTTCCCTCGCTCTCGCAGGGGAGGAAGTTCGATGATTGCGGAATTAAGACGATAGAAAAGGTCCTCTCGGAAAGCTTGTTCGGCGATGAGCTTGGCTAGAGGTTGGTGCGTGGCAGCGATCACCCGGACATCGACATGAGTGTCTTGGGTGCTCCCCAGTTGTTGGAAGGTGCCTTCTTGCAAGACACGGAGGAGCTTGACCTGCACAGGAAGAGGAAGGTCTCCAATCTCATCGAGAAAGAGGGTGCCT
Organism: uncultured Roseibacillus sp.; assembly: GCA_964529725.1. Lineage (GTDB taxonomy): Bacteria > Verrucomicrobiota > Verrucomicrobiia > Verrucomicrobiales > Akkermansiaceae > Roseibacillus. The sequence continues at coordinate 11,087 of CAZGXV010000043.1, forward strand.
CCGTCTGCTTGCTGGAAGCGACCGATGCGGTTCGCGGTGGCTCCGGTGAAGGCTCCTCGAATGTGGCCGAAGAGTTCGCTCTCTAACAGGTTCTCAGGAATCGCTCCACAATTGACTGCCACGAAGGGGTGCTGGGAACGCTCACTGTGCTGATAAAGGGCGCGGGCCACTAGCTCTTTACCGGTTCCCGTTTCGCCCAAGACCAAGACGGTCGCATTGGTTGGCGCGAAGCGTCCGATCTCCTTGTAGACCTTCTGCATCGCGGCACAGCTGCCCAGCAGTTGCGGCTGTTGCTCGCTTGTATCAGTAGTGCCACCCAAGCGGACCGTTTTGCGCATGGCCTTGCTGGCTCTCAAGGCCTGACTGGCGGCCTCAATTAAATCCTGAGCATCAAAGGGTCGCACCAGATAGTCGAAGGCTCCTCGTTTAGTGGCCTCAATCACCAAGTTAGTATTGGCACTTGCGCTCATCAGAATAACTGGTCGTTGTGGCTCTTGTTCCCGCAGACGCTCAAGGAGTTCCATCCCGCCGATACCTGTTAGGCGGAAATTGGCAAACACGAGGTCGAACTCCGGTGACTCTTCATCTCCGTCTACGAGGGCCAAGGCCTGTGCTCCATCCTGGCAGCAGGTGACTTTATGTCCTTCTCCTTGTTCTCCTAAAAGCATCTCCATGGAGGCAGAGACACCCGCATCGGGTTCGACGATGAGAATGTGTGAACTGTCGTTGGACCGGGCAGACTTCATCAATTTAGTGGGAGTCAGCCGGTTTTGCCTCGCGAACGGAAGCCTGTCTTTGCAGTTCGAAGGTAAATTGGGTTTCGCCATCGGGGGTGCTCAGTCGTTCCAGTGTTCCTCCCCAATGCTTGATGGCCATTTGGCAAAAGTAGAGGTCGAGTTTCGGTGGTTGGCTAACAGCAAGTGGGGCCGCTGCATTTTTGCCCAAAGGGCCTTGAGCTTTGGCGGACGTTTGCTGGGGTGCCCGTAGGATAACAACCCTCACGCTCTCGGCGTTATCAGAAATTTGAATTGATACGCTGTCTTTGCGGGAACCTTCGTTGATGAGAGTGGTGAGCAAGTTTTCAAAAACGCGAGTCAGGTGAGACTGCTCGGCAACGACTCCCGGGGTGCCCTCCGAGCGAGAGTGCGATGCAACGGCGAGATGGATTTGCTTCTCGCGCGCTAAGGAGTTGACCTTGGCGATGGCTTCATTAGCGAGAGCTTCGACGTCTACTCCGTTTTGTCCGGCGAGGAGGGCTGGTTCGAATTTGGCGAGGTCGGAGTCGAAGGCATCAGCGATGAAGGAGATGAGCGCCCGCTGATGTTTCGCCTGTTCTTCCGCGCGCTCCAGTGCTCGGGTCAGGGGCTGTTCCTCTACCCGGTCTTCCACAAACTGGATGTTCATGAGAATGGTAGAAAGAGAGTTGCTCAAATCGTTCACGATACAATCGAGCAAGACATCTTTCCGCTCGCGCTCCTTGGCGAGCTTGCGCTGAAGCAAGACGGCATCGTGGGCAAACTGGAGGTACTCCTGCTCTCGATTGTGACGCTCGTTCACAAGTGCGATGAGGAGAATCTGTTGGTCCTCTCGGTTGATGGCCGTAGCTTCGAGGAATCTTCCCTCACCGGATGGGACTTCTTCTTGCCAAAGACCAGACTGTGCTTGGGAGCCAGAACTTTGCCAGCAATCGTGGGCATCCCCGGCAATAAAATCCGCGAGAAAGGGCGAGCGGTCCGTCATCGCGTCCGGGCTACCAAAGGTATCAGCAAACCAAGGCGGAATCGGGCCAACGATGCGGAATGGTCTGTCGTCCGTGTTGGCCGCGCGAGTGAGTACCACCAAATCGAGTGTCCCGACTACCGAGGTGAGAATCTGCAGGTCTGGTGAGAGGTCTGGCATCGCTTGCGAAGGTGGCTTCAGGTTTGACTCGGTCCTTCGATCATGAGCTGGGCAAGGGTCTCGAAAGCGTCCTCGATGTGAGCCCCAGTCTTGGCACTGGTAGAAAGTGATTTTACGCCGGCCTCATCGAAGGGTTTTAGGTTATCTTCGTGGACTTCCCATTCCGATTCGAGGTCACATTTATTCAGGAGCAGAAGGGAGGGAAGGCCGGGATGCTCGCGCGAAATATCGTTCATCTCTTCGCGGGCGTCTTCTAACGTTTCTTGGCGAGTGCCGTCCGCAACATAGAGTAGCCCGCTTGCTCCTCGCAGGTATGATTTCCGAACAGCCGCAAACTGGTCCCTTCCTGCCAGATCCCAAATCATGAGAAGAATCTCCTCTTCTCCGACCTTCACTTTTCGCTGATCGATTTTCACTCCCACGGTAGTGAGATAGTTTTCAGAGAAAATGCCTTTCACGAACTTCTGGATGAGGCTGGTTTTTCCAACCGCGAATCCTCCGATCAGGCAGATTTTTTTCTTAATCATAAGAGCGAAGGTTCAATGGGATGCAATGATAACGGAAACGCCGCTTCCAGCCTTGGTCAGGTCCTCACTCAATCTGGGGCGAAGAAGATCGAGCGCGAGTCCTTTGTCAGTCAGTGCGCGGGTGACGGAAAGCGAGCGCTCCTTCTCGATGAGGCGATTGGCAGCTCGATTCTCGCCGATGAGGGGGTGGGCCAAGACCTCTATTTTAAAGTCATGTTCCACTTGATTCGCGATTTCTTGGTAGTCCAATAAAAGTTCCGCCAGCTGGTCGAGGCTGGACTCTTGTCTTGAATCGAGAATTCCTTTTTCAAACGTCAGACTCATGCCAGCAATCTGCTTGCTAATTTCAGCCAAGCGCGCAGCGGAGTCTGGCGACAGGCCCGAGATATCCACCGTCAGGAATGATTGCAAGGGGATGATTCGCGATTGCACCAAAGCCAAGTCAGAGGGTGACAGTTGGCCTCCTAGTCGAATGGCGCCTTCCTTGACCTCGATAGCAAGTCCGGGAATATCGCTGAAAAGGCTTTGGATAAGCGAGTGAGTGCTGCGCCTGATTTGGGTTCTTTGGGTTTGTTCTGATTTTTCTAGCTTCGTCTTCAGCTCTTCAATTTTCTTCAAAAGCTCACCTTCTTTGTCCCGGAGCGCCAACTTTTGTTCTTCGTCACGTAGGGTCCGAAACGGCTCTTCAAGAGATTGCACCAATTGAAACTGGAACGTGGTGCGACGAAGATTCACTTCATGTTCTTGAGCCAGTTCTGCCGGTTCAACGGCGAGGGGGTCACGCACTCCGTAGACTTCTCGGCGAGGAATGAGTCCTGACTTTTCTATCGCCGAGATGGAAACGCCTGCTTCTTTTCGTAAGGCTGACTCAAAGGAGTTCCACCTCGCTTGCTCCAGAACGGTGAGCGTGGTGAGGGTCGCCGCGATGAGACCCACAATGGCCAGAGCAAGCCAAGCCCGCCACAGTCCCTCCGGTTCATTTTCGCTGCTCTCTGGTTTTTGCTCGATGAGAGCTTGGCGCAAAAGAGGGCGTGCCCCTTCGGCCTCGGTGGTGTCCCCCGAGAAGTCTACCAGAACAGGTTGTAAGGTCTCGTGGAGCTGTTCAAGGATGTCCTTCAGGTTGTCACGGGCATCGGAGGAAGGCACGCCCCGGGCCACTGCGGCCAGAACGAGGGACGGACCTACCTCAATGAGGACTTCGCGGTCGCCAAAAGTGAAGCGTCCCAGTTCTTCCTCATTCTGGTCACCTTCGGGGTCATCGCTCGAGAAGGAGTCTTTAACGAAACTGCGAATCGCGGTGAACATTCCGGAAACAAGGTCGGCCTCATCGCTGGCTTCGTTGGCAGGATTCTTGGCCGCATGCAGAAGGAGTAATCCGGTGCCGCCTTGGATGAGATAGACTTCTTCGATGGCGAAGCTGCGGGTCTTCAGCAAAACGTATTCCGAGTAGGGTTTGCCCGCCATCTTGGCCTGTGCCCGCCATCGCAAACGCTCGACGGAGGTCGCGTTTTGGATCGACTGATTGAGTTCCTCCGCCATCCCTCGAAATAGGTCTACCACGTAGTTCCTAATCGCTGGGCCCATGATGGGAAAGAGCGCCTCCGTCAGGGGTTGCTTATCCTGGCGCGAGCTTTTCTGAATCGCGGCAATGGTGCTCGCCTCCATGGCGGTCGCGAGTTCATCAGAGGCTTCAGGACCCTGCTGTTCTTTGTGATGAAGAGCAGGAGCTAGGTCTTTCGCCAAACGAGCAATGGCATTGCCCTCGTGCTCATCTAGAGCCGCTTCCAGCAAGCGGATGCGAGATTTTTCGGCCTCGATTTCCTTCCCAAACGAGGTCTCCTGCTTAACCAGTTGCTCTTTAAGAGTTGCGAGTGTTTCTTCGCTTTTCTGCAAGCGCTCTTGCAACCGAGCCAGTTCCTGCTGCTCCTCACCAACGAGAAGCTGCCTCAAGTCATCGAAGCGGGTCGGGGTCTGGCTGGGCTGGTTTTTCATCATGGAAACAAATTCTCCCCGAAGTCGACTTCATGGTTTTTAGGTGAAATGAACTTGTTTAGTTTTCGAGGGACCCCAATCTAGGGTCGCGAGGGGGGCTCGAGTATTTGAGTGATGACCCGAGAGAGGAACCAGCTGTTACTGGCCGCGCAGAGCTTTCGCGAGTTCTTCTAATGAGGCCGCGATTTCCTTGCGAGGCACGGAGGCGGATTCAACCTCTTCGGTCTTTTGCTTCATAAGGCTGCGAAGCTCGTCGAGACTCCGCTCAACTGATACCTTCATCGTATTGACTTCGTCGGTCAGTTTTTTTTCTAGCTGGGCAAATCGCTCCTCATAACCGGCCATCTGTTCGCCGAAAATCAAGTTTCTGATTTGGTCGACGTTGCTGTCGCCTTTGGACGTAGGTGGGTGTTGGTTCATTTGCTCGTGGGTTTTTTTTGAAGAGCGACCATTAGGATGCTGCTCGATTTTGCCGTTGTTTAATTCGGAAGACATAGAAGAAAGAGGGTTTTCGGAAAAGGAAGGGAGGGAGAGACGTGGACGCTTACAGGACTTTTGTGAACAAAAGCGGTGGTTTCTCAAGAACGTTTTTTCGCTGGCCGAAGCTTATCGGCATCATTGAATAAGAGAAAAATAGAGCAGTGAGTGAGTCAAATGGACCCTCTAGAGACGCTTCAAAGAGCTGATTCGGTTGCTTTTGCGTTCCCTGCGGTGATGAAAGCGGTTGGATGTTTTCAGCTATCCAGCAACAGCTAATAGTCAAAAAACGTCACTTTCTTGGCTGCAAATTCGGTCGCTAGGTGGATAACAAACTCGTCGCCACAAGAATGGTCGTGAAGGACTCTCGTGGGTCCTTTTTCTGATTTGATAGCCGAGAGTCGCGGGAAGTCGGTCTCGACTTCGTTGGGCTCGATGACAAAACCGAGACCCAGATTTTTCAGGTAAGCTTCCTTGGCGGTCCAAAGTCGGTAGAATGTCCTCAGCTTTTCTCCTTCTGCAGAAGTCTCGTAGGCTGCCCACTCGACATCGGTCATAATGTGGCGGGCCAGACTCGCGAGTTCTTGCTGATGAGCCATGGCTTCGATATCGATGCCCACTGCTTGGTCCGTTGCGACCGCAAGGACGCTCATCCCTTTGGTGTGAGAAATATTAAATTCCAAATCTTCCAGGCTTGGCTTGCCATGTTCGTTTTGGGCAAAGGAGACTTGAAGGGGGTTTTTTCGGAGGTAGCTCGCTAGTATTTGTCGCTTGCCGGTTTGGGTAAAAAGGTAGCGGGCCTGGTCTTGCTCGAAGCGATACTTTTGCATCCTTTCGATTTCCTCCTTTGTTAAATCACCTCTCTCTCCTTCGCGATGTTTGAGCCTCCACAAATGAACCTCGCCAGGCAAGGGGAGTGGAGAAGCAGTCATAGAAGGGAGAGATAGGTGGCTATTTTCGGGAGAAATCAGCGAGGAGAGGCGACAACGGTGAGGACTGGATGAGGTTCCTTTCGTTAGACTCGGTTCGCCAAGACTTCGCGAAGCTCTTGAGAAAGAGTAGCCACATGGGGTTCTTGGAAGATGGTGAGGTGCTCGCCGGGGATGGTGATGACTTTCAACTCGCCGCGAACATATCCCTCCCAACCCAAGTGGGGTGGGTAGATGACACCGTCGCCTTGGTCTTCGGCAGTGAAGAGGATCACGTCGCCGTCATAGGCCTTCGGAGAGTAACGGCGCATCGCCCTATCGTGAGCCTCGCGGACAATGACAGTCTGGATTTTGGGGCTGGCATCCATCCCCGTGGAGGTGACCACCGAGGCTGCTGCCTTCTCACCTTGAACCTTGATTTTGTTCACAAGGCCTTCGCCGAAACGTCCGCTGAGCTTGCCAACCTTACCAACCCACGACTTGTCGGAGTGCTGCAGCCACTGGCTGGAAGCCCTCTCCGCAAGGGAGAGATATCGTGGTGCGACCGAGGGATTGTCGGTGTCGAAGAGACAAAGCAATTCAATCTCTTCGCCCAAAGTCTTGAGTTGCTGTGCAATTTCGTAGACCACAATTCCTCCGAAGCAGTATCCGCCCAAAAGGTAAGGACCTTCGCTTTGGACGCTCCGGATTTGCTCAAGATAAGTTTTTGCCGTTTCTTCGATGGTGGGAGCAACGTCGCCTTCTCCCGAGAGCACGGGGGCCTCGAGGGTGTAGAAGGGACGGTCCTTGACCAAGCCGTCACTAAGCAGACGATAAATGAGGGTGCCGCCGTCACCGCCATGAATACAGAAGAGGGGAGTCTTGGCTCCCTTTTTCTGGAGCGCAGACAAACTGGCAGGAAGGGCTTTGATTTGTTCTTTGGGGGCGAAACGAGCAGCGAGCCCTGCAACGGTGGGGGTCTCGAAGAGGGTCGAAAGTGGAAGCTTCTTTCCGAACTCTTTGTTGATTTGATTGAAAAGCTTGAGAGCTTGCAAAGAGTGCCCCCCTAAGTCGAAGAAGGAGCGATTGGCGGGCACTTGGTCTTGCTTCAGGACTGTTTGCCAGAGCTGAGCCATGCGGACCTCGGTCTCACCTTTTGGTTCGCGTTCGCTCTCTACAGGAGCGACATCGTAGCTTTCCAGTTCGACCAAGGCGTGATCGTCAATTTTTCCGTTTTCGGTGACCGGAAGGGTATCCAAGAAAGCGATCCGGGAAGGAATGAGGTGGGCGGGGAGGGAGGATTGCAAGAAGGCTTTCGCTTCGCTTTCCTCCATTTGCGAACTACTAGACACTACGTAGGCACAAAGCGTTTTCTCTTCTGCTGAATCGCCTTGGGCGACAACGCGGGCCTGCGAGATGGAATTGTGGCGACAAAGGGCTTCCTCTACTTCGGCCGGGTCGATGCGAAAGCCGCGAATCTTACTTTCGTCGTCACGACGACCAAGAAATTCGATGACGCCATCAGGTCGGTAGCGGGCCCGGTCGCCGCTTCGATACAGCTTGCTTCCAGTCTCGGAAGAAAAGGGGTTGTCAATGAAGCGTTCAGCCGTGAGAGCCTCGTTCTGATAGTAGCCCCGTGCGATTCCATCGCCGCCAATAAAGAGCTCACCCTCAGTCATGGGAGGGAGGGGATTGAGTTCCTCATCGAGAAGGTAGACCTCGGTGTTGGAGATCGGCTTGCCGATAGGGATAGAAGTGCCCTCTAGGTCTGATGCAGTAATCGTATGGCAGCAGGTGAAGGTGGTGTTTTCGGTAGGTCCGTATCCGTTGATGAGACGAAGGTCGGGTAGCTGCTTCATGACTTTTCCAACATGGTGTCTCGAGAGGACGTCTCCTCCCGCCAGAAGCTGCTTCAGTGGGCGTAGAGCTTCGATGTCCTCATCGACCATCACTTGGAAAAGGCCGGAAGTGAGCCAGAGCGTAGTGATGCCATAGTCGCGAATATGGTTCGCCATCGTCTCCAGATTAGGTGCGCCGGGGGGGAGCAAGACGAGCTTGCCTCCATTGAGTAAGGGCGCCCAAATCTCGAAGGTGGAGGCATCAAAAGAAAGGGAAGAAGCTTGCAGGTAAACTTGGTCTTCGTCGATTTGAGCGTAATTGGTGTCGCGCACTAATCTCACAATACCTCGGTGGGTGACCTCCACGCCCTTAGCGTTGCCCGTAGAACCCGAGGTGAACATCAGGTAGGCTAGGTCTTTAGGTTTGTTCTTGAGTGGCAGGTTGGAAAAGCGCTCGTCGTTGGCATCTTCGTCATTGAGAACTTCATCGACAAAAATCGTCAATCCCTTCGCGTCTTCCAAGGGCTTTCGGAAAGAAGTGCGAGTGAGAAGAACCGGGGAGGCCGCCTTTGCCAAGAGTTCCGCAATCCGTTCAGAGGGATAACAGGGGTCGATAGGAAGATAAGCTCCACCAGCCTTCATCACCGCTAAAATTGAAATGATGAAGTCGAAGGAACGGTCCAAGACTACGGGCACTGGTTGGTCGGCAGAGACGCCGGCCTTGCGCAGCTTCGTAGCCAGTCGGTTGGCGAGCCGGTTGAGGGTCTGGTAGCTCATCGTCCAGTCCCGCATCTGAAGCGCGATCCGCTCGGGATAGGTGGCCGCGATTTCCTCAAAAAGTTGCTGCACCGTCGAGGTGCGAGGATAATCAGTGACGTTGTTAGCCGAGAGGGGCAACGGTCGCCCCATGGTCTCGGGAGCAGGGGCGGGCATTGCCTGGGCTGTGGAGGACTCGGGGTTGTTCGAGATTTCCTCAAGGATATCGCGATACTGACTCATCCAGCCTTCCACCGTGCTGTGGTTAAAGACGGCGGTGTTGAAGTGGCACTCGATGCTCACTCCACTCTTTGACTCGACCAAGTTGAGAAAGAGGAGCTGATTGACAAAGGACTTGGGGCTATCGACGAATTCGGTCTCAAGTCCATTGAAGGGCTTGAAGTAGTCCATGCGCTCGAGGTTGAAGCCGACCTCAGTCAATGGCATCCGGCCAGGACGACGTTGCAGCTTGAGCCTAGGAATGAGCTGACCATAGGTGCAATCCTGATGCTCGTAGGCTTCCAAAACATGGGCGGCGACATCTTTCACCAGCTCGTTGAAGGGTCGCTTGGGTTCGATGTGAGCACGCAGGGGAAGGAAGTTCACGCAATGGCCTACGAGGTTCTCCAAGCCTTGGGAAGACTGCCCTGCAGCGGGAATCCCAATCACAAGGTCGTTCTGCCCCGTCAGGCGATTGAGAAGAAGCCCAAAGGCGCTCAGAGTAGTCGCGTAGAGGGTCGCACCCGACTTGGCGCCCGCGCGACGCAGTTTCTTGAGGAGGTCGGCATCAATACTTTCGTGCAAAGTGGCGCCCGAAAACGTGCGGTGATTGGGGAAAGGACGATCGGTGGGCAGATTCAGCAGAGGGACGGTGTCCGGATACTTGGAGACCCAATAGTTAAGATGGGGATCCGACGTTCCAGATTGCTCGCGTTCAGCACGAGCTAAAGCGTAATTGGCAAAGCTGGCGGAAGGCGCTAGCGGGTTGGGCTGGCCTTGCGAATAGGCATTGTAGCAGTCGCTCAGGTTTTCAATGAGAACATTGAACGACCAACCATCGGCCACGATGTGATGGGCGGTGAGGAAAAGGAGGTGGCGGGTATCACTGACTTTAGCAAGAACGGCACGAATCAACGGCGCCCTTTGAAGGTCAAAAGGAGTGAGAGCTTGGGTCTCGGTGGCGAGCTGGATGGCATTGCCCTTCGCTTCTTCGTCGAGATGGGAAAAGTCTTTTGTGACAAAAGGTATCTCTACTTGTTCGGCTATTTCCCAGGTGTTGCCATCGAGGTCGAAGATTGAGCGCAGGGCATCGTGATGATTAACCGCGGTATTGAGAGCCTTCTCAAGTGCGTCCCGATCTAAGATGCCATCGAAGATAAGGGATGTGGCCTCGTTGAAGGCGCAGGAGGCTTCGTGGCCCAATTGGCAAGCGAGCCAGACTTCCTGTTGCGCTTCGGTGAGGGGCAGCTCGCTGTTCTTCTTCGGCGCTGCCGGTGGGCTGGCTACTTCAGCAGCTGGAGCTTGGACTAGGGCTTCGGGGGTTGCCGCTGTGCTCTTTTGTAAACGTGGCGGAGGACCGATGAGCTGAGTCTCGCTGTTAATGTGGACAGCATTGGTCTTCTTGAGGAACCCTGCCGCTTGCAGCTCGGCCACCGCTTCTTGAAAGGCCCGAATGACGTAGTCGATATCAGCGTCGGTATGCTCGGTGGTGATGTAGGAGGGGAAGCCTTCGAGAATGAAGACTCCTCGCTTGCGTAGATGAAAAAAGAGAAGATTGCCATATTTGCAGTCTTCACCTACCCGTACAAAGAAGCGGGAGTGAAGTCCGGGAAGTCGGATAGCGACCTCATTATCGACCATGAATTGGTCCACTGTCTTGTAGAGACGTTCTGCTTTGGCATTGAGGTCGGCCCAGAGTTGCGGGCCTTGTTCTTTAAGGTGAGTCAGCACGGCGTGGGCTGCCGCGATACCCAAGGGGTGTCGAACGAAGGTGCCCGCAAAGAAGGTGACATCACCTTCGGGGAAGGAATCGTCACCATACTCCCAATGACCACCGTCGAAGGTGTCCATATACTTGGCCTTGCCCGCTACAATCCCGATGGGGAGTCCGCCGCCAATGACCTTGCCGTAGGTCGAAATATCAGACTTCACACCATAGAAGCCTTGGGCTCCATGAGGGCCATCGCGGAGTCCGCAAATCACTTCGTCAAAGATGAGAAGAGCGTCGTGGTCGTCGGCGAGGGTGCGAAGCTGCTTGACGAACTCCTTAGGTTGGAACTCCGGACGACGGCTTTGCACGGGCTCAATCATGATGGCCGCGAGCTCATGGGCGTGTTCTTTGAGAATCTCCATCGACTCTTCGGTGCCATAGTCGAGCACCAGCATGTTAGAGACGGCCGCTTTCGGCACTCCAGGTGCGCTTGGGAAGGTGCGGGGTTTCTTTTTGGCCTGCGAACCACGTAGGAGAACCTCGTCGAAGTTGCCGTGATAATCTTTAGTAAAGACCGCAATCTTGTCGCGTCCGGTGGCGGTGCGGGCGAGACGCATGGCTGCTTGCACCGCTTCGGAGCCCGTGCAAACGAATGAGCATCGCTCGTTACCAGTCATCTCGCAGAACATCTGGGCCGTTTCTCCCGCCAGCGGAGTCTGCGGGCCGACCTCGTAGCCGGACATCATCTGCTTTTGCACTGCCTCTAACACAAAGTCAGGAGAGTGGCCAAAGAAGCCGGGACCGAAGCCGTTGAGGATGTCGATATACTCGTTGCCATCGATATCGAGGAGGCGGGAGCCCTTCGAGCGTTCAACTACCAGTTGGTAGATCATCTCTTTCCAGTTGCGATTGAATCCGGAAACGGTGCGAGGATCCGCATGGAATTTGCGATACTTGGCCGTCCACTCCTTAGAAGATTTGGTGCGTGCCACGTAGCTCTTGATGAGTTCCTCAATGTGTTCGCGCTGTTGGGAGGTGAGAGTCTCGTCGGCATCTCGACTGATGGTCGTGGTGGAACCGGAAGCAGTGCCAGTAGTCTTTTTCTCTTCCTTGGGTGCAACGGATGATTCGGCTTCTTTTTGTGATGGCGAAGGCTGGGCTGCAGGAAGAGGAGGGGCTGTCGTGACGGCAGGGGTTGCCGCAGGGGGTGCGGGAGGCGTGGCTGGCAGACCTGCTAACATTTGCATTTGCGCCTGCATGAACTGCATTTGTTGCATTTGCATGTTCATCATTTGCGCTATCATCGCGGATTGGTCGCCGCCGACTGGGAGAGGAGGCTGTCCGGTAGTTGGAGTAACAGCGGGAAAGGGTTGGGGCAGGGCCGTCGCAGTCTGCGCTGGTGGCACGGGGACTTGGGAAGCCGCTTCCGGGGCTCCTTCAGCAGTAGTCGATTCGGGCTGGAAACGCGCGGAGTCGGCCTCCTTGTCCAAGTGTTCAACGATGTCACCAATTGTGGGCAACTCGGCCAAAAGTTGGCGCATGGTGGTGGTGACCCCAAAGGCTTTTTCAATCTCCTTGCTGACTTGAGTGAGCATCAGGGAATCAAAGCCGAGTTCGATAAGCGTGGCTTCAAATTCCATCTCCTCGGGCTCGATGCCAGAAAGGTCATTGAGAACTCCACAAAGGTTTTCGTGAATGACAGGCTTGCGGTCGGTAGACATGACAGGTGCAACAGTTGAGGTGGGAACAGGAGAGGAGACTGCTACCGGATGGGGTGCGACAGCGGTCGGGGAGGTTTGATTGACTGGGGGGAGAGTGGGCAGTTCGGCGTGGAGAGGCTTCGGTTCAATCCAGAAGCGTTTGCGCTCGAAAGGGTAAGTTGGTAGGGGCACTCGTCGGCGATGCTCCTCACCTTTGTAAGCTTCCCAATCGATGCTGTGGCCGTAAATCCAGAGTTGCCCCAGTGCGAGCTGGAAGTGGAGCGCGTCCGAGGAGTCGTCAGTCGCATGCCCGGAGACCGAGAAGATGGCTTGCTTTGCTTTTTTATCGGCGACCTGTCGAGCAAGGGTGGAAAGAGTTTGTCCGGGACCGACTTCTAACAAAGTGGTCTCGGGTGCTTCGCAAAAGTGCGCTGCCGCTTGCACAAAGCGTACTGTCTTGCGCACATGGGATGCCCAGTAATGCGGGTCGGTGGCTTGTTCGTCGGTCAGCCACTCTGTGGTAACGGTAGAACGAATGGGAATCTGCGGTGCGTTGAGAGTTGCCTCGGCGATGACTTCCTGAAAAGGAGCAATCACTCCGTCCATCATCCAGCTGTGGAAGCCATGAGAGGTGTGGAGAGGTTTGGCTGCGATGTCTTGTTCGCTCAGGAGAGAGCTGAATTTCTCCAATTCGTCATGTGGTCCGGCAACGACACAAAGTTCGGGTCCATTGACCGCGGCCAAATCCAATTTTTCAGGGATGAGCGGGGTGAGTTCCTCTTCGCTCAGACGCACCGAGAGCATGCCCCCTTTTTCAACGGCCTGCATCAGTGCTCCTCTTTGGGCGAGAATCGTGAGGGCATCTTCGAGAGAAACAATTTCGGAGATGGTGGCAGCTACCAGCTCCCCCACGCTGTGGCCCACAAGGGCGGAGGGGTGAAGGCCCCAGTGCATGAGAAGGCGCGCTTGGCAGTAGCTCAATACGAAGATGGCGGGCTGCGCCATAATGGTCTGCTTGATGCGGTGGGCGGCGGCCTCCTGATCGGCATTGGGGGCAGGGAAAAGAGTGTCGCGCAGGTCTTCTCCGAGGAGAGGGAGTAGGATGTTCGCACAGCGGTCGAACTCGGCTTTGAAGAAAGGTTCCGACTGATAGAGATCGCGACCCATCCCCACGGTTTGGGAACCTTGACCGGGGAACAGGAAGACGAGAGGAGCGTCCGCTTGCTTGGGTGTTCCTTTGATAGAACGGGCTTTGTCGAGTGAGGAGAGAGAGCCACTCACAAGAATCTGGCGCTTGGCAAAGTGCTTGCGGCCAATGCGCAAGGTATGCGCGACATCGGCGGGATCGGCGTCACTTTCTTGCCCGAAAGCGAGGAAGTTCTCCTTGGCCTGCGCGAGGGCTTCGTCGCTGCGGGCCGAAAGAGGGAAGAACTGGTAAGGGCGCGAGGAGGGGCAGGGTTCCTGCGGGGGTGGTTCTTCGAGAATGATGTGGGCATTGGTGCCACCGACTCCGAAGGATGAGATGCCTGCTCGGCGCGGGACGTTCTCCGGTTGCCAATCAGTCAATGCCGCATTGACGTGGAAGGGAGAATTCGCGAAGTCAATTTTGGGGTTAGCCTTTTCGAAGTGGAGAGTCGCTGGGATTTTTCCATGCTTCAGGGCCAAGGCGGTTTTGATAGTGGCGGTCACGCCTGAGGCAATATCGAGGTGACCTACGCTGGGTTTCACGGAGCCAAGTGCGCAACCCTGTTGGTGAGTCACCCCGAGGTCGCGAAAGGCCTTCGTCAAACCTGCGACCTCAATAGGGTCTCCCAGCGGAGTACCGGTGCCATGTGCTTCTACGTAAGAGATAGTAGCAGGGTCGATACCGGCATCAGCAATGGCATCCTTAATCACGCCTGCTTGTCCGTCGATGCTGGGTGCGGTGTAGGAATGCTTGCGACCGCCGTCGTTATTAAGAGCGCAGCCTTTGATGACCGCGTGGATGTGGTCGCCATCGCGCACGGCATCATCGAGACGTTTGAGCAATACGATGCCAGCTCCATTTGAGAAGACCGTTCCAGTCGCTTTCTCATCGAAAGTCCGGCACGAGCCATCCTGCGAGAGAATACCATCTGGGGTGAAGTAGTAGCCTTTCTTTTCAGGAAGAGTAATGGTGATTCCACCAGCCATCGCCATGTCACAGGCTCCCGCACGAAGACTTTGGCAGGCGGTCGAGATGGCAACCAGAGAGGTTGAGCACGCTGTCTGCACCGTCATCGCTGGGCCGCGCAAGTTCAGCTTAAAGGCAACTCGGGTCGCGAGATAGTCCTTATCATTACCGAGTTCGGCTTGCAGGGAGCCCACTTGGATGGAGGGAATCCAATCGGCAAGAAACTCCCGGTCGGTTGCCAAGTTCGAGAGCGCGTAGGTGTCGAGGTAGTTGCCGGCCCAAAGCCCGATTTTTCCTTCGTATTCCTCCGAGTTGTAGCCCGCGTCTTCCAAACAATCCCAAGCGAGTTCCAAGAAGACCCGATGCTGTGGATCCATCAGTTTGGCCTCGTTGGGTAGAACTCCGAAGAACTTGGCATCGAAGTTTTCGACATCGTCCATGAGGCCCTTGACTGGCACGTAACCGGGGTCATTGCGAACCGTGGCAACATCCACCCCAGCTGAAAGAAGCTCCTCGTCGGTGAGCTGGGTAAGGCATTCTTTGCTCTCTAACAAATTTTGCCAAAAGGCATGAACGTTAGGCGACTCCGGCAAACGACACGACATCCCGATGATGGCAATATCGCGGTTACTTGATTTTTCCTCAAGGAGCACAGGCGTCTTGCCTGTCGCAGGGGCAGTGTCTGCAAAGAGTTCCGCCTGCAAAGCCACGGTCGAACTCTGAAACAACTCCGCTGCAGAAATCTCTTTCCCAAACTTGCGCCGCAGCTTCGCCAAGAGCTGAATGACTTGCAGCGACTTTCCTCCCAAGTCAACAAAGCGATCGTTGCGTCCGATGGGAGCGAGATGGAGAACCTCACTCCAAAGGCGGGCAATTGTTTTCTCATCGGGACCTTGCGGCGAGGCAAATAGTTCGGTGAGCTCTGGGCGATTGTTGGCCTCGGCACGAATATCGGCCGTGATTTGATGGACTGACGACCGCATCGCGATGGTGCGATAGTCTTCCGAGGAGACGAGATTACTCGCAAACTTGGAAGCGCTTTGAGGAGTGGTGGCGACAGCTTGGCTCACTGTCCGGCGGCGCGTCGCAGCGTGTGCTACAGAAAGAGGAAAGCGGTAGTGGGTCAGGTCGCCGGAAGTGACCCCGAATTCGCTGCCAATCTCTTCAAGAAAAGTCTTCGCCGGAGTGTTGCGCTCGCTGGGGGAGAAGGGAAAAAGAAGTTCTTCCGCATCAGCCTCCTTGGCCTGCTTGACCAACTGATCGAGAACCTTTTGCTCCACACCTTTACCCAGAACCCGACAGCTCAGCAGCAGGGTATCAACGCTGAGCGTCTTGCCTGCAGTCTCAAAGATGACCAGTCCAACCAATCCATAGTCGCCGAACCGATCATCGACTTTGACTGCGAGAACCTCTTTTCCGCTCTTGGCGAGAGCCGTGATTTCCTCTTCGCGCCTCCGGATGGTGGTGAGGTTGAATTGATTCGTGCGTTGCGTCAGTTGCGCGAGACGGGTCCGGTTGCGCGGAGTGAGACCCTCGAAGTGAACCTTCAGTTTCAGCTTGCGGAGAAAGGTTTCGTAGCTGTTCGCTTTTTCTCGTACTTCTTCCCGGGCAAGCATCGTCTGATACATCGCCGTCCGTCGCGCATCTTCAGCTGTGGCTCTCGTGGGTAGTTCGAGTCGCCAATGCTGTTTGAGAAAGTGAGGAAAGTGGGCAGGGTCCTTGGGAAGTTGTATCGTGGTCACCTCCGGCAGTGCCGCCGACACTTCAGCAATCTCCATCGGATTGTCGTCGATGAAGACAAAAGAATCGAGACCGAGGTTGAGCTGTCTAGCCAAAGCCGCAATGCTTTCTGACTTCGGCTTCCAGTTCACCTGCCACCCCACGATGTCTCTTTCGCGAAGCACCATCCCGGGAGTCTTTTGAAAGACCTTACGGACATCACTCTCTTCGTTCTTGGAAGCGAGGCAAAGAATCATGCCCGCTTCTTGACGCGACTTAAGAAAATACTGCAGCGCAGCAAAAGGTTGGGTGATTTCCAGTTGTTCGGCTCCAATCTCGGCGACCACTCCCGGCCAGAGCGTGTTATCGGCATCGAGAACAAGGACCTTGGGGGGAGGGACCAGAAGAGCATGAACCCTTCTGGCAATCAAAGTGCCAAGGGCGTGATAGTAGTCGTCGCGGTAAGGTACGTGACCTTCGTGATCGGCAATCGCATCAAGGATGTCCGCAACAGGATAGGAATCTGTGAGATTCTTTTGCGAGATGAGGGGAATCTTTAGCTCGCGGCAACTCGTTTTGATTTCGTCGCTGAGCTCTTGCACAAAGGCAGTCAAAGACGCGTCTTGGGCGATCGCTTGCGAAGCCTCGGTAAGAATAACGAGATAACGCGAGGGATGGGGAGCCGCCTGCGTGGTCAGGGCGGTGATGAACTCAGCGGTATTTTTGCGCAACTCGTCCTGCCAGCCCGAAGTGCCAAGAGAACCAAAGCGTTGCCAGTCCTCGGGGCGAAGAAGCAGAACATTCAGCCCGTTTTCGTTGCCATGAAAGGCCGAGCCTGGGTCTAGCAGACTTTGAAAAACTTGATTGTAGGGCGCATAGTTGATGGTGGCGTCGAGATGGAGACGCTTGAACCAATAGTTAAGTGCAGGGGTGAGTGGCTCAGCTGTAAAGGTAGCCGAAATCTCAATTGGAAAGGGAGAGCTGTTTGGGGAGGTGCTCATGGATGAGAAAGATGGAGAACTCCGAGGTTGATGGGGTCGTGTCGGTCATTGCTGGCAGGGAAATCGGTGCGCCATTGCCGAAGCGCCGCCAAGTCCAAGCTGGCGGAAATGACTTCGACGGAGTTGCCGCCTTCAGCCAAGACCTCACCCTGAGGGTCGATGATTAGAGAGCGGCCAGGGAAGTCAAGATGAGGATCCGAGCCCACCCGATTGACCCCAACTACGTAGGCTTGGTTCTCAATCGCTCGCGCTTTGAGCAGAGCAATCCAATGTGCTACCCGCGGTGAGGGCCAATTGGCAAGAACTACCAAGAGTTCCGAGGCAGGGGTAGCCAAGCGGAAAATTTCTGGGAAGCGTAAATCATAACAAACGAATGGAGCTAAGGTCCAATTTCCAAGAGGCATGGTCTTGACCCACGAGCCCGCCGCACCTGCCTCTCCTTCTCCCGAGGGAGAGAAAGGGTGAATTTTTGAATAATCGCCCACTAATTCACCGGAAGCATTCAGAAGAACGGCATCGTTGGTGAGAATGCCGTCACGATTGAGAACCAAGCCCGCGAGAATGGCGGAGCAATACTTTTGGGCCAATTTTGCAAGGAAAGTGAGGGTGGGAGAGTCGTCTCGAGCCTCTGCAACTTTGGAAAAATCCATGGTGAAACCAGTCGCAAACATCTCAGGAAGAATGATGAGCGAGCCTTCTTCGATGGTCTGACGAGACAGCAAACACTGTAGGCTCTCGAAGTTCGAGGCCTTGTCCTCCCACACGGGATCCAGTTGGCAGCAGTAGACTTTCACTTCGGAATGGAGCAAAATTTCCAGCCGAATTATACCTTCATGACAGAGAAAATGAACTAAAATGAAGTATTTTTAGAGCATGCA
>CAZGXV010000044.1:0-28667 GCA_964529725.1 uncultured Roseibacillus sp.
AAGGGAATGGCACTTCAAAACTCGGCTCAGAACGATGAGTTTGAATTCTTAAATCAGTTTCATCCCATCCATCCTGGTCTCATTTCACCGAATTTTTCCCTCGCTTGATCGCCCTGATTCTCACACTGGATTTGTGCTCTTGCCCCCCGGCCCCTTGGACCTTAGTCTCCGCGCCCCTGCGACATGAGCGAGAACAAGGTCAACTACAAGGATACGATCTGCCTGCCCCAAACCACCTTCCCGATGAAGGGGAATTTGGTGAACAAGGAACCCGAGCGGCTACAAGGCTGGGAGGAGAGCAAGATTTATGATCGTATTCTGGCCAAGCGTCGTGAGGCAGGTGCCACGCGCTATATCCTGCATGATGGCCCACCGTTTGCCAATGGTGACGTCCACATGGGAACGGCTTTGAACAAAGTGTTGAAGGATTTTGTGGTCAAATCCAAGTCGATGGCAGGCTTCGAAGTCCCCTTCGTGCCGGGCTGGGATTGCCATGGCTTGCCCATCGAGTTCAAGGTGATGCAGGATGCACGCGACAAAGAGCCGGCCGAGATCCGGACTTTGTGCCAAGAGTTTGCCAGCAAGTGGATCGAGATTCAAAAGGCGAGCTTCCGCCGTTTGGGAGTCTTTGGCGATTGGGAAAATCCCTATCTCACAATGGCTCCGAGCTATGAGGCTGACATCCTCCGGGTCTTTGCGAAGCTAGTCGATAAGGACCGAGTGTATCTCAGTAAAAAACCCGTGCAGTGGTCCTACGGGGCGAGAACCGCATTGGCAGAGGCCGAGGTGGAGTATCAGGACAAGAGAAGTACTGCCGTCTATGTGCCCTTCGAACTGATCGGGGGGGATTTGTCGGGAGTGTCACTGGTAATCTGGACGACGACACCTTGGACCTTGCCTGCCAACCTAGGCATCGCTGTCCATGAGCGGTTCGTCTATGTGATTGGAACTTTCGAGAAAGACGGGGCGAGCAAGCAGCTCATCGTCGCGCGTGATTTAATGGACCAATTCGCCGAGAAAACAGGCTGGAGTCCGGCAGGCGATATGCGGGAGTTGAATGGTAAGGACCTCGAGGGCCTCGAAGCACAACACCCTTTCTTGGAGCGGACATCGAAGGTCATCTTCGGTGGCTTCGTGACGGCGGAGACGGGCACGGGAGCAGTCCACATCGCACCGGGTCATGGTGCTGACGACTACGTGGCTGGCCTGGCGAATGGGTTGGAAGTTCTTTCTCCAGTTGATGACGGCGGTCTTTTTACCGAAGAATGCGGGGTCCCGGAGCTAGTCGGGCAGCACGTCTTCAAGAGTAACGAGCGCATTGTGGAAATGCTCACCGAGCGCGACGCTCTGCTGGGCAGCGAAACATACGAGCACCAGTATCCGTTCTGCTGGCGGTCGAAAACACCCATTATCTTTCGGGCCGTGGAGCAGTTCTTCATCTCGCTGGATGGTATTCGGGAGAAGGCGATGGCAGAGATTGATGAAGTCAACTGGCTGCCTCATTGGGGCCGGAATCGTATCTATGGCACTGTGGAAGCGCGGCCAGACTGGTGCATCTCACGCCAGCGAACTTGGGGTGTTCCCCTGCCCGTTTTCTTTGGGCCAGATGGAGAAGCACTTTTGAATGCGGACACCGTACGCAAGGTCGCCGACATCGTGGCACAGGAAGGAACCAACGTGTGGTTCGAGAAGTCAGATGAGGAGTGGGTGCAAGACTTAGGTCTACCCGCTGGTTCGAAGAAAGCCACCGACACTCTCGATGTCTGGATTGATTCCGGCTCAAGCCACGTCGCGGTCATGGAGGCGAACGAGGAAGTGGGCGTACCCGCCGACCTCTACTTGGAAGCGACCGACCAACACCGGGGCTGGTTCCAAAGTTCCCTCATGTTAAGCGTGGGCTATCGGGACCAGGCCCCTTACAAGAACGTGATGACCCACGGCTTCGTGGTGGACAAAGATACCGGGAAAAAGACCTCCAAGAGTGACGCCAAGAAGAAGGGCAAGCCCACCGACGCCGCTCACTTTTATAACAAATACGGCGCGGATATCCTACGGCTCTGGGTCAGTTCGGTGGACTGGCAAAACGAGGTTCCCTTTGGAGAAGACCTCTTCCAACAAGTAGGCGACCCCTATCGCCGCTTGCGAAATACCTTCAAGATTCTCTTAGGTAATTTGCATGGTTTTGATGCCGAAACAATGGCTGTTGGTCCCGATGAGATGACAGTCATCGACCGCTGGATTCTAGAACGCCTGCACGCGGTGGTGACGGAAAGTCTCGCTGCTTATGAGAAGTTCGAATTCCGAAAGGTTTTCTCGGCGGTGAACCAATTTTGCGCCCACGATTTGAGCTCGCTCTACATCGATATGACTAAGGATCGGCTCTATTGTGATGCCGAGAATGATGTCCGTCGTCGGGCCAGCCAAACTGCGCTGGCGCAGGTATTCGACTCACTCGTGCGCTTGCTGGCTCCCATCATTGCCTTCACCTCCGAAGAGGCTTGGGAGCACGCGGGATGCGAGGGCAGCGTGCATGAGCAAACCTTCCCCGAGCCAGACGGACGTTTCGCGAATGGTGAAGCCAGTGCCTTGGTGACCCGTTTGCTAGAAATTCGAGATGTCGTCCAAGCGGCCATCGAGCCCTTGGTGCAGGCCAAGGAATTTAAGAAGAACAACGAGGCCAAAGTCGCCTTAACAGTTCCCGAGAATCACCCTTGTCGTTCCTTGTTAGAAGATGCGGTCTTCGTGAAGGAATTTTTCATCGTGGCCGAGATGGCTATCGAACAAGGCGATACTCTCCAGGCCTCGGCAAGCAAGAGCGAGCATCCCATGTGCCCGCGTTGTCGTCGTTATGAACCTGCTGCTGACGAGGCAGGACTTTGCGAGCGTTGTCATGAGGTGACGGCGTAAGGCCGCCCCCAAGACGCGCGCACCCGATTTTTTTCACTCGCTGTTTCCCAAGATGAACACCCCAGTTTCCCTCAAGCCTCTCGGTAAGCTCTTGCTCATCTTCGCGGTGCCCCTCTACATCGTAGACCAGCTCACCAAGTGGTGGACGGTGTTTCGTTTTTCTGAACCGGGCCTCGTCACCATTCGAAATAAAGCCGGCGAGCTCGAACAAGTAAGGGCCTTCGGAACTTCGGACGAGCCCATCGTGGTCATTGAGGGCTTCTTTCACATCACCCGAGTTCATAACCAAGGAGTTGCGTTTGGCTTTGGTAATGGCACCGCTTGGGCGCCAGTGGTGTTCCTCCTGATCCCCCTCATCGCAGTCACCTTGTTACTGGTCTTTTGGCGCAAAGGAGCCTTCACGAGCAAGCTGATGAAGGCGGCCTGCGTTTTATTATTTGCAGGCATCGCGGGGAACGTCACCGATAGGATTTTGCAAGGTTTCTGGCTGGACCATTTGAAGGACTCCTCATGGTGGGAGCGTTTTTCGGCTGGCTACGTGGTCGACTTCCTCGATGTCACGATACCCGTCATCAACTATGCTTGGCCGGTCTTCAATGTCGCGGATAGTTGTATCTCGGTGGCAGCTTTTCTACTGGTTCTCTCCAGCTTCCGCGATGAAGCTGGCAGTAAGAAGTGAGATTTTCCCGGCTCCAGTTTGTGATTTTATATCTGACCTTCATCACTCCGGTGATGGGGCAGGTCATCAATCGGGAAGAGCTGGATGAGGCGGCTTTAGGCAATCTCTCGACGCCGCCCGCGGTGCGCTTGTTAGATTTGGGTGAAGTTTTTGATGGTCAAAGTGACGACCGGGAAAAACTTGTCAGGAAACTAGATGCCTTAAAGTCCGAACACGACTTCTCGGTCTACTTCATCGCCTATTCGGGAATCATCGGTAGTAACGTCGTCGAGAAGGCAGAACAGTTTCGCGATGACTGGCTGGGCTCCGAGGAGGAAGGGCTGATCTTTGTCTGCGATACCGACATGAAGAACATGGCCTATGCCCTCACCAAGATTGATGGGCTACCACTCGGAGAAAAGAGCCATTACTGGAAGTTGGCTGACCACGAGGCCATCTCGGCGGTGCAATCGTTGTCGGAAGTGGCTCAGGATGCCGGGACCGAACAGGAATACCTCACCGCAGTGGGACAGGCTCTCGTCAATGAGCTCGAGCAACGCTTAGATGCCAAGAAGGAAGAACAGACTGCTCATATAACAGGTCTTCTGACCGCCTTTGTTCTCACTGCTGTCCTGATTTTCGTTGGTATCTGGTGGATCCAAAGAAAATGGCAAATGAGTGCAGGTGTCAGCGCTCCTTCCTTTCCCGAGATCAGAATGAGCGAACGTCTGGGTGCTCATTATGGTGGCGGAGTGGTGGGTGAAGTGGCCTATCGCCCTCCATCCCATACTCCGTGACACAGAGAGAAGCAGTCACTTTGACTTTGAACTTGAGCAGATCGCCTGCTGTGGGACGTTATGTCAGTATGTTTCGCTATGTCGCCCTCTTGTTGCTGAGTCTTTCCTCGCTCGTTTCAGCACAATCCTTTTCTCCCAGCAGAGAGCGCCCCCCGGCCGTTCCACGCGAATTTCGCGGTGCCTGGTCGGCTTGCGTTTACAATATCGACTGGCCCAGTCGCAAAGGAATGAGCGCGGCTTCCCAGCAATCGGAATTGCGAGCCATTCTGAACAAGATGCAGTCGCTGAACATGAACGCGCTCATCTTCCAAGTGCGCCCCAATGCAGATGCGGTCTATCGCTCGTCGTTGGAGCCTTGGAGCTCGTGGATTAGTGGCACGATGGGACGCTCACCTGGCTACGACCCCCTGGATTTTTGCATTCGCGAGGCCCACGCCCGTGGCATCGAGGTCCACGCTTGGTTCAATCCTTTCCGCGCCTTGCCCAATAGCAGTATGCCGGCGGCCAGCAACCATGTCACCCGCACTAATCCCTCGGTCATTCGCCGCTTCAAGAACTACAGCTGGATGGATCCCGCTAGCAGTTGGACGCGGAATCGTGCGCTCAAGGTCATGATGGACGTGGTGCGTCGTTACGACATCGATGGCCTCCACATCGACGATTACTTCTATCCGTATCCCGACGTGAACAAAAACGGCACCCCTAAGCAGATTTTCCCCGACGGCAAGAGCAATGCCCAGCGGCGCAACTACGTGGATTCCTTCGTGCGCGACATGTATTCTTCCGTCAAACGTGAGAAGCCATGGGTGCGGGTCGGTATCAGCCCCTTTGGAATCTGGCGCCCCGGCGTGCCAGCTGGCACCACTGCGCGCATCGACGCCTACGGGCATCTCGCGGCTGATTCCCGCAAATGGCTAGCCAACGGTTGGTGCGACTACTTGAGCCCACAGCTCTACTGGCGGATCAATAGCGAGCAAAGCTTCACCCGTCTTCTCTCGTGGTGGCGACAGCAGGGACAGCGTCCAGTTTGGCCCGGCATCGCGACGTCCCGCATCCAATCCAGTGAAGATCCCGGCCGTCCCGCTAGCGAAATTGTCAACCAACTCAACCTCACCCGCACGGTCGGCCGCAACTGGGTAGGGCATGTGCATTGGAGCATGAAGTCCTTGATGCAGAACCGAGGGGGCGTCAATAGTGCCATGAAGCGGGGCTTTTATGCCGAGGCCGCTTTGGTCCCACCCATGCCTTGGCTCAGCAAAAATGCGCCCGGCACACCACGGGTCAGTGCCACTGGCACCTCAGTCTCATGGACCCGGGTAGCAGGCGCGTCCAAGTATGCGGTGCAAGCACGCTATGGCAAAACCTGGCGCTGCATTCGCGTGGTTTCCGGCGGTGCGACCCGCGCTACTGTTCCAGCAGGTGCCGAAGCCATCGCCGTTACAGCAGTGGATCGATTCGGGACTGCCAGTGCACCCGGCGTCGTCAGTAAACGATAAGTCGATTGGTCTCACACAGACGCTCTGAAACTGAAGGTCTCACACAGAAGAGCCACGTTCTCTTGTCATTTTAGTTAATTTTTCTTAACTATTGGGTGTCCTTTTGGTAAACTCGGCTGCGGTTCATTTTCAAATCTTGGACTTGACCGATAACCTCCTCTCCATTACCGCACTTCTCACGTCCGGTCCCCAAATACACACTATGAACGTTCGCATTTTCCTCACCGCCTCTTCGGTAGTCCTCGTTGGTTGGATGACAGCCAGCTACTTTAGTGCCGTTCCTTTGGATGGCTATGCTTCCGAAGAGTCCCAGCCCAGCGAACTCGTCTACACTTCCGCGGACCAGACCTTCGCCGAAGTCAAGTAGCGCGAACTGGTTGTTTGGAAAGACCTCTCGATTTTCTTACTCGAGTCACTCGGGTTTTCGTGGACCTTGTCTAGTCTTCACGAAATTTTTCCTTTGGAAAAGCCCTCTCGACAGGACTTCCAAGGCACCTCGATAAGGTCTTGAGAACGTGATCGAACTTGGCCTCATCCCGCAGAGAGATCGGCGAGGACTACAAGTTATCGCGGGCTCGAGATATCGATAAATTCTTAAAAAGCCTTCGCCAGGCCGCCTTTTCCAGTCCATCTTGACGGGGCGGGAAACCTTCGAATCAAGAATCGGCGCGGGTTTGCCTTGCCTTCTTGTGCTCAATTCGTTTGAAACTTCCCCCCAGTTTAAGCTGAATCTCTCTTTCAATGTCAATCGAACTCAAATGCGCAGCTTGTGGCCATGAGGTCCCTTTCGAGGATGGCGATTTAGAAACCGAATCAATCTGCCCCGGTTGCGAGGTTTTGCTTCGTCGACGTTCTCTCGATGATCGGATGGCCATTCCAGTGAGTATGGCCTTGCCGGACGAATTCGAACCCGCCGATCTGGGGCGCGTCCCCAAGCATTCGCAGGAGCTCATTCATCGCTACCAGAAGAACTCGCCTACTCGCATCGTCAAAACGGGTGATCCTCGCAGCGATAGCAATCTTGCACTTGCAAAAGCGATCGAACGGCTGGCTACCGCAATCGAAGGCGGAAGCTCGCTCCCGGCGGCTGAAACAGAGTTCGTGGAACAACAACTTGCCTCCGTAGGGTTGGCACCGGTGGAGGCCAATGGACAGGTCCCCGTCCTCAATGGCACGATCGACAGCAACGGAAAGACCACCGCTATCGATGACAATGGCAAAGCCCTTCCCGTCGGCTCGCCCGTTTTGGTTCGCAGGGAAGCAGCCGCTCAAGCTCATCGCTTTCAACGTCAAACTCAGGCCGCGACCGATATCAAGGGCCCTCAGAAGTCCGCCGTCGCTCGATGGGTGGAAGCCCACCCACTGGTGATGATGCTGTCCGGCCTCACTCTGCTGATCGCTCTAGTGGTGATGACTTCCATCTTGATGAACAACGCCCTTTCCGATGCTGAAGAACCTGAGTTAAGCACCGTGGTGATGGCAGGCGAGTCGCAGGGCGAGGACCCTGACTTCGAGTATGCCGAACGCGAAGCACGCGGCTTCCTAAACGCCATCGCCCTCAACTCGGCCCGTCCCTATATTTTCCGGGCCAACGCCATCGGTCCTAAACTTGATAAATTCTATCAGCCTCTAGCCAATCCCGCCAATTACGAGATTGAGCTCAAAGGCCGTCAAAAGAATGACGAGAAAGCCGTCTATTATTATCAAGTCACCAGCGACGAACAGACTCAGCCGCTAGTCGTTCTTCAAGAGCAACAGACCTTTCGGGTCTTTTGGGAGTATGGTGCCTGTGTCGGTGACATTTCATGGGAAGCATTTGTTGATGAAGAACCAAGCAACCCTGTGCTCATGCGCGCTTTCCTCAAACCGGATCTCGTTTTCGATTCCGTTCATTCTCAAGAAGAGTGGAGCAGTTGGCTTGCTGAAAACTGGGATGGCTCACAATCCGCACGGGTCTTTACCAAGCTAGGCTCGCCGGAAGATCGTCGGCTCAAATCCGCTTTGGAGGAGCATTCGGTCAAACGCAAGGATTCCAGTTGGGTGATGGCTCAGGTGCGCCTCAAGCACATGGGAACAGGAGTTGATCGCATTGCGGGAGCCTTCGAAAGCGCCGAAGTGGTCGAAGTTCCCCTCGGCTCTTGGCTACCAGAAGAGTTCGTGGTGGGAAATACCTTCTACTCGGAAAAAGACCAGCTCAAGGGTTCGGACAAAGATGTCCAAGGGCTCAAGAAGCACTCGACTAATCCCTTCTAGTTCGCCTAGTGGTCCTTCGCCCTGTGAAGTGTGGCCTATGTTGGGTGCCATCTTTTCCTCGTCGTCTCCTCAAACGATCAGATCAGCCTCTTCGTTATCAACTGGCTTTGGATCGCCGTCGTTCCTGCCCGCGAGAGCCGCCAGAGCAAGCGAGACCACTCCTACGCGACCAACAAACATTAAGGATATGATCGTCACCTTCCCCACCGCGTTGAGGTCGCCGGTAATTCCTCGACTCAAACCTACAGTCCCGAGTGCTGAGGCCACCTCGAAAACGATGTCTTCGAAGTGATGTTTGTCCGCGAGAAGAAGCAAGAAACTCCCCAACACAAAGACCATTAGATAAAGGGTGAAAGAGGCAAACGCTGCCTGAATGCGATGGTTTGGAACCACGTAGCCGAAGAACGTAGTTTCTCGGCGCCCTCGAATCATGCTCCAGACCGCAGCTAATCCGGCAGACCATGAGGTGCTTTTGAGCCCTCCACCAGTCCCGCTCGGGGAGGCTCCCAATATCATTAAAACAATGGTCACCATTACTGAAGCTTGGGAAACGAGACCAATGGGATGGGTGTTGAAACCCACCGTGGTAAGTGACGACATCGCTTGGAAAAACGCCACTAAAACACGTTCTCCCCCAGCTAGGCTAGCAATGCCTGTATCGAAATACAAAGCCACTGTTGCTATCGACATCCCTCCAAAAGTGGCTGTTAGAATAATCTTACTTGTCAGAGTGATCTTGTGGGTTCGAGACCGAAGAAAAATCCAGAGATCGGAAATAACGATGAATCCAATAGCACCGAAAATGCTCAGCGCAGAGATGATAGCGTTGACCCAAATGTCCGAACGAAATGATTCCAAGCTGTTCGGAAAGATACTAAAGCCAGCGGTGCAAAAGGCGGAAACTGAGTGGAAGATTGCTGGCCATAAGGGTGACTCCACCCCTGCTCGCGAAAAGGCGAAATAGAGTCCACAGGCACCGAGAAGCTCAATGAAGACCGAGAAAATAACAGCTCGTCGAATGAAAGAAACGGGCTCAAAAGAGTCGGGCATTGAAAAGACAGCCTTGCCAATTTTAACACGCGAGTCAGAAACGCGCCCCCGCGAGGCCATAATGGCGAAGGAGCCAAAGGTCATGTAACCGAGCCCACCAATCTGAAAGCCAAGAAGTAAAATGAACTGGCCCAAAGAGTTGTAGGCATCAGGCGTATTCACCGTCACCAGACCAGTAGTGCTCACAGCTGAGGTCGCCATGAAGAGATGGTCCAGCAGTCCGATGTGCTCGAATTTCCAGGTAAGCGGGAGACAAAGCGGAACAAAAATTAGAATAACATAGGAAGCGTAGCCAAAAACCAACGTTTGAATGGGGGTAAGTCTGGCGAAGAATTGCTTTATCATACTCAGGTATTATTAAATCGCGTTCTGCATTTTCTGTTCGAATCCTCGCTTCTGTTCAAAGACTATCAAAGCTAATGATGATTCACTCACGATTGTATGGCTCAAAAGCTTTTCCACAAAGAGGAAATGAGTAGAGTCGCAAGCGGACAAATTTGGAACTGATTAGAATCGATCACTTCGGAGAATTTCGTGCGAAAGCTAAGACATCCTATTTCTGACAAAACTCTTTTTCCTCATTGGTCCTCCCAAAAAAAGGCTTAGATTAACGTGGTGAGCGAAGCCCGTCTCAGATTTCTCCACAAGAACTATCGACGCACCGGGCGTTGGGGATGGCGTATGGCTCGCCGCGTTCGTTCATTTGGTTGGGGTCTGGCTCTCTTCTCAACAGTGGCCGCAGTCTTGGGCACGAATGTCGAAGAATCGGCAATTTACATGATTTTTTGCTTCGCCATTTGTGCGTTGACTACTGGTTTGCTGTGGGTCTTTTGTCGCCACACCCGAGTCTCCGCCCGGCGCACCCTCCCCGAGTTTGGCAGCGTGGGGCAGGAACTGAACTACACCGTAGAAGTTCAGAACAAGCATCACCGTACCCTGTCGGCGATGACCTTCGAAGAGTGGCCTCCTGACCCTACGCCTGACTTCGAGACCTTTGCCAACACTCCCGAACCTGGCGAAGAAAAGCGTAATCTTGTGGACCGCACTATGCTCTATTATCGATGGACTTGGCTGCAAGAGCGAGAGCGAGGCTTTGACCTGTTAGAGGCTACCCAGTCCCCGCGCCGTCTCGCTCCCAAAGAAACCGGGAGAGTGACCTTCCGCCTCACGCCTCAACACCGCGGCCTTCTCAAATTAGGTGAAATGCGTGTTCTTTTACCCGATCCCTTTGGCCTCTTCCAGCGTTGTCGTCCAGTGGAGGCGCCTCCAGATCACATCATCGTTTTGCCCAAACGCTATCCTTTGGAAAATTTTTCTCTAGCCGGCCAAGCGCACCTCCACCTCGGAGGCGAAGCGGCCTCCAACAGCATTGGACAGACCGGGGATTTTCTTCATCTCCGTGATTATCAATCCGGCGATGCCATGCGTTCGGTGGATTGGAAGTCGTGGGCCCGGACCGGTGCACCCGTGGTGCGCGAGTACGAAGATAACTTTTTTCCCCACTATGGCATCGTGCTCGATACCTCGGGTTCGCCCGGGCAACAATTCGAGGAAGCGGTTTCGGTGGCCTCCTCGTTCGTCGCCAGTATGGATACCAGCGAGTGTCTTCTCGACCTTATGTTTATCGGGGAAAAAAGCTATCGCATCACAGCTGGTCAAGGAGTGGCCCGGCGGAGCAAGCTGTTAGAGATTCTCGCTACCGTGCAAGCGCGCGCTTCCCTCAACTTCGAAAACCTTCGTTCCTTAGTGAGTCGCGAAAGCGAACACCTCACTGGCATCCTTCTGATTTTTCCCAATTGGTCACCTGCGCGAAAAACCTTTTTCACCCAACTGCAATCCCAAGGGCTCGAGCCAACCGCCTTCGTGATCGTTGATGAGGAAACAGAAAAAGAATTTCGCGAACACCCTGTTTCTCACGTCCACCTCCTTCGTATTGGCTCCATCGAGCGCGATCTATCGCGAGCGGCCAACCAACTGCAGATGTCATGAATCTCTCCGCGCCTAACCACTTCCCCGGACCACCACGGCTTCTACTGGGTTTGACCTTGATGACGTGGGGCTATCTCACCAATCATGCCCTGCTCGCGTTGGGGGCCGCCTTGTTGGTGGAGGGTTGCCATTGGCTCAACTGGCGCTGGCGTTTCGATGGCCGAGGATACTCGCGGGCTTGGATTCTTTCCCTCACCGCACTAGCGGGCACGGTGGGCTTTCACTCGCTCAATCTTTCCGGCCCTACTGCCTTACTTGCCTTTATCGAGTGGTTGCCTCTCATTTTTCTTCCTCTGATATTAGCTCAGCAGTATGGGGAAGCTCCAGCGGTTCCCACTTCGGTCTTTTCGGTGGTAGCCCGACAAAGGCTGAAACGAGAGCGCAAGCTTGGCAAGGTGGTGCCCGAGTCACGTATTCATCTCGGTTATCCTTATTTCGCAATCACATTGCTAGCGACCGCCTTTACCGCCGCCGGTTTTCAGCACCAGTGGCAATACTTCACCATCATGGTCTTGTTGGCTGGTCTCGCTTTCTACTATGCCAATCGTAGCAAACAACGGAGATTGATTCCCTGGTTTGTGATGGCCCTTCTCATCAGCCTAAGCTCGATGGCCAGTAGTCGCGGTGTGGTGGAACTCTATCATTGGGTCAAGCGAGGAGGATTTCTCAGTAGCCAAGGCAGCGAACCACCCATTGAACAAAATACTGCCATTGGCAAACTGGGAGAGCTCAAGCTGAGTCGTCGTCTCGAGTGGCGGGTTTCGGTCCCCGAGGGCCAGCAGCCCCCTCCCCGTCTCATGACTCTTGCCTACAACAACTATCGTTCGGGCAAGTGGCAATCCTTCGACCCGGACTTCCGGGACTATGACCGCTCCTTCGAGGATTTGCTCACCATCGCCGACGAAAAGGATACCGGCGAATTTGCTTTCACCACCGAAGGCTTTCAAATCAATGATGAGAGAGAGAGCTCCCGCTTCCGGCTTCGCCTACGAGGAGCGGTCAGCAGCAATCGCAAGCCTCTCCCCTGTCCACCTGCCCCCGAACTTTTCGCTGAAGCCACCGAGATTGATAGTATCGAGCAAAGCCAACTCGGAACCCTTCTCGCGGTCAATGCCAGCAACGTGATCGACATGGAGATTTGGACGGGGCCAGATAGCTCTCTCCGAGAAGCTCATCCTACCCAACTGATTCGCGCCGGGCAGTTGATGGAGACGACTTCCCTCAAGCTTCCTCAGGACCCCAATGAGGCCCGGGAAATCCTTTCGCTCTCCCTTAAACTCAAACTCAATGAGCTCAGCGATGAGCAGAAAATCGCCGCTCTTCAGTCCTATTTCCAAAAGAACTTTCGCTACACCACCCATCTCCGGATTCAAAACCGAGCCAACAAAACCGCTCTCAGCGAATTCTTAACCGACACTCGCGAAGGACATTGCGAATACTTTGCCACTGCGACCACCTTGCTTCTTCGAGCTGCGGGTGTGCCTTCCCACTACGCAGTTGGTTTTGCTGTTCAAGAGCCTTCCACGCGAGCAAATGAATACAACTTGCGTGGCACCCATGCCCACGCTTGGTGCCGGGCTTATCTGGGCGGAAAGAAGACTCAAATTGAGGAAGAACAAATCATTTACATCAAAGGCGAAGAAAAACGAATCACCGTGAATCGCGACGTGTGGACTGGCGGGCAATGGACGGACGTCGACCTCACTCCTGCAACCTGGTTGACCCTCGATTCACCCCAACCTAATCTCAAAGAACGGGTAGCTGATACCTTCCAACGCTTTCGAGAAGACTTCCAACTCTGGCGAGCCAGCGAAAGCAACCGGGGCTGGGTCAACCTTGTGCTAGTAATCATTGCCGTCGCTCTTCTCGCCTTTGTGGTCTGGCGACTCAGTGGTTCTCGGGTTCGTAAAGAGGACGTGGCAACTTCCAAACACCGACTACCGGAAGCAGAGCCAAACGCCTTGACCAAACTCGTACCCGAGATGGAATCACTTCTCGGGACGAGACCAGCAGGCTTGACTCTCGCCCATTGGTTACAGGGAAATCTTCCCGAGTTTCCGACTCAATCTTATCGACGCTTGTTCGACCTTCATGACTACCAACGTTTCAGTTTTCACCCACTCAAAGCAGTCGAAGACGAGGAATTCGAAAGCCTCGTACAGTCGTTGGCTCAAGCTTGTGCCCAAAGGAAGGATCGGTAATTTTTATTTTTATCATTAAAACCTTCTTCTTCTCTTTGCGAATAAGTGACCCAAAGCCGTGTTCCCCATTGTCACTCCAAGTGTTCCCCGCCAACAACAACTTCTCGAACAAGTGTGGGGAAAGCGCTTATAAATCCAATCTCACTGTGAAGGGCGAGTTGTTTCATTTTTATCACCCGGTTATTCCCAAACTTTTTCCCATCCCGTGAAGAGCAAAAACGACGAGAAATTTATGCGGATGGCGCTCGTGGAGGGAGCAAAGGGGGTAGGCCTCACCAGTCCCAATCCCTCGGTGGGGGCGGTGGTGGTTCGCGAGGGTGTAGTTTTGGGTAAGGGCTATCATCGGGCAGCTGGTCAGCCTCATGCGGAAAGAGAGGCCCTTGCCGATTGTCGTGCTCGAGGAAACGATCCTGAGGGGGGTGAGATTTTCATTACCTTGGAGCCTTGCTCTACTACTGGTCGCACACCCCCTTGCACTGAGGCTATTCGAGAGAATGGAATTCAGCGCGTGGTCTGGGCGGCCACGGATCCGAATCCTGCCCACCGGGGAGTGGCTCGCGAGATTCTGCAAGATGCCGGACTAGAGGTAATCACCGATGTCCTGAAAGAAGAGGCGGAGCATTTGCATCGCGCTTTTTTCAAAGTCCAAAAACACGGAATGCCGTGGATCATCGTTAAAACAGCGATGAGTTTGGATGGGCGCATCACCCGTCCTCCTGGTGAAGGGCAATGGTTAACTGGCAAAGAAGCTCGAGCCGATGTGCAAGTCTTGCGAAGCGAAGTCGATGCCATTCTGACCAGTGGAGTAACAGCTCGCAACGACAACCCGCGCTTAGACTATCGGGGTAATCGAAAAGAGATCAGGCAGCCGATGCGATTGGTGGTGAGTCGCCAGATACAAGGGGGGCTTCCCGAAGGCGCTCATCTTTTGACCGCAAATGAAGGTGGGCCCACTCGATTTCTCAATGGCGACCTGAGACAAGATTTGAGCAAGTTGGCGCAAGAAGGCATTCAATCCCTCTTGGTAGAAGCAGGTGGAACTCTTGTTGGGCAACTTCTCGACGAAAAGCTTGTCGATGAATGGGTCTCCTATTTCGCTCCTCTAGTTTGTGGTGGTTCAGTTCCGGCAGTAGCAGGCGAAGGAGTTCAGGAGCTTGCAAGGCGCCCTCGATTGGAAAAAGTGGTCTATCACCAATTGGGTGCTGATATCCGGGTTCGCGGTTTGCTTACTCGTTCCATTTAACCCAACAAATTACCGATCACCTTTCATTGCGGAATGTTGAAGAGCTCGATTCTTAGTCATTGGTTTCATCAACTGGTCGGCAGTAACAGTCGCCTCACCATTCGGATTTTCTCACTCGTCAGGGAACTCGGTAGTCTTTAGCTTCGGTTCTCATGATTCGGACTCTTCTTAGCCTGATCCCTGTCTCCCTTTTAGCTGAACCTATGTCCTTTGATTATCCAGATTCCCGCCCTGGCGATACTGTTGATACCCTACACGGAGTTAAAGTGGCCGATCCGTATCGTTGGCTTGAGGATCTGAATTCGGAGGCGACTGCAAAATGGGTTGCCGAACAAAACGAAGTCACCCAAGAGTATTTGGCAGATATTCCTGGTTCGGAAGCTATTAGCGAACACCTCACGGAGCTGTGGAACTACGAGCGATTCGGCCTCCCCTTTCGCGAAGGAGACCGTTACTTTTTTTCCAAAAACGATGGCCTTCAAAATCAGTCTGTCCTCTACACCACCCGTTCTCTAGCTGAGGAAGGAAGGATTCTTTTGGACCCCAATACCCTTTCCGGAGACGGCACTGTTGCCTTGAGCGATTACAGCATATCCCCCGATGGGAAGTTGATGGCCTACTCCCTCTCCCAATCTGGTTCTGATTGGGTCGAGTGGAAGGTGCGCGACATCGAGAGTGGAGAAGACCTTTCCGACCACTTGAAGTGGTCTAAATTCTCGGGTGCCGATTGGTCCAAGGATTCCAAGGGCTTCTACTACGGTCGCTTCGCTGAACCCGAAGAAGGTGATGAATACACTGCCAAGAACACTGATAAGAAAATCTATTACCATCGCATTGGCGAGCCTCAGGAGAACGATACACTCGTTTATGAACGTCCTGACCAACCTCTCTGGGGTCTCAACGCCGGAGTGACCGAAGATGGACGCTATCTCGTATTCTACGTTTCCCAAGGCACCGATACCAAGAACGGCCTTTTCTATCAAAGCCTCACCGAACCCGATGCCGAAGTGGTGGAATTGTTTGCTGATTTTGATGCCTCTTATAGCTACGTCACTAATCTGGGAGAGACCTTTCTCATTCGTACTGATCTCGATGCCCCCCGTCAGAAAGTGGTTGCGGTCGATTTGAAGAATCCGGAGCCTGAGAATTGGAAAATGGTCATTCCCGAAAGCGAGGCCACTCTTCGCTCAGTCTCTCACGTGGGAGAGCTCCTGATAGCCAACTACATGAAGGATGCCCACAGCCAGATCCTACGCTTTGCGGAGGATGGCAGGGCGTTGGGTGAGGTGGAGCTTCCAGGCTTGGGCAGTGCGGGAGGGTTTCGTGGGAAAGCAGATGCCAAAGAGACCTTCTACGCCTATTCATCGTTTACTGACCCGGGCACCATCTTTCGCTACGATATTTCTAGTAACCAGTCGGTGGTTTATCAGCGGCCGGAATCAAAGTTCGATCCAGATGACTATGAGACTAAGCAAGTCTTCTATCAATCGAAGGACGGGACACGCGTCCCCATGTTCATTGTTTATAAAAAAGGGCTCGAGCGTAATGGCCAGAACCCCACTTACCTCTATGCCTACGGTGGATTTAATATTTCCCTGACGCCGGGGTACTCCCCGGTGACGATGACCTGGCTAGATATGGGCGGGGTCTATGCTTCTCCCAATCTTCGTGGCGGTGGTGAGTATGGCGAGGAGTGGCATCAGGCGGGAATGAAGCTCAAGAAGCAGAATGTCTTCGATGACTTCATTGCTGCCGCCGAATACCTCATTGCAGAAAACTACACTTCCCCTCCCAAGCTGGCGATTGCGGGTGGTTCTAATGGCGGACTGTTAGTGGGTGCTTGCATGGTGCAGCGGCCAGAGTTATTCGGCGCTTGTTTGCCTGCGGTGGGAGTGATGGACATGTTGCGCTTTCACAAGTTCACCATCGGTTGGGCCTGGCAGGCGGAGTATGGCTCGCCGGATGAGGTGGAGGAGTTCAAGGCTTTGAAGGCCTATTCGCCTTATCATAATCTAGAAGACGGAACGACCTATCCGGCAACGATGGTCACCACTTCGGACCACGACGATCGGGTGGTGCCTTCGCATTCCTTTAAGTTCGCCGCTGCTTTGCAGGCGGCGAACAAGGGCCCCGAGCCGATGTTGATTCGTATTGAAACCAAGTCCGGTCATGGGGCGGGCACTCCCACCTCGAAGCGGATTGAACAGGCCACCGATAAGTTCACTTTTCTAAGTAGGGAGCTCGATTTTGAAGTGAATCTCAAAAATGCCACCGACTGATGACTTCTCGAGAGGTCTGACTGGAGTCCAACAATATCCTCGAAAAGAAAAAATAGCCTGCCAGTCTCCTCGGTTAGGAGAATGATGGTGAGGAAGAAGAGAAGCTTGGCCACCAGTGTTTTGCTGTGGAGCGGGTGCTTGGCCCACGGACAAACTCCGCTGTGCGCGGGCATGCTGCACGGCCCAACCATCTCGGATGTGGGTGCGGCATCTTGTGTCTATGACGTTGCGAGTGATGCTGCGATCATTACTTTCAATCGGGCGGCAGTCTTGGATTGGGAGAGAGTGAGCCAAAGTTCGGGAAGCTCTCTGTCCTTTCAATTTTTGCCGCATGTGGGGAATGCCACTGTTCTCAATCGCCTCAGCGTCTTGAATGCTCGGTTGGGCGATCATCGCTTTGGGGGGAGTCTGGCCTCCAATGGGCGAGTTGTCATCCTAAGCCCGCAGACCGGGGTTTCTCTCTCTGGTGATATCACTGTAGGCGAGTTAGTGACGGTGGTGAGTGAAGTGGCACCGGCAGGCGAACTCGCCCTGTTGGAGGGTGGCCAGAGCGTTGACTTCATCGTCGATTTGGGAAGTCAATCCTCTCCTACTACGCGCTTATTGACGGTGGCTAATGCCGAAATCACTTCTACCTCAGGCGATGTCGTTTTGGGGGCGGCGAGAAGCACAAACGTGCTAAGCTCTACCCGCATTGTCTCGGAAGGTGCGACTCGGATATTCAGCGGCAACCAAGTTCGCTACGAGGCATCTAGTAGCAGTGGTGAGGGAATTGAGCCTCTGTCCGGCAACCTCAGCAATGCCGTGCTGCAAAGTGGTACCATCGATGCTGGCAGTGATGTCGAAATCAGTGCCGCCGAGACAGGACAGATACTGGTGAGTGGACCTCTCACCGCTAATGAAGGGAACGGGCGTATTTTTCTTCGGGTGAATCATGGCACTATTGATTTGGGCTCGAATGTGATTCTGGCGGGCACTTTAGAATCGACGGGGGCGTTTGAGAGCACGCTTTTCGAAGGAAATGAAGGCGACACTCCAGCTACGAGCAGTCCCTCAGTAGGCCTCTTCCCTGCATTGAGAAGCGGTGATGCCACTGATGCCAAGGCCAAGCGAAGCAAGGCGGTGAAGGTGTTTCAAGGGGCTCCAGTGGTGGCTAGTTCCGAAGCCTCGCAATCGTCGAGTGGCTCGAATGAGAAGGTTGCGCGACAACGCAATGCGAGTGAGAACGCCCTCGTTCGGCGTTCTGGCTTTT
Organism: uncultured Roseibacillus sp.; assembly: GCA_964529725.1. Taxonomy (GTDB): domain Bacteria; phylum Verrucomicrobiota; class Verrucomicrobiia; order Verrucomicrobiales; family Akkermansiaceae; genus Roseibacillus. The sequence goes on from CAZGXV010000044.1 coordinate 18,126, forward strand.
TTGGGTTGCGCAGCGCAAAGGTCAGCAAGCGCTAGTCGGTTCCTACAACAGTTGACCTTCTCTTTTGTCGCGAGGAGATGCGCAAAAGAACGGCAATCAAGCCCCCGAAAACGACGATCCACAAAAGGTAGCGCCACCAGAAGACGCTCTGTTTTTTGATGGGCGGACTGCTTGAAATGATAGCCTCAGGAATGGGGCCGCGATGAGTGATGAGAAAGGGGCCGTAGCGCAAGACCGCTTCCTCAAGAGCAGCATCATCTTCTGAGAATCCTGCTTCTTTGTCCAAAAGACGACCTTGTAGCTGCCAGAGGGCCTGACTGGGATTGTTGGTCCGAAGGGCCTCTTGGTAGAAGTCGGCCATGAAGTCGGCGGTGGAATTGTCGGGTACTTGCCAAAGGGTGAGAAGGAGACGCTTCGCACCAGCGAGCGCGAACGCTCTGCGCAAGCCCAGTACTCCCTCCCCCGCTACTGGCGTCCCCAGCGCGGTGTCGCAGGCGGAAAGGCTAACGAGCTCGGTCTCCTCAAGGGGAAGGTGAGCAATTTCGTGAGGATAGAGAATACCATCCTCGTTCCCGTTGGGGCCGGAGAGAGCGAGCCCCGACTGCAAAAGAATGTCCGGCTGGGCATCAAGATCGAAAAGAACGTTGCCTTCTTCCCGGCCTCGAAAAAAGGCGTGGGTGGCAAGATGCAACACGGTGGGTTTGTCGGAGAGATTCTTTAGCGCGGATTCCGGTCGCTCCGGATTTAGGACTTTTTGACTGTTTGCGGGCGCAATTTTGAGGAGTTCGCCCAGTTCGTGTTCGACATGGGGGAGGTCCGGGAAAGTCTCGAGAATGGGAGAGTTATCCTTTCCCAACGACGCAGAGGCACCAAACTGGCTCATCCCAAAGAGCATCCACGGCCCAGTTGCGAGGTTTGCTCGCTCCGCAAGATCGTCGCGGTCGGACTGAGAACTGTTTTCGAAGATATCTCGACGCGAAGAGACATTGTAGACCACATGCTTTTGATGAGCAAAAAATTGTCTCTCGGCATCAAGGAAAACGGCAAACGGTGCAAAATGGAGGGCTCCGTCGGGTGAGAGAATGAGGGTTTGGGTGTCGTCGGGAATTTGGTCGAGAAGCGGTGTCAGAAAGTGTTGATGAAGCTGGTGCAGAGCACCTTCGAGCCGGAGGACAGGTGGCTCTGGTTGCTGACCACCAATGACTAAGGAACGATAGTCGAGACGTTCGGCGACGACCTTTAACCAACGGAGAAGTATCTTTTCTTCTGAGAGAGGAATGAATTGGACGGGAGCATTCGGGCGTTCCAGGATAGCTCCATAAGCCATCGCCCAAGCCCTGCCCTTTGGCATGCCCTTTGGCCTGCGATAGCGCACAAAATCAATAAAGGCAGAACCTGCTGGCAAACTTGCCCCAGCTCGATCGGCCCGTTCTCTTGAAATCAAGGAGTCTAGAAGCTTCCCCTTGTTTCTCTGCAGAAGGCCTTGGAGGAGCTTTGCTTCCCCAGCAGCAGCAGGGAGGGAATAGAGATCGAAGTGGGTGAGAAAGTTGAGTCGTTCTTGCTCGCTCCCGTTCTCCAAGAGATGAAGAAGAACCGCTTCTGCTTCGGTGCAGGCCTCAGCGACTAGGCCTTTGAGCGCGACTTCGTCCCCATTCAGGAGGGCGTTCCAGGCCAGATTTTGTTTCCACTCGGCAAGTCTTTGGTGGCCCAGTTGGAGCCCGTCGATTTGGTCTTCGAGAATCGCGATCGCTCGGGTGAATTTTTTCTTTGCCTCATGATGGTCACCCATCCGCATGGCGGCCAGCCCGAGATTGTTATAGTAGACCGCCAGCGAGGGATGGTCCTCCGGCAGCCATTCCAGCAAACCATCGAGTGCTTCTTGGAACGACGATTGGGCAAGGGTGACTTCTTCTTCGAGCGCAAACTGGCCTACTTTGTTGAGAATTTCTGCCTCGCCCCGGGCTCGTTGGAGAGTGATGGGTTGCTGGCGCAAGAGCTCGAGGGCTTCGAGAAGAGCGGTTTCCGCTCCTTCGGGATCGCCCGCCCGGTAGCGGGACAACGCGAGTAAATCGAGGAAGGAGGCCAAGTCGAGGTCCGAATAGTTTCTCCCGATCTCAAGCGAAGTTTCTGCATGTTTGATGGCTCGATGATAATTTCGAATACTGTGGAGGTAGCGGGCTAGATAGTGATGTCGCTGGGCGAGAAGCCGTGGTTGCTCGGGAGTGGTTTGAGCGAGAGAGCGCTGAATGAGCTTTCCGGCTTCCTGATAGTTCCCGCGCGTGAGCAGAAGAAGGCCTAAGTGATCGCGGGTCAGGCCCTGCCAATCAGCGGCCTCAGGCGTTTGTTCTTTTTCGCTCCAATTGAGTGACTGTCGAAAATTTGCTTCGGCTTCATCGAGGAGTCCGGCCTGCTGTTGGGCGCGGGCAAGAGTATCGAAGAATTGCGCCCGGTCAGTTGTTTTGATATCAAGGGACTTCGTCAGTTCCAATGCTCGCTCGAGATGAGCGATGGCTCCCTTTTCTTGCCCCATGGATTGGTAGGACATTCCCAAAGCCAAAAGAGTATTCGCGAGTTCGCGTTGATCGTCGGGACTCGGATTCGGAAGAGCCTCGAGGGCTTCGACCCGGTCGGTAAGCTCGTTAGCGGCCTCCTGAAAACGTCCTGCTTGGAAGAGTTCTGCCGGGTTCTCAGCCTTAAGACCGGGACACGCCAGCCAAAGAACAGCCGCCAATCTGACCACATGGAGGAACAAGTGGGAAAACCCTAGGATCTGATCCTGCAAAGTCGAGTCCGAGCCTTGCCTTGGATTTCAGCTGGGTTGAGTGGAGCTGGGGTTCCGCGCTCCGACTTGCCGATAGCCTTCGTAAAGAACGATGCCGATGCTGGTGGCGAGGTTGAGAGAGCGGATGGGCCCGTCAGCCATGGGAATACGGATGCGCTGATCCGGTTCGAGGGTGGCGTGGATCTCATCGGATAGACCGCGAGTTTCGGCCCCAAACACGAGATGGTCGCCCGCTTGGAATTCCACCTCCCAAAGACTTTTACTACCTTTGGTGGTGAGAAACCATTGCCTGGCCTGAGGATGGGCTGCTTGGAACTCACTCCAGCTTTTCCAGACAGTGAGGTCAACATGCTTCCAATAATCGAGCCCGGCGCGGCGCACCGCTTTTTCGTCGAGAGAAAAACCGAGAGGTTGGATGAGATGGAGACGCGAGCCGGTGGCAATTGCCAGTCGGCCGGCCGCACCGGTGTTGTGGGGAATCTCCGGTTCAACGAGGACGATTTCAAACATAATGAAAAAAGCGACGATCCCGGAGGATGGTCGCTTTTGGAAAGTGGAGAAGATGGTGAGCCTAGTTGGCGACAACCGCTTCGGAGTCCGCTGCGACGTTCACGCGACGGCCGTTGCGGTCGAAGTAGACGTTGCCATCAACGAGTGCAAAAAGGGTGTGGTCCTTGCCCATGCCAATGTTCTTGCCGGGGTGCCACTTGGTGCCACGCTGACGAATGATGATGTTTCCGGCGATGACGGATTCGCCACCGAACTTTTTCACACCCAAGCGATTACTGCGTGAGTCGCGTCCGTTCTTAACCGATCCTTGTCCTTTCTTATGTGCCATTGTCTCAGAGAATTTTAGTTGTGAAGTCTTTAGTCGTCCGATTTTTAAAAAGCGAAGCGACTTAGCCGTTGATGCCGGTGATTTCCAGTTTGGTCATGTGGCGGCGGAAGCCTTTGGTTTTGTGGTAACCCTTGCGGCGCTTGAACTTGAAAGCGACACCCTTGGGTCCGCGAAACTGGTCGAGCACTTTGGCGGAAACGGTAGCACCATCAACGACAGGGCTGCCAATCCGAACGGAGCTTCCGTCATTGACCATCAATACTTGGTCGAAAGTTGTCTCGGAGTCTACTTCGAGGTCGAGCTTCTCGACGTCGATCTTATCGCCAGCCGCCACGCGGTACTGCTTGCCTCCGGTCTTGATCACTGCGTATGCCATGGTCTTATCTGAAAAAGGTTAAATTGCCCGGAGCAAGGTTCGACACACGGTTCGAACGGTCTAGTCTCGCGACGGGCGGGGAATTCACCACACCCGACCACTTGCAGCAAGGTTTTTTTGACAGAAACGAAGATGGATTTTCCTATTTTTTGCCCTAGCCCCGAAAGTCTTCTCCAATGCGGGGAAAAATTCGCGAAAAACTTGCCCTCAGGGAGCGTCGTCGCCTTGGTCGGTGGCTTGGGAATGGGCAAGACGCACTTTACAAAAGGTTTGTTAAAGGGTCTCGGGAGCGAAGAAGTGGTCACCAGCCCTACGTTCGCCCTTCTGCAGCAGTACGAAGGCGGCCGATTGCCAGTTTTTCACTTCGACCTCTATCGTTTGGAAAGCGAAGGCGAAGTCTTGCGTCTGGGTTGGGACGACTACTTGGAAGAAGGAGGAATCGTGGTCGCGGAATGGGCTGACCTCTTCCCAGACCTCTTCCCCAAGGAAACGATTTGGCTGCAAATTCGTGAGAAAGAAGGCGGACGCGAGATTGGAACCGGCGACCGCGTGGCTTAGCTAGTGCGTCCTTTCTCGACGCTTGTTTGTTGAGCCGTCTCTTGATGAGAGGAAGTTGCTAGCCACCCTATAACTCTTCGTCCGGCACTTCTTCGAAGCGGTTGCGAGTGAGGGGAGGCAGACCTTGGCGGAGGTGGCGGGCATCTTCGATGGCGTTTGCGAGCGATGGAAACCGTTCCTCGAAGCTAGGCGGAACGGTCCCGGTGAGGGCGTCGATGATGGTGGGTTGGCCAGCGGCGTCGCGCATAATGTTGCGCTCGTGGAGGTCGGCTACGAGCCAAGCCCGATCAAGGATCCAAGTGACAGCGCCAAAATTACGAAGCCCGGAAAAGGAAAACTGCACGGCCTTCATGGCCTGCAAGGCAGAGGCTTGGTCGCTCTCGAAGTCCACCATGGGTTGCGCGAGAGGTTGTTTGGCAATGAGGTATTTGTAGGATTCGCAGAGGCCGACAATCTCGGTGGCATGGGCTCCGGCGGCATGTAGGAGCCCTAATTTTTCCAGAGTATCGCGGAGGGTGGCATCGCGATTTTGGATCTCGGTCTTGTCGGGTTCGGGATTTGCGAGAACCACTTTTTTGCCCAAGGCTCCTGATTTTCGAAGGTCGAAGAGTTTATAGACGACCTCTTGTTCGGTATCTAAAAAGGGTGCGGCTTCGGCGCCACTGGGCAAGGATTGCGCAAAGGGCTGTGCGGGGCTGAGGAAGCCTTCTTCATCGCGAATTCCCAAGCGGGCGATATCAATGAGGGGAACGCCCCATTCGGTTAGCTTTCGCTCAAAAGCGGGAGTCCAAGCATTAATCGAGCTCTGTTCCCCCGCTGGAGTTTGTTGACCGCCTTCCAGGATTCCGCGCGTTCTTCGACGGTTAAGGGCTGTGCAAGCCGCTCGCTGCTCGGCACTGATGTGGGCACCAGTGATGGCGGTTGTTTGTCCTGTTCGGGGATCGCGCGTGAAGATTCCATCGGTCAAATCAAAGAAATTCGAGAGGCCAGCAGTTTAGCAAAACTTGTGTCCAAACGAAGATAAATTTCAGGCAGCGAAGAGCTGATTTTTTCTAGGATGAGACTTCCGCAAGGACGCGGTAGAATCGCGGACCGGCGGGTTGGTCCGTGAGGTTGACCGAAGTGGTCTGAACCGGGTTGGCAAGCGCGGGCACCCAACTTTCTTCGGATAGGTCAGGTGAGGTCTCGATGGTGTAGTTGATGTCTCCGAAGGCTCCTAGGTCTTCCCAAGCGAGGGTAACAGTGCCGTCGGATGTGGCTGTGATTGCGGTGATTTCCAAGGTCTCGGGAAAGAGCGCGGGCTCGGTGACGGAGTAGTTCTCGGGGCTGTGTAAAATACCGCCGGTGTCGTCGGTGAGGGTGATTGTTTCGCTCTCGGCAGTGGTGGCGATCCAGAGGCTCTGGTTGGTCCAGACTCCCCCGCTTTGGGCTTCGTCAGAACGCTCATCAGCAGAGATGTTGTCGGCACCGTCGATACTCCACTGCAAGTGGTCGATGATGTTGTTGCCGTTGCTGAATCCTCGGCCGTTGTAGAGTTGGATGGCGTAGGGCCCACGATCAAGGGGAGCGGCAAAGTTGCCCCGACCAGCGATGCCGATGGCGTTCGAGTCGTCGGCAGGAGGATCGCCGAAGAAGTGGATGAAGAGGGATTCGCCTGCTGCGATGGTGAGGTCGTTGAGGCCAGAGGAGGTGGAATAACGTCGGAGCTGATTCTCATCATGGCTGCAGAATCTCCAGCCATCGAGAGCCTGTTCCGTGGTGCCGAAGTTGTGGAGTTCAATCACGCCGGTCTCGAAGTTCACTTCCCGCATTTGGATAGCGCGGTTGCCTTGGGCGGTGATGACGAGAGCGGTGCCGAGAATGAGCGAGAGAGCAGTTTTTTTCATATTGACCCTAAGACCCTACTCCAAGGATGGGATCTTGGATGCTAAAAATATCATTTGGTGCTGGCTAGCGCCCGAGGTTGAGGTTTTTTTTCTGTCGCCAAACGATGACTGGAGACGAAATTTACGCCAAGCTGAGTGCTCTTCCGCAGCCTGATTTTCAAAAGAAAACTTGGCCGCATTACGCAAGTCTCGGTTTTGGGAAGGGTGAGGTGGAGGAGCTTCTCGACTTGGCGAGTGATTTCTATCTTAGTTTCGAGCAAAGCGACGAGGAGTCGGCGGTCTCGATCCATGCCTGGCGTGCCTTGGCGCTAATGGGTGATACCGATTTGGCACCGGAATTCGTCACTCTGTCGATGGAATGTGACGATATTGACGACGAGTGGTTTGCGCAGGATTTCCCAGAAATTGTCGGTCTGTTGGGGATGCCTGCTTTGCCGACCTTCTTGGAGGCAATCGCAAACAATCCCGATTATCCAGACACCATCTGTGGTGTTTTGGAAGGCATTCCCAAGATGGTGCGCAATGATGAAGATCGGCAACAAGCGATGACGGTGCTGGGAGAGCTATTGGATCGGGATGACTTTGACCGCGACTTGCGGGCGATGGTGGTGGCCGCGCTGTGTGACTTAAAAGCTCAGGAAAAATTGGCTGCGATTCGCACCCAGTTCGAGGCCAATCGAATCAATATCAGCATCGTTGGCGACTTGGAAGAGGTGGAAATAGAACTGGGAGTGCGGTCCCATCGCGAGACTCCTCAACCCCATTTACAAGAAGAGGAATTTCGTTTGGCGGTTGAGGAACGGAAAGAGATGGCAGGGCCTTTTCCAAAGGAGGGCACGCGCGAGGAACAGCTGCAGTACTTCCTCATTCGCTATGGTTCGCAGCGGTCGTTGGCACGAGTTGACCAGCTGGATGGCTTTTTGCTTTCGCTGTGCATCTCGGGAATCAAGTTCTCCAATCAGGAGCGATCAATTCTGGTCTGGGATCCGGTGGAAGGAAGTGACGAGTGGACGCCGACCTTCGAGAGCCGCAAGGAAAAGGAGATTTGGTTGAATGCCCTGCGGGAGCATGCACGCGAGATTGAAGAGGGTTTGGCTGCAGGGACTTATCAGCCCCACGTCTCCGTTTGGCCGGATGCGGAACAGTCAATGGACCCCGCGGCCCCCTATTTCTCTCCTTGGTTGGATGGGTTTTTGACGGGAGAAATAGCGTGGGGAAGTGACCAGGAACTGGAGGAATCGGCAGAGAATGAAGTCGAGGAGTTTGGGGCCCTGACGATGGAGATTCTAGAAAGCGAGGACAATGGCATTCGACTGTTGGAGGATGCGGTGGACAACCCGGTCTTTGCGCTCATGTCTTTAATAGAGAAGAGATACCGCAATCGAAGCGAGCGTAGTCTGCCGATTCGGGGGGGCGAACAATGGTTTGCGCCCGAAGTGGCTGGCCAATCCACCCCTTCTCAGAAGCCGAAGAAGATTGAGCGTAATGACCCCTGCCCTTGTGGAAGCGGACGAAAGTATAAGAAGTGTTGCTTGAACTGAGAATGAAGCGAATGCCTGCACCGGGGTCATGAATGGCACTTCTCGCTGGCATCTCTTGGTTTTCTAGGCGATTCGGAGATTTAACCTTTCCATAGCGCGGGTTTCGTCCTACTTTGCCGCCCCTTTTTTCGCCTTGCGAAAACCTCTAGTTCAATGAGCGCCACAGCCACTCCTACCTCGATCCGCAATGCGGTCATCCGCCTCGCTGGCCATTCTCAAGACGGTATCCAATCGATCGGTGCCTTTTTGGCCCAATTGGCCGGAACGACCGCTCAGGATGTCATGACCTATATGACCATTCCGTCCACGATTTCGGGTGGTCCTTCGATTTTCCAAGTTCACCTCGGTTCGGGCGAAGTCCTCCATCCCGGTGATGAGTCGGATACCTTGGTTGCTTTCTATCAGGACAGTTACGACAACCATCTTTCGGCGCTGAAGGATGGCGGCATCTGTTTCTATGATAGTGATAAGGTGGAAGAGGTTCGGGAGGAACGAGGCATCATTCACATTGGGGTCCCCTTCACTTCGGCGACCATCGAGGCCATCGGCGGCAACGCCAAGTCTCGGGGTAAGAACATTTTCGTGCTCGGTATGTTGTGCTCGGTCTATCAGTTGGATCGTGAGAAAATCTCGGACATCATTGCCGCCAAGTTTGGTAAAAAGTCAGAAGACATTTTGCGCAATGCCATGATGGCCTTCGACGCTGGTTATCTCTGGCCAGTGCACGATATCAACCACATGCCGATGGCTCCGGGTGAGAACGACCTCGGCCAGGAGCGTCTGTCGACCGATGGTAATACGATGCTGGGTCTGGGTTTGATTGCGGGCGGATGCCGCTTCGGTGCCGGTTATCCCATCACCCCTTGGTCAACGATCATGGAGCAGCTCCGTTCCGAGCTTCCCAAGTATGGGGGCATGTTCATTCAGACCGAGGATGAGCTGGCGGCAGTGGCGCTGGCGATCGGCGCCTCTTATGCTGGTCATCTCGCTATTACAGGTTCTTCCGGACCAGGACTTTCCTTGAAGTCGGAGGCGATGGGCTACGCCACGATGGCTGAGATGCCTTTGGTGGTAGTCAACATCCAACGTGGTGGACCATCCACGGGAATGCCGACATCGGTGGAGCAATCGGATTTGATGCAAGCAATTTACGGATCGCACGGAGACTCGCCCCGGGTGGTCCTTGCGCCGCGCGATGTCGAAGACTGCTTCTACACCGCCATCGAGGCCTGTCGCTTGGCGAAAGAGTACTCGACGCTGGTGGTCATTCTTTCCGACCAGGCCATTGCGACCCGTATCGAGGCTTTCCCAGAACCTGATTTGGAGAAAAATTGGATCGAACCCGATCTCGATCTTTCTGAGCGCCCCGAGGATTTCAAGCCCTACCCGCTTGATGGTCTGACACGTCACTCTCCTCCGGGAGCCAAGTCTGCGAGTGGCAAATATCCAGTCGTGACTGGTCTGGAGCACGATGAGTGGGGCCACCCCTCCGGGAGCCCAAAGATGCACGATCTGATGAGCACCAAGCGTCGCGAAAAGCTCATCAAACTGGCTGAGACCTACGGTGAGCCCGAAATTTACGGCGAAGACTCGGGCGACCTCCTGATTGTGGGCTGGGGCTCGACCTACGGCCCTATTCGCGAGGCGGTTGATCGCCTCAACTCGGAGGGACACAAGGTTTCTCAGCTGGGCATCCGCCATATCCATCCGCTGAACCCAAATCTGGACGAGTTGTTCAGTCGCTTTACCCATATTCTGGTGCCAGAGATTAATGACCCCGGGGTCTACGGTTTCGGGCAATTGGCCACGATGCTGCGGGCGAAGACCTGCAATCCAGCCATCCAGTCCCTGAACAAGATTCAAGGCCTCACCTTCCGCGTGAAGGAGATTGTAACCAAGGCTGAAGAAGTGCTGGCTGGGAAGTCATGAGAAACGTGTTAGGTTAGAGTGGCGTCTAAAACCCCAGCCCCCATTCGTAACAAGATCCTCATTCACTCCCAAGAAATTCAACTTAAACGCTAAACGCAATTTAACGCCAACTGCTGTCTACCTTTTCTGCCTCCGTTCTTCATCCCAGTGATAGCCATTCCCCGTTCGGACCTCCTTTAAAATTTTAACCTTCAAATCAAGCGCTTCGCTTATCAAACCAATGTCCACAACCGCTGAACCTAAAAAATTGACCAAGAAAGAACTGAAGGCCGACCACCCTACTTGGTGTCCGGCTTGTGGAGACTTTGCGGTCTTGGCTTCCTTCTTTAATGTTGTCCAGAAGCTCGGATTCGATCACGAGAAAGTGGTGTGCGTCGCCGGCATCGGATGTTCCTCTCGTTTTCCTTATTTCGTGAATACCCACGGCATTCACTTCATCCACGGCCGTGCCCTGCCCTTGGCAACTGGTATCTCGCTTTCCCGCCCCGACCTGCATGTCTTCGTGTTTGGCGGTGATGGCGACGGTTACTCCATTGGCGGTAACCACCTCACCCATGCCGCGCGCAAGAACATCAATCTCACCTACGTCGTGATGGACAACTTTGTCTATGGGCTCACTAAGAACCAGACGT